>CAIMEY010000110.1 GCA_903840165.1 uncultured Myxococcales bacterium | reverse complement strand
CCCCACGGTGATCTGTACCGTTTTGCCGGCCCAGTGCGCAACCTCCGCGCGCTATTTCAAGAAATCGTGGATCGCGCTCAAGGTCACACCGGGATTGTCAAGCAAAGGAAACGCTTTACAATCAGGGACTTTAATCACACGCAACTGCTTTTTGGTCCCTTCCCCCAGGGCAGCAATTTCTGCTGCCACCGAAGCCGACCACGGAGCCTTGTCACCAAGCAGCAAAAGTGTTGGAACTGCAAGGGTTTTCGGCTCGTAGAGGCTGACCTCATGCAGGGCCCGCTCGCGGGCCTCAAGCGTGAAGCCGTCGGGATACAGGTTGTCGGCCGAAAGGCGCCGTCCTTGCTCCTGATCCTGCAGCAATGCTGTCCACAAACCCTTTGAAATTGTTCGAACTTGCAGTGCTGACGTCAGCAGCGCGTGCTGGCGCAGGGCCCACACCACGTCGTCGCGCCAGGGCGCTTGCATGGCGTCAAAGACCTCGCCGGGCATTCGCGCCACGGCCTGTGCACTCGGCCACGGCCCACCGTGCAGAATGACGTGGGAAATCCGCTTGGTGCGCATCGCGGCATAGGTCAACGCGAAATGAGCACCCGCCGGGTCGGCCAGCAGTACGACCTGGCCAACGGCCACTTTGTTGAGCAATTGGTCAAGGTCCGCGGTTCGCTCCGCCAGGGTCGTCGTTGCCGCCGAACCATCGCCCGGAGCCCGCTTGGGCACGATCAGCTGGAAATCATTGGCCAACCGATACACCTGCGGGGCCAAGTGCGTGGAATCACGGTAAGGAGGCCCGCTAAGGACGACGATGGTGCGGTCATCGTCTTCATCGACTTGTTGGTAGGCTCTTTCGATGCCGTCGACCGCGTATTTGCGAATGCGGCTGGGAACCTCTTCAAATTTTTCAGGTTCACGTCGCTTTTCCGCTGCCAGCCAGCCGAGCCATTCGGACTCGCGCCGCGGTCCGCTGTGAAACGTGATCTTTCGTAACGCCAATAAAGCAGAGCGAAAAACGACGTCGGCCGGGTCCGACAGCAGACGCGCCAGGGCCGGCACTGCATCGAGGCCATCGACACGGCCAAGCGCTTCAATTACCGCGACGCGCTCAGCGGTATCTTGAATATCGACCATTTTACGAAGAAATTCTAGGGCCTTAGCATCCCCCATCCCCGCGATCGCCAGCGCTGCCTGCATACGCACCGGCCGATCGGTGTCACGGGCGGCGACCGTTCGCAGTTGTAGATACGTTTCAGGGTCTTGAAGGTTCCATAACTCGTCGACCACCAAGGTTCGTACCGTCGGGTCCTTGTCGGTCAGGAGGTCGAGGAGCAGTTGCCGAACGCTCGGATCATACATCGATAACGCAAGTTGCAGCCCGACGCGCAGGTCCGAAAAACGCTTCAGCCGCACCATATTGACGATTTCGGCGCGCACCGAAGTCACGCCCAAATGTGCAAGCATATCCATGGCTAAGGCGCGAGTCCTTTCGTCACCGCCAGCAATCAGCGGCAACAACTCCGGCGCAGCCTGCACCCGCAAATGGTTGAGAACGGCCAACGCCGTCTCGATGCGCCCGCGATCGGCCGTTCGCATCAGGAAGATCGCCGCACGAACCGCCGGTGCCCCGACCAAGGCCAAGCCGTCAAGGGCTGCCTCCCGCTGGTCCGCCACGTCCACCGCAGCGATCAGCGGGTCAGCCGCCGCATCATTGCCCTTGCCGAGACGAGCGATCGCGCTGATCAGCTTGATCCGCAAGGTTAAATTATCTGGCGTCGCCTTGACCTGCTCGATGCCAAGGAGCCGGACCATCGGCTGCAGGCCCGGGGTATAGTTCTGCGCGACGAGCGTGTCGATCGCGTACGCCCGCAGGTTGGCGCGCCGGTCATCGACCAATCGCACCACGCGGGCCAGGGCAACTGTTGGGTTTCGCGAGAAAACTTCCGGCAAGACCATCAGCAGCAGCTCATCGTCCTCTCGCGCACAAAGCCCTGACAAAATCTGCAGTTGCCGATCATCCTTGGGATAGTGCCCGCCGAGCAACTGCCTTGCGATCCGGCGAGCAGCGCTGTCTCCCATTTTCCCAATGCGATTAGCTAGTTCTTCATAGCTCGCCAGGCCAAAGCCCAGGAGCAGATCGACCACGACATCTTCGCCATCCTTGACCGCAGCGAGGGCATCGAGCTTGCTGCGGACGTCAGGCCACGCAGCATCGCCGTGATCGAGGATTTGGTCTACCAATTCATCGCGTTCCTTGCCGGCTGGCGTCGACTGCAGGCGCTGGATCAGCACCGAAGCCGCGTCCTTGCTCGGCCGATGAGCCCGCCCGGGCGCTGCGTGACCGTGATTGGGCCACAGACCGCCAACCGCACAGAGCAGCACGAAGGCCCAAATGGACGCCCAGCGCTTAGCCCAATTACGTCGATGATTCAGCTGTGTACGTTGAAACATGAACCTACCTAGCTGCACGCCGTCCCCCTGAGCCCAGCGGTGTCAACGTCAGGAACCAAGACGTCCCGCGCACATGACGAGGGCACGGCACGACGGTGAACCGGAGGCGATTCTAGCGGCAAAACAGGCCAATTGCGAGGCGTTCCCCGCCCGTCGCGTGGGCGTGCGACTAGACCGCTCGGCCCGCCTTTCGATCGTCGCGCTGAAGCCGATACCGAAGTACGTCTTCCCGAGAAAGAATCCACAGTTTGCCGTGCTGCTCGCCGCGAACCCGACCGCTGTGCACGGCATTGATGACCGCCTGCCGCGTAATTCCAAGCATCTCCATGGCTTCACCGACGGTCACTAAGTCCTCGGTGGTCAGGCTATTGCTCGCTGGCCGGTCCCCCGCGAGGGCAGCCAGCCCCGAAAGCGCCCGTAATCCCAGTGGAAGTGGCACGGCAGATTCCGCGGGGCTCGGCTCAATCGCGCCTTCCGCCACACCGGCCCTGTAGACCAAATCGCGGGCCGCGCGCGCCGCAGGGCGTTCCTGTGCTTGAGGAGCCAGCGGACTTAAACCGTCGTAAATTGGCGCATCTGGCTGCATCACCCGCTGAATCAGTTCCGCGTACCCCTGCCCTTGGGCCAAACGCAGCGCCAAGTCGAGCAAGAACACCCGGGACGCTGGCGACGCTTGGCGAAGGTCCACCGTCACTCCCGACAGGAGTCGATAACTATCGAGTAGGGCGAGTTTGTCGAAATCCACGTAAGATCCCATGTCCCTAGGAGAAACCCAATCTCGGAGCCCCCGAGCGATGCACTGCTGCCAAAGTCACTGGGGCCCAAGTCCCCGGCAAAATAGCAGTTGACCCGCGGTCAGGTCTCCTGTCGATCTACTCCGCCCTTGACGAATGTCAAGGTCCTCGCTGGGCGACAGGTAATCGTCGATGATCTCATGGACTTGACGGGCACATGGACTTGACAGGCACTTCGCGGCCAATTACGGTGCGGCCATGAAGACCTTTCGCACATTTCTCGCAGGTCGCTGGCAAGCCGAGGCCCACGGCCAAGCCATTCGCGCACCGTGGGATGGACAGATTGTCGGGGAAGTCCATGAGGCACAAGATGATTCACTAGAGGCAGCTCTGCAAGCCGGCGTTGCCGCGCAAGCCACCATGGCGGCCCTATCGCCCCACCAGCGGCGAGAAATCCTTTTTACAACTGCGCGGTTACTTCGCGAACGTGAACAGCTCTTGGCACCGGTGCTGGCCCAGGAAGCGGGCAAGCCCCTGCGTTTGGCAAGGAGTGAGGTTCAGCGCGCGGCCGATACTTGCCAGTTCGCGGCGGAAGAAGCGGGGCGACCGGCCGATGAGGCGATCGACTTAGGTAATACGGCTGCAGCAACGGGTCGTTACGGGATTGTCCGGCGCTTTCCCCGTGGCCTCATCGCCGCGATCACGCCCTTCAACTTTCCGCTCAACCTCGTGGTCCACAAGCTCGCTCCCGCCATTGCGGCCGGGTGCCCCGTGGTGCTCAAGCCTGCGCCCCAAGCCCCGCTGAGTGCCTTTCATCTAGCTGAAATTCTGCAGGAATCTGGATTGCCGGCTGGGGGCCTTTCGGTGCTCTGGCTCGATAACCAGCGGTCTGAACGGCTGGCGACCGATAAACGGGTGAAACTCCTGACATTTACCGGCAGTGATCGCGTGGGTTGGCACTTGCACCGGCAGGTTCAGGGCAAGCCGGTACTGCTGGAACTGGGCGGAAACGCTGCCTGTATCGTTTGGCACGATGCCGACCTGAAGCATGCGGCGGAGAGAATCTGCAGCGGCGCCTTTGCCTACGCGGGACAGACCTGCATCAGCGTCCAACGCGTCTTGGTCCATCGGTCAGTTCAAGACGAATTGCTGAATCATATCCTAGAAGTAGCTAAGGATTTTCCCTGCGGATCGCCCCTAGATGAGCGGGTGCTGTGTGGCCCCGTCATCGATCGCCGTGCGGCTGAACGCATCCAAGCTGTGTATGATCAGGCGATTGCGCTCGGGGGCAAGAGTCTGGTGCGCGGCAACGCGACGGGAACTCTGCTTTCTCCAAGCATTTTCTTGGACGTGCCCGCGGATGCACATCTGCAACGGCAGGAACTCTTTGGCCCGGGGCTTTGCGTTGATGCGGTCGACGATTTTGCCGACGCCATCGCTCGGGCCAACGACTCGCCATTCGGCCTGCAAGCCGGCATATTTACACGCGATATTGACCGGATCTGGCAAGCATTCTCGGGGCTCCAAGTTGGCGGGGTCATCCACAATGATGTCCCGACGTTCCGCAGCGACCCCATGCCCTATGGCGGCGTCAAGGGCTCCGGCTTAGGCCGTGAAGGCCCCCGCGCTGCCATCGCCGAGTTCACGGAGCCACGCCTGCTGGTGTTGCGCCTGGGGTAGGGCTTGATACACTGAGACTATGCGTAATTCTAGGTGATTACCAAGCAACAAACGACGTCGAGCCGACCAAGGTGGGCGGGCGGCGCACGAGCCTCGCCCGACCCTGCAGGGACCTGTAGGCGATGCTTGCGGCGGCGTGTAAGCTGCGTGGCTGACATGCCTTGGGGCATCGATGATTTTCTACGATTTCATGGGTTTAACCCTTTGGTATGCAAACGAGGTTTGGCGATGGATCGAGCTTTCCTAGGGTCAACGGCTGTGCGCGTCGTCGTCGTAGCGGGCTGCCTGTGGACCGCCGCATGCACCCGTTGCGCGGGGTCTGCGACGGATCCTGCGGTCGGCCTGCCGGGGGCAGCGGACGCTGGGAGCCCTTCGGCTCAACCAACTGAAATGAAAAAACAATTTGCGGATGAAGTCGACAGTCCTGTAGCACCCACGGCCACGGTTCAGGCCCCGCCAGACCCCGTCTGTGCCGCCGGAGCCAAGGTCGAGCGGGGCGAAGGCGTTGTGCGCTGCCTGCGCGGAAGCATTCCCGAAGGTCCGGAGGTGCGATGGAATCCGGACAATGGCAAGGTGATTGCGCAGTTGACTTACAAGTCGGGCAAGAAGTCCGGCCCAGCCAAGTACTATGCGCTGGATGGCGCCCTGCGCATGGAGACAACCTATCGGGACGACACGGAAAACGGCATGCACCGCCAGTTTGCGGCGGGACGGCTGGTCTGGGAAGGCGAAATGGCGGACGGAAAGTCGCAGGGACGCTGGACTTGGTATCGGCCAACCAATGGTTCTATTGACCGAATCGAGTGTCAGGTCGACGGCGTGTCCAAGTGGACCGAGCACGACAAGGCCTCGGCCGAAGCGCGCGCGTGCCCGCCCTAGAATTCGGGATTTGCCCCTAGCTCTCGAGGCGGGTCGGCAAAGTCGAGGTCCGCTAAGTCGAGGTCCGCTAGGTCTACCTGGTGGATGGGCACATCTTCGGCTTTGGATACCTTGGGGTAAACTCGTTGAGATTGCACGCGTTCTATGCGTTCCAACTCTCCCTTTTCGGGCAAGGGAACGCCCAGCCACCCGGCAATCTCCATGCGCAGGGAGGCCTCCAACCACGCTAGGTGGGGAAGCGCCACCTGAACACGTCGCGGCGCCAGTGGCAGTAAAGCCCTCGACAGCCACGGCGAAATGGCTTGATTGCGCAGCACGGCTTCGCACACCCCTTCGTGGGCTAACCACCGCTGCGACAACAGAATTGCCTCCAGGGCCAGCGGATGGGTCGGCCGGAGGGACGCGATCTGGACGGCGCCAGCTTCTAGCAGACGGGGATTGGCGCCCAGCAGTTCCACCACCGAAGGAGTCGTGTCCAGCAGAAGCCCCTGTAAGTAAGCGCGGTTTCCCTGGCGGGCCCTTTCGCGACGCGTGCCCAGGGGGACCTTCTCCAAGGTCGGATGCAGTGGCAGAGGCCGACCGTCTGTGGGCAAAGGCGGCGCGAATGCGTCACGCAACAGGCTGGAAAGAAAGCGATCCTCGCGACTAGTGGCTGCGCCGATCAACTGGGCGATCGAAAGGTCCGGCAGCAGCCATTGCCGGTCCGGCAGAGGCAGGGGGCCCCCAGGCAGAGGTGGTCTTGGACGAATGTGAAGCAACAGATGGACAAACGTCAAGGCAAACTGGCGGGCGACGGCCGATTCTCGGGTCGCACGCAGGTTGGTGTCCAATGAGTCAATTGCTTGATCTGGCTCGGTTTCTGTCAGCCAACGCGCCAACTTTCGCAGCCGCATCGAGGCGTCAGGCAGCGAAGTGAGGGCGAACTCGATGTTCACCGCAGTTCGACTTCCAGCGAGGTCGTTAGCCCCGCTTGAACCCGCACCTTGTACGAGCGCTTCAGCCCCAACTCTTTGTTCTCAAGAATGATTGTATGGTCCCCGGCCGGCACCGTATAGCCCAAAATCGGCGTTCCGTCGGGCAGTTTCATGGCGTCGACCTGCACCTGGGCCCCGGGCACGCTATCGATAAACAGATACCCATCGGCCCCTTCATGGCCTTCGGGCCCCGCATAGCTCACTTCGCCCGCGGTGGCGATCGCTAGGTCGCGAATCAGTTGGACGCAGGCCGCGTAACGGCGGTCGGCCATGGCGAAGGGATCAGCGACTAAAAACGAGTTTTCTCGGCCACCCAGGCGGATGGACACCTCGTAGACCGGCACGGCCGAATGCGTTGGCCCTTGCAAGGGGTCGGGCGCTTGCACCCCAGCGAGGCCCAAGTCGCCCTTGGGCGCCTTCTTAGACTTGACTTGAACTGTTGCGTCCGTATGCACACTAGGCAGAGGTGGATGAGGAAGATTCAAGGCGTCCACATCGACAAGACTCTGAAACAACGCACGTATCCGGTCCCGGGACAGCAGTTCCAGGCGCGTCACAACGTCCTTGCGCCCCATCATGCCCTTGACCTGCGAAGCCGGCCCTGCCCTGCCTCGCGGCGTGATCTCGTAGGCCGTGTATTGAAAAGGTCCTGGATTTGCGCGGATATAGACTCGAGCCCAGGCATCATCCAGGTCAGCGTCCTGAACCTGCGTCGCCGTCCACGGCAGCACCACGGCTGTCTTGGCCGCGCCCACCGGATTCGCTGCGACCGTTGTTGGTACCCGCGCTTGGGCCCAAGCCTGCGAGCCAATGGGGGCGAAAATCGCGACCAAAATCAGGCAAAATACCAATCGAGTTAGAGAGTTAACCATGTGGTATCCCAGGGCCCGAATCGTCCAGGGCGGGCCTCGCCTCGCTGGGCGACGTGTCGAACTCCGGGCCGGCGAATCGCCCAGTCTGCTTCTGGATTTCGCCAGTGGTCGAAGTCGATAGCTTGGCTCCCAGGCGCTCACCGCGCATCCGTTCCACCGTGCGGCAGACGTGGCTAGCGGTCTCGGCAACGGGGGAAATCGTTGAAAAGGCAAGGTGTTGCTCGAGGTGCGCCGCCAACTCAGGGGCCAAGATGCGCACGGCCGTCGGGATGCCGAACTTCTTGTCGCTGAGCAGCAATCCCACATGCAAATTGACGGCATCGCTGTTGGTCAGGGCCAGCGCTGCAGCCGCCCGATGCGCCCCAGCCAGCTGCAGGGTTTCATCCACGGTCACATCGCCGATGACGACGTTAATGCCGCGGACCCGCAACCGCTGAACGTTGCGCAAGGTGCCGGCAGACTCGATCACCACGACCCGAACCTTGCGTTTATGCAGCAGTTCTGCGACCCGAGCACCAATGTTGCCAGCGCCACACACCACGACGTGTCCAGCAAGGCCCAAGGGCGCACTTTCAGCGACGTTGGCCAACCGCCGCGTCAGCAGCCAGTCAATGACCAACCCAACCGCACACGCCACCTGGAGAAATCCAAGAACGCCGAGCAGCAGCGCAAGGCCCGCCCAGAGCCCATGCAAAGCCGGAGCCGGGCCCAGGTCCACATGCCACAGGCGTGACAAAGCGAGCTGCAACGCGGCCCAGCGGCCCAAATGAAGCCCCTTGGCAAGCAGCGCGGCCACCGGCAGCACCGCCCCAAGCGTCAGGCCAATGGCCCAGCCTAGGCGCGCCCGCACACGCGGCACGTGGGCATCCGCGGCGAGGCGGGTCGGACGCTCGGGCAGCGGCCGGCCTTGACCGATGAATTGCATGGCCAATTCGGCCGCAGCCGGTGCCGTCGTCGACCCCATCGAGTACACGTCGACGTGCGGCACGCTCATCTGCAGAAAACGGACAAGGCTTGGATCTGAAACGCGAACAGCGATCGGAATCTCGCCGTGGTAGCGCCGGATGATGAGGCAGGCGTCGACGTTGCGCGCGTCGTCGTCTGCGACCAGAACGAGAACAGAATACCTAGCTAGTTCAAGCCTTTGCAGGTCATTTTCCCACCCATCGCTGGCTGCAAGCGCTTCGATGCCCAACGAAGTGAGTTCGCCGGCGCAGCGCGCCATTTCCCTAGGCGTACCAAGCACTTGCACTGGAACATTGAGTGCGTGCAGTCGATGGACAATGGCGAGCCCCACCGGATCGAGGCCGATCACCAACACGGGGCCTTGTGCTGACATGGGACGAGCCGAAGGCACGATTTCTATTCCCCTTCTCGACCAAACAACGGCCACCCATGTGACATGAGCCCGCGTTCCGCCCAGCTCTGCTCCTAGCCGACGATCGCACCGGCCGCGGGCAACAGGCCCTGAGCCGCCAAAGCATCATAGATTTGTTCATCAACCAGGGTCATGTCCCCCGCCTTTGCACGGTTGAGGATGGCCTGCACCCGATCGTCGGTGGCCTCCAAACCGCGTTCCAGGAGCCAAACGACCACATTGGCCTTGCCGCTGTAAAAACCGATTTCGATCACTTGCTTGCAGCCAAGATCGGCCGCCGGGACGCTGGAATAAACCCGGTCGGCCAGGTCTTTGCGGCCTTGTTGCATCGCCTTGGCAATTGCTGCCGCGTGCACGCCAGTGGCCGTGCGGAAAGCGTCACGCCCAAAAGCGGGGTAATTATAGGGAATTGGCACACCGTAGTACTGACTCACTTTGTCGACGTAGGCGCGCAACTTGTGGAGATCGCGGTCACCGACGTTAAGTAGCTTGAGATTCAACAGGATTTGGTCTATCGAAGCGTTGCCGACCCGCTCGCCGACGCCCAGGCACGTGCCGTGCACGCGATCGAAGCCGAATTCCAGGGCCCACAGGCACAGGGTCAGCGAAAGTCCGCGATCGTTGTGGCCGTGCCAGTCGAGTTGCACCTCGGCTCCGGTCTCAGCCACGACGCCCCGGGTAAAATCCAAAAGATTCCGCAAGCCATCGGGCGTCGCGTGCCCAACCGTGTCGCACAAGATCAGCCTCGAGGCGCCGTGATCGATGGCCGCCTTGAACAGGGATCGCAGCGTTTCTGGATGCGCGCGGGTGGTGTCCTCGGTGACGAAGGACAGGGGCAGCCCGTTGCGCACCGCTAGGTCGGTCGCCGCCGTCACCAGCTTGACCATGTGCGCGACGTCCCAGTTCTCGACATACTGTCGGACCGGAGAACTACCAAGAAATGCACAGACTTCAATCGAGCGGCCAGTGGCCTGGCTGATGTCGATCACAGCCTGGACGTCGGCCAAATGCGTTCGCGCGGCACAGTTGGGCTCGATCTTCAGCTTCTGATCGCGGATCTCGGTCACCAACCGCGTCACGTCAGCCACGGCCTGGGCCCCGGCCCCCGGTAGGCCGACGTCGGCGCATTCGATGCCCACATCCTCCATACAATGCAGCAGTTCCAGCTTCTGTTCGATGCGTGGATTGGTCACCGAGGGCGACTGAATTCCGTCACGCAGCGTCTCGTCAACGAGGCGAAATGTTTTGTGAATCGGAGCGATCTCCCTTTTGAGCTCGTTCCAGTCGTAGATCAGATCATCGGGGTTAAAGTGCGCCATGAGGTCCTTGGTCGATCGCGAAAAATGCGGTTAAAAATGAAGAGGTTCGACTCAGAGTTGGTCACCCAGCAAGGCCAATCGGGCAGCGAGCGGCTTGATCGGAAGACCGGCCATGTCGCGAACCGCCCGGCGAACCTCAACGGCCAATCGCTCCCGGCGGTAGGCCGGATCATACGGAATGTTGGGCAGAGGACGGCAGCGATCAAAGGCCATCTGCCCAAGATCATGGGCCAATTGTTCATCGAGAACGCGCCCCCGCAGTTGCCCAAGCGGCAGCACGCGCGGCTTGGGGCCCAGAGCGGCCACGGCGATCAGCCCATCGCTCAGCAGGCCCTGGGCATCGACATCGAGGCGAACAGCCACAGAAACCAGTGGAAAATCAATGCTTTTCCTGACCGACCACTTGCGGTAGCGCACATGCCGGGTGGCTGGCGGTGCCGGCAAAACAACGGCGGTCAGGACCTCGTCCGGTTGGCAACGGACATGATGCAACCCATCGCTATCATACAGATCTTGCACCAAGATTCGCCGCAAACCGCTGGGGCCAAGGATGTCGACTTCGGCACCATACGCGATCAGGGGCGCGACCGAATCGGCGCTCAGCGCGGCCACACAGCCCTTGCCGCCCGGCACCACATGGCATTGATCTCCATGAGATTTCAGGCAGCCGCCCAAGGCCTGGCGCCACATCTGCGACTGGTTGATGTACCGACAGCGCGTATCAAGGCAGAGATTCCCACCTAAAGTCGCCATGTTACGAATCTGCGGGCTTGCGATCTTGTCCAGGGCCTGGGCAAGGGCCGGCCATCCCGCGGTCAGGTCAGGGTCGGTGGCCAGCGTTGCCAGCCCCGATGAAGCCCCCAAGCGCAGCCCGCCATCAAACGGCGTAATTTCATGAAGTTCTTCGACCCGACGCAGGCTGATCCAATGCGCCCGGTACGTTTGTCCCAGCTTGATATTGGGCAGCAGGTCTGTGCCGCCAGCGAACAGGCCAACGCTTGGTTGATGAATTCGCAGCAATTCTAGGACTTGGCCTAGGGTCTCGGGTTCATGCAAGGCAAAGACGGGGAGGCGCAGCACTCGACGAACTCCTTGTAATTGCGCAACAAGCTGTGGCGACACCCCATGGCAATGGTGCAGCCAGCCCAGCAGTCGCCGGCGCGGCCTAGTGTACACCAGCGCAAGCGGGGACCCAAAGGCCTGCCGGTGGCTTGAGACCGGGCCAGGCGAGGCGCGGAAAACTTCTGTGTGTTTATCAACCATTTGCTCAAGAAGCGCCCTTGGACCCCGACCCAGTGGCCGCTCCGACCGCGTAACCGGCCCCGCCACGAACCCGTCGCCGCATACCAACGGTGACGCTTTGCGTGTTTGCCCCTCTGTCGGCGGCAGCAAGTTGTACGGTCGAGGGTCTGCCATAGGATAGGACAGCCTTTTCCCAGCAATTCGCGAGCCGACAACGCCACCCGCCGGAAGCTGCGGCCAAAATGGCGGTCAGAACGCATGATTTCTGCGAATTTTCATGGAATTAACCCTTTGGGCACCAAAGCAAATTCCAACAACCCGTGCTGAAAAACTGCTTACAAAATAGCCATATCCACGCATTCGGCCCAACCCTCGCAGCACCACCTTGCGATGGCGGCCAAGTCGTGGCACCCTATTGGCCCTTTGGCAGGAGCGGAAGAGCCGCCCGCCGTCAAGGAAGATGAAGAAATTGATACGGTTACGCAGGCCGAGCCGGGCAAAGGGCCATCCCCCTATGCGCAAGCGCGAGGCCCGCGGCAGCCTGACTACCCAGGAGCGCACCGTCGATGACGCAAAATACTTTGGACATGTGGACTGAAGCCCCGGCAATTGCTGGAGTCATTGCCCTAATCGCCGCTGCTGCCCTCTTCATGCGCATCAAGAGCCTGCCCGAGGGCAATGAGACAATGAAGCGCATCGCCGGTTACATCCGCGAAGGCGCGATGGCGTTCTTGACGGCCGAGTACAAGGTCCTCGCAGGCTATGCCATCGTAGTTTTTGGCATTCTTGCCGCCACGCTGGGCTTGCAGGCGGGTCTGTCCTTCCTCAGCGGCGCATTCCTGTCCCTGCTGGCCGGCTTCATCGGCATGAAGGGCGCCACGTTGGCCAATGTCCGCACCGCCCAAGCAGCTACCGAAGGCGGCGCGATCGGCAAGGCCAATGCACTGCTGACCGCCCTAGACGGCGGCGCCGTGATGGGCCTTTGCGTCGCAGGGCTCTCGCTGATCGGCCTTGTCGGCGTCTACGCGCTGTACAACGGCAAGCCGGAACTGGGCACAATGCTTCACGCTTTTGCCGTCGGCGCATCATCCATCGCTTTGTTCGCGCGCATCGGCGGCGGCATTTACACCAAAGCGGCCGACGTCGGTGCCGACATCGCCGGAAAAGTCATTGAAAATATTCCGGAAGATGACCCGCGTAATCCTGGCGTTGTGGCCGACAATGTGGGCGACAACGTGGGCGACGTAGCCGGCATGGGTGCCGACATCTACGAATCACTGGTCGCGGCCATCGTCGCCACCATGGCCATCGCGCTGACCGCAGATGCCAGTAAACTCCGCACCTTGGTAGTCCAGGGCGCCTCGCTGGATGACGCAGCTGTCAAAGCCTTGGCCGTGTCGCTTCCCCTGATTCTGTCGGGCATTGGCCTAGCGGTGTCGATTCTCGGCATCTTCATTGCCCGACTGATGAAGAACCATGCGCCGTCGACGGTCCTTCGCTCCGCCATGGTCCTGCCTCCGTTGGTTGTTGTTGGAATTACGTACCTGATTCTGCCTAGTTTTCAGGTCAATCAGTCGGTCACCGTGGCTTTGGCTGGTGGCGCCATCGGCGGCGCGCTGATCGGGCTTTTGACCGAGTATTACACCGGCCACTACGGACCGGTGAAAAGTGTTGCGGAATCCGCCAAGACCGGTGCCGGCACCAACGTGATTCAGGGCATGGCTGTGGGCATGCAGTCGGTGTTCGTCTGCCTGCTGCTGATCGGTGCTGTGGCGATGGTCGCTAACTCGGCGATGGGCGAATTAGGCTTGTACGGCATTGGCTTGGCCGCCGTCGGCATGTTGGCTGGAACGGCGATCGTCATGACCGTAGACGCCTATGGCCCCGTGGCAGATAACGCCGGCGGCATCGCTGAGATGAGCGAGCTTGACCCGAGCGTCCGCGTAATTACGGACGAACTGGACGCCGTGGGCAACACGACGGCAGCCATCGGCAAGGGATTTGCCATCGGTTCTGCGACCTTGACGGTGATGGCTTTGTTCTCCGCCTATTCGCTCGAGGTCAAGCTACCCAAGGCCGACTTGGCGCTAGACAACCCAATGATTCTCATTGGCCTGCTGATTGGCGCCGTATTGCCGTTTATCGTCGGTGCATCGACCATGACCGCTGTTGGCAAAGCAGCCGGCGCAATTGTTGTTGAAATCAAACGCCAGTTCGACACGATTCCGGGTCTGCGCGAAGGCCTGGCCGATCCGCAGCCCGCAGCCATCGTCAATATTGCGACCCAGGCCGCCCTATCCCACATGATTCTGCCTGGTTTGGTCGCCGTCGTCGGTCCGGTCGCCATCGGCTTCATCCTGGGCCCAGCAGCCTTGGCGGGCGCTTTGGCGGGTGCGCTGGCCGTGGGCGCTTCGCTGTCGCTGTTCATGGCCAATGCCGGTGGGGCCTGGGATAACGCTAAGAAATACATCGAGAAGGGCGGCGTCGTCGGTCACCCCAAGCGCTCGGACACGCACAAGGCCGCCGTCATCGGCGACACCGTTGGCGACCCGTTCAAGGATACCTCTGGCCCCGGCGTTGCCATCCTCATCAAGGTTATGAGCGTGGTTTCCCTGTTGATCGCTCCACTTCTGGCCAATCATCACTGATTCTGTGTTGGCTCAGGCTCACTCGGGTGCGGTTCGCGCTAGAAAAGGGAGTCTCCATGCCTGGTTTGCCCCGGGGCTGGCGCATCGCCCTGCTGCTGCTGCTGACCGTGGGCTACAGTTGGCTGTTCAACTGGTCAGAGCCAACCAATAATCCCAATGAAAACGTGCGGGTCTACATGGCTCGGGCCATGGCTGAACAGGGCTCTTACGCCATCGCAGAGCGCAGTTGCACATCCCGTGGCGTCTGCGGCGACCGAGGCCCGATCTACGACCAATGGGGCTACGTCAACGACAAGGCGCTGTTCTGCACCGACGGGCGAAAAGCGCCTAATTGCACGGGAAAACTCTACGCAGCCAAGGCCCCTGGCCTAGCCTTTGTCGCCGTTCTGCCGCTGACCCTGCAACGCGGTTGGTACCGCACTTGGCACTGGGGCACGCCCAGCAAGGCAGCCGTCATCTGGTGGCTGCGATTGACCTGCGCCATCCTCCCAAGTATATTAGGCTTTTTCTGGCTGGCCGTGCATTTGAGTCAGCGACTGCAACGCCCGCAACTGGCAATCGCGGTGGTGCTGGCAGCGGGCTTGGGCTCGCTGTCCCTGACCTACGGGCAGATGTTTGCCGGTCACCAACCCGCAGCAATGGCGCTGCTTTTGGCCTATGGTGCCATCCATCACGCTGGACCTCTGGGCCGCAGACCGTCGGTGGCCCTGGCCGGATTTGGCGTGGCGCTGGCTGCCTGCATCGAGTTTCCCGCCGCGCCCGCCGGGGTAATCTTGGTCCTGTGGTTGCTGCTGCGCCGCCGGCAATTCCATGATCTGCCTTGGCTTATTCTTGGCGCGCTCCTGCCCACGCTGTGGCTCCTGCATTTCAACTGGCGCGCGTTCGGGGCGCCTTGGCACTTGCCCTACGCCTACATGGAGAATCCGGGCTTCGTGCGCGACATCGGCCCGGGCATCTTCGGCATCGCTCTGCCAAACCTAGAGAAAACTTGGGGTTCTCTGCTGTCGCCATTCACAGGCCTGTATTTCTGGGCGCCCTGGGTTGCGTTGGCTTGGCTGGGCTTCGTTGGCTTGCGACGTCCACCTGTGCCGAGCCACTGGGCGCTCGATCGGCGCGGCGACGCTCTGGTTGCCTCCCTGATCTGCCTTTATTTCCTATTTTTCCAATGCTCCCATGCACTTTGGCGAGGCGGTTGGGTCATCGGTCCGCGCTACATCACCGCCATCGTGCCCTTTGCGGCGATTGCCGTTGCTCATGGCCTAGATGCGCTGCCTGAACGTGGCAATCGCGTAGCCATGACGGTCCTGGCTGTGCTGGCCCCGGTGGCTATCGTGGTCACGGGCCTTGGTTCCGCGGTGTCGCAGGGATTCCCGTTTGAGCTGTACAATCCGCTACCTGAGGCCGTGGGCCCCTTGCTGCAAGCCGGCTTTGTGGCGCAAAATCCGCTGATGAAGCTGGGCATTGCCGGGCCATGGAGCGCCCTGCCCTATTGGCTCGCTTTGACCGCCGCGTGCATCTGGCTGGTCTGGTTGCTGCAGCCGAGCGGTTTGCACCTTAAACCCTTGCCTATTCGGATTGTTGCCACGGTCGCAATGCTGTCGATCGCGGCCATCGGCGTGATCGGGCTGTGGTCGGTGGGGCCTGGTCGCACAGCAGTGACCGACAAGACCTTGCATTTCTTGATGACCGTCTGGACGCCCAAGGCACCGCCGGGAGCCACGATTCCTAGTGATTTACCGCCGTTGTAGCAGAAATCACACCAGCGACCGCAAACGTTGTGTCACCCGCGCCAAACTTTGGTCGATGCGGTGGTCAATGCCCATATGACCACCATCAAACTCTTCGATTTCAAAAGCAATTCCCAGCTGTCCCAGTTCCTGGGCTAGGCGACGGTGCCCGAAGTCCAAGAACCATTCGTCACTACGCCCCGCATCGAGAAACAAAAGCTTGAGTGATTTCAGGGCATCCACGTGCATTGCGCAGGCCTGCACCGGGTCGCAAGCCAACCAGCGTTGCCAAACGGCTTCGTTCAGAGCCCCGGTATTGCAGTCAAAGGGCAGATCCGCAAAATATACGGGTACTTGCAAATTAGGCGAGTAGCACTGGGCCATGGCAATGACCATCAGCGCGCTCATCCAATGGGGATGCCGCTTTTCGCCCGCAAAGAAGCCTTGCACAAAGGCGGCTGGGCCTCCGGCAGCGCGAAACGCCTGAAGAGCCTTGCCAAAATCGCTCATGTAGCTGAGCCCAAAGTGACTGTCGGCCGCCGTCGCGCAACATAGGCCAAAGATCTCGGGCCGGGTCATCGCCAAGTGCAAGGCCCCGTAACCACCCGAACTTTTGCCCATGATCGCGCGGGCATCGCGGACTGCCTGGGTCCGGAACTGCTGATCGATGGCCCGGACCAATTCGTCAGCGACGTAATCCGCATAACGCCCTGTTGCGATGGAGTTACGGTATTGGGCCCCACCGAAGCGGGTGAAGCCATCGACGAACACCAGCAGCATCGGCTCGAGCTCACTGCTGTTCATCAACCGGTCCAAACGCATCCACAAAGGCGTGTCAAATGCCTTTTCTTCCAGCAACTTCATCGCGCCCCAGCCGCCGTAGCCGGCTAGGTAGTAGACCACCGGGAAGCGCCGCTCCGGCTCCAAATTGTAGGTCGGTGGCAGGTAGACGGGAAACTGCCGCAGGCTCGGGTCGCCCAGAGGATTGCCTTGAAGTACAGTGCTTTGCAGGACAACAGTCTGCCAAGGCATGCGCTCGGTCGTGTAGTGCATCGGCCCCTCCTAATCGTGAGGTTGAGCGCTATGGCACGTCAGCAAGCTGCCCGCAAGCGGGGAGACTGGGCAGCCGGCAAGATAGGGGCAAAACCGCGTCAATTTCTTGCAGTTTCTCGGCCCCAGGCGTATAGTACCAAGCCTCAGGCTAGACGCGAATTGGGTGTGTAGCCCACTGAATCAAAGCCTTGATATAGCTCACGAAATAGAGCCCAGAATCGCACCATGGCCAAGTTACGCATTTGTGACGTCAACGACCTGTTCACCCTGACCGGGGGCGGCGTGCGGCGTTATCAGCTTGAGAAGCTGCGCTATTTGGCTCGACTGCCGGACGTCGAATATCACCTGCTTTTGCCCAGCGATCATGCAGGGATCGAGGTTCATGGCAATGCGCGCATCCATCACGTGCCGGCCCTGCCCCTAGGCAACTCTGGGTATCGGCTGATGTGGAATCCTTTGCGATTGCGCAGCATTCTCCGACAAATTCGCCCTGACATCGTCGAAGTGGGCAGCCCTTACCAGACGCCAGACTGGGTTCGCATGGCCATTGGCGGACTTTCCTGCGAAGTCGTCGGATTCTGGCACGCCAACTACCCGATCACAGATGTTGGACGCACCATGGCCAACATCGCTCCATGGCTGGGACGCCTGGGCGAGCGACTCTCCTGGTGGTGGGCGCGCCGCACTTTCGGCCGCTTTTCTGCGACTTTAGCCGCGACGCAGGTGATGGTCGACCTGCTGCGCGATCACGGCATTGACAACGTGGTGCAAGCGCCCCTGGGCGTTGACACGCAAATGTTCAATCCCAAACTGCGCGACGCCAGCCTGCGCGCGCAATGGGGCGCCGGGCCTGAGGATATGGTGCTTTGCTATCCGAATCGCCTCTCAGGCGAAAAGCAGTACCGGCCCCTTTTGGAGGCCTACGAGCTGCTGCGGACGACGACTAACCTCAAGCCGATCCTGGTGATCGCAGGGCATGGGCCAGGCGAAGCGGAAGTGCGGGCGATGGCCAGCAAGTATCCACAGGTCCATTACCTGGGCTTTGTCGATAAACCCCGTGATATGGCACGTATTCTTGCGTCTGTTGATGCGGTTGCGGCCCTGTGCCCCTATGAAACGTTTGGCTTGGCCGCGGTCGAGGCGATGGCCAGCGGGGCGGCGATTCTCGGGTCGGCGGAGATGAGCATCGGCGAACTCTTGGCTACGTGTCGCTGTGGAATCGCCCTAGAAACCCTTACACCGCAAAGTGTTGCCGAGGGCTGGCAGGAACTGATGCGTCCGGGACGGGCAGCCTTGCTCGGTGCGCGCGGCCGAGCCGAAGCGCTGCAGCGCTACAGCTGGAAGGCCACCTTCAGTCGAATCATTAGTATTTACGAGCAAGTGATTGTCGATCGCCGTCGCATCGACAGCCAGCAAAACGCCCGCGTCGCTGGATTGCTGGAAGAAGACGGGGCCGGCCGGCGATCAGGCAGCACGCCCGCATCTGGCCAATCCCCTGTCAATCAAGGGGAAATCAAATCATCGCGTTGATCAAGCGGACCACGAAACCATTCACCATGCCGCGCGCGCTACGTTTTCCTTGCTCGTTCTGCGCGGTAAGGCCTGACAAGGGCGTTCTCGTTCCGATCGCTGCTGCGCCGCCAACAGCGACTGGGCAATGGCTCCCCGTGGTGCGTATGCCGCTTTTTTCGAGGCTTTGCATTCGGAGCCAAATCTCTTCACATCGCGGATTTGCAAACTATTCCTTGACAAGCTGCTAACTGCGCGTATCATTCGCCCGAAGATCCAGAAGGATTTCTGCGATTATCGAGAGTTACGCGGCCGCCCATGACGGGGTCCGCGGTATTGCCTGCCCAGGGCCCCCCTGGGCGCGAGGAGTAGAAACATGAATACATTTAAGGGTATGCTCGCGCTCGTGGCGGTGGTCCTTTCGGCCGCCGCTTGTGGCTCTAGCACCACGACCCCCGCCGCCACCACCGACACCACCGCGGTGACCGACGTTGCAGCCGACACAACCTCCGGTACCGACGCCGCCACGGACGCGACCAAGACCGGTAGCGACACCACGGTCGTTGCCGATACCTCGACCATGGACATGAACATGGGCACCGACACCACGGTGACCACAGGTCCGGTCGGCTGCACCGGCACCGATGACAAAGCCTTCCTCACGTCGCTGGCCGACGCCACCAAGAAGGGCAAGATCGCTACCGATCTGCAGACCTGCACCTTGAAGAAGGGCTGCCTGACCAAGGCCACCGACAATGACAAGATCAAGTGCATTTCCGATTGCTTTGAGGGTCTGTACAGCACCAGCGACAAGATCACCAACAGCTGCTCGGACTGCTTTGGTCTGACCGGTTGGTGCGGCGTCAACAAGTGCCTGACCGATTGCGCCGTCGACGCCAGCAGCAAGGCCTGCGGCGACTGCATTGCCACCAACTGCGACCCGCTGAGCGGCGCTTGCAATGCGGGCACCTGCGATCCGTACGGTGCGACCCACTGCGGTCCGGCCAAGTAAGCCCAATTAGGCTGCTTTCGCCTGATTTGCCCTTGGCTCCGGCCAAGACATGAGTCATGGCAACGGGGGATCTGCCCAGCGCAGGTTCCCCGTTGCTGTTTTTGCCGCTGCGTCGTTTGACGATTCGGCGACGGCAAAGGCTTGACAGGCCATCGTCAATGCCTCACACTCCGTGCCCGCTTGACTCCGGCCCGCGCGGCCATGGTGTTCTAGCAAACCGGTTCTGAAACGAAGGTGGATTTGGCGCTGGGCAAGGGCTCAGTCGCCCACCCTAGGTCAGACAGCAGCAACGGTGAATTCCGGCGATTGCCAAGGAATACGCAGTTGATTCGCCCAGGTAGCTCAGTCGGTAGAGCAGTGGACTGAAAATCCACGTGTCGTTGGTTCAATTCCGACCCTGGGCACCGGTTACGCATTTTCTCATGTTGGATCTGCAACTCGCTGATTTCCGCGCTTCTGCTTGGCAGGTGCCGGTCGCCGGTCCTAGCAGGTGCCAGTCAACCGGTGCGAATCGCACTGAAGCTGGGCAACGTCACGCGTTGACCTTGCGGCAGAGAGGAGCCAGAGAAAGTGTGCCGAAACGGGCCTGTAGCTCAGCTGGGAGAGCGCTGCGTTCGCAATGCAGAGGTCAGGGGTTCGATCCCCCTCAGGTCCACCGCCAAAAAAGGCCATTCGTTTCGCGCGAGTGGCCTTTTCGGTTTTTGCCGATCGATCTCCGCAAGGAGCGCTTCGGCCCCTTCCCGCCCCGACTGTGAACCGCATATCCGCTTTGCGCAGGCTCAGTTGTGCAGGCCCTAGGCGTCACAGAGAAATCGACAACGCCAGCGTTCGGACACGTCCTTTCGCTCGTCTGATCAGGAGAACCCCATGTCCATGCTGGAAATTGCTGCTGAAATTCCCCAATTGCTTGGCGATGCTGCGACCTTGGTGGTCATTGGCCGCAAGTCTGACCTAAGCGATGGCTGGGTTCTGGCAGGGTTGCCGCAGGAAGTGCGCGATACTGCTATCCGTTTGGCGACGGACGTGCGCCCTGGTGGAGGCGGTGCGGTGGCCTCGACGCTCCTGCCCGCCTTGGCTGGGCTGCCGCGCACGCTGACCTTGATCGCCTTGCACGACCATGTGTCGCGGCACCTTTCGGACACGCGGAGCTATGAAATCTTTCAGCATCTGCGCAGTACAGCGCGGACCGATGGCAACAAGGTAGCCGTGCTGGTTGCCTTGGCCTCGCCCGATCACGCCATGGGCGCTTGGCTTGGCGTTGTGCGGAGTTACCCCCTGTATTCGCGCAAGACGGGCAACAAAGCGGGCCTGGGCCAGGTTCAGGTTGCGCTGAGGACGCGCGATGGCCTGTTCAACCACGATCTCGCCGGGTTGCAGCGGGCGGGCCAAGCGCTCCAGTTGGCTCAGCGCCTGGTCGACATGCCGACGATGGAACTGACGACCGAAGTGTTCGAGCAAGAAAGCCGAGCTGCTGTGCAGGGTTTGGCCAATGTGAGCGTGCGGTCGATCGTCGGCGATGCGCTTTTGACTGAAGGCCTGCGCGGTCTGCACGCCGTGGGTCGCACGGCCATCACCGCTCCGCGTTTGGTGATTCTGGATTATGCCCCGGCGGACGCTCAGGGTGAACCAATCGCGCTCATCGGCAAAGGATTGGTCTATGATACCGGTGGCTTGTCGCTGAAGATCGTCGGCGACCGCATGCTGACGATGAAGTGCGACATGGGCGGTGCCGCGGCGGTCCTAGGCGCTTTTGTGACACTGGCCAGCAGTGGCATTTCGCGGCGCATCATTGCCGGCTTGGCCATTGCAGAAAACGCCATTGGCCCAGACAGTTACCGGCCAGATGACGTCATTGAAATGCACAGCGGCAAGACCATGGAAGTCAACAACACCGACGCTGAAGGGCGAATTGCGCTGGCCGATGCCGCCTCTTACGTTGCGCGCACTTACAAGCCGAGCACGCTGATCGACGCGGCGACTTTGACCGGCTCGCAGCTCATCGCTACGGGCAAGTGGCACGCGGGTATCGTTAGCAATGACGAAGGGTTGGAACTCAAGACTGTGGCAGCTGGCTTAGCTAGCGGCGACCACTGCATGCCTTTGCTGTTCAGCCCGGAACTGCATATCTCGGAATTCAAGAGCACGGTCGCGGATATGCGTAATAGCGTTGCCGACCGCAACAACGCCTCGTCGAGCGCCTCAGGCCTGTGGGTCTACCTGCACATCGAGGACACGGGCTGCAAGTGGGCGCACGTCGACCTCGCCGGTCCGGCCTTCCTGGACAACCGCGGGACAGGCTACGGCGTCGGACTGTTGACTTCGTTGGTCCAGAGTCTCTAAGCCCTAGTAGTTCCGCCGGATTTTCCGACCCACGGCTTAGGACAACGATCTGCCGATGAGGCGCGCGCTTGGCGACGAGCAGGTCTGCGAATCCCCCTTAAAATCAAACAATTGTCGGTGACAGAACGCCCTTGCATGCACGCGTGGCGGTGGGGCGTGGGACGTCAGGCAATGCCGCAGTGCAAAGGTCTGCCACTGTTGAGTCGGCGTTTTTGCTTGCGCCGCGCTTCTGCTATCGTGAATCGGGGTGGGCGCATCGTGGCGCTGAGGCGGAACGAACGATGAGCGAAGATCCTAGATTGATTCAGTGTTGGACCGACACTGCTTCTGCCAACTGCCCTGGCCAGAGGCGCGTTTGGCGGTCTACTTGGGCAGCCACCGCGGCCTTGATCGCCGTCCTCGAACTCGCAGCCTGCAGCCAAAGTCCTGCACCAACACCGAATTCTGGCGTTTTCTCCGACGCTGACAACCTCCTTGACGTCAACTTCGGTGGCGGCGATCAGGCATCGCCCACGGATGTTGACGTTAAGGTCGATGCAGCCGCTGAAGTCACCCAAACATCTTGCGAATTCGAGGCCATACCAGCCCCCGGACAACCGGGAGCGTCCTGCCAGGCCAATGGCGAGTGCGCCTCCAATTTGTGCATCGCCATCGATGGCGGCAAAATCTGCACGGCTCAATGCACGGATTGCTGCCCGACGGGCTTTCACTGCGCGCAATACGGCTCGGGCGACATCGTTTTTGCTTGCATTCCCAGCGCGCCGACCGCCTGCCGCCCCTGCCAGACCGATGGCGAGTGCACGACCGCGGGCAACGACGCATTGTGCCTGGACTATGGCACCGATGGACGATTCTGCGGCGGCGTTTGCAGCGGGGACGGCGACTGCCCCACGGGCATGGGCTGCAAGCTCGCCAAGGGCCTGCAGGGCCAGAGCAAACAGTGCGTGCTCAACGCGGGAACCTGCACGTGCAGTAAGTCTGCAACTGCCCAAAGCGCCGCGACGCTCTGCAGCGTGACCAACGCCAACGGAACCTGCGTGGGACAGCGTAGTTGCGGTGCCAATGGCCTGAGCGCCTGCAACGCCGCGACGCCTGCGGCCGAGACGTGTGGCGACAGTATTGACAACAATTGCAATGGCTTGACAGACGAGGCGAACGCTGCTGGCTGCCAGACCTTGTGGAAGGATGCCGACGCCGACGGCTTTGGTGCCCTCCCAGCCAATGGCGGAGAATCACAGTGTTTATGCAAGGCTGTAGCGCCCTTTACGGCCGCTTCAGCGACGGACTGCGATGATGCGATGGCAGCGACCAATCCCGGCGCCAGCGAAATCTGCAATGATATCGATGATGACTGTGACGGCCAGACGGACGAAGGCTGCGACGCCGACCAAGACGGATACTGTAGTACCGCAATGCAAGTGGTTGGAACGCCAAAGGTCTGCAGCAAGGGCGTCGGCGACTGCAATGACGGCAATGCCAACGTCCATCCCGGCGCCAGCGAAGTCTGCGGCAATGGCCTGGACGACGACTGCAACGGCAAAACCGACGATGGCCTGGATGCCACCAATTGTACAGCCTATTTCTTTGACGGCGACAAGGACGGCTACGGCACGGCGGAGAGTCAATGTGCCTGTGGAGCTATTGGCCTTTTTAGCGCTGTAACCTCAGGAGATTGTGACGATTCGGACGCGTCTGTTCACCCAGGCGCGGTGGAAGTCTGCGGCAATGGCAAGGACGACAACTGCCTCAATGGACAGGATGAAGCCGGCAGTCAGGGCTGCCTGATGTTCTACGTCGACGCCGACGGGGACGGCTATGGGGCCGACCCAGGGGCTTGCCTGTGCGCGCCCGACGCGACGTATACGGCTAAAAAGAATGGGGATTGCAACGACAGCGAGCCGAAAATGAATCCGGCGATGACCGAATCGTGCAATGGCATCGACGACAACTGCGACGGCCAAACCGACGAAGACAAGGCCTTGGGCTGCACGTGGTACTACGTCGACCAAGACGGGGACAAGTGGGGAAATTCAAGCCAAAAAACATGTGCTTGCGCTGCGCACGACTTATTCCAGGCCAGCAAAGGCGGCGACTGCGATGACACGCAGGCATCGGTCAATCCCGATGCGATGGAGGTCTGCGACGGCCTAGACAACAACTGCAATGGCGCAACGGATGAAGCCAATACCCCGGATTGCAAGAAATTTTACGTTGATGCCGATGGCGATGGCTATGGCGATCCGGCGACCATGGCCTGCACTTGTAAGATGCAGGCTCCAGCGACCGTGAGCAATGGCGATGACTGCAATGACGCAAATCCAAAGATCAGCCCGAAATCTCAGGAGTTCTGCAACGGCGTGGATGACAACTGCAATGGTTTGGTCGACGAAGAAAACGCCATCGGTTGCAGCATCTTCTTTTACGACGGCGACGGAGACGGCGTGGGCGTGGAGAACAATGCCAAGTGTTTATGCGGCGCTACACCGCCCTACTCGGCCAAGTTGGTGGGCGATTGCAATGATGCCAACCCAGCGATCAAGCCAAAGGCCCAGGAAGTCTGTGATAGTGTTGATAATGATTGCGATGGCGTCACGGACAACATCGGCGCCCTCGGCTGTTTGAACTATTTCCAAGACGGCGATGGGGACGGCTATGGGGCAGCGCAACTGCCGCCCCAATGCTTGTGCAAGGCCAATCTTCAGTATTCAACTACAGTTTCAGGTGATTGCAACGACGCGGCACCTGCGATTCACCCGGGGGCCGCGGAGACCTGCAACGGCGTTGACGATGACTGCAACGGTGTCGTAGATGACCTCAATGCCCTTGGTTGTACAGTGTATTTTGAGGATGACGACGCCGATTCCTGGGGCCAAAACGCCAAATCTCAGTGCGCGTGCAAGGCCATACCGCCGTTCTCCGCGACGCAGCCGGGGGACTGCTTGGACAGCAACCCAAGCGTGTACCCGGGTGCCAAGGAGGTTTGCGATGGATTTGACAACAATTGCAATGGGATCACCGACACGGACTCTCCTGATGCCCAACTGTACTACGCTGATGCCGACAGTGACGGCTATGGCGCGGGTGCCGGGACCAAACTCTGTGGCCCCAACGCTACTTATAAGACACTCCAAGCGGGCGACTGCAACGACGCCAATGGCAATATCCATCCCAATGCCGGCGAAATCTGTAATGGTTTGGATGATAACTGCAACAGCCAGGTGGACGAGGGTGCCAACAGTGCCTTGTGTCCGTCCGTGGCCAATGGCGCCCCGATCTGCACAGTGGGCAAATGCGAGACCCAGTGTAATTCCAAGTGGTTTGACATCGACGGTCAGTATGGCAACGGCTGCGAGTGCCAAGCGGACGCCAACTTCGGCATTGGCGGCGGGGCCTGTAACGCAGCGGTAGACATCGGCAGCCTGTCGGACACCGGGTCGTCCGCAACCAAGCAGGGCAATATCGTGCCTGGAGAGGCGGGAGACTGGTATCATTTCAAGGCGATCGACACGCCTGACACCGGTGGCGCCTGCGACAACTTCAAGGTCAAGGTGACCCTCATCGGCAACCCGGACGGGGCCTACGCCTTGGACCTGTACCGCGGCGGCTGTGCCGGGGCCGACAACTTGTGCAGCAACCAGCAAGACACTGGATGGACTGTGAGTTTCTCAGGCGCACCCTCAGGGCCCGGGCTGGGCGCCAATCAGCCAACGGGCGACGTGGTCAAGTCCCCCAGCCCCGAATCGGCCGGCGAGTGCAAATGCACGGGAGCCCCTGGCGCTCCAGGCATGAACATCTGCGCTGATAATACTGCGGATTTCTACGTTCGCGTCTACCGCCCCAACGGCAGCGGCCTTTGCGCCAACTACACGCTGCAGGTCTCCAACGGCCTGTAACTTTAGGCAGTTAGGACGGCCAGAGGGTTTGCGCGGTGCCGCGGAGCAACTGTTGCAGGGCGTCGTCGGCGACAATTCGCCGAGCCAGGACTCGCAGTTCGCGGTCCACCTCATAGGGAATAATCGGAAAATCAGTGCCATAGACAATGCGCCCTGCCCAGTGCTCAACCTGGGCCATTTCGGGCCGGTACGCAAAGTAGTCGGCGCAGGCCATGGCGGTATCCAGGTACAGGTGTTCGTGGTCAGCCAACAGCCTGAAATAGTCTGAGAATTCGTCGGCCCCAAGATGCGGAATCAGCAGACGGAGCCCGGGCAACCGCTGCAGCACGCGCCGCGTCCGATCGACACCGCAAATTTCGTGGGTCTGGACGCCATACGCCCGCGACGCAGGCTCCCTGCCGGCATGGACGATGGCCGGCACTTGGCGCTGCTGACAAATCTCAAGTACTTCAAGCACCTGCGGCGAGTCGATCGCCACCTTTTGCACATGGCAGTGCAGCTTGATCCCCCGCAACTTGTGAACATCAATCGCTTCCTTGACGATGTCCGCGGCATTCGGCTCGCCGGGCAGGACCGTCCCAAGGCCGACCACCTGCGGATGAGCGCGCACTAGTTCAGCCATGAAAGGATTGAGCAATTGCGCAATACCGGGTCGATGGGCATAGACCAGCCCCATCACGCGTTGAGTCCCAGAGGCGCTGAGGTGCGCCAGGGTCGCCTCAGCGTCACCACGAAAGGCGATGTGCCATGCGTGCGCGTCAAACCACCGCCAAAGCGCCTGGTAGATCGCCGGCGGAAATAGATGAACATGAGTATCTGTAATGCCTTGCAGCAATCCTGCTTGTCGACGCCGCATTTCCCGGGCAACATCTTCTGGTGGATCTGGAGTCAGCGAATGGGCTGGTTGCAAGGGCGAGATTCGATCGGGACAGCAGGGCGCTATTTCCTGGATTTCCAATGGCTTCTCCGTGATGGCCTCGCGCCTTCTGGGGCCCAACGCATGGGCGGCTGGCCCAATGACCCGCGGGCCGGTCCAGGCATTCGAGCGAATGACAGACAACTGCTTACGATTGCAGCGGGAATCGACTTTTCGTTTGGCGCGACCAATTTGGCCGTGCCAGGCTAAACGTCTCAAAGGGGGCATACGATGGGTTGGGCGCGCGATATTGACAATTGGCTGGCTGCGGCCAATCGCGGTACAGAAGGATTACTCAGCGATATTCGATCTGTAGACGTGGAGCTAGAACAACTCGGCGAGCAACGCTTGAGGCTTGAGGAACTCCTAGTCCACCGCCCTAGCCTGCGCCTCGATCCGAACCTACCCGTGCTGCGCGATCAACTCGATCGTGACCGGGACGCCCTGCAATTGCGTTGGGCGCGTTTGGTCTTAGCGTTTCGCGATGCAGGTGGCACGGTGCAGCTGCACATTCCCAGCGCGGCCTTTGCCCAACTGCACGCCGCCGAAGGTTCGTCGTCGGGACCAAGTGCCGATCTGCGGACTTTTCCCATCCGCACGCCGAGTTCCACGGGTGACGATATCCGCAATCGGCGGTTGGAAGCGGCCCGCTCCGAGGCATCGGCTGCGCGTCCCGTGGCTAGTGCCAAACTCGATCCCGTTCGCTGGCAGGAGCTCGTCACAGAACTCTGTGAACCACCTACGAATTATGACGATGAGGCCGTGATTCGCGCCGAGTTCCGCCGGCTCGACCGCATGGCCCGTCCCGAGAAGCTGCAGTTTCTCGCTGAATTGCCTCGGGAAATGCAGCGATTGCTGATCGGCCACTTGGTCGCGCGTGCACGCTGCATGCAAGAACCGCCCGCGCGTAACTACTTGGTTGAACTGGAGTATGACAAGCCGGTGGACCACCTGTTCTCGGCATGGACCGCCTTCCAGCGGGACTACCGGCCTGGCTTTGTCCATGGCTTGTCGCGCCAACATGTGGCGGAGCACGGAGAAAACTGGAGTGCCGATGCCCATTGGTTCTGGCAGCAAATGGTTGAATTTGCCCGCGAAAGCTCAGGCGAGGTCGTCATCGATCCGCTGCGGGATCTGCAGCAACTCAGCGAGCTAGTCGACCAGGGTGCCGGGCCGGAAGCGCTCATTTCGCAACTGGACCATGTCTTGAAGTCCGGCGTGGCGCAGGAAGACCGCCGTTTGGTGCGCCTGCTGACGCCGTTTCCCGAGGTGACCAAGCTGTCGCGGTTCAAGGTCCTCAAACGGGCGATTCGTGCCCTGGAGCAGGACGCCGAGGCCGAAGACGAGCAGGAGGCGGGCCAGCTGTCTCTGACGCCTACAGAAGGGCTACCGTGGACGGCGATTCGCGGCAAGAGGGTGACGATCGTCGGTGGGCAGCCCCGGGAATCAAGCCGCGCACGCGTGGCTGCGTACTTCGGCTGCTCGGCCGTACAGTGGCTCAGCCCGGACAGTGAGAAGAACGCTAATTTGTTGGATAACCCAGATTTCGCCGACCAGACCGATGTGGCGCTCTTCTTGGAGATCTTCGCCAACGATCAGTTGAGCGCGGCGGCTGAGCAAGCCTGCAAACAACGGGGAATTGCGTTTGTCTCCGTGGCCAAGGGCTACACCGTCGGCCGAATTCGCGATGCCCTGGAGCAAATCCCTGAGGCGATGGCGCAGACCGACGAAGCGGCCTAGCGCAGGCAGCAGAAAGTCCTGACGCCGGACCGAGGGAGGACGGCCTAAGCCAAGGTCTTTTCTCGGCCTATCCAGGCCCGACGGCCCGATCGACGAGCAGATTCCGCGCCCCCATAGCGACGGGAGCTGGCGTATGGCACGCTGCAAGCAAGGCGTCCGCGGACGGAATGCTAGGCTGGGCCTCGATGATGCGTTGGAATCATAAATCTTTGTCACTGACTGTTGTTGCCCTGTCGGCGTGGCTTGGCCTGTCTGGGTGCCTGGGCCTCTACGGCTGCGGCAACTCGGGCGATTCCACGCCCGGCAAGACAAGCCAATCCATTGATACGGTGAGTGATTCTACCGGCGACGCGACAACCGATGGCGGTGGCGATGCCTGGCTGAGCGATGCCGCTGAGGTAACGGCGGCCACGTGCCCCGGCATCGGTGGTATTGCCTATCCAGAAACCGTGCCACCCGACGTAAAACGCAATCGATTCGCGGTGTCTCTGTTTCATTTCAACATCGAATACGTCATCGGCGGCCTAGAGTGGGACGATGCTGACGGATCGCACATTTTTCTCAATAAAGACAGCAACAAGGGCTGGGGTGACGCCAAAGTAGAAGACTACATCGTCGAGGAAACCTTCTATCCCCTACTGCAGATGTACGAGAAGCACCCCGACTGGGGCGTCGACTTTGAAATGCAGGGCCGGATGGTCGACGTGATGGCCAAGCGGCATCCCCAAGTACTTGCTCTTCTTCAGAAATTGGCATGGCGCGGCCAGGCAGAACTCATCAGTTTTCACTACAGCGACCAGCTGTTCCTGGCTTTTCCCCGCGATGACCTGCACCGCTCCATCGCCGCGACGCGCAAAGTCTTTGCGGACAACTGCTTACCTCTATCTGGCGTGGTCTTCAACCAGGAAGGACAGGCGGGCGAGGGCCGGCAAAAAGTGCTGGTCGCTGAGGGCTACCAGGTCGGCCTATTTCCCAAAAACCTGTGGAGTTATCAGCACTCTGCGGAGAGTGGTAACTGGTGGCCCCTGTACAGCTCAGAAGGTGGCGACTTGATCGTCGCTGGAGGCGGCATTGACGGCACGGCTTCTGGCGCCGGACAGCCGCCCTTGCAGTTGTCATGGAATTACTATGATGACGGGGAGTTGCGTGCGGTTGGCACCACAGCCGTCGGCCCCAATGACCCGTACATGGCACCGACTGCGCCGCACGACCCAGCGCGAGTGGCTGAATTTGAAGCTGAATTGGCTGCAACTCAAGCATCCGGCGCGGCGATGTTGCGCATTGGCGATTACGTACGGCACCTCAAAGCCAAGAATATTCCAAGCAAACCTGCCCCGCCCCTTCTGGACGGAACGTGGCAGCCGGGCTCGACGGACAGCCTGCACCGCTGGCTCGGTGGCCATGGACCTCTGGACGCCGTCTGGGAAATCGAGCAGGACGGGCCCGTACGCGTAGGCAACACCGTGGCGCGTAACCGCGTCTTGGCGCTTGAACAATTCGCGACCTATGCAGGCAAACAGGGGCTGGACGTCAGTGCTGTGCAGAAGGCGCTGCCGGGTCTTTGGGAGTCACTCTGGCGGGCCGAGGTCAGCGACTGCTCGGGCGTCAATCCGTGGTTTGGCGAAGTGCAATTTGGCCTGACGATGAATGAAACGCTTCAAGATCAGGTGAGTACACTAGCTAAGCCTCTGTTGCAGAAGTTGGGCAAGGCAAACTCCGTGACGTTGGCGATGGTCGACTTGCAAAACGGCGGGGTCACGCTGGTCGACCACGTGCCCAATCCCAACCCGACCGGCCCAGAAGTGGACCCTCCACTGCCGATCACGCTGACGTCTTCAGACCGACCTGTGACAGCCCACTGGTTTCAAGTAGGTGAAAAGCATTGGGAAGTGCACGTGGCCATCAAGACGTCGACCTGTGCCAGTTGCGACACCACGACACGGGCGGTGGGCATGTACCTGCCCCTGATGCAAGACGCGATCGAGGTCAGCCCGGGCCTTTTGGATGACGAAGTGCGGACTTATCCGTTTAGCGCCTTTGCCTTCGCCAAGGACGGCGCTTGGCTGCCCCTGGGCAATGGCCTGGTTGGCCTGGGCCAAGGCTGGTACATGATTGAGGATTGGACCACTGTGCATACGGCGGTGGGCATTTTCCCCGGCCAGCCTTGGATTACCCTGCTCGATGAGACGATTCCCATTGGAATGTCAGTAACTTGGAACCTGCACCTCTTCCAGGGTACCCAGGCTGACGCCCTGGCTCTGGCGCGCACGCTCAACATCTACCCGGTGGTGCGGTTGCAATGAGCTGGAAAGCGGCAGTGGGGAAGGCGATCGGAAGGGCAATGATTCATTATTTCAAAGGTTTAACTCGGTGGTATACATCTCCCCTCGCGGCGACATTGGCCGGATTAATCTTAATCATATCAAATGCTTGCACGCCATTGCCGACCCCAAGTCTTTTTGACGCCCAGGTCCTGGACAGCACAGGCACCGCCGTGGATGCCCCTGCGCTGCCGGGAGACGCGACTGCGGATACTGTAACTGCGCAGCAACAGACCGGCATTTCGATGACGGGCACCTGGGTCCTGGCGACGGATTGGTCATCGTGCGTGGTGCTTGGCGACGCCATGGAGCAGAGGGCCCACACCCTGACGCGGGTGACGATGATCCAAGAGGGGCGGCATTTGCACGAGAAACGGCAGATCTGCTTTCTGCAATCGACGCCCGTCCTGGGCCAGACGACAATTTTTCCACAGGCCGCCCTGGACAGCGTCGGCGTCATCGCTGTGGAGAGTTCGATCCTGGGCGCTGATACGCACCTGAGTTACGCCGGTGGCATGGAAGTGCAGCTCTGGGGGCTGCAACTGACTGATCCATTAGCTGAATCCATGCCAAGTTCTGCGACCGATCCGCGCATCATCGATGCGGACCATGACGGACTTCCTGGCGTCACCTTTCACCTCGGCAAAGCTTGTGACATGCAAGTGGTGCAGCGCAGCTTGGCCGTTGTTGACGCACAACTAGGCATAGATGGTAAGTTTTCTGGAGGAGCTGTCCGCAGCAATGAGATGTACGTCGTCGCGGGGTCCAACGGCTTGTGCACGTCGACGTTTGCAGTCCACGCCAACGACGCGGCCAATCATGCGACGATGGTGCGCGTGGACGCTAAGGGCTTGAATTTAGACACAGATGGCAATGGTGAAGTCGACTGCGCCGAGGTCGTCGCTGCCAAGGATCAAATCGTGCAGTTTCTCGACGCCGATGATGCGCGCTGCACCAACTAGTTGAGTTTTGTGCGGTTTGTAGCCCCAGAAGCTCTACGTTACACGGGCTCTTCGGCAAACTCGGGCCCAGGAGGCGGCCATGCCTGGCGCGTTTCCAGACTAAATCCGGCACCATGGCTCAGAACATGCAGGCGAACGCCGATGAGGTTGACCGGCGCTCCTTCACTGGCTGTGGCCATGCCGGAGTAGCTGAGTTGCGACACATCGATGATCGTGATCGCACCAAAACCGACGATTTCCATGCGGTTATCTGGCCCGATGAAGCCGGCGGTGTTTTCGTCCAGGCCCATGCCAACGACAAAGGGGTTGTAGGCGATGGCGGCCATCAAGCGGCCCAAGCGGTCGCGCTCGCGGAAATGTTGATCGACGACGATGCGATTGGTCAGGCCGAGCCCGGGTGCCAAAGCGACCGCCCCGGCAATAGGCGTGCTACCCGCTTTGCCATTGGCAATCATGTGTTCACTGACAAATGCCGCTCCAGCCGAAGTGCCCGCGATGTGCATGCCTCGGGCGTTACGCCGCCGGAGCACCTGCGCTACTTCGGTACCGCCGAGAATGGTCGACAAGCGCAACTGATTGCCGCCAGTGATAAAAACACCGGTCGCCTCATTGAGGTCGTCGAGCCAATCGCTGCGATCGCAATCGGTGCGCTGACGAAACGGCAGTTCGCGCGCCCACTCCGCGCCAAGTTCGCGGAATACTTGCTCATACTTGCGCCCCGTGCTGGCCAGTTCCGAGGCCGTCGGGATAATGGCGATGCGCGCTTGCCGACCGCCACAGATCTCAAGGAAACGGCGCAAGATGACGCGATCGCTGATCTTGTCTTCGGCCCCGCCAATGGGCACGATGAAGCCGCGGGGCATGTCGGGAACGTCTGGGGACGGGCACATGGACGGATAAACCTGCAAAGATGGCGCAAAAACGCGCGGACGCGTAGTGGAACACCATCGCCGCCTGGGCGCAAGCAAACGCGGGCACAGTGGCACGCTTCGGCTGGCGACGCCGAGTGCCGGCAGGGGGCCTAGCTGGGTTCCATTCGCGCGGGGCTGGCTGACGCGTTTGGGCCGCAAAACTGCTTTGGTGCCCAATGAGTCAATACTCTGACTCTATTATGAATTGATTCGGCCAACGCGGCCATTTTGCCGCCGTCGGCAGCAGTGGAGTCTGGTCATGGTCCAAATTAGGCAAGCCCGTTGGTTGGTCGGCGCATGGGCGCTGGTATTGACCGCATGTGCCCAATCTGCCGTGCCTTCTGCGCCAAACGGCGACGCAAGCGCTGTCGATTCGGCTGACGTGGCGGCGGGTGACATTGCAATCGATGCCGCGTCCAATCCAAACCTCTGGCAACCCGTTGAGATGACAGATCTCTATGACCTTTGGGTCTATGATGACGGTCAAGGGACGATCCGCGCTCTGCAGTTTGCCGAAATGGGCACGATCTTCGAGCCAGATTTACAAGGCATTTCGCCGGTTTACTACTTCTACCGCTATCCCGCCGGCAGTCCAGCCAAGATTGTCCAGCGCGGGCGGGCTTCCCTGCGATTTGGCGATGCGCAACAGTTGCAATTGGTGTTGGAGGCCAAGTGGTCCAGCCAAGTCACTGAAATAGGTCAGACTTTGCTGTTCAACCTCCAGGCCGCAGCCAAGGGTGAATTGGCCTTGCAGACGCCCGATGGCCCGGCAGTGATCTACGGGCGCGCCAATGGGCTGCCTTAGCTGGGCCTTGCGAGCGATTTTGGTCTTGCGATCAAGGCGCTACCGCGCATAGAGGCGAAGCTCCTCACCCACGCGATCGGCCATGCGCAGGGTGGTCTGCAGGTCCGGATGACGCAGGACCAGAAACCCATCTGAAATCAATGTTTGCAACCAGTTACGTCGTTGGGCGCCCACAGGCAGCAAGTTCTCCCAGACGATCGCCGGACCAAAGTCGCGGCGAAGGCGTTCCAAACCATCGATGGCGACGATCCGGCCTGGCCCTTGGGCCCTCTTGAAGATCGTGGCGACGTTGTAGCGGCGCTCGATTTTTGCTTCGAGGGCCCCCCAGCACACGATGCGGGCCCATTCACGAAAGCTGTCGAAATCACAAGCATAGTTCATCTGATCGACCTGCCGCGCGCCGGGAGGCCGTCCACCAATTTCGCCAAAGACAACTTCACCATTTGCGCGCAGATACCACTCCATATGCGTAAAACCACTCTGGAAACCAAGGGCTTCAATGACCCGCCGTCCCAGTTCTACGCCGCCCTGCAACTGGGCAGCATTGACGTCGCGCAAGGCGATGACTTGCGGCGAAATCCATTCGTGGCTGCGCGCTTGCAAAGGCCGAGGCCGATACCAGGCGATGTTGTGGTATAGGATCTTCCCGTTGGAAGTCAGGGTATCGAAAGTGAATTCTTCGCCTTCGATAAACTCCTCGACACTTACCTCGGCGACCTTGGCCGTTCCGGCAATGGCGCGGTCGAGCTCCGCCAAGTCATCGCAGCGAAAGGTATTGGCAGACCCAGCCCCCGAAATTGGTTTTACAATCAGGGGATAGCCTATGCGGTCGGCGGCAGCTCGGATCTCCTCAACGCTGGTGGCGCGCTGATGTCGAGGCGTGCGCAACCCGGCATCGTCGAGCTTCTGCTTCATTTTCTCTTTGTCGCGAAAGCAGATAGCCGCCTCTACGCTGAGGCCGGGGAGCCCCAACGCCTCGCGCAGACGAGCAGCGAGCACGACCGAATACTCGGCGCACGTCTCGACTCGATCCATGGTTCGCCCACCCAACCAGCGAATAATCCTGCTGATCGTGTCTTGTTCATCCCACAGGTTCGGCACCTGCAGGTAAGCGGCGAGGTGCCGCTTGGCGGTGTGCGCAAGCGCTCCGGGCGATTCGGGCCCCACGCCATAGACGCGAGCGCCGACCTCAGCCAAACCGCGAACAAACTCAGGCATTTCACTTGGATAGCCGGGAGAGAGAAACAGCACGTCCATGATGTCGACCTTGAGCGCACCCGCGCCACGCCGAGGGTAACGGCCGGCGCGGGGACTCGTCTACACCTGGGCACTGGTGTACAGTCGTGGCATCCCACGGTCAGCCGGTGCGGCGCGATCGCGGTGAGCTATGTTTTTGGGCACGTACCGGGACGGTCATGAGCAATAGCAGCGCCGATCCAAGCGGCCAGGGCCTCAAAGCTAGGACGGAACTCCGCCCAGCGACAGTGTTTGCTGTCGAAGGCTTCGAGTCCGACCTGCTGCCAGAGGAACTCCTGCGCAAACATGCCAAGTCTTTGACGCGTCCGGCCATGTGGGCGGCGGCACAGGACGGGCGAATTCCAGTCAAAGTCAATGCGTTGGCCTCCATTGCCCTGGGTGGGCCAGCATCCGCTGCGGAGCTGCCCCTTTTGAGCGTCCTGCTCAAAGATACCAGTGCTTCTGTGCGGTTGGCTGCGCTCAAGGCCATGCACAATTGCCAGGACGTGGAGCCTGCAACGGTCGCGCTCTTGGGCGCGTGCCTGGACCGCGATCCGCAAGTGGCCAGGGCCATCCCGGCGGCGGTGCTCAGTCTGGGCGCAGGTGCGCTGCCGGTGCTGATTCGCCATCTGCGGATTGATTCGGAACTGGCTGATCGTACAACGATTCCCCTGCTGATCCAGTTTGGCGAAGCGGCGAGGCAGCCACTGCTTCTGGCGCTGAGCCACCCTGATGCCCAGATGCGCGCAAATTCTCTGGCCGCGCTGATTTCTTTGGGAAATGAGGGGTTGGAGGCGATGAGCGCACGGATTCGCGCCCTCGTGTCCGACCCAGATGCGGCGGTGCGGGCGCTTGCGCGACAGGCCCTGGCGATTCTCGCCCGCTTCGGCAAGCCGATGTTGATCGAGGCGCGGGCCCTGCCCTTGGACGGCTTTGCCGAAACGCTCGTCGACGATGCAGCGCTGAAGAAGGCCGGGAAAGCACTTGAAACTACAGCGCTTCATGCCTTGACGCGCGATGGGCGTGGCGTGGTTCGGGCCAACGCTTGGCATGGCCTAGCGACCCTGGGCCCATTGCCTGCGGATCTGGCGCTGGAGGCTGCCGTTGCCTGCAAGGACGCCGAGGCCGACGTGCGCCGCGAAGCTGCATTAGCGTTAAGGAAATGCCCGGCCATCGTGCTTGGACATGTGCTCCCGCCCCTGGTGATCGCCAGCCGAGACGCCGACAAGACGGTTGCCCAGGCTGCCAGACAGGCGATTTTTAGCCAAGGGAAACAAGCTGTTAGCCATCTGATCGAGCTCTTTGGCGAGCGCGATGGCCGTGTCCACGAGCCTGCGGTGGCCCTGGCAACCGCCTTGGACCATGACGCGGTCCCGGCCCTGGTCGAGGCCCTGGATGCGCCGCTGCCCTTGGTGCGCCTCGGCGCGCTGCAGGCGTTGACCGGCATCGGCGGCAAGGCCCTGGATCACGCCGCGGCCAAGGTGCTGGCGCAACTCACGAATTCCCATGACCCCGTTCGCGCCGCGGCCCTGCGGGCGATCGAGCAGCTTGAACCCGCGACATGCAAGAAGTTCCCTGCGTTGCGCAGCCAATTGCTGCAGATTTGGCGCGCCGATGCCAGCTTGGTGGTGCGGCAGGCGGCTGAGAAGACCTTGGCGCGCGTTCAGGCTGTGTCCTAGACCCCAGCAAATTCAAGACGATGTGCATCAGCCCCTCTGCTGCGGACTGGGTCTTAGACGCGCCCGCTTAAGCCGACTAGTACCTCAAACCGAAAGTTCCTTGCGGGTTCGAGGTACAGTGTTTGCTTGTAGTTTCAGGGGTGCCCGCGATCTCCACTTCCGGGGTGCCAGACTTGGCACGGCTCAAGCGCTGCGCCCACCGTGGAATCCTCTCCTCGCCAGAACGCGGAGGCTCACCCCTGCGTTCGGCCGGGTCCCCAGCTGCAAAGTCCACAACGCCGCGAGCTTTCCGGTAACCCGCAAAGCACTTGGGTTTACGGGGACTAGGCGCTCTGCGAAACAACAGGCTGAGTGGATTGCTGCGGCCAGTTTGTCCTCCGGGCCGGAACAGGTCCGCAGCCGGCAAGATATCGGCCAGCCGCTTACGACGAATTATCAATTATCCCGGGCACTACACCCTTTGGTATACAAGGTCGTGGTGCCTATTGGCCAAGGGCCGGTCAAAGCGGTGGGGCGGCCACACCGCGGTCGCGACGGGTGACCTGGACCTCAACGTGCACAGCGACACTGGTTGGCGCATACTGACGGCACTTGAACCCCCGTGCCGGCTTGGCGTCGCAGCTACGCCCCGGCGGGAGGGGACGACGCTGGGGTTGACTTGACAGTTGGCATTGAGGTGCGCATGTCTTCAGGATTTCAGCGGATAGTGACGGTTCTTGCTGCTTTGCTCCTGCCTTGCCTGTGGCTGAACGGCTGCGGCGGTGACGATGCCCTGCAATCAGGTCCGGCGCTAACTGGGAATTCCAACGGCGATTCCGACATTTCCATTACGGATGGCCAGGATCCAACTGGAGACGGCAGCGGGGGCGATGTCTTGACGCCGGACGACACGCTGTCTACCGATGATTCGCTGGGCGCAAACGACACCAATCCCATTGAAATAGTTGATGATGTTTCATCGCCCGTTGATGCAACGGCCGGCGACGCCGCTGTCGACGGGGCTGCCGATGCAACCTTGGCCTGCCCAGGGCAGGACGGCTGCCCCTGTGCCAGTGACGCGGATTGCACGAGCCTCGGCGCCTGCCTGGACTCGGCGCAAGGCAAAGTCTGTGCGCCGCCTTGCCTTTCTGGCGAGCCATGCCCTCAGGACACGGCGTGCGTGCCCCTGCCCGGAGCCGCAACGGACGGCAGCGAGGACAAGACGGTCTGCGCACCGAAATTCGTCACCAACTGTGATCCCTGCCTCGATTCAAAGGCTTGTGCCTATTTGGGGGGCAAGAGCGCATGCGTCAGCACCGCCGACCAACCGGGAACCGACGGCTGGTTCTGTGCCAATTCCTGCATCAATGCAGGTGATTGCCCCAGCGGCTGGCTCTGTGCGGATGCAACGGCCGTCGAGGGCGGCAAATCGGGCTACTGCCATCCAGCCGGCGCCGGGGCCTGCGCCTGCAGCCCAGCGGCTGTCGCCCTAGGCAAGAGTACGAGTTGCGCCAGCAGTGGCGAACTACCTGATGGGACAGTTGTTTTGGGTTGCCTCGGCCAGCGCACCTGTGGCACTGGCGGGCTCAGTGCGTGCAGTGCACCCATCGCTAAGCCTGAGATTTGCAACGGCTTGGACGACGACTGCAACGGCCTCACCGACGACGCCGCCCCTTGCGACGACGGCAAGCTCTGCACCAAAGATGCTTGCATAGCAGGAGGTTGCGTCTTCGCCCCCGCCGATGCCTCGCCTTGTGACGACAGCGACCCTTGCACGGTCGACGATGCTTGCACGGGCGGTAAGTGCGCAGGAACACCCAAGAATTGCGATGATGGCAATCCGTGCTCAGCCGACACCTGTCAGGGCAAGGGCAGCTGCGCCCATGTCGACCTCGAGGACGGGGCCGTGTGCGAAGACGGCGACGCCTGCACCAAGGCCGATACGTGCGCGAGTGGCAAGTGCATATCTGGCGTGAATCAATGCAGTTGCCTGGTCAACGCCGATTGCGCCGCCTTTGAGGACGGCAACGCCTGCAACGGCAAGCTGGTCTGCGTCGGCAGTGGTGGCAGTTCGTTTTGCAAAGTGGACCCGACGAGTATAGTAACCTGCAGTAAAGCCAACGATACAACGTGTTTGCACGCAGTTTGCGACACGGCTGACGGCGTCTGCAAGGGGGTGGTGCAAAATAACGGCAAGGTCTGCGACGACGCAAATGCCTGCACAAACGGGGAGTTGTGCGCAGACGGGGCGTGTACGGGCGCGTCGATCAACTGCGACGACGCAAACGCCTGTACCGACGATACCTGCGCAATTGCAACGGGTTGCGCGCATACGCCGAACGCAGTGCCCTGCAGCGACGCCAACGCCTGTACGCAGGGGGACGTCTGCGCCGCGGGCGCGTGCACGACCAAAGCAGTGGTCTGCGACGATGAATACGCCTGCACGGCGGATAGTTGCGACCCAACGGTTGGCTGCGTGTTTACAGCGGTGGCGCCGGCCGACTGTCCGAGCAGCACTGTGCCGTACTTGGAGCCCTTCAATTGCGGTAGTACCGCGTTGCAACTATGGAAGAAGACACCAATCTCCCTGGACCCGATCGTCAAATGGGCGGTAGACGGCACCCCAGCCGCACCGGGCTTTGAGAGTCCCGACTGCTCCCTGAACGTCAACAATGGCATCGACGTCACCTGCCCGATGCAGCAGGCCACCATCGAGTCGACGGCCGATTCCCCTGTTATCAATGCCACTTCTGTAGCGCCCGGTGCCCCCTTGGTTCTTCGTTTTGGCTCGGCTGGCTCATGGAAGCAGCAACAAGCTGATGTATTCATTCGCGAGGTAGGCGGCGACTGGCAGAAGGTCTTGGACGTGGCCGCTGGCCCCGGCTGGCAGACGCAAACGGTAGTACTGACTGCATACGCCGCGAAATCATTCCAGGTCCGTTTTCACTTTGCCGGCAATTGCGGCCCTGCCGGTGCCGTGGGCTGGTTCGTCGATGACGTGTTGGTGGCCGTCGACCCGTGCCAAAGCAATAATGGTGGTTGCGGGGCCGACAAGCTCTGCACAATGGGCGGCGATGGCCAGGCCAGTTGCGGCTCGTGCCAGCCCGGCTTCAGCGTGCAAAACGGGGCCTGCGCCGACATCGACGAGTGCGCGGTTCCGGCAAGCTGTGGGGCCAATGCGATTTGCGTCAACAAACCAGGCACTTATCAATGCACCTGTAAGGCCGGCTATCAAGGGGACGGCAAGACGTGCACGGACATCGATGAATGTGCTGCAAATCTAGATAATTGCGCGGTGACTGCGGCCTGCTTCAACTTGCCCGGCAGTTTCCAGTGCACCTGCCCCAAGAACCAGTTTGGGGACGGTTTGACCTGCGTCGACAAAGGCGGATCAGGCAGCTATCCTGCCACTTCCTGCCTAGAAATCAAGACGTTATACCCAGCCAGCGCCGACGGCGTCTATTGGCTCGACATCGACGGCGCCGGCCCCCTGCCCGCCAGCCAATACGCGTGCGACATGAAGAACGGCGGCTGGACCTTGGTGATCGCCGACAACTTCGAGAACAGCTCCAACGCCGGCTGGTCAGCGGGAACAGTGAGTACTTGCGGCAAGTTCGGCCACATCCTCGGTGGTGCCAACCAATTTGGTCAGGGCGCGGTGACCAAGAAGACGGTATCGACGCCGCCGCACACACAGGCGAAATTGTGGGCACATTACATCCGCATCGACCAGTGGTGGTTCAACAACGGCATGGTCGGCATCGACGGCGTCAAGGTGTGGAGCAAGCAGGGCACCGGCGACCTCATCTTCAACGGCAGCCACGAGTGCGGCAAAGGCGCGTGGACGGACGAGGAATGGAACCCGACCTGGCAGGGAGCCCACAGTGGCGCGGCCATCACGTTCAGCGCTTGGAGCGATGTCGGCAGTGGCGCGGATTCGACGTCGTTTGGCGTCGATGACGTATATGTCTGGGTTATGTAACGGCTTTCTTCCAGCTGCGCGATGGGCCTAGCACGCGGCCTGCTGGCCGGACCGGCGTTAGGCGCGCGACCGGATGAGGACCGAAACGGTTTGCCCAGCCTCAATTGGGGGACTGCCAGCGGCGCGCAGGACCCAGACATCGCCGCGGGCAAACTCTGTTAAGTCAGCGCTTCCCTTTGCAAATCGCGGCACGACGTGGGTTGATTCGCCAAGCTGCGTACCTAGGTTGGCCGCCAAGACTTCCATCCGAGGACCGATGGCCGGCAAGGGGATACTGCAAGGAATTTCAAGCAGTTGCCATTCCCGTTGTCCGTCATTGCCCTGCCCTTGCATGGCCGCCAGCGCTGGCAGCATGAGCAACACCGCACAAACATAGGAACTAATCGGATTGCCGGGCAGCCCAAAGGCGTACTGAATTCGCCCGTCGGCCCGGGTCCGCGTGGCGAAGAGAAATGGTTTCCCGGGCTTGATGGCGATACGGTGCAGGTGACATTGAGCGCCCAAGGCCAGCAAAGTCGGCGGAACTAGGTCGTGATCGCCTGCTGAGACGCCTCCCGATGTCACAACGACGTCGGCCTCTGCCCAAGCAGCCGCCAGTGCAGCGGTCAAGGCTTCGGCCGTGTCCAGCGCCACCGGATACTGGCGTACATCGGCACCTGCATCTGCAAGAAGCGCTGTGATCACATGGCGATTGCTGTCACGAATCTGCCCAAGGCCTGGCTTGCAGTGCACCGGCACGACCTCCGACCCGGTGGGCAACACCGCCACCTTGGGACGCGCGGACACGGCCACTCGGGCATGACCAAAGGACGCCAGAACACCCAAGTGGGCGGCGCCCAGACGCTGCCCCTGCCGCACAACCACTTGACCTTGAAAGACTTCAGCCCCTTTGCGGGTGATGTTCTGCTCGGGCCGGGCGGCGACCAGGAGGCGATAGCGAACGACCGCGCCATCCACCATCCGTTCGACTTGTTCAACAGCAATGACTGCATCCGCACCAGGGGGCACCACACCGCCGGTCATGATGCGCACGCAACCGCCAGGTTTCCACGCACCCGCAAAGGGTGCCCCAGCGGCAGAATGGCCAATTTCTGTGAGAATACAGCCGATTTGCGTGGCATTCGCGCAGGCCACGGCAATACCGTCCATGGCCGAGCGGTCAAAGGCCGGCAATTCCGTGTCCGCCACGGCGTCGGTTGCCAAGACTCGTCCCTGGGCGAGTTCCAGGTCGACTTCTTCCACTGGCAAGAGATTACATTTACTGAGGATTTCTTGAAGGGCTAGCGGAACCGAATGCATGCGAGCCTGGTGCGGCGCTACTGGGGCTTGAAGCAAGCTTGCCACTGGCCGGTACAAAAGTTGTTGACGACGTTGACGCAGGAGGTGCTGTTGTACGGAAAGGCGCACCCGGCGTTCTTGGCTTCAGGTGAGCTTAATTGTTGGAGAAAGCAGCCTTCGTACAGCACCCAAGCGGCCTGGGCCTGCGCGTCACCGGTGATCACGCAATCCTGGGTGCAACTTGGCTCGCCACCAACGCTTTGGCACTTCGCAACTACGCACTGGTAGATCAAGTTGCAGGTCGCAGCGCCCGCTTGGGCAAAGCAGGACTGCTCTTGCTGCACGCATTTTTCCTGGAAACACAAGAACTTGCCAGCAGCGCCGGCGCATTCAGTCTGGCAACCGGTCAGGGTTGCTTCCACCGCTAAGGCCACGGGGTCGGTCAAGGTGTCGCAGATGGCCAAGCAATCATTGGGCGAGGTCGGTAATGGTTGCGGGCACTTCGCGCGACACGCCTGGGCATTGGCACAGTTCAGGGAGGCCCCGGCAACGCAATTTTGTCCAGCACTTTCGCATTGTTGCGCGATACACGCGCTGCGTTCGGCACCGGTGCTCAGGCCACAATGGCTCAAAATGCACGCCTGCAGGCCTGCGTAGGCTGAGTCCGCTTGGGCATTTCCCGCGCGTAGGCAGGCAAAAAGGCATAAAGGTTGAGTTGTTGGGCAGCGAGAGGCACACTCAGCCGTGGTGATTGCATCGGCCGTGCCCGCGGAGAATCCGCCACAACTGCTCAACTGGTCAAAACATTTGCCCCAGGCGCAGCCGAGTCGGTCGGTGATCTGGCTCGCATCGGCGCAGAGGTCAACGGCACAGTTGCTGATCGCGCTCAGCTTGACTTGGGCAGCGGCATCAACCCCAACGGCACATTTATCCATACATCCAGCAACTTCTGTTGCCGCCTGGGCGGTGCAGGAAACCGCGCAAGCCAGCACTTCGGCGCAAGCTTTGCCCGCAACAACATCGGCAGGTGCTTGGGTGGGAACGTCGGCTGTTCCCGCCAAATCCCCCGTATCGGCGCCAACGTCGACGGTGCCAGCGTCATCAGCAACCAAGTCGGTGGCAGCCATATCGGCTGTTGCGGCATCGTTGCCGACTGACGGCGTATTCCCTGAGCAGGCGCCGGCCACTATCGCCAGACCAAGGGCAACCAAACACCTGATAATCATGTGCCAATTCCTTTCGGCTAGGTCGTGCCAATGATCAGCCAGCTAGGCACAGGTCACGGACCTAGACGCTTGTACGACGACTGGGCGCGACGGCATCGAGCTTCTCCCGGGCCCAACGCTCGAGGAGAAAACAGCGCATTAACTCCGGAGTCATCTGCGCTTCGGGATGGTTGAGAAACGCGTCGCGCGCCCGAGTCAGCGCCACCAAGTCATACCAACCCCGCGAACGCAAACGGGCATTGGACATGGTGTCAGCAAACAGGCTGCGAACGGGCCCGTGGTACCAGCGGCTATGGGGAACAGGGAAGCCCATCTTATCCCTGCGTTTCCAAACAACTTCGGGCACCAGACCCGGCAGAATGCTGCGCAGCAAGTACTTGTTATTGCCACCTCGGCGCAACAGGCGAGCTGGAGCGACGCGGGCCAGCTCCATCAAGCGTGGATCGAGGAAAGGTAGGCGAGATTCCAAAGAAAACGCCGAAGAGTTGGTATCCTCAATGCGCAAGTAGGTGGGCAGAGGCGTTCTAAACTGTTGATCATGAAGAGAAAGAGCCAGGGTATCACTGGGAGGCAGTCCTGGCCGTTCGTCCACCCGCAGCGGACCATCGCGCGCAACATAGGGATTGGCCGACAGGTCCAGAGTCCTCTGCAAGCGCTGGCGCAACAGGGACTCAAACTCACGTGGCATGGCGCGAATGACGAGCCCCGCCTCAGCCTTGACCATCAAACGTAGGGCACCAGCGGTGCTATGTGCCTCGGCAACCGCTTGTTCCCATGCATATTTCCACCCGTCTTCCACCAGCAGCGACCGCAGGTACGGCAGCACCGTGGAGCTATAGCCGGCCAGGGCCTCATCACTACCCTGCCCGTTGAGCAGAACCTTTACGTTGGCCTCAGCGGCCAACTTCATGACCATGAAGCCGGCAAAAGCTCCTAGAGAATGGACTGGTTCGTCATGAGTCTGAAAAAAACGGCCGATATTAGCCGTCACTTCATCATCGCTCGACACCGTCGTGTGCCAAGTGACGGCCGTCTGCGCCACCACGGCGCGCAGGTAGGTACTCTCGTCGAATTCAGGGAGTTGCGCCGTGAAGGCGTGGCGACAGGCCCTGTCCCCAGACCTGCTCAGAAGGCGCGCTGCGGCACAAGCAATCGAGGACGAGTCCAGGCCACCCGACAGGCACGTGCCAACTGCGACATCGGCGCGCAGGCGGATCCGCACAGAGTCGAGAAAGGTCTCTCTAAATTGTTCAATAAATGCCGCTTCACCGCTTGGAGAGTCGAAGTTCGGCGGGAGCGCGAGGGGGCGGGCGCAGTCCGAATACGACGTGCGGCCCAACGGTCGCTGAGGACCAATGGAGTAGATGAACCCCGGGGCCAACCGTTTGACATTAGAGAAGAATGTTCGATCGTCAAAGTCGAGTATGGCGGTGTGAACGAAGCGGGCAGCCGTCTGGGGTTCCACATCGCCCAAATGACAGTCGAATGCCGATAATGCCTTGATTTCACTAGCAAAGAATAGCCCGCGACCGGCTTCCTCGCACAGAAACAACGGCTTGATCCCCCAGGGATCGCGGCAAGCGTAAAGCGTGCGGCTCGGGCGGTGCCAAGCCAAGACGGCCCACATGCCGTTGAAACGCTCAAAACAGCGGATTCCCCAGTAATGCAGCGCCTCTACAAGGACTTCCGTGTCCGACTCACTGCGGAAAGTCACGCCATACCCGCGCAATTCCTCTGCAATCTCAATGTAGTTGTAGATTTCGCCGTTGAATACGACGGTCCATGTGCCGGCGGCCGCGGTCATTGGTTGGTGACCTGCGGGCGTCAGGTCGAGGATGGATAACCGCCTGAAACCTAAGCCAACTGGTCCGTCGAAGTACTGGCCTTCGTCATCCGGTCCACGGTGGGCAATGCGTTCAGCGGCCCGGGCCAAAGGCTCGCGCTCGGCCTGCGCTAGACCTGACGTGCAATAAACACCGACGATTCCGCACATGTTCTGCCCGTCTCCCACCGAGCGCCTGAGGATGCCACGACGCCGCATCTACGGCAAACGCCAGGAGCCTCATCGGCCGCCCGGCCACCCGCAGAGTCCTAGGAATTGTTCACACTTAGCCAATCCGAAGGGCCACCTCGATGCAGATGTGGGATCTCTGCCGAAATTGCCGCGCAACGCCACGGTTCGTCATCAAAGGCGATCGCACGCCGGTGATCGTCACATTACCAATCTTCTCAGATCTTTAGCGCGGCGGAAGCGACGGAGCCCTCAGCGAATGCGCTGCCGAAATCTCGTCTAAATGCCTGCCATCATTGAGCAAAAGCAGTCTGAAGCCACTCTTGTCCATTTGCACGGTGGTAATCGCAGCCGTATCGATGTTAAACGTGCGAAACTGCTTGAGCGGAATGGACAATGCACGGCATAGCAGAGTCTGGATGGCGAACAGGTGCGAGACCACGACTACATGATCTTGCGGATGACGGTCGTACAGCTCGCCTAGCACCTGCCAAGTGCGCTTAGAGACGTCACCTAAGTTCTCGCCACGCGGGAAGCGCACGCGCACGGGGTCGCGCTGCCAGCGGTCGCGAAAGGTCTTGGGACCGCGGGGCAACTGGTCAAAGCGCTGGCCATCGAGCGTGCCAAGGTCCATTTCCATCAGGCGCGGATCGGTCACCACGACGTGGCCAATCGCGTGCGCCACACAGGCCGCCGTCTGCTGGGCGCGCTGCAGGGGGCTTGACCACAGGGCTGCGAACTGGCGCCCCCGCAAATGCGCTGCTAAAGCATTGGCTTGGGCAACACCGACTGAGGACAAAGGGATGTCGGCATGGCCGCAGAGGATCGGTTGCCCGGTCCACTCGCTTGCACCGTGCCGGATGAATGTAACGCGCATGGTTCTCTCCGCTGCCGGTCAAGGCTAGCATGCCCCAGTGGCGCAGCAAGAACCCGCGCCTTCCGTGACAAGGCAGGTGGACGATGAGCGATCCTTTACCAATACTTCCAGAAGGTTGGCCTCTACCTGCCAATCCGTACAATCCGCTCTGCTGGGTCGTCGGCGAGCCGGACATCGGCAGCGGTTGCTGGATCGGTGCCTTTACGCTCCTCGACGGATCGGGCGGTCTGCGCGTTGGTCAGGGGTGTAACCTCTCATCCGGCGTACAGATTTTGACCCATAGCTCCATGCGCCGCACGGTGACGGAGCGCCGCTGGCCCAACGTCGACCGCCGGCCGACGGTGTTGGGCGAGTACTGCTTTGTCGGAACAAATGCTGTCGTCCTCATGGGTTCTACGATTGGACACCACAGCGTGATCGCTGCCGGGGCGGTCGTGCGCGAGGGGTCGACATTTCCGCCCTACAGCCTGATTGCGGGAAATCCGGCTGTTTGGAAAAAGACCATTGATCCTGAGGAGATGCTCGAGCTAGCCCAGGCCCAAGCCGCCGTGGGGCGCACGCAGTTAACTCCTTATAACAAGTAGCATTTTCTAGTTTTTCGCCGCTTGTTGCAGGAGCAAATAGACGCGATCGGCCAAATCCATGCTTGCAGTCAACCCGGGAGATTCGATGCCGATGAGGTTGACCCAGCCGGCCAGTCCCTGCGCTGACTCCTCCGCCAGGTAGAAATCGGCCCAGGAATCTACAGCTAGTTTGGGACGCATCCCTGCGTAATCCGGCACTAAATCCTCCTGGCGCAACGATGGGAGGAACCGTTGGGCTGCGGCCAAGCATTGGACCATGCGCTCTTGGTCTACCGCCAAATCCACTTCTGCGACGGGATATTGGACATCGGGCCCCAGGCGCGCGCGGCCGGCTAGGTCCAGCGTCAAGTGCGTGCCCAGGCCCAGCAATCCCGGTTGGGGCAGCGGATAGACCAAGGTATCCACTGGGGCATCTCCCCGAATTGCAAAGTAATTCCCCTTTACGGGCACGACGGTTGGCCAGTTTCCCTCAGCCGCGGCCAGTTTTGCAACCCGGCCAGCCGCCAAACCTGCTGCATTGACAACGCAATCGACGTTCAGGAGTTCCCGGCCATCGCTCGGTGTCTGCACCGTCACCTGCCATCCCGCGGGTCCACGCCGCGCGGCGACAACCTCATGGCGAAACGCCCCTTGGGCCCCCGCCTGCTGCGCCTCCAGCCACAATTGCTGCATAAAACCATGGCTATCCACGATGGCTGTCGCCGGCGACCACAGTGCCGCCGTCGCCCGTAGTGCCGACCAACGCTTTGCAATTGCCGGACTCTCTAAGGCCCAAAGCTGCGGTGCCCCAGCAGCCTCGGCCCGCGCCTGCAACGCAGACAGGTCGGCCTCTTGCTCGGGATCGATGGCGACGATGAGTTTGCCGATGGCTCGCCAACGAACATGCCGTTCTACGCAGAATTGCAGAAGTTTTTGGCGCCCAGCGACGCAACTCTGCGCCTTAAGGCTGTCCGGCGGATAGTACAGTCCGCCGTGCACTACCTCGCTGCTCCTGCTGGAAATCCCTTGACCGACGCGGGGTTCTCGCTCCACGACGACGACGTTGAGCCCTGCTCGGCTGAGCCGCGCCGCCACCGCTAAACCAACGACGCCAGCACCGATGACAAGGATTTGCCGGGGGACGGCCATGCCACACCGCGTCTGACGATTGCGCTAAGGACGCCGACTTCGCACGAATATCAAGGACTTAGCCTTCAATCAGACTTTGTTCCAAGGCCGTCGCAACGGTCTGCTGCTGGGCCAGGGTGATGTCGTGAAACATCGGCAGAACCAGGGAGCGATGGGTCCAGATCTCGGTCTCGGGCAGCGAGGCATGTCTCTGCTTGGCATAGGTTTTTTCGAGGTGGGCGGCCATGATCCCCCGCTTGGCGCCGATTTGCCGGTCCATAAGCCGCTGCAGCACCTTATTGCGATCAACCCGTGGATTCAGGAGCTTGATGCAGTAGGACTGATAATTGGTCGTGCCCCACGGCGGGTCTTCCGGCAGCAGCAAGTCTTGGCGATGACACAACAATTGCCGATAACTGTCCGCCTGTAGACGCCGGGCCGCCACCATCGCCGGTAGCTTGCCCAACTGCACCAGTCCGATGGCGGCTTGTATGTCCGTCATCCTGTAATTCCAGCCTAATTCTTCGTACTGCTCCAGGACAAAGGTCTGGCTCTGGTGGCGAGCGACATCGGACAGGCTCATGCCGTGCTGGCGCAAGATTCGCAGGTGCGCAGCAACATCGGGATCTTGAAGCGCAATCATGCCTCCTTCCCCGGTGGTCACCAACTTGCGCGGATGAAAACTAAAGACGGCTTGGGGGCTGTGACGACCGATCAAGGCGCCGCGGTAGGTCGAACCGATGGCGCAGGCTGCGTCCTCCACCAGTGCCACAGACGGCGGCAACAAACCGCGAATTGCGCCAATATCCGCGGGCATACCTACTTGGTGTACAAGGAGAACAGCGCGGGTCTTGGCGGTCAGGACGGCGGCGATGGAGGCCGGCGTCAGGTTCTGACTGCGCGCATCGACGTCGGCAAATACCGGGGTAGCACCGCAATATTGAACAGCATTTGCTGTAGCGATGAAGGACAGCGACGGGCAGACGACCTCATCCCCAGCGCGCACACCCGCAGCGTACAAGGCCAAGTGGAGCCCCGTGGTTGCGGAACTCACCGCCACCGCCGCGGCTACGCCTAGATGGTCTGCAAAGGCTCTTTCAAATTCAAGGACTTTAGGCCCCTGAGCAACCCACCCAGACATCACCGCGTCGTAGGCTGCTTGGGCTTCTTGCTGGCCGAGCCAGGGGCGAATAATCGGAATCACGCGGACCTCCAGCACAGCCAGCGCCCGTCAGGCCTCCCGCACAAGGGGACGGTTCTGAACGACGCTGGGCGACACGCCCGAGTCATCGCTTGACGGCGGGCACAAATCATTGGCCGCAAGCGTAGTTCTCTGCTGCAGGTCGCGCTAGCACCTCAAACCCGAAGTACCTTGCGGGTCAGAGGTACGGTGTTTGCTTCTAGTTTCAAGGGGGCGCGCCGCCCCCTGGCCCGCCCGCGCGTGCGGACTCACCCCTGCGTTCGGCCGGGTCCCCGGCCCAATGTCCACAATGCCGAGTGCTTTCCGGTACCCCTGAAAGCACTTCGGGCTACGTGAACTAGTACCTCCGGCAGGCTAGAGGCGCTCGATGACCATCGCGGCTGCTTCACCGCCGCCGATGCACAGGCTGGCAACGCCACGCTTGGCATTGCGGGCTTGCAGTGCGTACAGCAACGTCACGAGCACGCGGGTGCCGCTGGCGCCGATGGGATGGCCCAAGGAAACCGCGCCGCCGTTGACGTTGACCTTGTCCGCTGAGAGGCCCAGGCCTTCATTGCAAGCCAGCGAAACAACGGAAAAAGCTTCATTGATCTCGAAGAGATCGATGTCGCCGATATGCAGGTTCGCCTTGGCCAGCGCCTTGCGCACAGCGCCAACAGGAGCCGTGGTAAACAGCTCTGGCGCCTGGGCAAACGAGGCGAAAGACACGATGCGCGCCAGGGGCTTGAGGCCCAGCTGCCGGCCGCGCTCGGCATCGACCAAGACCACGGCGGCCGCGCCATCATTGAGGGAACTGGCATTGGCAGCCGTAATGGTCCCGTCCTTCTGAAACGAAGGCTTGAGCGCGGCGAACTTGCTGGGATTTCCGCGGCCGGGCTCTTCATCGACCTGCACCAGGACCGGGTCGCCCTTCTTCTGAGGCACAGGGACGGTGACGATTTCCTCAGCAAATGCGCCATTGGCCTGCGCAGCCAAGGCCCGACGGTAGCTTTCGGTGGCGAAGGCGTCCTGCGCTTCACGGGTGATGTGCTTGTCTTTTGCTGTCAATTCAGCGGCATTGCCCATGTGGAAGTCGTGGTACACGTCCCACAAGCCGTCTTTGACAATAGCGTCGATCAGTTGGCCGTGGCCCAGGCGATAGCCATCCCGGGCTTGCCCAAGGTAATACGGGGCTTGGCTCATGTTTTCCATGCCACCTGCAACCACCACATCGGCTTCACCGGCGCGAATGGCCGTAGCGCCGAGCATGACGGTCTTGAGGCCAGAGCCGCAGACCTTGTGCACCGTCGTGCAGGGCACGTGCTTGGGAAGTCCCGCAAAAATCGCTGCTTGGCGTGCGGGAGCCTGCCCCAGGTTGGCCTGGAGCACGTTGCCCATGTAGACCTCGTGGACATGGTCGGGATCGACGCCGGAGCGCTTGACAGCTTGCGCAATCGCAATCGCGCCGAGACGGGGCGCCGACACCGAAGCCAGCGAACCTGCAAAGGAACCAATGGGGGTGCGCGCTGCACCAACGATCCAAACTTCACGCATCACAACCTCCTGCCGATGCCGGGCAGCCGAGGCGTCCGGCGGACCTACCACCGCTTGAGATCAAACGATCTCGAAAGCTTCATTAAAGAAATAGTGCAGTTCACGTGCCGCCGAAGCCGGACTATCCGAACCGTGCACGGTATTGCGCCCCTTGGACTCGGCATACAGCTTGCGCAGCGTGCCTTCAGCGGCCTGGGCCGGGTCGGTAGCGCCCATGAGTTCGCGGTTCTTGGCGATGACGTTTTCACCCTCAAGCATCAGCAACACGACTGGACCAGAGGTCATGAACTCGATGAGTTCTGCAAAAAATCCGCGACCTTTATGCTCGGCGTAGAAACCTTCCGCCTGGGCCTGGGTCAGGTGAACCAGCTTGGCAGCGCGAATGGCGATGCCATTGGTCTCAAACTTGCTGATAACGTGACCGATATGGCCATTTTGCACACCGTCGGGCTTGACGATGGAAAGGGTGCGTTCGAGAGCCATTTTCCTTCCTTATTCATGAAGTTGTTGCGCATGGCGCGAAAAGATGTTGGGGCCTACGCAATCCGTTGGCGGGCCCTGCTGCCGACTACTTCGGCTGCCAAATGGTCAAAAGCGTCGATGCCAAATCCCCAGGCGTGGGCGCGACTTTGATGCCGCACGCTTCAAACGCCGCGATCTTGGACTGCCCTGTGCCACTGCCACCGCTGATGATGGCGCCTGCGTGGCCCATGCGCCGTCCGGGAGGCGCGGTCAGGCCAGCGACGAAGGCGACCACTGGCTTGGTCATGTTGGCCTTAACCCAAGCTGCTGCGCCTTCTTCCGCCGAACCACCGATTTCGCCAATCATAATAACCGCATGGGTGTCTGGATCGTCCTGGAACAGCTGCAAGGCATCAATGAAATCGGTGCCTTTGACCGGGTCGCCACCGATGCCAATGCAGGTCGATTGGCCAACGCCTAGCGCCGTGAGTTGGCCCACGGCCTCGTAGGTCAGCGTACCGGAACGCGAAACCACGCCGACGTGTCCCGGCAGGTGAATGTGCCCCGGCATGATGCCGATCTTGCACTGACCGGGCGTGATGATGCCCGGGCAGTTGGGCCCGATGAGGCGAGAGCTCGTTCCCGCCAGAAACGTCTTGGCGCGAACCATGTCAAGAACGGGAATTCCTTCAGTAATCGCGACGATCAACGGCAGACCGGCATCGGCCGCTTCCATGATGGCGTCGGCCGCGAACGGCGGCGGCACGTAGATGGAACTGGCGTTGGCCCCCGTTGCGGCCACAGCATCGGCAACGGTATTGAAAATCGGCACCAAATCATCAAAGAGGGTGCCGCCCTTGCCAGGAACCACACCGGCAACCACTTGGGTGCCATAGGCAATGGCCTGACGCGTGTGAAAGGCACCGGCCTGACCGGTGATGCCTTGAACCAGTAACCGTGTATTTTTATTGACGAGTACGGACATCGGAGCCTCCGGATGCGCAAAGGTTCAACAAAGGCTAGGCTTGCACCATCAGCCCGTTGTCAGCAGCGTATTTATGTGCAGAAGCAACGGCTTTCTGGGCGCCATCCTTCATGTCCGCAGCCGTCTGGATAGGCAGGCCGCTGTCGGCGAGAATCTGCTTACCCAGGCCGACGTTGGTGCCTTCCAGACGGACAATCAGCGGCCTGTCGATGCCGACTTCCCGCGCCGCCGTGACGATGCCGGTGGCGATGGTGTCACACTTCATGATCCCACCGAAAATATTCACGAAAATCGCATGTACGCGCGAATCTGAGAGGATGATCTTGAACGCCGCAGTGACCTTTTCTGCCGTAGCGCCGCCGCCGACATCGAGGAAGTTCGCGGGTTCACTGCCGTAATGCTTGAGGATGTCCATGGTCGCCATGGCCAGACCGGCGCCATTGACCAAGCAACCGACATTGCCGTCCAAGTGCACGTAATTCAAATCGTACTTGCTGGCTTCAATTTCGCGCGCGTCTTCTTCGTCCAGGTCGCGAAAGGCGACGATGTCCGGATGGCGGTACAAGGCATTGTCATCAAAGTTGATTTTCGCATCGAGCGCGATGACCGAGCCGTCGCCCGAAACCACCAGCGGATTGATTTCCACCAGGGAGCAGTCCTTCTCGACATACAACCGGTAGAGATTGGCCAACATCTTGCCGAATTCACGCACACTCTTGCCAGTTAGGCCAAGCTTGAACGCCAGCTTCTGGCTCTGGAAGGCCTGCAGGCCGACGCGGGGGTCAATCCATTCCTTGAAGATGAGTTCGGGCGTGTTGTGCGCCACATCTTCAATGCTCATGCCGCCTTCGGTCGAAGCCATGACCACAAGCTTGCCCGTGTCACGGTCGAGCAACATGCCGAGGTACAGTTCGCGCGCGATGTTGCAACCCGCCTCAATGTACAAACGGCGCACCAACTGGCCGTGCGGGCCGGTCTGGTGGGTCTTGAGGGTCATCCCCAGGATAAGTTTAGCTTTTTCCTGGACTTCAGCCAAGGATTTGCAAACCTTGACGCCGCCGCCTAGACCGCGTCCGCCGGCGTGGATTTGCGCCTTGACGACATAGATGGGACCCGGCAATTGCTGAGCGGCAGCAACGGCTTCATCGACAGTGAAGGCTGCAATGCCTTGGGGTGCAGGCACGCCGTAGGCATGGAACAGCTGTTTGCCTTGATACTCGTGAATTTTCATGGGGCAACCTCGCGTTGGGCAGGCTGGCACCCCGAAACGGGAGCCTGCGGGCGCGGCGGTGTACCACGGCGCTACGGGGATTCGCAATGGTCCGCAGTTGGCCTCTGTCACGGCTCAGTCAGCGCGCTGATATAGAAGTGATTTCTTGGCGCTCGTGGCAGTTGCAGCAGCCCTTGCCGGCGGGGCATGGCAGCGACGCGTCGCCATACGATCCACCGGCACACGTGCCATCGGACATCTGCTTGGGCTAGGCGCGCCAAAGTGCGACTAATTCTTGGGGATTCGGGTCCGCAAGAAAGGCGGCGCCCACACGCCGTGCACCGTCGGTCAGTTCGTCCAGCAGTTGTTGCCGCGCAGCCTGGTCGGCACGCACAAGTCCGCGAACGGTATCAAGATCGTCGGTGGGACCGCCCAGGTCGAGCAAGTCGCCCGCTTCGACCTCTCGCACGGCCACCGCCAGAACGCGATTGCCCAACTGCCTGGCCCGCGCCGCTGCCTGCCACAATGGCTGACAAGCACCTGAAAGTCTTCTAAAATCTGACACGATCACGATGGCAAAGGGTCCTTTGCGGGCCGTCACGGCGGCATTGAGCCCTTCGACCAAGCCTTGAACCCGGACGGCCGGCGGGTGCGCGGTCCGATAGGGCAGCGGCAAGTCCATGGCGCGGCAAAACCTTCGCAATATCGAGGTATCCGTCCTTGCGCTTGGCTCGGCACCGCGTAGTAGCGGCAGGCGTTCGCGATCCGGCAACCGCGCAAGGGCCGCCATCACCACACGTTGGCGCCAAATGCGTTGGGCCGGAGCCGCCTGGTCTGGCACCGGCAGGGGCACACGGTCGATGGCCGTCAAGTACTGGCTAACAATCGAGAAAAGCTCCGAATCATCCAGAGGCGCCAGGTCCTCGGCGACGACGCGGCGAATGTCGAGCAAAGCGCGATCCGTGTCGCGCAGCGAGGCCAGCCCCTCATGAACCGGCCTACGGTCCACCACGCGACCGTCGACCAGCGCGCAGGCGAAAGGGTCGTGGGCCCGTGCCGCTGCTTCGGCCAAAGAGTGTACCAAATCAAGGGCTTGGTCCAGAGGCCCCAGGCCCGGCCGGCCGTCGCGCATGGTCGCGCCCGTGTCGAGCACCACGTACAGCGCCCGCGTCTGCTCGCGCTGGAAACTGCGCGCCATCAGCCGGCCGCGGATGGCCGACGCCTTCCACGCAATGTGCTTGTAGGCATCGCCAGGCAAATGCTCACGCAATTCACGCAGTTCATCGCCGTGCCCCGGAACCTTGTCGGGCCTCTGCCCTCCCCCAGAACGCGGCGCATTGCGCCTAGTTTCGGCAACTCTCTTGAGGTCCAGGGGCAAAGACCTTGGCAAAACGGCTAGTTCACAAGGACAAGGCACAAAGACCTGCGCCGACAGCAGCCCAAGCGCATCCTGCAAGCGGGCCTGAACACCCAAAATCCGATGAACTGCAGCGCTTTGCGGTAGGGACCGCAGTTGCAGACTCGCCTCGCCATTGCGCACGACCAAGGTGCCAAGGCCGTCCTGCACCTCGACGCCCGGACTGTGCGACCAGGACAGCAACTGAAGTCGTGCGCCATCAAAAGCTTTAGGAATGCGCAGGTCCAGCCTTAGCGTGACTTCGCGGCCCACCCGGTGCGCAGCCAAGTCGTGGCCATCGCTGTCCTTGTCGACCTTGAGACGAGCCGTCAGCCCCCACGGTGGGCTAAGTGGCTGTAATCCCTTGCGAAGACGAAGGATCTCAAGGACGAGCCCGCCCAACAGCACTGCACCTGCGAGCACCAGGCCGGCCAGCGGCAAAGCCAAGCCAGCACCGATGAGCGCCAGCGCCGTCCAAAGCCAGTGTCTTCCGCGGGTTTCAAGCATGGCCCGCCTGGCCGTCGCCAATCACAAGGTCGACGGGCGGTGCCGACACGCCGGGCATTCCTTCGGCCAATTTCGTTTGCTTTAGAACCTCTTTGACAACACTGGCAGCGGACATGCCTTCAATCGCAGCGTCCGTCGTCACCATGACGCGGTGCTCCAACACAAAGGGAGCTAACCTACGAATATCATCTGGCAAAACGTAGTCCCGTCCAGCCAACAAGGCCCACGATTTGGCAAGGCGCAGCAGGGCCAGGGAAGCGCGAGGCGACGCGCCCAAGGCCACGCGAGGATGCTGCCGTGTCGCCTGCACCAGACGGACCGCGTAATTCATGAGTTTCTCTTCGACGTGAACCATTTCCACCGAGGCCGAAAAACCAATAATCTCCGAGACACTGGCCACCGGACGGACATCGGCAACTGGCTGGTTGTAGGTCAACAGCATCCTGATCTCATCGGCAAGACTTGGATAATCCAAGCGAATCCGCACGACGAAGCGGTCGATTTGCGCCTCTGGCAGCAGGTAGACGCCCTCTTGTTCGACCGGATTTTGGGTCGCCAACACGAGGAAAGGGCTTGGCAAACCTTGGGTATTTCCCTCAATGGTCACTTGGCGTTCCTGCATCGCCTCGAGCAGCGCCGACTGGGTCTTGGCCGGCGCGCGGTTGATCTCGTCGGCCAGCACGACCTGGGCAAAGATGGGACCGCGGCGAAGCTCGAATTCGTGAACTTTCTGATTAAAAACGTAGGTTCCCGTGATGTCCGCCGGCAAGAGGTCCGGGGTGAACTGGATGCGGCGAAACTGGCAACCAATGGACGTCGCAACGGCCTTGGCCAGCGTGGTTTTCGCCAAACCCGGCACGCCTTCGAGCAGCACGTGACCACGGGCCAACATCGCTGCAAGAATCAGCACAACGACGTCAGGCGGCCCAATGTAGACGCCGGACACTTCGTTCTGCACCCGGTCGCGCAGGGCAACGGCTGCCGCCAATCTGTCATGATCGAGGGGAGGAATCACTGGCATTTCAAATGGTTCAGGCGCTTGATCGGTCATGGGTCCTTCCTAGATCTGCACCGTCGCCCAATGAGCGGCGCGTGACAATGGGTCGGCGAGCTACACTGTGCCTGCAAGCTGCAGTGTGCCTGTGAGCTGCGTTGTTCCGGCGAGCTACGCTGAATTACGTTGATATTGCTTCAGATCTCCGTCCGCAGCCGCCAGCGCCGCGGTACCCAGTTCCTGCGCTGTGTCCGGCACCACGCGGGCAGTGTGACGAATCAGCGACTCCGCCCACTCAACTTCGGCGGCCAGTTGACCAAAACGCGTTCGATCAAGCGGGTCTGCAAGCTCATGTGTCAAGCTCTGCAGGCTGGCCACGACCAGACGCAAACGCTGCCCCGCCTGTTCCGAACATTGACCGGCGCGCACCAAGCTATCAATGGCTTGAACCTTGATTCCTAAGCCAAAACCGGTCGTAGTCAACCCATCCTTGCGCGCATGGGCGGCAGAGGCCGAACGCCCGCCCGGCCACTGTTCGAGCTGCCCCGCTACACGCGCCAAATGGCTCGCCAAAAGCCGCGCGGGACGGCGAAAATCGGCCTGGGCTTGGGACAACCAGGCGGTCACGGACTCGGCCAAGATCGAATCGCGCCTTTGCTCGGTCGGCTGAGGCGGCAGCAGAGGCGTAGGACTCCGAGCCAAGCGAACGATTGGAATTCCAAGCCAAACTAGGATCAGAAACAGCAGGGCGGGCGCAGCCAAGGGTCCCCGCAACGCCTCGGCCAGCCACGCTAGCATCTGCTGCAACTGCTCAAGACCAGAGCGTAAACTTGCATCCCGCGGCGGAGGCACCCGCGGCGTGAACGTGCCCGTCACGCGCGCCAGCGTTGGGAGCAGCAGCACCTTGCAGGGTCGATCGGCCACGCAGTAGTAGCGCATGACGTTGGCGGCAAACTGTTTATTATCATGCAGTTTTGTGAGCATCGCGTTGATGAAGACACTCGAATCGGCGATGGCCAAGACCCGCCCGGCACCGCGGTCCACTTCGGCGAGCCAACCGCGGTCCAACTCACGGTAATGCCCCCAAATCGCAGCATTATGCGTCAAGTGCGGCTGCACCCGTATCGAAGCCGGGTGATTCAATACCACGGGCGCGTGGAGGTTATGCCCAAGGAAATCAGCGGGTGTGATGCGGGCCCCCGGTGCCATCCAGCGCATCGCCACGCGATAAGTCGCTGGCTCTGGGTCGATGTCGACCTGAGGTAACCCCTCGATCTCATCATAATGCTTCTCACTTGTGCCCGGCTCAGCGACCAAGTCCAGGCCAAAAGGCTGTAGCCACTGCCCGCCTTGGGCAAAGTCGTCAGCCACGATGAGGCGCCCGCCAGACTCAAGGAATCGCTCAAGATTGCGCTGGGTTTCTGCATCAACCCCTATCTGCGGCGCGATCAGCAGCAAGATCGCGTGCTCATCGAGCGTGGACCAATCCAGGCGATCGCCGACCGTGAGTTGCAGACTCACCATGGACGCAGTTTCCAAGAGCAAAGAAAGCCCTGTCCAGTCCTGGGCTTGCGGATCGAAATCGGCAGCGCCCGCCTCACAGGGCGCTGTGATCACGGCACAGCAGAGCCACACCGGCACGGTCAGCCCGAGGACGATGCGTCGCAGACTCGGCCAACCATCCGTCATTTCTGCACTTCCTCGACACGGCGCAGGGCTTGCTTGGCCTGCCCGGCGACATCCTGCGGTGTACGCGCGCCATAAAGAGCCCGTTCTACTTTGCGAACGGCGTCTCGCAACTCTGCTTGCCCTCTACGCAAATTGGCCGACCAGCGGGGTTCAATCTCGCGCGGCGTCTGCACCTGCCAATCCATGGATTCGCCTGTAAATTTACGGACTGAGGCGCCGAAACTGCCCCGTACGACCGCCCGACAACTGGCGGGCAAAAGCTGACAGCCATCCAACTGCCCATCATGGGGCAATTGCAACATTAGTTCAAGGATTTCATGTTCTTCACAGTGAACTTGCAGCCGCCACTGTCCCGGAGACAGAGCAAGAGCGCTGAACCCGCCATCTTCACTCATAATTTCATGTAATTCACCGTTCATCGGCCAGAACTGCAGACGTGCCGCGGTGGGCCGGCCCGTCTCACCGTGCAACACGGTTCCGCGAACATCGCAACTCGCAAGGCCTTGATCGGCCGGTATCAAGGCGTGGGTCGGCAGTCCCGCCAGGTCCGCCTCCCGCTGCTGGAGCAACGCTCGTTCACGACGCCTCGCCCGGTAGCGCAAAAGCAACACAAATCCAAGCAGTCCAAGCATCGCGGCACCGTAGATCCAACCCGAAAGGGAGGCAGGCGGCTGCAGTTCAAGGTCCACAATCGGGCTCAGCCCAAATTCATAATGGGGCATAGGCACTTGCGCCCGCGCGACCAGTCCAAGCGCACCGGGACGGAACCAGTGACGAAGCGCAGAACTATGCACAATAACAGCAAAATTGCCCAGCGCATCGCTTGGTACCGTCCCTAGGTCGTGCCGTTCCACATGGAGGGACACAGCGGCTTGTGCAATGGGCTTTTGCGTGCTGCCTGCAAGCGCGTGCACACTGCCGCTGACACAGAAGTCGTCGCTTGCACAGGGTTTACCCGCTTGACCGGCGACGATGGCCAGCGTCACGGCCACCACGCCCTTCATCTCAAATCGTTGCAAGGAGTTGCATGGATTAAGCAGCTCAGTTCCCTGCAACACCGCCGTAATCACATGGGATCCTGGCCCGCCGAGGTCTGCGTTCGGGATGCGCACCGCAAGCCGCCCATCGCTCGGCGTGCGCGCCGTCAGAACTTGGCGCGAGTCCACGGAAATCTGCACTTCCGCTTGAGACACAGGGACATCGCCCGACATCGCGTCCATTTCCAGGCCTAGGGACAGCGCATCGCTACCGATCCGCGTCGATTCCAGCCGTAGTTCCAAGGACGTATCCAGCTTGTGCAGATCGGTGGTCAGTTCCGCATCTGCCCCCCCCAAGGTCGGCGAACCGGCGAAATGCGCTTCCACATGAAGGAGTTGCGCCTGATCTCCCAGGCGTTCGGTATCCACCGCGACTTCAAACCGTCCGTCGGCCCCCGTTGTCGCCAGCGCATCGACATGGGGCATGATGCCTCTATGGGCCGCCGCCACTAGATTCAGCGCCACAGCCTGCCCCGGTGCCGGGAGACCCCGTGCATCGGAAAGTTGACCATGAACAAAGACTTGGCTCGGTCTCTGACTCGCCTGCAAGTGCAGCAGGGTCCGCGCGCGCAGTTGAAGCCGCATGGCCTGGGCGGTCGGCAGCAGCAGCAACAGGGCCAAGACGCCGGTCAGCAGCGAGAAAAACAGGCGTGTTTTTAGGCGCTTCAGCGGATTCTTGGCCATTGGCTTGCCACCCACTGTGACCACTGCCCGGAGATTTTTGCCCGCATTGCACCGAGTCCCTCGACCCGGCGTACCCGGCCAGTGTGCATGGGAAGTCTGCACATCGCCAGCCCGGGCGAGCGCCTTCCCTTGGCCACGGCCCAGATAGTAGCCCGCTAAACCATGGGAAGGACATGCGATTTGCGAACCGAAGGAAGATTGCACGCCCGAGAACTCCGTGGTACAGTTGGGCCAATTACGTGCCGCCAGTGACCGCCGAGCGTGGTTTTGTTTCCGGCACGTAGCCCAGCCTAAGGCCAATCATTTGGCTTGGTTGGACCGATTTCTGGCCATCCGCAAGCAGCAGGCCATTTGGTGCTGCGCGCCCGCGGATGGCTGCCACGCCAGTCAGTCCCGGCAATTCGGCCCCGAGCGCCGAAGCGCCCAACTGTACTAGCCAGTCGTGTGACGCAGCGAAAGGACGGAGGTTGTCCATGGCAATCCGCAGTGAACGCAGCCACCCCACCAGTGCATGTCCTGGACCGGGGCAAATGTTCCCCACCTCGACGGCTGAATCGGACACGATCATGCTGTTTCGCGTTGTTGCGCGCCGTGTTATCCCATTGTCTGCCCTTGTTGCTGCCGGCATGGCCGGATCGGGCTGCGCGGAGATCGAGAAAGCGTCTCCCGAAGAGGCCGTGAAACTGGCTGAGATTCGGGCAGATCTCGACAAGGACAAGGCGCTTGAGGACTACACCGCCCAGCGCAAGCGCGAGATCGTGCGCGAAAACAAGGACCCGGACAGCATCGACGACTACCAGAACCCCGAGGCGGGCAAGCAGCGCTTGGCCCAGGAAGCACGGTTCCTAACGATGTGGAAGGCTTGGCGAACCAAGAAGTTTGAGTCAGAGAAGGAGACCTACAAGGCCCTTTCTGCCGACGTGGTCCGCAAGTGCACCGATGTGGCGCGTGTCAAGCAATCTGCTGTCGAAGTAGACACTTGCGTCAAGCAGGCTCCGGAAGCCAAGTACGATCCGATCCGCGCTTTGTTGCTGGCCGCGTTGGCGATCGTCGGTTGCTTCGGCGCGCTGATGGGCTACCGCGCCACCCGTCGCCGCATCGATCCCGTGGCTCAGGCCGGCAAGAAGTTGGGCCTCGGCGCAACGCAGGCCGCGCAACAGACCACGCTGACAGGTGAATTCAAGGGCTATTCGGTGAAGGTCGAGGCCAGTGCGCCCGAAGTTGGCCAAGGCGACGGCTACCTGCGCGTGCTGATTCTGACCAAGGTCGACGCGCATACGCAGGTTCGTTTTGGCCCCCTGGCGCCGCCCACGGGCTTGGATTTGCCCGACTTGGATGCGCCCGAAGTGCACGATCCGCGCATTCCCGAAGGCTACAAGATGCGCCTTTCCGTGGGCGCCGATGGCGAACCGATGCTGTCGGGCGATATTGGCTTTCAACTCCGGGCCTTTGACCCCGCCGATATCCGCGTCCATGACGGCATGGCTGGCCTCACCTGCTGGCAAGTGCCGCAATCTGCCGATAAAGTCATTGAATTCATGGATCTTGCCCTCGCCGTCGCCAAGCAATATCCGCAGCGCTAAGGGCGGCTTGGCGCCGAGTTGGACCGGGTGCGGCCTGCGCTTTGCGATCGACTGGGCAGCCGTGCCGATGTCGGGCTCGACTTAGCGCCAATTCTCGAACATTGAAGCGTCCTTGCACAGCGGCAGCACCCAGTAGGCCACGAATTTGGCCGCGTTGCAGGGTTCTTGGGCCGGACGGACCGCACCCGATTGGACAAGCTGTATGGCTGCGCCGTCACCTTCCGCCGAGCCTGTAGTCCAGCATAGCCTTTTGAAACAACTCACATTTTGGCTCATCGCAATCCCCTTGCTCATCCTTGCCGCCCTGACGATCGGCGCGGCGACGGGGCTCTCTGGGCGATTTGTGACGCTCGTAGGACTCTACCCCGTCGCTGCGGCGCTGAGCCTAAGTGTCTTGAGTGTCGCGGTGTTGCACCTGTGGACCCTTCGGCCCGGCTGGGAGCGATTTCCCTTGGCATTCGCTTTGGCTGCCGGCTGGTGGTTGGGCTACCGCGCTGCCGACGCGTGGGCCTTTCGCCAAGAACAGGCGCGTGAGGTCGACGCTGCGTCGGGCTTACTTGTTGAAGATTTTGTGGTTTCGGGAGCGCAGAACCCAATGGACTTGGTGGACTTGGGCCTGCAGGCCGATACCGGTGCGCCGGGCCTGCGCGGAGCCCTCCTGGCCCAATGGCGCGGGGGTTACGTGATTCAGCGGGCCCCAGGCGGCTTCTGTAGGGTCCTGCCGACCTCCACGCCAGTGTCCGCGTTGCTAGCGGGCCTTGAAATTGCCTTTGTGATGCTTATGGTTGCGCGATCTCTGGCTCACCTGCGGCAGGAACCCGTTTGTGCGCGTTGTGGCGCATTTCTGCGTCGACAGGGAGTTGGCCACGCCGATTCGGCTGAAATTGCAGCGTTGTTAGAGGAGTGGCAGCAGGCAAGCGCCCGGCCTCCGCGCGTCGTGACGCAGGGTGTCGCCTTGGTGTATCGGGAGACGTGCCCGCACGGCCATAGCGTCGAGCCAGGTTGGTCGATCGTGCGGCTGCGGCGGATGAAGTGGACGCCCTCGGTGCCGGGGCCCATCGCCCGGCGGGCACCAACGACCGCGGTTACGCCTTTGCATACCACCGAGACAAATACCTGATCTTGTTGCTGAATCAGCCGTCAACTAGGTGCGCAGAGTAGCCGGCGCGACCCACGGCAGCGGCCTCTCGGCGCAGGAGAAGGTGACGCGATCGCCAAAGCCCAGGGCGAGACGCTCGTGACCTCCGTCCATGTAGACCATGCCCTCGGACATCCGCGAAATCACTTCACATTGGTCGGCAATCAAGCCGCCGAGCAGTGGCTCGCCGACCACAGCCCAATGCATCAACTCGCGGGTCCGATACTGCAAGGCCCTGTCACTAATGGGCAAAACTTGCCCGCCGGTGGCCCGAATTGCCGCGGTGGAGCCGGGCGCGGTTGCAATCCAAATGCCCGACGACTTCTGGTCCTGGCGCTGACCGTCGACAATGATCGAATAACGCGATGTTTCTGCAGGAGATTGATGGGCGACCAGCACGTCGTTGAGGACCAACTGGGGCAGCGCCACGCCATTGACCGCGACGCGCATGCGCCACAGCCCCTGACTGCGGACGCGCCCAGTGCCAATCACATCCAGCGTTTCGGCAAAATCTTGCACTGTTGCCGCGGAGAAGTAGCCAACAGAGGTCGACGTCGCGCTGTTGACGGCCAGCATAGGCGGTCCATCGCCCAGCTCACCTGGCTCTACCGCATGAGAAGCACGCAGGAAAGTGCCATCGCCGCCCACCGTAATCACCAAGTCCGCCCAGGCGGCTAGTCGGCGGGTTAGGTTGCGCACCACGCGAAAGCTGACCCGCCTGTGCTGCAAAGCTGCGACCACAACTTCGCAAGAATGCACGTGTTCCCGATGTGCCAGCTGCACGCGGTCCGCCAGGGGGTCGCCGCTGGCCATGGCCGTTTGCAACTTCAAGTCAGGCCGAGACGCCAACAATTCCACGTGACTCGTCTTGCGCACGACCACCACGCGCCGAGCCAGGACCGGATCGCCGACACGATGCCCCTGGGGCCGGGCCGCTAGTTGCTCAGCATTGTTGCGCACATAGTGGGTGGCTCGACTCATTGGGCTCGTCTTGGGGGCTCAGGCAACATCGGACCTGGACCCTTGCCGGCAAGGCCGACCGAGCCGAGCGGATCCGTCTTCATGTCGTCAAAATGAGGCGCTTTCACCGGGGGTTTCAGCGGCAGCCTCAAGGTAAACGCGGTGCCGACGCCCCGCTGGGACTCAAAGGTCAGCGTTCCGCCATGATCTCGGGCAATTTGGCGGGACAGGTCCAGCCCAAGGCCAAGGCCCTTATCGCCCTTGGTCGTAAAGAACGGCTCAAAGACGCGATCGGCAATCGCCGGGTCGACGCCCGAACCGTTGTCGATGACTTGGATAATCGCATCCCGTTCCTGTGCAATAACGCGCAGTTCAACGCGACCTCCGGGACGAGGCACGGCGTCGGCGGCGTTACGCACCAAATTAATCAGCACTTGGCGGATCCGCTGTCCATCGACCACCGCCACCAGGCGAGGCCCGGGCATCTGGGTCAGATCGATTTCGCCAAGAGAGCGGTCGCAGCGCACAAAGCGCAATACACTATCAACCAGTTGGCTCAAGTCCTGTGGGGACGGATCCATGGCCTGGGTGCTGCCGCGAGCAAAGGCGCGGATCTCATCGACCAAGCTGACGATGCGGTGTTGCGCCTCCAGCATGAGCTCGCCGGCTTCCTGAATCTCCTCATCTTTCGGATATTTGCGCGCAATCATGTCGGCCAACATGAACGGGGACAGGTGGTTCTTGACCTCATGGGCGATGCCACTGGCTAGGCGCCCCAAGGTCCCCATGCGCTCGGAGGCCACGAGCCTCTCCTGGGTCGCAAGCAATTGCTCTTGAGCAGCGCGGAGTTGCGCGATCGTTCTCTCGTGAGCCTCGGTGACTTCGAGGTTGTCCAGGGCCACGCCAAGCATCGACGCAAAGATCGAGACCATGCGCAGATCGGCCTCATCAAACCCATTGATACTTCGGGTGTTTTCCAGCTCAATCAAGCCCACGAGGCGATCGGCCACCAGCACCGGCACCGCCATCAGCGAGCGAATGTTGGCCAGAACAATGGAATCCGACGTCGCAAAGCGGACATCGTTGGCCACGTCGGCGGTGATGATCGCGCATCGCTCGGTCAGTACGGCATCGGCAACGCGCTTAGAGATTTGCATCATCGGCAAATCATTCGTGTTTAGCGTCACATCGCTATGGCGCAGGCCGCGCGGCACCAACTGCCCCTGGGCATCGAGCACCAGCAGGGCAATCCGATTAGCACCGACAACTTGCAACATTAAATCAAGGAGTTCAGGCAGGCGCTCGCGTAAATCGGTATAGCGCTGAAGAATCGAAGAGACTTCATGCAAAATCGCAAAATGCCGATTATTGGTCAGGAGTTTGGTGACACCTTCGCGGGTACGAAGCTGTTCAACTTCTGCGGGCTGAAACTCGCCAAAGTAGCGAACGGCGATCAAATCACTAATACTTTCAGCGAGAAATGGTTCAACCGGCCTCACCAAGCGGGGCTGCATCGTCTCGGCGTCGCTGACGACCATCACCGCGCTAGTCTCAGATAAGTTCGCGGCTTCAATGGCTAATTGCGTAGAACCAACACGAATGGTGTCGCCGCGGAACAGTTCGGTCCGCGTAATGCGCTGACCGTTGACGTAAGTACCGTTGTGGCTCTGCAAATCCTCTATAAATAAGCGACCTTCCTCCGACGTGACCCGCGAATGCTCGCGGCTGATGCGCCGGTCGGGCACAAATAGATCCGCCGTCGACGCCCGGCCGATGACGATCGGACGCGTCAGCGCAACGACCTGCCCAAGCAGTTCACCGTTGAGGAAGCGTAAAACGCTTGTAGGAACTCGGGATTCGCCCACGTAGTCAGCGTGTCTCAGGGCAGAAGAGGGCCCCATGCTGCGATGCTAGGGCAGGCGCGTCGCCCTTGTAAAGTTGAGTCTTGTGCGCGAGGTCAGCGGCTTTTTTGGCAACGCGCCGGGGTCCCGTATGCTTGGCGGGCTGTAGAACACCCTGCGGCCGGTGCGCACGCGAGCCATGACTGTGCAAGTAGGCACGCCCATTCTAGAAGTCTGTGGTCTGCACAAGTCCTTTGGCGACAAAGAGATTCTGCGCGGCATCGACCTTTCCTTTGAGACGGGCAAGATCACAGTCATCATCGGCGGTTCAGGCAGCGGCAAAAGCGTGCTGATCAAGCACTTGGTTGCGCTTTTGCGGCCCGATTCTGGCGAGGTCAGGCTGCACGGCGAGAACCTTTTCACCATGAAACCCAAAGAGTTGCTCACTGCACGACGCCGCTTTGGCATGCTGTTCCAAAACGGTGCCCTGCTGGACTCCATGTCGGTGTACGACAACATCGCCTTCCCGCTGCGCGAACATCGGTCCCTGACTGCGAAGGAAGAACGGGAACTGGTCATGACTCGCCTTGAAGAGCTCAAGCTTTTCAATGTGGAACACATGTTTCCTGCCGAGCTGTCTGGAGGTATGAAAAAGCGTGTAGCGTTGGCTCGCGCGGTCATTCTCGGCCCTGAGATCCTGATCTACGACGAACCAACGACCGGTCTGGACCCGGTGATGATCGCCCAAGTCGATGATATGATTGCAGAGACTCAGCAGCGAATGCAGGTCACGTCGGTCGTCATTTCGCACGACATGGCCAGCACCTTTCGAATTGCCCATAAGATCGCGATGCTCTACGAGGGCCGTATCATCGAATACGGCTCGCCAACTGAGTTTCGCGCCAGCAACATTTCGGAAGTCCAGCGATTTATCTCGGTCAGCGGCACCGGCCCGCTCAAGGCCGATGGGGCGGGCCCGGCCCTGTCGAGCGCACAAACTGCTGGAGTTCACGCATGAAGTGGATCCGCCCTACCCTGCTCGTGGGCATCCTGACCGTCGTCTCGGTGATCCTGGTCATCATCGGCGTCCAACGGTCCAACCACGGCGTCGGCGGCAGCAATGACACGTGGCACGCCGTCGCTTGGTTTGGCGACGTGACGGGGCTCGGCACGATCACCAAAGTGACGTTGGCGGGCTACAATGTGGGACAGATTGAAGACCTCCAACTCGTGGGCGACCGCGTCAAAGTAGTCATTCGGCTTCGACAATCTGTCGTGCTGCACGGTGGTCTCAAGGACGCCGAGGGCAACCTGCGCAACGCTGCGGCACTGCGCAAGGCCGATGCCTCCTTGCTCGGCGACTATGTGCTTGAATTGACACCAGGCGCCGCGGGACCCGTGCTTCACGAGGGCGACGAAATCCCCCTGGTCAACACGACGACCGCGATGCAGGCGGCCCTGGCCAAACTCGACACGGCCAGTGAAATCATTCCCAAAATCAGCAAGATTGCCAGTGATATCGGCAAGATCACCGACGCAGCGAGCAAAGTCCTCGGCACCGACGAAGGCACGGCGCGTTTTCAAGAAATCGCCGACAACCTGGTCAAGACCAGCCGCGAATTGGCATTAATTGGCGCAGACTTGCGTGGTCGACTGAGTCAAGGAGCCCTCGGCACCGGCGGCGATTTGGACCGCGGCCTACACGACTTCGCTGCGGCAACGGCCAATGCCAATAAGTTGCTTTTAAGTTCTGGGCACTTGGTGGACAAGACGGGCGAGTCCCTCAACCGCAGTTTGGCCAATATTGAGAAGGTGACCGAAACGGTGCGCAACCTCGTGGGTCGGCATGGAGACACTGCGGGCGACGCAATTACCAGTGTTCAAGATACCTTGACCGGCGTGCAGAAGACGCTCAACCGGGTCGACGCCGTGGTGGCCAAGCTGGAAATCGTCGCGGGTCGCGTTGAGCGGGGCGAAGGCAATGTCGGTCGACTGCTCAAGGATGAAACGCTGGTGCGCAAAGGCGAGGCGATCCTCGAGGATGCCAAGTCGCTGATCGAGCGCTACACCCGCCTGGAGACCGGCATCGACTACAAAATGGCTGGATTCGCTGGGTTACATAACGGCCCGGATGCGCTTCGTTGGCAATCTCACCTGAGCCTGCGCCTGCAAATGCGCGAAGACCGGTACGTCATCGCCACCGCATCCGGTGATAACTTAGGCAGTTCCAGCGCGACGACCCGCCTGACCCAGACCACAGCCGGCAACGGGACGGCGACTTCGAGCGTCGACCGCATCACCGACACCACCAACGCACTGAAGTTTGGCGTCCAATACGCCCGCCGTTTCGGGCCCTTGGTCTTGCGCGGCGGCATGTTGGAGTCGACAGCTGGCGGCGGGGCTGACCTATACCTGTGGAGCGACCGCGTGATTGTCTCAGCCGACGTCTTCCGCTTCACCCAAGGTCCGCGCCCCCGCGTGCGTGGCTCGCTGACGTGGCGCTTCCTGCCCTTCCTCTACGTCTGGGCGGGCGGCGATGAACTGCTCTACCCCAGTTCGCGCATGGACTTCTTTGGCGGAATGGGCCTTGCGTTCACCGACAACGACCTCAAGATCCTATTCGCCGCCGCGCCGTCCGTTTCCACCAAGTGACCGGCGCGAAGGGGCTTGGCGGGTGGGATTGGGGCGATCTTATGATTACGCGGGATTGAAATGCGGTACTACCGGAGGTGAACGGGCCCGTTCTAATCATCGTGCGCACTTGGAACGCGGTACTACCGATTCGCTGTCTCGGCCCAGGCCATTGGCCCGAACTGCCAAGCTTGGCGCTGCACATGAGCCGCCCTGGGCTAGGTGAGGCAGTGCGATCAATCTTTTTAACCACTTGCAACGCGGTACTACCGATTCCCCGCCAGGGGCTTGCCGACAAGGTAGCGCAGCCGCTAGCATAAGGGCACGTCGGTTGGGCGGAGTCACCAGGGCAGACCTGAAAGGGAATCTCGTGAATACAAGCATTTGGTCCGCTGACAGAGCAAACCTGTGGCTCGTAGTAGCTTCTTTGGCAGCGAACTTGAGCGCCACGGGCTGCACTTCCACAGCCACGCCCAAGGCCGACGCAGCAAGCGAAGTTGCCGGAGCCGACGCGTCGGGCGATGGAACTGAGCAACTAGACTCCGTTTTGGCTGATGGGTCGGACGATGCAACGCCCACGGCGGATACCGGCCCAGTCAAGGTCTACAAGGGCAAATGCGCTGCAGGTCCAAGCATTTGCGACGATGCGAATCCTTGCACGAGCGACGATTGCGACGAGGTCAAGGGCTGCATCAATGTCGTGCTCGATTGCGCCGACAATGACCCTTGCACCCTCGACCATTGTGACATCAATACAGGCAGTTGCGTCCATGCCAACGACCCGTGCGAGGACAACAACGCCTGCACCGTCGGCACCTGCAAGCCAGGAATTGGCTGTACTTTCCAACCATTGGACTGCTCTGACGGCGACTCATGCACGGCTGATGGCTGTAACAAGGTCGGCGGCTGCAGCAGCGCGCCCTTGAACTGTGACGATGGACAGACATGCACGGCCGATTCCTGTGATCCAGTCAAGGGTTGCGTCCACATCAAGCCCGACGGAGCCCAGTGCTGCGAGACGCCGGTGGACTGCGATCAGGGCGATCCGTGCAAGGTCTCCACCTGCACCGGCGGCATCTGCGCCAGCCAGACCAAGGCCAACTGCTGCAAAACACAAGATGATTGCGCCGACGGCGATCCGTGCACCCTAGACCAATGCAACATGGGCAACGGCACCTGCAGCAACACGTACCAAGGCCTGCCGGGTTGCTGCGCCAGCGACCTGGACTGCGACGATAAGCTCGCCTGCACGCAGGACAAATGCCTCGGTCACGCCTGTGGCCACGACCTCATTTGCTGCAGCTCTGCCGCCGATTGCGGCAAGTCCGACAGCTGCACAACCAACAGTTGCACGAGCTTTGGCTGTGCTTTCAAGCCTTTGGCTGGCGCCAGTTGCTGCACCCCCGCCCTGAAGAACACAGGCTTTGAAGCCGCCGACGCCTGGACGCCCAAACTCAGCCAAGGCGCTTCCGGCACCTGGAACATCGACAGCAGTGGCGCCAACGCCCAAGCCGGCAGTTCTGCGTTGATTTTCAAGGAATTCGCCGGCGCTCCGAACCTTGGCGGCGTCACAGCGACCGCCACCCTGAGCGGCGTGGCCCTGCCGATCGGCCGCGGCGCCTCTTTGACCTTCTGGTACAAGGGCCAGCTAAGTCCCGGTACTATCATGCGGTTACGCGCGGCAACGCCAATCGCTAGTTGGGTGGTCTGGCAAGCCGTTGCCAACGCTGACTGGCAGAAAGTCACTGTTAATCTAAGTGGTTACGCAAGGCCCGGCATTGCCAACTTTGCGCTGGTCTTGGAAGCCACGCCCAGCAAGAACGGCCCGGGCTCCATGGCTTTTGACGGCCTAGCCCTGGCGAGCACCTGCACACAGACAGTCTGCGCCAACGACTTGGATTGCAACGACAATCAGGGAGCAACAGCCGAGTCCTGCCAAGGGGGCCTGTGCGTCTACAAGACCGACAACGCGTACTGCGAGCCGGGCATGGCCTGCGACGACGGAAATGCTTGCACAAACGACAGTTGCGTAGCGTTCAAGTGCGCGCACCCAAAGAAGGCAAACTGCTGCCTATTGCCTTCCGATTGCGCCGATACCGACGTTTGCACCATCGACTCCTGCGATTTCAATCACGTTTGCCACCACGACAAGAAGTCGGGCAGCCAGTGCTGCGACATCGACGGCGACTGCGACGACGCCAACCTATGCACCAAGGATTATTGCCCTTCTGTCGGCCTGGCCTGCGCGCACACCAAGACGGACAGCAACTGCTGCCTGTACGACAAGGACTGCGACGACGCCGACGGCTGCACGCTCGACAAGTGCAAGAGCAACCAATGCACTCATAAAGCCCAATGCTGCAGCACAGATACGGACTGCGACGACAAAGACGTCTGCACCGGCGACACCTGTGGTGCCAACAAGATTTGCAGCTGGGCCGCGCTCGACAAGCCGGGATGCTGCGTACCCGGCATTTTCGCGGCGGATTTCGAGACGGGAACGCCGATGGAGTTCACGTTCGCCAGCAGTTCGCCGACCGTCAAATGGCAAGTCGTAACGGGCAAAACTGCGCATGGTGGCACAGGATCCTTGTGGTACGGCAACCTCGCAGCGGGCAACTATGATGACGGCGGCAATCCCAACAGCGGCAAGGCCACGCTCGCGCCGATGCTCGTACCTGCCGGCGCCACAACGACGTTTTCCTTTTGGGTCTGGATGGATACCGAGGGCGGTACCTATGACGACCTAGCCGTCAATGCCCTGGTGGACGGTGGACCCGTTGAATTGTGGCGTAAAAGCGTGGTCGGACTGCAGATGAAGCAGTGGGTGCAGGTCAGCCTCGACGTAAGCAAGTACTCAGGATCACTGATTTCTATGCAGTTCTCCTTTGACACTGTCGATGGCATCGCCAACACGACCACCGGGACTTTCGTCGACGACATCACCCTGACGCGAACCTGTGGCGCGCCGTGATCGATGACGCCCGGCAGGCCCTGAATCTTTCTACAGATTCAGCGCCAAAGTCGTGGATTCTTGGCTCGGGAGCCGCTCAGGTCTCCCGACGTTAGACAGGAAGAACTAAGGGAATTCCATGCGTTACTGTCCTCGCTGCGGCACGACCACCGACGCCACCGTCTGCGCCAAGGACGGGACGCCTACGGTACGCCGCGTCGAGCAATCGCGCCAAGGCCTGCAACCTGGCGATGTGATTGGCGGACGCTACCGGGTCAGCGGCGAATTGGGCCGCGGCGGCTTTGGCGTCGTCTTCGAAGGCGAACACGTCACCACCGGCCATCCTGTTGCCATTAAGATCTTGACATTACAGGGGAACTCTGACGCAGAGGAACAGTCTCGGCGGTTTTTCCACGAGGCGAGCAGCACGTCGCGCCTGTCGCACCCAAATACCGTTCGCGTCTTCGATTTTGGCCAAACCGATACCGGCGAACTGTTCCTGGCCATGGAACGCCTCAATGGCGAGACATTGCAGGCCCTTCTCAGCCGCACCTTGACCCAAGGCCAGAGTCTGAGCGAGCAACAAGCCGTAGATATTGGCGTTGCCGTGCTGCGCAGTCTGGGTGAAGCGCACGCCAACGGGCTGGTCCACCGCGACATGAAGCCAGCCAACATCTTCCTGCACCGCATTCCGGGCGGGGAAGACATTGTAAAGGTTCTGGATTTTGGCATTGTCAAGGACGTTGACGCCGGCATGACCCAGGCGGGCAAGGCGCTCGGGACGCCCACGCACATGAGCCCCGAGCAGGCCATGGGACGCCCTGTGGACGGCCGGGCTGACCTTTACGCCTTGGCCGTAGTGCTCTGGGAATGCCTGACAGGCAGCCTGCCCTATGAGGCAGATAACCCCTTGGCAATTGTGATGAAACACGTCACTGAGCCAGTTCCCCAGCTCAGTCAGCGTGCGCCCGGCTTGGTCCGTCCGCCACTGGCCGCGGTGATCGAGAGGGCTCTGGCTAAAGAGCCTGGAGATCGTTGGCAAAATGCGGCAGAGATGCGCAATGCGCTTTTGCAGGCGATCGGGGCCCATGCCGAAACCGGGATGTTTCGCGTGCCGGCCAGTGGCTTCGCGCAGTCAGGCCTTGTTGCGTCTGTGGCAGCAGAACCGGAGCCAACACCCGTCATTACACAGCCCCACATCGCGCCGGGGCCCATTCCCGGCAAGGTCGATGAAGGTGCTGCGACGCGGGCCCTGGACATGCCAGCGCTGCTGCGCGAAGTGCAGGCCAGGGGCAAAGCAGCGGCCTTAGCCCACGATACAGAAGCCTATTCCCTGGGCGATGATGGGTCGATCTTGCAAATCGGTGAGGAGCCGGATCCGGTCATCGCGTACAGGTCGCCACGCCAAGGGGCAGAGCGCAATCGTGTGACGATCGAGCCCGCCAAACCAGTGCCCCTGGCACCAAACAAGCCATTAGAATCGTTCACTATTGCGTCGCAATCCGAGCCCACATCCCTTCCCGTTCGGGGTGCCGCACCTGGCGTAGATTGGCTTGGCCTAGCCAGTGGTCTGAGCCGAGGGGGCCCGCGCGGCGTCTTTGACCTCCTGCCCATGGCCGGGCGTCGCGGACAACCTCAAGCAGATCAGCTCTTTGCCGACCTGCAGTCCTTGACCATGGGTCTGGGCGAACGCGCGATGGCCTCCAGGCGTGTGGCACCCGTTTGGTCGTCGCAGTTGCTGACCGAAGATGGCCAACGCGCAGTGATGGCGAGCCAAGAGGGCGCCATTCATTTGGCGATGCTGCCTTCGCTCGGCGACGAACCGGTCCTGCTGGAGGACTGCGAACAGCGCGTAACTATAGGGGATCACCAGCAAGCGGTCCTTGCCTTGGCCTGTGGCGGCAATGGCCGGCTGGTCGCTTCAGGCAGCGCCGATGGTGTGGTTCGCTTGTGGGATGCCGCAAACTGCAGTCTTTTGTCTGAGTTGGACGTCGATAGCCCCGTGCATAGCCTAGCCATCAGCCAGGACGCCAAGTTGCTGGTCGTAGGATGTGGCAATGGTGCCGCGCACTTGCTGGAGATCCCGGACCTCACGCTGCGGCGAACGCTCAATGGTCATCGCGATGGCGTGAGGGCCGTCGCTGTCGCTGGCTCGCGGCGAATTGTCGTGACCGGGGGCGAAGATGGCGTCGTTCGCACCTGGGATCCCGTTGGTGGTGGCGCGCGCCAGACGTTGCGCGGCCATGAAGGCGCTATTGGTGCGCTCGCCGTGTCGCACAACGGTGCAACTGTAGTTTCAGGCGGTTGGGATGGACAGCTGCGGGTCTGGCTGACACGGACCGGCGAAAAATCGCTGAGTGTTCATGCACATACTGATGTCGTCGCCGGCCTTGCCCTTGACCGCAGCGGTAGCCACGTCGCCACCGCCTCGGATGACCGGTCTGCCAAGGTCTGGCGCGTCTACAGTGGCGAATGCATTGCCGAACGCAGTGATTTCGCCGTCGGCGTCAAGTCCGTGGCCTTTGTTGAAGAGCAACTCGCCATCGTCGCCGGCAGTTGGGATGGCTCTGTCCGCAAGGTTCGCTGGTAGGCGAGGATTATTCCAAACAATTCCGCAGCTTGTTAGACGCTTTCGCCATCGCCCTTGAGGTAGCCAAGCCCTACTTGTTGACGCAGTTTGGCGTCACGTCGGGGCTGACCAGGACACAGTTCTGGCTGGGGTCGCAGACCTTACCTGTCGGGGACCAATCGCCATAACCAGGCGTATCGCTGGAACATTTGCTGGGACTTGCCCCGGTGCACCCGTAGTAGAGCGGGCGTTGCTCCACGGCTTGGCCATTGCACTGGTATTGTACGCCTACTTTCATGGAGTTGTTGCAGACCGTGTTGATGGGCATCACGGACTTGGCACCCACGTCGCAGCACACTCCGGAAACGCAACACAATGCAATGGCTTGCTTATCACAGATTCCGGCACCTTTGAGGCAGACGACCTTGTCGCAGGGCCCGGGTTCCTCGCCCGCCTTGAACTTGTAGTTGGCGCAGTCGGCATCGGCCATACAGCAGTTGGCGATGGGGCTGCCCTTGCACAGCCCGGTGCCGTCGCATTTCTCGCCCGTGGTACATAAAGAGCCGTCATCACAGGCACTTCCCGCGGGCTTAAAGGTCCACGCCGTGGTCGCTTTGGTCGCGTCGCAGGCCCCGCAACTGTTCGATCCGGCCTGCACCGCCCCGGCGGTGTAGCAGCTGCCGCCGATGAAGCAAGAGCCGGCTTTGAGTGTAAAATCACTCTTGTTTTTGGTCGGATCGCAACTGCGGCAGTCGGGGGCGCTGGGGTCGACCGCGCCGCTGTCATAGCAAACGCCGCCGATATTGCATTTGCCGGCGACGGGGCTCCAGGCCTTGCTGCTGGCCGCCGGATCGCACAATTCACAAGCACTATTCTGGGGATTGCTCGCCTTTGCGTTGTAGCATTGGCCGTCGATGAAGCAGGTGCCGCTCTTGCCGGTCCACGCAGTGGTGGACTTGGTCGTATCGCAAACTGCGCATGATGACATAGGATTTACGTCGCCCGACTTGTAGCAACCGCCGTCGATGATGCACATGCCCGGTTTGGGGCTCCAGCCCGTGCTGCTCTGCAGGGGATCGCACGATGCGCAACCTGCTGAATTCGGGTCGTAATCGCCGGCTTTGTGGCACGCACCATCGATGAAGCACTGTCCGGCGACGAGCTTGTTGCTGCAAGCGCCTGTATTTGGGTCGCAAACGTCGTTGGTGCATGCCAACCCGTCATTGCAGTTGGTGGCTTGCAAACTGCAGGTACCTTCAAGGCATTTTGCGACGTTGCACGCATCGCCGCCACTGCATTGGGCGTCGGTGTTGCAGCAGGTCTTGCCGAAGATCGGGAATTGCTTGCAGTATCCACTGGCGCAGGTGTCATCGGTGCAGGGATTGCCGTCATCGCAGGCAGCATCAGACTGGCATTTGCACGAGACTTCGTAATCGGAACAGCAGTTTCCGTCCGCCTTGCAGGTCGGTCCGCAATGGCAGGGGTTGGTTTCGAGCACTAGGCCGCAGTGGCCAAAGCACGAAGTGATTGTCGCAGGAACGTCGGGCGTCGCGGTGGCATCGCCGGAGGCATCGGTGCCTGCGCCGTCGGTGCTGACCGAATCGCTCAAATCCACTGTATCGACGGGTACATCGCTGATGCCGACATCGGTCACCCCGGTGCTATCACTGCCAGCGCCGGAATCGCCAAAGCCAACCGAAGCCGTGTCAGCGCCGGGTTCATTGACGACATCTGGTAGGGTAAAAACCGTGGCGCCATTGCCACTTGCACAGCCGACGGCGAATACAAGCCACAGGCCTAGAGTTCTCGCTGACCGCATGACACCTCTCCGCGCAAGACCCCCAGCCGACAACGCCTAACTATACGGCACTAAACACGATTACGCCGCTGCATCTGCGCCAGGGCCAGACTCGGGCCGGACAACGGGCGGCGCTGCTCCCACAGTCTACCCAGGGCGCGGCACGGTTGCGAATTCCGTTGGTCCGGCGCGGGTCCCAAGCCCCCACGTGCACGTGCGGCGACTGTTGGGCCAGAATCGCCGGAGCCATCTACGGCGGCAAAACCCGATTGTTGGTGTAGAGTTCGCGCATCCACTGCGAAGTCAGGTCCAGTTCTTCCCCGATTGGCCTAGAGTCCGCCGGCGCCGGCAGTCTCTGCTTTTCCAGCGGATCAACCGTGTGATCATAGACTTGCCAGTTCTCCGGGTGGGCCGCGTCGGGCACGTCATACAGAATGCGGTAACGGCCGCGGGACATCGCCTCGTGGGCATCCTTGAAGGTGATGGCCACGCCGGGTGATTTCCGCAGCAAAGACCGACCCATCCACGCGCCCGATGGGTCGATGCCGGCAAGGTCCAGCAAGGTCGGCGCTAGGTCAACGTGGCTTGAAGGCTCGAGATTGAGCACCCCGCGTAGGGACCGCAGTTCTGGATGTTCGCCGACCAGAACCAGCGGCACGCCAGTGGCCTCAATGTGCAGGGTTTCATGGAGATAATGCGCCCCGTGTTCTCCCAAGGGGAAACCGTGATCGCCAGTGACGACGATAATCGTATGCACGAACCAGGGTTGGCTGCGCAACCGCTCAATCAGGCGGCCCACGGCGGCATCGGTATAGCCCATGGTATCGCGCATGCGGTCGGGCCAGCTGTCATCGCCCGTGGTCGGGACACCGTTAACCCGAGGAAAAGGAAAGTGATTTGACCGAGTCGTGGCCACAACAAAGAAGGGCTTTCCCCCAAGGACTTGGGTCGACTGATTGACAAGCCAATCGCCAACATGGTCAAGCAGTTCCGCATCTTCTTGGCGGCTGCGGTCATAGTCGACTTGATCATACCAATGGCGCAACCACGCGTTTTGATTGTCCCATGCGGGGTCGAAGGCGCTGAAGAACTGGGCGTAGTAGCCGTGTTCGCGCAGCGTCGCCGGCAAGGCGGGCAAGCGGTCAACGGTGAAATCGGTCGCGACCTGACAATTCACGCATGAATACAGGCCGGTATGCAAGGCCATAAAGCTGCCGATGGTCGGGATTCCAGCCGCAACCGCCCTGCCCTGGGCGTACCCTTGCTTGGCCAAAGCGTCGACAACCGGTGACCAACTGCGGCCTTGGGGCGCGATGCCTGGGAAGACGTGGCCGACGGAAACGGCGCGGTGGGACTCCAGGGAAAGCACTAGAATATTCCATGGTTGCGCATCAACACCGGAGCAGTCCTGATCAATACCGTCGCCCGGCACGTCCACAGCGCCCGGGTGAATGTCGGCCCGCTGGTCATCACAGTCGTCGCGCAGGGGGGTGCCATCGCCATCAGCGTCGCCATTGCACAGCCAATGCTTTGCAATCACAGCTTGATTCGCCGCCGGCGTTCGGCACGCCTGCCACGGTGTCAAATGCCAGAGCGGGTAGTTGGGGTCTGGGAACACCTGAGATTCACTTGGATTGGTCGAAGTCCAGCGCGCCGCGTGCAGCACCGCCGCCCTTTGCTGCAAAGCCTGCGCCATGGGCGGCCGAATGCCCTCGGTCCACTCCGTTTGCGCCAGAACCAGGATGGGCCGAACCTTCCAAGCCCGCGCGTTTCCTGGCCAAATCACTTCGGTAAACAGCCACGCGATCAGCATGCCGCCGGCAAACACGGAAAACCGCGGCGACACCCGCTGCCGCCAACCGAGCGTCACAGGCTGTGGACGGCGCCAAGCCATTATTTGCAAAGCGATTTGCGCCGGCGGGGCGATGAGGAGCAGGGCTAGGCCCAGGTAGGGACCGCCGGCATCCTTCGAGAGAAGTCTAGGCAATTCATGGAATAATGCGCCACCAGTGTAGGTCGTGACCAAGGACCACGTCACGTGGGTACCAACAAAGCGCATGACTTCGAGGTCGACCTGAGCCGCGAAGACCACCACGGTGGTCAGCAGACCGATCGCCAGGGCCAGCGCCGGCAGCAGGCGCGCCAAAACCGCCGGCCTCAGCGCCAGGACCATCAGTATAGCAAGGAGGTATCTACCTGGAATCAGAAGCTGTTGTAGGTCCATGCCGACGGCGTGAAACCAGTACCAGTCAAACTTGCCGACCAGCGGATGCCCAAACGGATCAGGCCTCAGCATCCAAATGGCGCGCAAAACGGCCATGACCAGCAGGTGCCAGCCCAGGAGCGGCATCAGGCGCTGTAACGCCACGGCACTGCTGCTGAGCCACCTTGAAAAGGCAGTAGATTCTACGCTCTGCGCGGGCATGACGAACTCAGGGCTTGCGCAGTAGTTGCCACGTGATGCGGTCAAAGCCCTCTTCAGGCGCCTTGTAGCCCTGATCCACCAGCGTCAGCCCAGGAAAGCGCTCCTGCCACATTGCACCGTAGTTTCGCCGCCATAGGGCACCTGACAGGCCACGATACGGCACTTCGACTTCGCGCTCATCATGGTATTCTGCGCAGAGAATCCAGCCCCTCGAGACGCGGTACATTTCGTCCATCGCCGCGCCTAAGCCCTCGGGCGGCACGTGGATCAGTACCCCGCAGGTGAACGCGATATCGAACCAATTGTCTTTAAAGGGCAAATCGAACAGGCTACCGTAGACAAAGTTCCCTTTAGGCATCGCTTGGGCGGCCAAGCTCAGGGCCGCCCGCTGAATGTCGACGCCCCAGACTTCCATCGCCGGATCGGCAGCGCATAGGCCCAGATTCAGGCCGCGATTGCTGCCACATTCGAGTAAGCGCGAGATGCCATGCTTGGCAAAAAGATCATGAAAAAACTGGGGTTTACGCGCATCGACTTCGGCATTGCGGTCGGTATACGCGACGCCGAATTCGCTGCCAAAAAGCCTTTCGACGCGGCGTGGATCGGGAGAAGAACCGGTAGACATGGGCAAACTCCTGGCAGTGGGGCGGCGGATGGTGCCAGAATTCCTGACGGAATCAAGCGCGGCGGACGTAGACGTAGACCGTCGTGGTCCCCACCTGTCGTTGACCCTGGGGTTCAAAGCCGGCAGCCGCAAAGGCACGCAAACTCGGCAAGTTTGTGGGCAAAATCAGCGCTTGCACTTCTCGGTCGCCCGTTTCGCCAAAGTAGCGTTGACTGGCTGCGATCAGGGCGGTTCGACCGACACCATGGCCCTGGGCACCCTGGTCTAAAGCGATTGAAATAACGCCATAATCCCCCTGTTTGTCCACACGTACGACGCCACACGAAGCGCCGTCCTGTTCAATGATCCACAGCCGGCAATGGGGATCTGCCAAGCGCTCGGCAAACCACTGCTGGTGGGTGGTCCACGGAATCGCAGCGGTCGACAGGGACACAGCCCGGGTCGCAGGCGCATCGTTGTACTGCCAGACCGCCTTGGCGTCATCAGGCCCAGCACGGCGCAATTGCACTGAGTGTTCATGGAGTTCGGGCGCATCGGCGACATCGGCAGCCTGCAAAGGGACAAAGGCTCCCAAGGTGCGGGCGGCGCGATGCCCAAGGACGGCCGGATGCAGGTGCGGGTCCAAGCCGGCCGCCAACTTGCCACGGCGCAGAACTTGGGTATTTTCTTCAGTCAATACATCGCCTTCATTGACAATTTGACTGGTAAAGACCGAGCGTCGGGCAAAGTGCCGCAGCTCTGCTTCAACCGCCGTGCCGATCTTGAGACCATCGCCCAAGGCCGCTTCGGTGTCGCGAATGGCGGCAACAAGCTCATGCAACTCCCTAGGCTCCAAAGCAAAACTGTGATCCGGGCCCGGGAGGCGATTGGACAGCGTGAAGTGCTTCTCAACCACGACGGCCCCCAGGGCCACAGCCGCGATGGCAGCGGTGGCCGCGCGTGTGTGATCGGAAAGGCCCGTGAGAACCCCAAACGTTTCACGCATATGCGCTAGAGCGCGGACGTTGGCCGAGTGAAGGGGCGCAGGATAGGCCGCCGTGCATTGCAGCAAAATCAGAGGCACTTTTTGCCGATCGGTCTGAACAGCGCGCACGGCCGCGACCGCCTGCCCGACTTCATCCAGGGTCGCGGCACCAGTCGAGAGAAGCACCGGTTTGCCTTTGCGAACCATGTATTGCAGCAGGGGCGTGTGCGTCATCTCGTAACTGGCGCACTTGAACGCATCGACCCAGGGCGCGATCAGGTCGACGGCCCCTTCATCAAAGGCTGAACTGAGGAAATCTAAACCTCTTTTCTGACAATGAGCGTGCAAGGTCGGAATCCAGGACTCCGGCAGTTCCATGGCGGCGATGATCTCATCGATCGACCGCGGATCCCCTAAGTAATCGCTGGCTCCAGCCCCAGGCGGATAGAGCCGACTGGCCTTGAACACTTGAAACTTCACGGCATCGCAGCGGGCGTCCGCCGCAACATCAATGAGGGCCAGCGCCTGTTGCAGGTTGCCATTGTGATTGCTACCCGCTTCCGCAATGATATAGCAGGGATGACCGGGACCCAACTGGTGTTTGCCGATTGCGATTGGGCTAAGCGCGGTTGCCATGGCGAAACTCCGAAGAAAATCGTTTGATTTCAGTAATGATTCGATCTGCCCCGCCCCCATCGATAAGGCGCATGGCGGCCTGGGACCAATTTTGCCACGCCAGTTGGCCTGCGTGCAGAAAATCGACGAGGGCCGATTCAAGTTGACTATCGCTGAGTTCCCACGCCGGTGCCGTCGCTTGGCCGGCGCCAGCCTGCAGCAGGCCACGCACAACGACAGCCTGGTTGTCTGCCACAGGCACCAGCAAGGTCGGCACGCCCAAGGTCGCGAGTTCCCATGTGGTTGTCCCTGCCGCGCTGCAGGCTAGATCGATTCGCGCCAGCAGACCCGGCATATCCTTGACATTATGCAGGATTTCGATTTCCGAGCTAGGGGCGGCTAGCGCGCGCACGGCGGCAATGTCGGCCTGGGCCGGCCCCAAGAGCAGGGTCGTCTGCAGAGGCAGCGTCTGAGCAATTCGCTGGATAATCGGAAGGATACGCAGGGACATGTGCGCAGGATCGCTGCCGCCAAAGGTCAGCAACAAGCGCAGGGGACTGTGGTCGAACTGCCGCGGCGGGCGCGGAGCCAAGCGCAAATCATCGCGCACAGGCGTAAACTCGCTTCCTGCAAGCACTTTTTGCGCAAGATGACCCTCTGGCGCGACGGCACCGGCATTTGGCATCAGCGCAAGATCCACAGGCAAATCGGGCTGCGCGAAATCATCGACGTAGGCCAGGGGCAGGTCCGGTAGGCGCAGGGAGGCTAAGTATTGATGATTGAAATGATATCCATCAACAAGAACAGCCTGCACGTGCCGCGCTTTGGCTAAGCTCAAGGTCTGATCGGCGTCTTGGTCCGACGCCGGTTCGCCCAGCAAGCGAACCAGTTCAAGCCCAGCCTGGACCACACGCTGCGCCAGGGGTTCGGGCAAATCCTTCGAAACAACGAGGACATTACCACCCTGCCGCCTCCACGCCTGGCCCAGGCCCAGCACGCGCATGACGTGCCCAGTGCCCCCCGCCACCGTTGCATCGGCCCGCAGCAGCAACACGGGTCGGGGCGCGGCGGCCTCGGTGTGCGCCTTCTGGTGAATGTCGGCATTTTGCGAAGTAATTTCTGGATGGGCCCGCAGGAATTCGATGGCCGACTGCAGCGCAAAGGCGCGCGGATGCCCCGCCAACGCCTCGAGCACCGGCGTCACTACGGCGAGGTCCTGCGGGGTATCAACCGTGATACGGAATTCAGACAGATCCTCTGGAAAATCAATGAGCTCAGTCCGGAAGCGACCCGGCGTGTCATAGAGGTAGGGCGTCACGTGCTCGCGCTGGTGGGGGTGCGTCGCCTGCGTGCCCGCCTGCTCCAAAGCCACCCGACTGAAGACCTCAACAGCCAAGCCAAGCGGTACTTTTCGCTGCTGCGGCAACTGGTTACTTGCGTAGTCTAGGGTCGGCCAAGCCTGCAAGAACGCACCGACGACGCGGTCCACTTCGGCCGGATCCATGAGCGGGCAATCGGCCGTGATTCGAACCACGGTTTGGGCCGAAAAGGCGCGCGCGGCTTGGACAAATCGGTCGAGAACGTCGGCCTCATCGCCGCGAAAGACCGGCAACTGCAGGGCAGCAGCGTGGGCGACGAGTTCGTCATCGCGCTGGTCACAAGTCGTGGCAAGTACAATGTTATCCAGTGTCTTGGCCGCCCGCAGCCTTTGCAGCAAGTGCGCAAGCAAAGACCGCCCGGCGACGTTGCGCATGACCTTGCCCGGCAGGCGGCTCGACCCCATGCGCGCCTGAATCAGGACCACGACGGGGTGCGGACTCTCAGCCATGCAAAACCTCTTGCAAAGCAAGGACAACGCGGGCGACATCGGCGTCGCTCAGGTCGGGGTACATCGGCAGGGACAAGGCCTGGGCGTAGAAGGCTTCGGCATTGGGGAAATCGGCCGGCTGCCAACCGGCCGCGGCGTGATAGGGATGGCGATAGCACGGAATATAATGAACTTGTGAGCCAATTTGCCGGGCACGCAACGCATCCATCACCTGAGCGCGGTCGCGACCGAGTCCAGCAAAGTCAATACGTAGAACCATCAAATGATAGCTATTTTCTGTGTCAGGCAGATGCCCGAGCGTCTTGACGCCGGCCACGCCCGCCAGTAGGCGCTCGTACAGGACAGCAATGGCCTGGCGACGGGCGACAAATGCCGGTAATCGTTGCAGTTGTGAACGTCCCAGGGCTGCCTGCAGGTCAGTGAGTCGGAAGTTGTGGCCCAGGTCCTGCATCTCATGGTACCAAGGCCCCGGCGATGGGATGGTAAAACGCGAAGGATCTCGCTCAATTCCATGATTGCGAAAGCGACGCAGGCGGTCGGCCAACTGCGGGTCGTCGGTTGTCACCGCGCCGCCCTCCCCCGTGGTGATGTGCTTGACCGGGTGAAAGGACAAGATCGCCATGTCAGAAAGGCCTGTCCCACCAATGGGTTTGCCGTGGTAGCGCGCGCCCAGGGCATGGGCGGCATCCTCGATGACCGTGAGACCGTGCTTGCGGGCAATCGCCGAGATTTCTTCAAGTTGCACGGGTTGCCCGGCAAAGTGAACAGGAATCACCGCTTTGGTCCGCGGCGTGATGGCTCGTTCAAACGCGTCCGGGTCCAGGGTGACCATCAGGGGCTCCACGTCCGCAAAAACGGGCTTAGCCCCGAGATAAGCTGCACAATTGGCCGAAGCGGCAAAGGTGATGGGCGAGGTGATGACCTCATCGCCGGCCTGCACACCCGCCGCAAAGCAAGCGCCAAAAAGTGCTGCAGTTCCATGGCTATAGGCGATGGCAAAACGCGCTCCGGTGGCGGCAGCCAGGGCCTGTTCAAACCGTTCGACTTCCGGCCCCTGGGTGAGGAAATCACTGCGCAAAACAGCCACGACGGCATCAATGTCCGTTTGGTCAATATTTTGGCGGCCATAGGACAGAAATCGCGGTTGGTCACTCATGGCATCTCCTGCGTGCGGCGGCCCAGCCAGGGTCCAACCCGACTCAGCAGCCATTGTTTTTCCTCAGCCGTAAAAAAGCCAGTGGCCCAGAGCGCCATGGGGGCGGCGACAAGAATCGCCAGTCCTATCAAGAGGTCCATCCACGGCGTCCAACGCCCACCTAGACCAACAGCCAACGTCGCACCGGCAGCAAAGATGATGCCGATGCGCGTCAATCGTGCAATTTGCCAAGGTAATTTGGTGACGGATGCACAAGCCAGGATCATCAGCCCGGCCAGGATCACGTAAGCAGCCGTGGTCGCCCAGGCGGCGCCGACCAGACCGAAGCGAGGAATCCACCAAAAACAAAGGGCAATATTGGAAATTCCGGCAGTCAGGGTCAGTAGAGGCAGCAATCTCGTGCGCTTGGCGTGGAAGAGGCCGTTGACCGCAATCAGATAGAATGCTTGGGCAAAAGCGCCCAGGCATAGGGGAGGCAAGAGGTCAGCCGCGGCCGTGAAGTTCTGCGAATACACAAGGCGCATCACCGCCGGTGCCAGTGCGATGAAACCCAGCGTCGCCAAAGCAGAAGCGCCAAGAAAGGCCGTGATGGCACGCCCGACGAAGGGCCCCTGATCGGCCTTGCCATGGGCGCGCATAAACTGCGGAACGTACGCGCCGTTGATGGAGAGGTTAATGGTGATCAGCGCTGCGGTCGAGGCATTGTAAGCCGCTGAATACAAACCGACAGCCTCGCGATGCATCAGCCTTTCAAGCACGAGACGATCGGCTGCATTGAGGGCCCAATGGCTCGACATGTGCACGACCATCGGCAGGCTGAAGGCCAGGGATTCGCGCAGAGACGGACGGTCCCAAGCAAAGCCGAAGTGCCCCCAACCAAAGCGCAAAAACGGCCACAGGAGCAGCACCGGCGTGACAGCATTGGCGATGAGCACCGCCATCGGTCCCGCGTGCGTGCACAGCAACAGCGCGTATAGTAAGGCCGATCCGAGCAGGGAAGCGGCGACGCGCATGCCGACCAGGCGCCGTACATCCTCCGACGCGGTCCAAAGGGCTCGAGGAATGGCAGACAAAGCATTGAAAAGTAAAGCCAATGCGATGAGGCGGCCGTAGGTTGCGTAGGGGATGCCGGGCAAGAAGTGACCGTAGAGCCCGGGGCCCAGCCATTCTTGGAGCGCCGTGAGAAGCAGTAACCATACGAGTAGAAAGGTATTTAGCGTGCCGATGCTGCGCCGGCGTGCGCCTTCATTGGTGGCGACATCGTACCAGGACCGGCCGGCAGCGCTGTCGAGGCCGAACGTGTACAGGGCCGAGAGCATGCCGGTGACCGTTGCGGCCAGGCCGACGACGCCAAAGTCTGCGCGATTCAAGCGATAAGACAGCACCGGGTCCATGACCATGCCGATCAGGGAAACCAGCAGCGTCCCGGCGCCATAGAGGCTGGCGTTGCGAAATAGGCGCTGCAAACTGCTTGTCAGGACTGGAGATTTTACATTGGACGCAGGGGCTAAGGGCTGCGCCGCCAATTCACCCGCAGAAGGCGCCACTGGCCCTGCTGAAGGCTCCGCTGCCCCCGCTGAAGGCTCCGCTGCCCCCGCTGAAGGCTCCGCTGCCCCCGCTGAAGGCTCTGCTGGCCCTGCTGAAGGCTCCGGCACGGTCATGCCACGCCTGGCGCGCTATTCCCAACGTCATCTGGGAGAAAACCGAGCTCTACCAAGGTCTTGCGCAACTCAACGACCGGAAGCCGATCGGGCGCATTGGCGCTTGTGTAGGTGAAGTCCGCCGCCACGTGATGGCCGGGCAGCTGGACGCCTCCCCACCAGGGAAAGCTCGGCTCGATGACGAAATAACGACCACAGTCAAGGACTTGCGGTGCTTCGTCGGCGGTGATCAGGGCCTCATGGATCTTCTCGCCAGGACGCACGCCAAGGACCTTGTGCTCGCAGCCCGGGCCCATCGCCTGTGCCAAACTTGCTAGATCTGCTGCGGGAATCTTGGGCACAAAGACTTCGCCACCGGTGCCAACCGTCAAGGCCAGCACGACGAGGTCTACAGCCTGGCGCATGGTGATCCAAAAGCGCGTCATCTGCGGGTCGGTCAGGGTGAGCCGGCCTTCGAGGCGCTGTTTGGCGAAAAGGGGCACAACAGAACCCTTTGAACCCACAACGTTTCCGTAGCGCACAACCGCAAAGGACGTGGCGTGAGAACCGCGGTAACTGTTGGCTGCAATAAATAGCTTCTCCATGCACAACTTGGTAGCACCATAGAGGTTTACCGGATTGACGGCCTTGTCCGTGGACAACGCGACGACGCGCTTTACGTTGCGCTCGAGGGCCGCGTCAATCACGTTGACAGCACCGTCGATGTTGGTCCGAATCGCCTCAAGCGGATTGTATTCCGCAAGGGGCACATGCTTCATCGCCGCGGCGTGTAGCACGACGTCCACGCCTTCAAAGGCACGCATCAGCCGCTGACGATCGCGCACGTCGCCGACGAAAAAGCGCAAGCGGGGATCGGGCATGTCCTGCTGCATTTGGAAGTGTTTCTGCTCATCGCGCGAAAACACAATCACTTTGCGCGGTTGAAAGTCTGACAGCAGGCGCTGCGTCATCGCGCGGCCAAAGGAACCCGTGCCGCCCGTCACCAAAATGACTTGGTCCCGCAAGTCCGGCAGCCCGCCGCCAAAGCTGAGTTCAGGTGCAGATTGGTGAGTCATATCAAGCTCCAAGAAGAGGGGAAGCTGGCGAACGGGAGGCGCATGCCGGGACGGCGAGGGCCTCAGGGGCATCCACGGAGGCGGCCTCTGGAGCCTGCACCGATCGCACCGCCGACCCAATTTCGGGGCAATCCCGCACGATTGCAAGGTCCAGGCGGGCCAACAATCGATAGGCGGCTGCGCTTCTACGCCGGTCCCTGGCCCTCGTCAAGCGCCGAGGCGACCAGAGCCTGAGGCAGACAGTGATGGGAAAGGGGAGCGATCGTTGGATTTCAGGTACTTGGAGGGCGGTACTACCGATTCCAATGTGAGGGCGGTTACTTCATTTCAGGCACTTAGACGGCGGTACTACCGATTTCAGGAAGCGCCCCGGACCGGGCAGTTGCCACCGTGCTGTGCGGCCAGCAGCGATAGATTGGCTCGGGGCCTGGTCGGCGGATTGTGTATTTTCAGGCACTTCAAATGCGGTACTACCGAATGGTCGGCCAACCTGCGATACTCCACGGCGCAGCGGCTGCGGATTCGGCGCCGACTCGGGCGGGCATGGCCCCAGGGCATCGGCAAGGGTGCCAATCGCGAGCGCAGCCGGCAACGGCAGAGGGGTATTCCGTGAAAATCTCCTGCAAGCGAGCTTGGTTAGGCCTCGCACTCGTCACAATGCTAGCGGGGGCCCGTGGTGCCTGGGCGGACGGGTGCGCCTCAGACGCCGACTGCAAAAACGGCCGTATCTGCAGTGAAGGCGTCTGCCGGAGCGTCGCAGCGCCGCCCGCTTGTGGCAGTGATCGGGACTGCCCGGGCGATCAGGTCTGCGATCAAGGCCAGTGCACGAGCCCCGCCGATCGCCCGCCTTTGGCTGCGCCGGTCCCAGCACGCGTCGCCGCACCGTCCAACTGGCGCCCAGCCCAGCCTTTGGCCGAGGAATCCATGGGCCTAGCCGCCGAAGCCATGGTTTCTGGATGCTTTGCTGAACGGCAGGCGGCCGGTTCTGCCCTTGGCTGGGGCACTGCGGGTTCCTTGGGCCTGAGGCTGACCAACGGTGTCGGGTTGGTCGGTGTCGCTGGCTATTACTCCACATCTTCAAGCAATTCTGGCCCCATCCGCCTGGCGCACGTGGGCGGCGGTGTCAACTTCCACACCCGCGGCGGGACCACGACACTTGCCCTGGCCTGGGCCCACGCCGACCCGCCCAATGGCGCTGGCTCTGCAACGGGAATGGCCGTGGTGCTCCGCTACCTGTACTCGCTGGCGGCCCACGTTGGCCTAGGCATCGACACGACTTTGGGCTCCATGAACGGAGAACAGTTCAATACTTTCGGCCTTGGAATAGCCTTCACCGACTGAGCGGGTACACTTCGCCCCGCAGTTGAGGCTTGCTTGCCTCGAAGGCTGCTGCCCCGCCGCAATGGCTCCGATCGACGCACGCCAGCGGCTCTTCAACGCTATGAGGACTAGCCGTGAGTTCAACGTCACCAGTGTCGCCTTCAGGGCGCGGGACCAAGACCGGGCAACGTGTTGCTTTGGCCACGCTCATGCTAAGCCTGATCGCTGGCGGGCTCTTCCTCAGTCGCAAGGTATCGGCACGCCTTGACCAACTGGACAAAACGCAACAGGAAGCGGTTGCTCGCAACGCCGCAGCGCTGGGGCCCAAGGCACCGCCCGCCCTGGTGCAACCGCAGCCGAGCCCGGCGTGGGAGGAAATTCACCTCACCGGTACGCTCAAGCCAGAAGCTGAGGTGGACCTGGGCTTTAAGCTGCCGGGGCGAGTTTTGGAAATTCATGTACAGAGGGGCGATGTTGTCCACGCCGGGCAAACGCTCGCGAGGCTCAATGACCGCGACCTAGAAGCCCAGGCTGCCCAAGCGCGCGCAGGTATGCAAGCAGCGTAAGCACAAAAGGAAATGGCTACTGACGTCTTGCGCCGCTCCAAGAGTTTGGCCTTGGCCGGCGCTGCGTCAGAGCAACAAGTCGTTGCGGCCGGCAGTCAGTCGAGCCTTGGCCAAGCATCGATTGCGCAAGCAGAAGCTTCGTCTCGCTTGGTCGACGCCATGCGCCAGGAAACGCACCTGATCACGCCGATTGACGGTGTCGTCGTGCGTGCGCCAACGGCCCCAGGCTTTTTCGCGCCGCCCGGGCAGCCGATTTTTCGCATTGAAAAGCTCAACAATCTTCGGTTTTCGGGTGCGATAAGCGATCGGGACGCTGCGCGCGTGGAGAAAGGAGCAGACCTGCGGATTCGCAGTGATGCCGGCGTGTTAGCTCAAGGACAACTGGATTTGCTGATTCCAAGCGTTGACCCGATGACGCGCCGCGTGCCCATTGAAGGCAAAATCCCCAATCTGGACGGGCGCTTGTTCGCTGGTTCCTTTGTCGATGCGACCCTGATGGCCAAGGCTGAGACCAGCGTGCGTGTACCGCTGACTGCATTGCTCACGGGCGACGAGCCAGCCGTGCTAGTGCTGGGCCCCGACCGCAAGTTGCAAAGGCGCACTATTGAGGTCCTCAGAACGGACAAGGAATTTCTTTTGATTCGCGCCGGCTTGCAAGTGACGGATCAGGTGGTCGCCAACCCAGGCACGCAGTGGCGCCAAGGCGACTCTTTGCCGTAGGGCCTTGCCCCGGCACGCGCAATAGTCCATTCATATCATAGGTTCTTCCCAAGGCAGAGTCATGACATTATCGGATATCGCCATTCGCCGCCCGGTGTTCACGACCGTGATGATGCTGGCGATCTTGGTGCTTGGCACCATGAGTCTGCGTTCGCTCGGCACCGACCTATTTCCCGATGTCACATTTCCCCTTGTGACCATTACCACCGTCTATCCCGGTGCAGCTCCTGGGGAAGTGGAAAGTCAGGTGTCGCGGCCCCTGGAAGACGCCGTCGCCGGCCTCAATGACCTGGACACCGTGCGCTCGTTTTCGCGCGAGTCCGTCTCGATGGTCATGGTGGTCTTTAAACTCTCTGCAAATATTGACAAAGCGGCCCAAGATGTGCGCGAACGGGTCGCCTCGGTGCGAGCCAATCTGCCTTCGGACGTGCGCGAACCCTCGATCCGCCGGGTCGACATCGGTGCTGCGCCCATTCAGACTTATGTAGCTAATTCTCCAGGACTTTCCAATGATCAGCTGCGGCGCATTTGCGAAGATACGATCAAGCCCCAGTTGGAGCGGGTCCAGGGCGTCGCAGCGGTGGATGTCGTTGGCGGACAAGATCGCGAAGTTCATGTGGAAATTGACCGAAACAAGCTAGATGCCCTCGGCTTACCCATCACTGCGGTGATCGACAAGTTGAGGGCCGAAAACTTGGCCGTGCCCGCCGGTCACTTTGAGCAGGGAGCCCGCGAAATTTCCGTGCGTTTGTCGGGAGATCTCCGCAATGCCGACGACGTGGGCCATATCGTCGTGGCAGTCGGCCAGTCGGGTTCGCAGATTGAACTGAGCGAAGTCGCCTCCGTCACCGATGATTTTGCCGAAATTCGCACGCAGATCCGCAGCAATGGCAAGTCATCGGTGGGGTTCGAAGTCATCAAGCAATCTGGGTCGAACACGATTCAAGTCGCTGATCTTGTGAGCAAACGCCTTGCAGAATTGCAGCCGACCTTGCCCAAAGGCTTCCAGGCCAGCCTCATTATCGATCAGGCTATTTTTATTAAGGAAAATGCCGCAGAGGTGGAAGAGGCCATCGTCTTCGGCGGTGCCATGGCCGTCTTGATCATCTTGCTGTTTATGCTCGATTTTCGCTCCACGTTCATTTCAGCCCTCGCCCTACCGACCTCGGTCATCGGCACGTTCTTCCTCATGGATTTGATGCACTTCACGCTCAATATGATGACCCTGCTCGCGCTTTCTCTGGCCATCGGCCTGCTCATCGACGATGCCGTGGTGGTACGTGAGAATATTTTCAGACACTTAGAAGCTGGCGAGGATCCCTACACCGCTGCGTCGCGCGGGACGTCCGAAATCGCCCTGGCCGTCCTTGCAACCACGCTGACCATTGTCGCGGTCTTTGTGCCCGTGGCCTTCATGAAAGGCGTGGTTGGCCAGTTCTTTCGCCAATTTGGCTTGACCATGTCCGCAGCGGTGCTGCTGTCGCTGTTTGTCGCATTTACCCTGGACCCGATGTTGTCGGCCCGCTTGGCCGTGCAAATTGACCATAATCGCCAACGATCTTGGCCAGTCCGCATGTTTGAACGCATGCACCAAGCGATCGAGGATCTATATGTGGCGGCCCTCAAACGCTCGGTTCGCCACAAGATTTTGACCGTCCTGGTCGGCGTGGCGGCCTTTGTCGGCTCTCTGCAACTCGCCAAGCTCATGGGCAGCGATTTCGTAGCGCAGGAGGATCGCGGGCAATTCATGGTGGATATTGAGCTTCCCTCAGGCGTGTCCCTGGCCGAAGCGGCGCGTGCGACCTTGCCAGCAGAAGAGAAGCTACTGAAACATCCTGGTATTATTACTGTCTATTCCAAGATTGGCCCTAATAGTGAGGTCAACAAAGTGCAGTGGCGCATCCTGGCCGTGCCCAAAACGGAGCGGCGGGAAACCCTGGTGCAACTACAGCAAGCTACACGCGATTGCCTCAAACTGGTCGCCAATGCCAAGGTGACAATTTCGCCACCGGCCTTTGTTGAAGGTCTGCCTGCGGGCGCGCCGCTGCAAGTACAAGTCCGCGGATCGACGCTGAGTTTGCTCGAACGGGATGCGGCTGATGTTGGCGAAATGCTGAGGAAGATTCCCGGCCTGACCGACGTCAACGTGCAGTTTTCACCGGGCAAGCCTGAGCAGACCGTGCGCGTCGATCGTAAGAAAGCTGCGGACTTGGGCGTGCCGGTGGCGATGGTGGCGCGGACGCTGCGGGCTGCGCTCGAAGGCGAAGAAGCGGGCAAGCTACGTGTCGAGGAAAGCGCGCGCAAGGAAGTCAAAATTCGTGTGCAGTTACAGCATAGTGACCGAGCGAACCTCGAACGGTTGAGTTCGCTTACCATCGCAACGCCCAAGGGCTTTGTGCCGCTCAGTGCGCTGGCCAGCATCGAGCCGGCCTCAGGGCCTCAGGTCATCGAACGTCAAGATAGGACAAGGCAAATCGTCGTGACCGGTGTGCCGCAGGGACGGTCCTTGGGCGAAATTCTCGGCGACTTGGAACCGCAGCTTCAGCGCCACAAGTTTGCCGGCGACGATTACGTCATCCTAGACGGAATGGTCAAGCAATTCAAGGAGACGGGCGAGTCCATGGGCTTGGCACTGCTGCTGGCCGTCATCTTCATCTACCTGATTCTTGCGGCCCAGTTCGAATCGTTCCTGCATCCGCTGACCATCATGACGGCCTTGCCTCTTGCATTAGTGGGGGCATTTATTGGGCTTTTTATCACCGACAACTCGATGTCGATGGGCAGCAATATCGGGGTGATTCTCTTGGTCGGCCTAGTGACCAAGAACGGAATTCTACTTGTGGACGCGGCATTACAGCGTCAACGCGATGGCATGGAGCCTCTTGCGGCGATTGTCGAGGCAGGCCGAACGCGTTTGCGCCCAATTCTCATGACTTCCGCTGCCATGATCCTGGGCATGTTGCCGACAGCTGTCAAGGTTGGCCCCGGCTCCGAGTTCCGCGCCCCCATGGCCATCGCCGTCATCGGTGGGGTCATGACTTCGACGTTGCTCACGCTTCTGGTATTGCCGAGCGTTTTCCTGTGGTTTGACAGCGGTCGTACCGGTGTCGCCCGGCTTTTTCGCCGCCGGGCCCCGCGTCCGCCGGTACCGGTATTGGTCACAGCGCCCACGGCCATCCCGCAGCCGAATGCCCCGAATCCCACCGGCATCGCAGTGCTGGTGGCCCTTTGCAGCATTTTTCTTGGCTATTCCCGGCCCGCGGTGGCCGAACCACTTGCGCTGCCGACTGCCATCGCTACCGCCATGCGGCACAACGCCGATGTGCAGATTGCGCTGCAACATCTTGAAGAAGTAAAGATTTCTCGTGACAAGGTCGGGCAGGCCTGGCTTCCCGACGTCAAGGCGGTGGGCAGCTACACGCGGAACTCCAAAGAGGCGAACTTCGATTTCGGTTCCATCGTCAAACTCCTTGGGTTTCCCATGGCTGTGCCGATTGAGCCGACCGTGATTCAGAAGCTGAACACCGTGTCCGCCACCTTGTCTGTGGACCAAACAATCTTTGCTTACGCCCCTTTAGCCATGGGTCGGGCCGCTGACCAGGGCATTGATGTGCAGAGGGCCCTGGTGACCGCGACACAGCGAGAGATAACCTTCCATGTGACGGAAATCTTTTATCATATCGCTGGATTGGAACGCTTGATCGCCGCGGCTCAACGGGCAATGGCGCTGGCCGACCAGCGGATGCAGTTGGCACAACTCAAGAAGAAGCAAGGAGCGGACGGCGAATTGCCGATTCTTCGCGCGCAGGTCGAGCGCAAACGCGCCGAGCAGGATGTGGTCAAGGCCAAGCTGTCGCGCAAGCAACTCATGCTAGCGCTTGAGATTTTGCTTGGCGAACCAGCCGCTGAGGCATTGGCTGTGCCCGCCGATATCGCCCTGCCCGAAGGGTCCTTGGCCTCTTGGACCGCTCAGGCGGCTGAGAATCGCCCGGACATTGCCGCCCGACGCGCCGGGGTGGCTGCTGAGCAAGCCCTCGTACGAGAAGCGGAATTGCGCTGGCTACCCGTGGTCGCTGCCAGTGGCTACATCCGCTCATCGGACACCAAAGGTTTTGTTGGCGATTACACGATTTGGGCAGCGACGCTCAACGTGGTCTTGCCGCTATTTGACCGTGGTTCCAGGTATGTGGACTTGCGCGAAAGGCGTGCGGCCCTGCGGCGACTGCAGACTGAGCTTGACAAGGCGACGACCGAGATTTCGGTGCAAATCAGCACAGCTGCTGCGGAAATCGAGGCGGCGCAGCAAGTCCTCGCGGTGGCCCAGGCGCAAAGTGACATCGCCCGACGCAGCGCTGAGATTGTCACCAAGGCCCAAGTTGCTGGAACTGTTACGAACCTTGAGGTGGCGGAGGCGGACACCAGCCTGCGTCTTGCCGAGGCCAATGAAGAGCGGGAGCGAATCGGGCTACAGCTCGCCTTGCTCAAGCTGAGACACGTCGTCGGGCTCGTGAAGCCTTAACTCGCCTATCCAAAGCGAATCTTGGCCACCAGTATCGCCAGCGCCAGAACCAACGTCACGCCATTGGCGACCACCACCGGCGTCGCCCCGATTTGCAGCCCGTAGAGCAGCCACAGTGTGACGCCGAGACAGAAAAACACGAACATAGTCAGGGAGATATCTCGCGCCGACCGCGTCTTCCACACCTGTATGACCTGCGGAATGAAGGCGGCCGTGGTCAAAGCCCCGGCGACGAGCCCCAAGATCTCGACATGATTCGGGGAAAGATCAACGATCACGGCGTTCTCCGGATTGAGGCGGCAAGGCCTGCAGCGGGTCTTCGGGCCAAGCGTGGCGAGGATAGCGCCGGCCCAGCTCTTTGCGCAGCGCAGGGTAATGACGCTGCCAAAACCCCGCGAGATCAGTCGTTAATTGCACTGGCCGTTGGTTCGGTGCCAGCAGGTGCAAGACCAGTGGCACGCGTCCTTGCATCAGGCGCGGACCATCGCGCATGCCCAGGAAGTCCTGCAAACGACTAGCGATCCACGGCGCTTCACCGGGCGGATACTGGACGCGCACGCGGCGCCCTCCCGGCAAAGTCACGCTCAGGGGCACCCACTGGTCCAGTTGGTGGCCACCCGCCCCTAGGAGATCCCGCATTCGCTGAGTCACATCCATCTGCTTGAGATCATTATACGAAATGGCCTCTTGGTAGACCTGTTGCCAGACCCTTTCGAGTTCCTCTGGCCCCAGGGGCGGCAGGTTCAGGCCGTTTTGCCGCGCCAAGTGAGCCCTTTGGATCAGTTGCTCAACTGCCTGTGGATCAACGAGTTCTCCGAGTTCTGTGACCGTCAACTGCTTGCGAAGCAATGCTCCGGTGGCAGCGCTCGGTTTCGCCGGTCGAGTCGACTCGTCCAAGGTAATCTGGCGAAACATCAGGCGTTCGCGCTGGACAACCCGTTTCCCTGGGGCGTACCACTGAAGATCACTGACAGTTTGTACGTCGTCGGCAAAGGCCTCTAGGATCAGCAGAGGGTCAAAGCCATGGGCCATGCGGACTTGCACCACAGCCGTCTTGCCATCGCGGCGTTCCTCCGCATCGAGGATGGCCATCAAGCGGGCGTGGGTCACTTCGCCCTGGGGCGACAAACGCACGATACCACCAGATTCAGTTAGCAATTCAAGACTTTCCGGCGCTCGCCTCTGGGCCAAGCGGTCGCAAAAGGCAACAACGATGGCTTGACCGAGGGCCGACTCCACATCCGCCGGCTCCGGCGGACAATGCCCCAGAACATGGCGTGATGCTTGCAGCAATTGGCTATGCACACGCTGAACCTGCCGCGCTGCTTGCAGGTCCAAGCCCAGGTCGCGGGCCGTCGCGGGATCAAAGGCGCAATGCTGTAGCGCCAAGTAGGCGTCACGCAAGGCAAATAGGTCTGAGTCTCCATGGCTAGCGCGCGCAGGCGCCCGTGCGTAGGGCCGAATGTCCCGCTCGCTGAGCAAAGCAGCCGCCAGCGCTCCGGCATCAGCGACCCCAAGGGCATGAGCAACACAGAGCAATTGGCCAAGCCGGGGTGCCAGAGGCAAGGCCAGCAGGCGGCGGCCATGCGCGGTCACAACACCAGCATCATCCAACGCCTTGTACGTCCTTAGCAATTCGCTTGCCGCATCGACGGCGGCTGCTTCGGGCGGATCGAGCCAAATCTGGGCGGCGTCGCGTTTCTGGTCCTGGGGCGTGAGTCCCGATTGCGCCAAAAGCAGCACAGTTTCAGATAGATCACTGCGCAGAACCTCGGGCTTGTCAAAGGCCGGCCGCTGGTCGTGGTCGAACTGCGTGTACAGGCGCAGACAACGCCCGGGACGCGTTCGCCCGGCCCGACCTGCCCGCTGCGTCGCAGAAGCCTTACTAATCTTCTGCAGTTGCAACGTCGGCAATCCAGACCATGCGGCAAAACCGGCGACGCGCGCCACGCCCGTATCGATGACAGCTACCACGTCTGGCAAAGTGACTGATGTTTCAGCCAAATTGGTTGAAAGAACGATCTTCGGCATCGACTCCCGCGCCAGCGCACGCTCCTGCTCAGCCACGGGCAAACTGCCGTGCAGGGGCCGAATCACCCGCCCGAGTTCAGCAGCCAGGGGCGACAACCGCTGGGCTGTCTTGCGAATTTCGCCAGCGCCGGGCAGGAACACCAGCAAGTCGCCTTGGACATCGCCGAGCTGGCGCACAGCGGCGGCCACCTGGTCCGCAAGCGGTCTGCTATCCACGGTCGCAACATGGTCAATTTGCACGGGAAAGACCCGTCCAGCGACGCGACTCACCGGTGCCTGGTCCAACCACTGGGCCAAGGGCTCAACCTGCAAAGTTGCTGACATGACGAGCAAATGAAGGTCCGGCCTCTGACCTTTCTGCAACCGGCGCAGCATGCCCAAGGCCAAGTCAGCGGCGAGGCGGCGCTCGTGAAATTCGTCTAAGATAACAACGGATACCCCGATCAACAGCGGGTCCGCCGCCAGCCGACGCAGCAGAAGGCCATCGGTCAGGTAGCGCAGACGGGTCTCTGGGGTCCCTACGGACTCGAAGCGAACGGTGTAGCCAACCGTTTTCCCAATTGATTCGCCAATTTCTGCAGCCACTCGCCGAGCAGCCAGAACAGCTGCGACGCGGCGCGGTTCAGCAACCCAGATCTCGCCGGACAACTTGGCGATGAGCGCCGGAGGAACCCGGGTCGTCTTGCCCGCGCCCGGTTCGGCCTGGAGCACTAGACGGCGCGACTCAAGCAATTGCGCACAAATCTCAGGGAGATGGGCGTCGATCGGCAGGTCGGGACGGTGGTCCATGAACTCCTGGGCGTGGGTCAAAGGCCCCTAGCAGCTGAGGGCCGTGAACGGCGCAACAGCATACAATCATTGGCTGTCCATGACGAGCCGCCGGAAGAATCTCCGAGGCAAATTCTGCCGCAATCACAGCACGGTCTGGATCGAATAACTCCGCTTGGGCACAGACAAATTCCCAGCTTTGCGCGGGGCCTGAGTCAGCAGGTCCACCCCACCCGGCGCATCCGGCCAATTGAGGTCCGCGTCGGTCAAATTGAACACGCAAGCCAGGCGCTGCCCGGCGATGGTCCGGGTAAAGCCCCACAGGCCCGTGGGCAGCGTGATTAGTTCCGTCGAACCCTGCCGCAATGCCTTGTAATTACGCCGTAACTGGATGAGCTGCTGATACAGGTGAAGCAAAGAGCCGGCATTGGCCAACTCGCCCGCGACGTGGACGGTAGCGGCATCGTCATTGAGCGGTTGCCAAGGCGTCCCTGAGGTAAACCCTGAATTTGTTGAAGCATCCCACTGCATTGGCCGCCTCTTGTCGGTGTCGTCCGTGCCGTGGCCATTGGTCATGCCGATTTCTTCGCCGTAGTAAATCCACGGTGTACCAGGCAAGGTCATCAGCAAGACGGCTGCGAGGCGAAGGTCAGTCGTTTCCCCTGAAGTTTGCGCGAGTTGAGTCCCAATGCGCACCATGTCATGGTTGGTGAGAAAGGTACCGCGCGCCGCGCCACCGGGAAACAGCCCCTCTTGCAAACACGTGGCGTTTTGCAGGTTTGTCGGATCCCCGCTTTGCACGGTCGCGATCAGCGCAGCCGACGAATCGAAGTCAAATGTCATGGGCAGACCACTGCCACTCGCATGATATTTCGCGGCAATTGCGTTGCTGGCCCAAGCCTCGCCCACCAGCAAAGTCGTCGGCCGCGTCGCTTGCAGACCGGCGACAAACTGCTGCCAAAACGCAATCGTTTCAGGCTGATCTTGCTGCAGTTGCCCGGCTCCATTCTCGACCAGGTAGCGAACCGCGTCGAGGCGAAAACCGTCGACCTGATGCTTGAGCCAGAACTGCCCGACATCGTTGAGCTCATTGACCACCGCAGGCGTGCGAATGTTCCAGTCGGGCATCGATGCACTAAATACCCCAAAAAAATAGCGGGCATCGGCATTCTTGTGCCAATCCTTTGCCGTGCCAAAGGGTTGCACCCAGCCGGGGTCGCTCGGCTGCCAGACAAACCAATCCTTGTGCCCATTTCCCTTGGCAGAATCGATGAAAAACGCGTGCTGCGCCGAAGCGTGATTGAGCACCAAGTCCAGCACCACGTGCATCCCGCGGGCGTGGGCCAAGGTCATCAGTTGGTCGACGTCGTCCAGCGTCCCATAAGCCTTGAGAACATTGCGATAATCGCGCACATCGTAGCCGTGGTAGCTGGGCGAATCGGTGATGGGCATAAGCCACAGTAAGTCGACCTCAAGGTCATTGCCCTGCCCCGCCTGCCCGTCATTGAGGTAGTCAAGGCGCCCGATCAGGCCAGGCAGGTCGCCGATGCCATCGCCATTGCTGTCCTGAAAGCTGCGAACAAATACTTCATAACCTACTGAATCATGGAACCATTTGCTGTCCGTCACGGCGCTGCGACACGCATTGAGCTGCAGGGGCACGGATTGGACAGGGGCGATATCGGTCGCCTGCCCCAAGGCCATTTGTCCCTGAACCGGTGAAAAACACGCGCTTAAGCTGACGAGCAGCCCGCATCCTTGCAACACACGGCCCATGCGCCCGCCCCTTGAGCCGACCACGGCCCAAATGGGTATCTGGCACGCGCGGCCCGCCGATGCAAGTCCGCTGCACGCCCACGCAACCCCGCACGCCCTCTGCCAAAGCGCGCGTTGGCCGCCGACGTGGCTTGGCGACGCAATCACGTGCGCGTATGCTTGCGCGACGAATTTGCGAGGAGCGAACTTATTCATGCGTATTTTCAAGCAATTGCCTATTCCCGCCCTAGGTGTCGCCGCTGCCTTGTTCTCGGCTTTGACCGCCTGCGGCAGTGCCCAGACCGTCGATGACACGGCCCCGGTCGCCAAGGCACCGCCGTCAGTGGAAGTCGCTGTTTCTGAACGCGCTCCGCCAGCCGCCCAGTTGGACCCGTTGTACCTGCGTTGTCAGGAGCGGATGGCGAAGGCGAGGCAGGATCGGGCGGATATCCTCAAGGCCGCTCAAGCCCCGGCAGCCGATCCGATGGCAATTCTAAATATTTTCAACGATTTATCAATTCAGGCCGACAATGCCGACAACGAGTCGGGGCTGATGCGCGCGGTCCATCCTGACGCTGTGGTCCGTGACGCGGCTGGGGAGTGCGAGAAGCTGGTGGCGGCGTTCAAGACGGAATTGTCTTTGGATCGTCCATTGTATGACGTGTTTGCGGCGCTCAAGGTCGATGACAAGACCGCCGACGTCAAACGCTTAGTGGCGAAAACGTTAGAGGAATTTCATCGCTCAGGTGTCGACAAAGACGAGCCGACCCGGCAGCGAATTCGGCAACTAAACGACGATCTGGTCAGCGTCGGCCAGGCCTTCGACAAGGCAATTGCTAGCGATGTCCGGTTTATCGATGTCGAACCCCGCCAACTGGCCGGTCTGCCCCAGGACTGGATCGACGGGCACAAGCCCTGCTCCAAGACCGCGGCGGCCAATCCACAGGCCGACCAACGCTGCGTCGAGGGCAAGGTCCGGATCACGACCAACTACCCGGATTATATCCCTTTTATGAGCTACGCGACCGACGACGCGGCGCGCAAGGAACTGTACACGGTCTATCGGCAACGCGCGTGGCCGGCCAATCAGGCCAACCTAGACAAACTGCTGCGTCTGCGCCATGAGTTGGCGACAACACTTGGTTTTCCCAATTGGGCGGCCTACATCACCGCCAACAAAATGATCAAGACCGAGAAGAATGTCGATGAGTTTATTGCCAAAGTGACCGCCGACTCCGACGCCCGGATGAAGAGGGAACTCGAGGTCCTGCTGCAGGAGCTGCGCAAGACCGACAAAAACGCCACGATTGTGCAGGATTGGCAGCAAATCTACTTGCTCGGACAGGCCAAGAAGCAGAAGTACGACTTTGACGCCCAAGCGATGCGGCCCTACCTGAGCTACGACAAGGTCAAGAAAGGCTTGCTGGATTTGACCTCGAAGCTGTTCGCAATTCGCTATGAGCCCAACACCAAGGCCCCCAAATGGCACACCGATGTCGAGGTCTACGACGTTTTTGAGGGCGAACACCGCCTGGGAACGATTTACCTGGACATGCATCCACGGGCGGATAAGTTCAAACATGCCGCGCAGTTTGCCCTGCAGAATGGCGTCGCTGGCCGGCAGTTGCCCATTGGCGTGCTGGTCTGCAACTTCCCCAATCCGACCGGCGGCAATGCGTGGATGGAGCCCAAGGATGTTGAGACATTCTTCCATGAATTCGGGCATCTGCTACACCACACCCTGGGCGGCCACCAGAAGTGGCAGCGCTTTGCGGGCGTGGCGACAGAATGGGATTTCGTCGAGGCCCCTTCGCAAATCTTCGAAGAATGGGCCAAAGATTACGAAGTGTTGCGGCAGTTCGCGACCGATGCCAAGGGCGAGACAGTGCCCAAGGTGCTGATCGATAAACTTCGTCATTCCGATGACTTTGGCAAGGCGCTGTGGGTCCGCCACCAGATGTTCTATGCTTCGCTGTCCCTCGGGCTACACCGGAGCAATCCGGCGGGCCTGGATCAGGATGCTTTTGTGATAGCAACCCAAGGCAAATACAGCCCTTTCCCGGCATTGCCTGGAACGCACATGCAGGCGAGCTTCGGGCACCTCAACGGCTACTCGGCGATCTACTACACGTACATGTGGTCTCTGGTGATTGCCAAGGACATGTTCAGCAAATTCAAAAAGCATGGCATCTTGGACCCAAAGACGGCGCTGGAATATCGGCAGGCGGTGCTCGAGCCCGGCGGCAGCAAGGACGCGGCTGATTTGGTGGCCGACTTCCTGGGACGACGCTATAGCTTTGATTCGTTTGCGGATTGGCTAAACCAGAAGAAATAGCGCCGCGGACTCACTCACGCTCCGTTGCGCCCACGTCGTCTGTTTGGGCCCTACAGGACGCGTTGCCGCAGCGAGACGGGGTCGCTATGCTGCAACGCGCGAATCGGCGGGGTGGTAGAAACACTCCGCTGAATCCAACGAAAAAATCAACATCTTCCGCAGGTTCCTCGGCGCCAAGCTTGCCCGGGGTCGACCTTGTACACCCCAGGAGTTGCGATGGCCAAACCCGCATCCGCGTCGCCCCAGTTGACTCGCGACGACGTCAAGTTCATGGAAACCGCCTTAAGTTCACTTCCTTCTGGCCCCAACGACCAGGGTTGGAACGAGGCCGATGGGCTCCTGCGCTTCGGCTACCACCAGAACCCGTACATGCGCACGTGTTCCAAGGTTCTGTGGAGCGGATTCGCTATTTCGCGCAACCAGTTAGCGGACGGCCATCAGCGATTTAGCCAGGCGCGCCGTGATGCTACCGTGAGCGCGGTCGATCAAGGGACGACGCAGGCCATGGATGCGGCGGCCAAGGCGCTCGAGGACGCGATGTCGCCCGCTGGGTCATTGTCGGGCTTTCTCGCGGAGTTGCGTGACCGGACCATGCCCCGCCTGTGGGCGCGTGTGTGCGAAACTGCCAATCTGCCACCGCCGAGTTTTGCTGTAATTTACAAGCGTTCCCAGCGTGCCAGTGCCGACGAACTCGACGACGAGGATGAACTGGAATTGGCGGCCCTGCGCAAGCAACCCGCAGGCGCTCCGCCGCAGTTGCCGGCTGTGGCTGCAGTTGGCCCCGCGGCCGAAACGCCCGAAAGCGACGATGGTGACGACGACGAGGACGGCAGCGCGGACGAGCCCGCCTCCGGTGCGCCGGCCCTGCTCCAGGTCCAAGTGGAACGCGATGCTACGGCAGAAACCGTTGCAGAATGGCTACTTTTGGCTGCGACCGAGGCGCTGCGTGAAGTGCGCCGTCAAGCGGGCCAAGGTCCGCTCAAGGTGACGATTCGCGTGCAGGGCATGGGGCAGGAGCGGACCCAGTCCGACGATCAGCGGAGTCGGCGACGGCGGCGAAGACGGCGCTAATGGTTGTAATTGCTGCGATTTTCTACTTGCCGCAGCAGGCGAGCTTGTCCGAGCAGCAGTTGCCATTGGCAAAGCAGGCGGCGTCGCACTTGCAGGCACCGCCCCAGCCACTGCCGCCGCACATCCCCATGCAACTATTGAAGATATTGGACATGTCAGCGGCGCACTTGGCTAGCTGACAGTCGTTGGGGCAGCTCGTTGGCGTTTCTGCCCCTTCGCAGACGCCATTGCCGCACGCGGGCTTGCAATCTGCCGGACAATTGCCCACATTTTCGCCAGGTTCGCACATCTTGTTGCCGCATATTGGCGGGCAGTCTGCCGGGCAGTTGCCGTTCCATTCCCCGGACTCGCAGGCCTTGTTGCCGCAGACGGGCTGGCAGTCTGCTACGCAATTATTCGCATTTTCGCCGGCTTGGCACACCTTGTCGCCGCAGACGCTCTTGCAATCGCCCGAACACGTCAGATTGGTCTCGCCCGGTTCACAGACGCCGTTGCCGCACACCGGGCCCAGACATTGCCCGACGCCATTGCAGGACCAGTTGACGGCGCAGGGCGTGCCGATGACCGCGTTGATATGACTGCAGTTTCCCGCGGCACAGCCGTCGACCGTGCAGGGATTGCTGTCGTCGCATGGCTTGGCTGCGCCCACGCAGACGCCGGCTACGCAGTTGTCGCCGGTGGTGCACAAGTTGCCGTCGTCACAGGCTTGAGGCGGCAGCGCTTGGTAGACACAGCCGGCTTTGGCATCGCACTTGTCGACCGTGCACGTATTTGAATCGTCACAGATTTTGGGCTGCGTAGCTTGGCACTTGCCGCCTCCGCACTGGTCGCCGATGGTGCACGGGTTGCCGTCGTCGCAGCCAAGGCCGTCGGTCGGCGTGAAGACACAGGCGCCGGCCTTGCAACTGTCGGCTGTGCAGGGCAGGCCGTCGCTGCATATCTGCTCGATACCTTTGCACAATCCGGTCGCGCAGTTATCGCCCTTGGTACAGCCGTCACCGTCGTCGCAGGAACCGGAACCGATCGGTTGGAAGGTACAACCCTTGATCGGATCGCACTGATCAATCGTGCACGGATTGCTGTCGTTGCAAGTCAGCATTTTTCCAGCGATACAAGCGCCATTGACGCACGCGTCGTCGAGCGAGCAAACGTTGCCGTCGCTGCACGGGCTATCCTTGGCGACGGGGACACACTGCGCGCCGATGCAACTCTCTGATGTGCAAACGTTTCCGTCGTCACAGCTGTTCTGCCATTGGTAGCTGCCGCCATCGCTGGCGCAGGCAAAGACGCCGCTGCCGCTGCATTGCCCCTTCTTGCACAGGAGAGGTTGGCAACTGAAATTACTGCAGAAACTGCCCATGCTGCAATCGGCGCTGCTGAGGCATTGGACACAGGTGCCGGTCGTTGAATTGCAGACGGCGGAACATTCCTTGCTGGATTTGCACGGTTTTGCGTCGATGCATCGCCGCTCCTGGCACATTTGGTCGCTGCTACAGTCGGCGGAACCGAGGCAGTCTACGCACAAATTCGCTTTCTTATCGCAGACTTGATTGGCTGCCTTGCAGTCGGCGTCAGACTTACAGGCAGATGCCGCCAAACACGTTTGCCCCACGCAAATCGCCGCGGCACCGCAATCAGCGTCAGCTAGGCAGGGCACGCAGGCATGAATCTCCAATGCGCACACGGTCTTATCGTTGCAGTCCTTGCTGCTATTGCACGGGGAAGTCAGCCCGATGCATCCGGCGATAGGTCCGTGGGTGCAGGATGTCCCGTCGGCAGCGCAGGCGTCCACGGTGCACGAATTGCCATCGTCACAGCCGACCGAGCACCCGGTGGCAGCGCCATCGGCCACAGTGTCGGTGACGTCACCAGCAGCGTCCGGCGTGTCAGCGGCGATGGCAGCGTCAGTGTCGCTTGGACCGGCATCGGTCTGGGGAACGTCGGAATCGGTAGTACCGAGCTCTGTGGTACCGAGCTCTGTAGTACCGAGGTCTGTAGTACCGAGCTCTAACACCGCTAAATCACTTGCGCCCACATCCTCCTGCGCCCCGCTCAGGGCCGAAGTCGGGGCCGGCGACGCGCAGCCCTGCGCCCACCATGCCAGCATCAGGCCGAGGACTGCCCGGCCGGGCCTTTGTCTACCCAATACGCTTAGATCCATCACCAGCCTCCGACCACCCAACCGTACGATGCCCTTTCGTCGCCTTGAGTTCAAGGACGGAGCGCGTTGGCACCGAGGCCTCAACGGGCCGAGCAGACGCAACAGCAGCGGCGAAGCCTTGACGCATTGCGTCACAAGCCCAAGTGTGGCACACTGCCGACGTCTACATGGAGGCACCAGATCATGAGCACGACCCATCATTACCGCAGTAATCTTCGTGACTTGTATTTCAATCTCTTTGAATTCGCCGATGTAGCCAAGACGAGCCTGGGGCGCGGGCCGTATAGCAGCATGGATGAGGAGAGCGCGCGCGACGCGTTGGCCGGCCTGGACGAGTTCTGCCGCGAACAGTTGGCGTTGAGCTTTACGGACAGTGACCGGATTGCGCTGGCTCAGCTGGCCAACGGCGATGTAGTACTGCCCCCTAGCCTGAGGAAATCACTCAAAGACTTCTGGGCCGCCGAATGGAACAAACTCGAACTGCCCGAGCACCTAGGCGGCTTCGGGGCGCCTCCGTCAGTGGCCTGGGCGGCGTTTGAACTTGTGGCGGGCGCCAATCCCGCGGCGGCCTTCTACTTGTTTGGGACGTTTATTGCTCGTGTTATCGACCGGTTGGGCACACCTGAGCAGAAGGCGCGCATCCTCAAGAGGCACCTGGCGGAGAACTGGGGCGGCACGATGGTGCTCACGGAGCCGGACGCTGGGTCGGACGTTGGTGCCGGGCGGGCCAAAGCGGTGCACGTCGAAGGCGACGAGTGGCACATCACGGGCACGAAACGCTTTATTACTAATGGCGATTTTGACGGTACGCCTAACATCGTACACCTCGTTCTGGCGAGGCCGGAAGGCGCGGACGCCGGTACCAAGGGCTTGTCCCTCTTCATCGTGCCCAAGCTCTGGGTGCAAGCGGATGGAACGATTGGCCAACGTAATGGCGTCCGCGTGTCCAAGCTCGAAAAGAAGATGGGCATCAAGGGCTCGGCGACCTGCGAGCTCGTGCTGGGCGACGAAATTCCCTGCCGTGGCCTGCTCATGGGCGGCGTCCACGACGGAATTCGTCAAATGTTTCATGTGATTGAGCAGGCGCGGATGGCAGTGGGCGTCAAGTCCCTTGCGACCTCGTCCACGGCGTACCTCAATGCGCTCGACTACGCCAAAGAGCGCATTCAGGGGCCGGATTTGCTGCAAGCGGCCGACAAGAAGGCGCCACGGGTGCGCATCATTGAGCACGCCGACGTGCGGCGGATGCTGATGCACCAGAAGGCGCACGTCGAAGGCATGCGGGCTCTGGCATTGTTTACGGCACATCTGCAAGATCAGGTCGAAATTCTGGGTGGACACGGTTCGCCCGAGGCCCATAAGCTCGACGCGCTCAATGACCTTTTGCTGCCACTGGTCAAGGGCTATGGTAGTGAAAAAGGGACGGAATTGACCGTGATGGCCCTGCAATGTATCGGCGGCAGCGGTTACATTCAGGACTACCCGTTTGAACAGTATGTGCGCGACCAGAAGATTGACAGCTTGTACGAAGGAACGACCCACATTCAGGCCCTGGACCTTTTGTTTCGCAAGATCATTCGTGACGGTGGCGCGACGCTGACCCATTTGCTCGGACGCGTGCAAAAGACGCTGGCGAGCGAAGAAGGCGGCGCGGAATTGGCCAGCGAGCGCGGGCTTTTAACCAAGGCTCTTGGGGAGTTGCAGGGCATTCTCCAAGCCATGCTCGTCAAGTTGGAGGAGTCGGGCTACCACGCGGGGCTACAGGCTAATCGCATCCTCGTCGCTGTGGCCGAGGTTGTTATCGCGTGGCTTTTGCTCCGGCACGCAGCCGTGGCGCTGCAAAAGTTGCCGCAGGCCAAGGGGGCGGATATTGCCTTTTATCAAGGGAAAATCGCGTCGGCCCGCTACTTTGCCGCCAACGTGCTGCCCAACGTCACGCTGACGCGCAAGCTGATTCAGGCCGGCGACCTGTCGCTAATGCATGCCGACGAATCCTGGTTCTAGGCACCTGTTCTGCAGCAACATCTCGTAATCACAAGGTTCCTTAGGGCGGACCTGCCGCTGAGCCATCACTTGCCAACGCCGGCCGGGCAAGCTACAAGCCTGCGCTGAGGTGTAGCCATGAAACGTGTCCTTTTGCGCCAAACCCTGATCGCCGCGACCGCCGTGAGCCTCGTTGCTTGCGCGTGTGGCAAGAGCGAACCGACTAAGCCTAAAGACTTTTTCGCCCAGCCTCCCAAGGTCGAATACGACATCAAGATCACGCCCGAGGAACCGACGGCCGCGGCCCCGGCAGCAGACACCTGGGCGGGCAAGACGCGGGACCTCGTCAAGCAGGCCCAAGAAGACTTGGCGCGCTGCCGCAACGAATACCTGACGCCATTTCAGTTCGATAAAATGCGGCGTAGAAACGTGGAGTTTGTCAACATCGGCGAGATGGACGCCGTCTGCTATGACGGCAGCGAGGACGGTAAGAAGAGCGGCCCGCACCGGTTGTTGAACGCGCTTGGGGAAGAAATCGGCAAGAACCCCATCTTGGATCGGTATATTGCCTTTGCAAACGACCAATTGGAGCACTATCGGGTCTTTGGCTTCATGGTCAAGAAGGTCGGCGCGCCGAACATCGGGCCCATCACCGACACCGCCAAGGCCATGCGTGACCGAATTCTGATTGCAGGTGGACAGTTGGATGGCCTAGCCGCTGAGATCGACAAGTGGCCAGCAGGCCTCAAGTCTGACGACGACCCGAGCAATATCGGCCAAAGCATTGAAATTACAGCGCTTCGCCAGCAACTGTTGCAAACGTACGGATGGCTGATGAAGGACCTTGTGGCGACGTACGACCGCGACGCCGCCAAGAGCTGGGAAGCGCCCAATATGGTGAAGCTCGCCGCGCTCAAGGTTTGGGTTGGCATTGCCCTCAAGCGTTTGACCCAAGATCGCGCGCGGTTGCAGCACGTGACGCCGGCCAACGACAAGGGACTGACCGAGGTCAAGGCGTACTTTGACGCGGTTGAGGCGGCGTGCAAGCAGGTTCAGGCGGGCTATGAACGCTATGATAAGTATCATGAATCGCTGCCTGAAGTCGATCCGAACCACAAACCACTGGAGAAGGCTGCAGCAGCGGTGATCAAGATCCAAAGCGCTTGGGAAAAGTAGAGCGCTCAACCCTGCTCTTCTGCACGTGTTTCTCTCTTCGCGTATTAGCAAAAGCGGGCTCTCGGCAGCCATGACCCCATGCCCATTTACGCCTTGGTCGACGATTTAGTTTTTCCGGATCCGCTGCGGGCCGACCCATCGGGGGTGCTGGCCATCGGCGGCGACTTGAGTCCGCAACGTCTAGCCGTTGCCTACAACCTTGGCATTTTCCCGTGGCCTTGCGATGACTTGCCCCTGATGTGGCATAGCCCTTCGCTGCGCTTTGTGCTGCCGCTTTCACAGCTGCGCATCAACCGAACGCTCGCCAAGGTCTTGAAACGAAAGACTTTTCGCATCACACTGGACATGGCATTTGCACAGGTTATTCGGGCGTGCCAAGCAACGCCACGGCCGGGTCAAGATGGCACGTGGATTACCGAAGAAGTTGTCACGGGTTACCGAGGCCTGCACCAAATGGGCTTAGCGCACAGCGTCGAGGCGTGGCTCGGCGACGAGTTGGTCGGCGGTCTGTACGGCGTCCACGTAGGTGGCTGTTTTACCGGCGAATCGATGTTTGCGCGGCAGGACGATGCCAGCAAAGTCGCCTTTGTGACCTTGGCGCGGCAGTTGCAGCGCTGGGGCGGCACCATGGTCGATTGTCAAGTGTTTACGCCACACTTTGAGGCCCTAGGCGCAACGCTGTGGCTACGGCGCAAGTTTCTGAGCGAACTTGCGCAATGCCGGCGGCTGCAGTTTCCGCAGGGGCCCTGGGCGCTCGACGCGGACTTGGCGGCTGGGGCGACCTGGTAGTCCCTGGCCGAACAGCCGCGATCGAGTGCAAGTCCCGGCGCGTTGGAGACACCGTATGTCCCTGGAAAAATGGATAACCTTAGCGCGGGAACAAGGTGCCAGCGACCTCCACTTGGAAGGCGGGATGCCCATCGCCCTGCGGGTTCGCGGGCAACTGCGCATGGTCGGGGAGCCGATAGCCCCGAGCGTGCTGACCCAGGCCGCCAAGACGCTGCTGACCGATGCGCAGTGGTCGACGTTTCGCGAACGGCAATCCGAGGACCTATCGCGAACCATCTCAGGAATACGCTGTAGAATCAACGTATTACGCTCATCCCGAGGTGTCGGCTTTGCCATTCGCCTACTCACCAACTTCCAGGCCAACCTGCGCCGACTGAACCTGCACCCGGACTTAGCGCGCCTGACGATGCCTACGCACGGATTGGTGCTGATTTGTGGCACGACGGGGTCGGGCAAGTCCTCGACACTTGCAGCCTTAATTCAGGAAATCAACTTGCGCGAGGCCAGGCACATCGTCACCGTCGAAAGCCCAATTGAGTACAACTTGGCCCCAAGAAAGTCCCTGATTCGCCAGCGGGAAGTTGGCCGCGACACGCCCAGTTTCGAACAAGCCCTGCTTGACGCCATGCGCGAAGACCCCGACGTCCTCATGGTCGGCGAAATGCGTGACTCGGAGACGATGCGACTGACCCTGAACGCAGCCGAAACGGGCCACCTCGTCCTGGCAACCCTTCATTCTTCAAGCACTTGGGAGGCATTGGCCCGCATCGTGGCGGCCTTCCCGGCGGAGTCGCAAAACGGCGTGGCGGCTCAAATTGCCGACTGTTTGGTTGGGGTTGTCTGCCAGCGCCTCACGTTTCGCACGCCCCACGACCGCCTGGCTCCCGAATGCGAAATCCTCTTGGCCACTCCAGCCGCCAAAGGCACGATTCGCCAGGGCCAGTTCTCCAAGCTTCAGTCCGTCCTTGAAGGCGGCGGCCTCGATGGCTGCTGGACCTTCGGCCGCTACCGCGAGTGGCTGGCACGACGGGGGGATTGGTACTTGGGCGGGGATGGGGACCTGGCTGCGGACCCGGTAGTACCGCGGTCTAACCCCTTGGAAGTACATGTCGCAGCCGAGGCGAGCCAAACGGAAGGCGCTCCCCGGCCAACGGCGCCACCGACAGTGCCCCGACGCAGCATGACTCCCGCCCCGCCAGACAGCCGGATTCTTGAGATCGGCGATATCGAGGATGACCCGGCCGCCATTCTGCGGATCTTGGAGGGGCGGCGGACATGACGGGAAGAAACGGTAGTACCGACCCTTAACGTCTTGAAAAGACAACGTGCACGCCCCGCCCAACTGCCCCGAACGGCAGACGCGTCGACCTGCAGGGGAATCCATGGTACGTTCGCGACGCAACCAGTTGAGGGAACCATGAGCCAGCCAGCCACGACCGCCAAGATTGGCCCAGCGCCGCAGATTCCAAGCCAGACGTTCATGGGCCACCCAGTGGGTCTTTTTGTCTTGTTTTTCACCGAGATGTGGGAGCGCTTTTCCTACTACGGTATGCGCGGCCTGCTCAAGCTCTACATGGTCAACTACCTGTTCGTCACGATTCGACAGGTCTATCAAGGCAAGGGCTACGACGGCGCTGGGCAGCCGACGACAGTGTTGGGCTGGGATTTCATTCGCCAATTCCTGCCCGCCGTGGACATCAGCCACGCGCAGACTTGCATCAGCACCAAAGTAGCTGCGCTGACGGCGGGCGACGCGGTCAAGGGCATTGCGCCCATTGCGTCTGAAGTGGCCCACAAGATCGCTGAGCAGACGTGCGGAATTGAACCAAATGCCTCAGTTATCTACGGGTGGTACACCGGCTTGGTCTACTTGACGCCTCTGCTTGGCGGCTACCTGGCGGACAAGTACCTCGGCCAAAAACGGTCGGTCATGGTCGGTGGGGTCATCATGGCAGCAGGACAATTCCTGCTGTTTGGCGCTGAAAACTTGTTCTTTGTTGGACTGTTGCTGCTCATTGTAGGCAACGGTCTGTTCAAGCCGAATATCTCGACGCAGGTCGGCAGCCTGTACGCTGAAGGCGATCCACGCCGCGACGGCGCGTTCACGCTCTTTTACATGGGCATCAACCTTGGCGCTTTTCTTTGCAATTTCGTCGCTGGCACGCTGGCGATGGTCTACGGCTGGCGGTACGGATTCCTGGCGTCCGGCTTTGGCATGTTGATTGGCCTAGTCGTGCAGGTAATCGGCCAAAAGTTCTTGGCCCCCGACACGTTGGAACTGAGAAAGGCTGCCCAAGCGAGCGCAGGAACCGGTCAGTTGGCGAAAAAAGAAGAGTCTCATCAGCCACTTAGCTCGGGCGAGTGGAAGCGCGTCTGGGCCCTGGTTCTGCTGTGCGGACTAAACGTTGTGTTTTGGGCCGTTTACGAACAGCAAGGCAACACCATGCAGAGTTGGGCCGACGACCAAACGATTTGGCCGGCCTGGATGTCCTCGACGTGGTACCAATCTGTCAATCCTTTCTTCATCTTCCTGCTGGCCCCTGTGCTCGACCGCGTTTGGCGCTGGCAGAGTGCCCGCGGCAAGGAGCCGGGGAGCGTAACCAAGATGGTCATCGGCTGCTTTGTTCTTGGATTGTCTTTCATTGTCATGATCATAGGCGCCAAGCTCGTCGGGACCGGAAAAGGCAGCTGGTTCTGGCCGATCTTCTGTACATTCCTTTTGACATTCGGTGAGTTGTATCTTTCCCCAATCGGACTTTCCCTCGTTACCAAGGTGAGCCCAACGCGCATCGTGTCGATGATGATGGGCATGTGGTTCCTTTCGAGCTTTTTCGGCAACATTCTATCGGGTTACATCGGTCAGCTATACACGTCGATGTCCAAAGAAGGTTTCTTCTTTGTCCTGATGGTGCTGGGCTTGGGCGCCGGCGTGATGATGCTGGCTGCCAACCGGCCGTTGAAGCGGGCATTGGGCGGGCATGGAGCGTGACGGCGGTGTAGTACCGAACTCCAACCCTTTGAAAAGAAAGCTCGCAAGTCGCGCTGCCCCGGGTCCTTCCGCGGTCCTACGCTGACCCAAAAACGCTGCGGGGCTCGAGATTGGTGCACCCCAACGCTCCTACGAGGCAGGTGCGAGCTCTGCTGGTGGCGGCTGGGCAGGGTTGGGCAAACCGTGAGGCGGAATCCATCGCTCCCAACAGTTCGATTTTGACCGGAAAACGCAGCTTCGCCATGACGACAACGAGGCTGGGGCTCCCTGCCCGACGGCGTGGTCGAATTGCAGCACAACTGGCTGGTATTTAAAGCTTACTCTCCGTCGCTGCTCAACGGCTCGGCTGACTCTGAGGAAGAGCTGGCAAGTCTCCCTCTACCGTCAGCCCCGTCCACGGCCGCGGAGGCAGGATGCAATAGCTTGGAAAATCAGACGGTCCCATGGTGCCGTTGCGATAGCCGGTCGACGCAGCTCGATAGCAAGCCAGGAAGTCTTTGAGCGCTGTCTCCATCATCTTAGCAATTGCAGGGCTATGTGCATGGACGACGTGACGGCGCATCCGACTGCGGGAGCGGCGAGGCTCCGTCGCCTGGCGCTCTGAGGGCGGCAACGGTTTGGCAGCCACCGCAGACGTGCTTGCCGGCGCAGGTGGCACCCTGGCTATGTCGGCAAGGGTGGAGAGCGCCGCAACGCCCCCATCGCGGTCCAAGGGGTCACGGGCTACGTCAGCCATGAGATATCTGAAATAATTCAGATACTTACCTAGTGACAGGGACGCCATGTGGGGGAGGGGAGTGATGACCAGGGGACGAGAGCGCCCGGTAGTACCGCTTTCCAACTGTGCATTCTTATGGGCCTCCCACCCCGCCCCCCCTTCGGCGCAGTCCCTGTTATCGGCAGTTTCCGCAATGCCAGCCTCAAAGAAGTGCGCAACGTGCGGGCCGGTCCAAGCGGCAGGGTGCTGCGCCAGCCCTTCCTTGACACTGTTCGACAGAATATATCGCATTCTAGCCAGTTGAGCTTCCGGCTCGTCGCTTACGGGGATGACAGCCGCGCGGCGTGCCCAGACGCGGCCGTGCGTCTTGTCGCGACTATTGATGGCGCACCCGACCGAGCCATGAAAGTAGCGTAAGAAACTCGACATTTCGCGCTGCCCAGCGGCGCTAGCCAGCAAGTGATAGTGATTACTGAGGACGGCATAGCCGTAAATGGAAATGCCCGTGGCAAACTGCGCTTCGGCCATGGCACCGATGATGCGGCCCCGCATGTCCCCATCAAAATGGTGAACGCCACCACTTGTTCTAGCTGTAATTTCATATAGTTTCCCCGGAATAGTCTGTCGTGGCGCTGCGATGTCCATGGCTCCCCAGACTGGCGGCGACGCAATGCCCCCAAGATCTGTGATCGCTCGATTTCCGAAAAACGGTCGGTGCTGGTCAAAAAAAGTTAGCCGCCCCCCCAAATGAGCGGGGTTCGCTGCGTAGCTGCGACGGAGGCAGTGCCTTTTTTCAGCTAGTTGCAGCGCGGTACTACCGCTGTCAAGAGACGGCCCCAACCATCCTTGCGTGATCACCAGCCTTGGCGCGTCACGTAGGTTTGGGACGTTTCGACTTGGGTACGCCACGCGTCGACAACGGACTCGAAGGCCGGAACGCGAGGACTGCGCATACGGAATAACAAGGGGTTGAACGTCGGTACTACATCGATCTAGCACCTACTCCAAATCCACCACCCGCTTGGCGCAGTACCCCGCCTCCACCGCACCGGCTGCGGGCGCAGCGCTGAGGCCGACGCACTTGGCCGCGCACGTTTGGCGCCGTTCGCCCAACGCTGCAGGTAGTTCTGACTTGGTTGCAGGCAGTTGCGCGCAAAGCTTGGTGCAGGTCGCCGCCGGGTTGGCGTACCAGTCCGTCAGGCACTGCTTGCTGAAGGCCTTGACGTCTTTTTCATCAGCAATATCAACTGGTTTACTATCCTTGCAAACTTTGACGCCGACCGAGGCCTTGTCCCGGGACCAGCACGCACAGGTCTGTCCCTCTTGCGCGGTTCGCACCGTTTCCGGCAGGGGCTTGCCATCCGGACCAAGTACCGGAGCCGCCGTCTGCATCGCATGGGAGTAGCAAAATCCTCCCGCTGCAAGCAGGCCGGTGACCGAGGCAGCAAGGGCCCAGTTCCGGAATTTGTTGTCAGATTCGGGAGTTGCGTTCACAGCAGGTTCTAGGTCCGCCCCCGCCGTCAGCCACGGCTTGAGCACCAGCGCAATGATCGGCCCAGCGACGGCCCAAACGAACAGAATCCCCCACATGGCTTCCGGTCGCTGCCAGAAGGAAATCTCTTGACTACAAAGCATTTGCAGCCCGCGCCCCTCTGGCACCCAGCGTTCTAGCATGTGCCCGGAAAGCCCGCTGACGGCCAACTTGGCGACAAACCACGGCATCATTGAAAGACCTAGGTAAGTCCCCTCCTGACCACGTGGCGCGATCGCCGCCGTGTACTCTGTGAGCTTGGGGCTCCAGGCCAGCTCGCCAATCGAAAGAACGGCTAACATGATGACTGCCATGGTGAAATAGCCACTAGCCATCGTCGCACCGAACCATTGCCACGGGAGCAGCAGGACGAGCAGAGACGAGGCGCTGATGAACGCGCCTGTGACCAGCATCTTGAACACGTTGAAACGATTGGCAATTGGGATGAATAGAATCAACCCACCGACGATCAGGACCGGGTTGATGGCCTGGAGCAAGCCTTGGTCGGTCTTGGCGCTGCCCGTTTGTTCAATGACTTCAACCCAGTACTGGGGCATCAGTAGGTACATGTACGCAAACACGGCACGAACGCCGAGCACGGCGACCATCAAGACGATGAAGCGCCAAAACGCTGACTCGCGAACGACTTCGGTCAGGATCTGAAGCCCTCCCTTGGCGGGGGCGTTGGCATCGGCCTCGGGCTCCGGTTCTTCCCCTTCGCTAACGACGGTCGCCGTCTTGCGCACAAAGAGCAGTGTTGTCACAACGTTAATGCCCCCCACCGCGGCGGCCATCACGAAGATCCACGCCAAGGAGACTTGGAGATTGACGCGCACGAGATCAATGGACAGGCCCCCGAGCATGGCGCCGATATTCATGATGAGATACCAGATGTTAAACGATGCCGCGCGACTTTTTCGCGACGAATAGCGCTTGTTCGCGGCCTGAAACACCGTCTGCGTCATCGCCGCCCCCGGGGCAGAAATCACCAGTGCAATTGCGACGATCCACCCACGCCCCGGCAGGTTGGGGGAAAGGCCGCAGATGGCGATGACTATGCGAGTGACAAGGCTCAAACCCTGTGCAATGAAAAGTGATTTATTGATCCCCAGCGAGTCGGTCACGGCCCCAGCGACAAAGAGCGACAACGTGATCAAGGTCGTGAAGGCTGTGAACGTATAGCCAGTATGGATCTTGTCCAAACCTATGGTCTGATTCAGGAAAAGCGTGCCAACGCCCAGCAGGGCGAAGTAACCGATGGAGTCCAGCAGGTTGATGAACTGGACGACCCAAAACGCGGGCGGATTATCCCCCAACACCTTAAAATCTAGAAAGTATTGAATCAACCAATGGGTCTTATCAGCGCCTTTGGGTGCATCGTACGCGGTCTGCATGTTTGGCTCCCTATCCTGCTAGTCGGCCCGGCGGGGCGCATCGCCCGTCCAAGTACCGTTGAGCACTGGTAGATAGCACAGGTCTTTGTGCCGGCATAGCGGGCCTGGCCACGTTGCAGGAGCCGTTGCCAATGCGACAAAACTTTATTTATTACAAAGTGTTAGTTTAGTACTGACCGAGTCAACTCGCCAAATCAGGGTAGCTGGCAAACTTGGTGTCGCCGCCGAAATCACTCCGCGACTGGCGTATCTTGTCCGCAAACGGTAGTGATAGGCGTCCTACCCCGGAGCATCTGGCGCTTCGGGCATCGGGCGCGTAACGCCATTTGGCAGCAATAGCAGCAGGAGCTGCGGAGGTTCATGATGCGTATTGACCAGTTTCTCTTGATCGGCCTGAGCGCGACCGCCATGGCTTGCAGCAGCAGCACCAGCAGCAGTGGGACCGGCACGACCGCCGACTCCACCGCAAGTGCGGACGTTAGCACTGGTAATGACACGGGTTCTTCGACCGGTACCGACACGACCGTTGCTTCCGACACGGGCGGCAGCGGCACGGATGCGACGGCGAGCACCAACCCCAATGCCAACCTTGCCTGGATCAAGACGAATATTGTCACGCCCACGTGCTCCGTCAGCGGGTGCCACGATGCGGCGAATGCTGACATTTCAGGGAAATTGGCAATGGACGGCGATCTATACAGCGCGCTGGTCAACGTGCCGGTCGGCGACGCCAAGTCCGCCGGTTGGCTACGGGTGGTCCCCGGAAACGTCGATAAGAGCTTTATGTATCAGGTGTTGCTCAAGAAAGTCGGCGGCACGTTCCCCATGCCTATGGCCAAGCCGGCCCTGACGGCCGACCAGTTGGCCGCGGTTCACGACTGGATCATGGCCGGCGCGCCCAAATAATGCCTTGCCCAATCAGCAGGTTATGATAGATGATTGGTGCAATCGCCCGCTATCGTGACGGCTGTGCGTAGCAAGCCCCGCGCGTTGAGGCGGACCAAGGCTCCGTCAGCTGCATCGGGCTGACCCTGGAGCAAATGGATGAGAGTTTGTGCGGCCATAGCACCGACCTGCCCCGTGATCGGGCCTAGGACCCCGGCAAGGCTGCAGGTAGCGAGTTGCGCCGGGTCGGGCGGAATTTCAAACAAGCATCGATAACAGGCGCCCCCCGGACGTTGGCCAAACCATTGACCTCGTTGGCCAATTGCGGCAGCGATGCTTGCAACCATGCCCGCGTGGGCTGCAGCATCGCATACCGCGAACTTGCAGGCAGGGTCGTCCGTCGCTTCAAGGACCGCCATGCAGCCTTGTAGAAGCCTTTGAATGGACGACAGATCGGCTGATTCTTCGACAATCTCAATATCCAGATCATCAACCAAGGCTGACAAATGGCGCGCCAAGGCCTTGGCTTTGGGCTGGCCAATGTCGGCCATGGAATACAAGACTTGCCGATGAAGATTCGATAGTTCCACGCAGTCGCGATCGACCAAGCGCAGGTGCCGGATCCCGCCAAGCACAAGGGTCCACGCAGCTGGCACCCCGAGTCCGCCGCACCCAAGGATTGCAATGCGTGCCGGCGCTTTCATGGCTGAACCTCGGCGACAAAGCGGCGCATCTCGCGAGAAAACCCATACGCGACAATGGTTTGTAGAGTACCGCCATCGACGGCGGCCACCAGCCACGCAACGCCCGGATAACGAGGCTCACCTGCAGGCGCGGCGGACTGCTGGTCGCGGGGCGAAAGATGAGGCGGCCCGTCGCAATGGCTGTGCCAAATTGCCATCAATTTCATATTATTATACAGCATCTCGTCGAGTTCCGCTGTCCCAAACGCAAATCCAAAGCGTCCCGACGGCGGCCCGAGCGCCACGCCTGACGCCTGCAACGCGTCAACCACATTGTGCAGCGGGCGACAATGGAGAACGCCCTCGCCGTCGCGCAAGACAACCCCGCAACTTTCCAATGGATACTGGTGCTCAACCCACCTCACCAGAGCGTCCATGCAGGCTTTGTTTTCCGACAGTTCGGCCAAGATCGCAGCAGGCGACAGAAATCCAGGAATCTGTTCTATTTTCAGAGATCTAACGGACCGCTTCGGTAGTTCGCACTCAGTCCAGTCGATGTCAACGCGCCCCGGCAAGGACACCAATCCCAGCAGGTCGGCGAGGACAACGTCAGCCACAGCCGCACCGAGGGGCACAGAGTCCATGAGTTCCGCGGGCTTGCCGCGGTGCCAGTGCAACGTGGAAACGGGCGCCGCCCCGTCGCCACGACACATCGCCATGTCGACGGTTGCGCCGCTGGTCCGTGTCGCAAAAAACAAGTGAATATCAGGAGTTTGAATCAAACGCGAGTCCGTTGTCACGTGAACACCGGGGTCGAGTTCTTCAAGACTGGGCCCCCACCCCGCCTGAGTCACCAACCGCCCAATCCCGGCCCCGACGAGGTAGCGCGCCGCAACGTGCGCCGCTTGGGACGCCAAGGCCGTACCGTCGTCTGTGCACGCCACGGTCCACAGCCCCATCTCGTGTTGTTTTTTAAAGTCAACACCTTGTACCAATATCTGCCGTCCCCAACGCGGATACAGTTGGGCCAGAGGACGTTGCTGCAGGGGTTGGGCCATGGTGCGGGTCGCCTCCCGGCGCGGAAACGCTCGCCGATTGGCGACGGCTGGCGACGGAGATTCTGGTGTAACGCTCTGCGATGGCTCTGACAAGGGCTCACGACCGCACCTGAGCACGAAGGACCGACGCGCGACGGGCCTCGGGACCCCAGCAGAAGTGTTCGGCGACACGGCGCAATTGCCGTTTCAGCCACCATTGGGCACAATCGGTACGCACAGGAGGCCGCCATGACGCCAACGCTCGTTCAACGCAGTGCCCATTTGGCCATCTTGGCCGCCTTTGCGGTCGCCGCGCCGCAGGAAGTCGCAGCGGCGGCCCGCAGCGAAGTACGGGTGCTGCAGAGCTCGCAGCCATACTACTCGAAACAATTACCTTTTCACCTGATAGTTCCGGCGGGGGTCGCGCTTCGGGTCGAGCCACTCGCCTCGCCAAAGGGGCCTGGGCAAATGCAAGAACTGCTTTGGTTTGAGCGTCCTCAGGCCGCAGCCATTCGCCTTGAGGTCTACAGCGCGCCCACTTCGACCGACGTCGCGACCTGGTACCGGCAGCAGTGGCAGTTCGTCCAGGAGCCGACGACAACGGTGCGGGGGATTCGGTTCGGGCGGGCGGGAGTCCCGGCGCTGCAAGTGGTAGTACCGCCTTCTAAGCACGCATTACCTCAGGAAATGTGGTTTGCCGTTCAAGGCCCCCTGCGCGTCCGCCTAGTGTCCGACGACCGCCTGGACCCGCAAAGCCTGCTGCTCATGGCTGCGATTGCCGCCTCGTTTGACGCGACGGTGGGGCAGCACGGCTCTAGTGGGCCAAGGGGGGGACGGAAATGAAGCTATCCGGTAGTACCGCGGCCTATCCCCGCATTATCCTTACCACCACCCTTACCCTAGCCTGCCTCCTTGCCGCCAGCCCCGCCATGGCCGTGTACCAGTGCGGCAACCAGAAGGATGACTGCCAGTGCGGCGCCAACAATCCGTACCCGTGCTGCGACAATGGGTCCAACTGCACATGGTGGGCCTGGGAAAGTGCTTGCTGCAATTGGGGAACCGCGCTGCCCGGCTGGGGCAACGCCAACACGTGGGCGCAGAACGCCGGGAAAAACTCTAATTTTTCAGTGCTTAGCAGCCCCGTCGTTGGCAGCGTCGCGACTAGCACCAACGGCTCCTACGGCCATGTGGCCTGGGTCACGGCGGTCGGCAACGGCACAGTGACGGTCAGCGAAATGAACTGCTGCAGCAGTTGCGGCTACGGAACGGACACAAAAGTGTTCAAAACTTCGTTCTTTAACAGCGGTTTCGTCGTCAAGAAAGGCCAACCTCCGCCGGGACCGGTCTGCGGCAATGCTTCGTGCGAGAGCGGCGAAAACTGCAGCAATTGCAACCAGGACTGCGGTTCCTGCTGCGGCAATGGCGCCTGCGACAATGGCGAAAACTGTGCCAGTTGCCCGGGCGACTGCGGCTCCTGCTGCGGCAACGGCGCATGCGACAACGGCGAAGACTGCGCAAGCTGTTCAAAAGATTGCGGAGTCTGTTGCGGCAATGGCGCTTGCGACCACGGCGAGACGTGCGGCACCTGCAATACCGACTGCCATTGCCTGCCAAGCGGCGAATATTCAGCCACTTGCAACGGCGTCAGCGGTTGGGCCCTGGACCCCGACCAGACCGACGCGTTGCTGCCCGTGATCTGGCGATGCGGCGACAACGAGATCGGCAAATCCACCGCAAATGCTGCGTATTCTGGGCACGACGGCCACGGCTTCTCCTGGCCGGTGCCGCCCGCGCTAAAGGACGGTCAAATCTGCCAGGCCGATGTGCAGGCTCAAGATTCGCAGACCGGGCAGTGGCAAAGCCTCGGAAAACAGCAGCTTTTATGTGACAACAGCCCAAGCCAAGACAGCCTTTGGCAGACAACTCGCAATGATGCTGCAGGGTTGACCGTCTCAGTGCCCGGTACAGCGCACCTGGGGCTGTCCCATCAACATCCGGCGGACCTGCCCTATGCGATGAGCGGCGCCGTGCAAAGCTGTTTAATTCCAGGGACTGAGCCCTTTGACTCCCTGCACCTCAATGTGACTTGGAACCTGGAAGCCAAGCAACATCAGGTGCTGCTGCTCTGTGACGCCGTGGTGGAGAAGACCTGGAGCGACGGCACTGGTCTCGCGGTCGACGTGAACCTCGACGTGACGGCGACGCAGGTGTGTGTTCGCACCGTGGCGACGGCTCAGACGATGGCGCCAGCTGCTGACGGTTTTGCAATCGATGACTTACAGTGGCGCAGTCGCGGTTGGTGGCACGCCTATTCGCCCGAGACGCTGGGGTTGATCGTCGGGCATCCGCAGACCGACTCTGTCCTACTGCAAGTCCGCGCATTGCCAGATCAATTGACACAGGGGCGCGGTCAGGCGATGGCTTGGATCGACCTGCCCGAGCCCTTTGATCGCGTGACGTATCGTCTGACTGGGCAGCACATGGATGGGCTGCTCGTGGGCGATCTCCTGGCCGACCAGACCGTGATTCCGATGCATGGCGGCGAACACGAGGTCGATGGACTGCAGGCGACCCGCCTAACCGTGCGGCTGGGCACCTTGGGCGACGTGCAACTGCCGGGGGATGCTGCACTAAGTACAAGTAATATCAAAGTACTACGCAACCATGTCGCCCAAGCGGGGCCGTGGACGCTGCAGTGGCAGAACGCCTGGGGACTGCACGCCGAGTTGCCCGGTACTGCGTCATCGTCCGATGTGGGACTAGCGCTCGACCTGCGCCACGGCGACGCGGGATGGCTGAGCACGGGGCAGGTGAACGCGAGTATCGACACGGGCGAACTCGGCTTTGAGCAAGTGCAATTTCGCGCAACGCGGCACTTGGCTGCCCCAGTGGATGCGCAGGTGTCGATCGATGACAAGGACGTGACCGTAGCGTGGCCCGCGCAAGGCCAAGGAGTCACTACGGTGACCGGCCGAGGCCAGCGCTTTGCCTGCACGCTCAAGCTCTTGCAGGACAGTTGGACCGCCGGAGACCAATCCTTGACCCTTGACCAACTGCGCTGGTTTCGTCAGGGCTGGTGGACCGCCCCGAGCCCGCAAGCTGTTGGTTTCTTTGACCAACGCGAAGTCGGCGGCACGGTGATTCTCGGAACAACGCCAGCCTGGGGTCTGCAGGGCAATGCCACCCAAGGCGTCTGGCGGCTGCAGCGGCGCTTGCTCAAGCCTCAGCGCGGCGTGCGCGTGCATACGACGGTTCACCTACCTCAAAGTGGCTTAAGTGCTGCGATTTTGGCTGATGGTGTGACCTTGACCGCGATCGGCACGGCCGATGCAATCACCGACACCGTCCAAGCATTTGCCTCCGATTTCGAAGAGTTAACACTGCAATTGTCCGCCGACGCCAGCGGGACGGTGTGGACAGAGCCGTGGCAGGTGAGCTTTTCGCACTTTGAACTGCTTGGCACAGACGGACAGTGGCGGCCCTTGGCGGACGTATCCGACGAAAACCCTATAAAAACAAATGGCAATTCTGATGTGCAATCGGCTGCATCTGCCTCAAGCAAAGACCGCGGCGGGTGCTCGGCGCACGGTGCGTCAGGGGCCCACGGCAGTTGGCTTGTCCTGGCCTTTGCCGTATGGTTGGCTGCACGCAGGCGCAGCACCGTCGGTCGACCCAACTAGGCGCTCGCACCGAACAGTCATTGGTCGTTAACTTACTGAACTTATGCACAAAATTGCACAGCATACGGCCCAACACGCCGTCGAGCCAGTTTGAGCGGCTCAGGTGAACCTCCCATGAAATACCTTGGTTGGATGATTATCGGCTTGATGGTGGGCTGCGACTTACCCGCATCGAGCGACGGTGGCGACGGCGGCTCTGGCAGCTACGGCAACTCCTGCGTCCCCCAATGCACTGGAAAACAATGTGGTTCTGACGGATGCGGCGGACAGTGCGGCTCCTGCAATGGTGCCTACGCCTGCGTCGCCAATCAGTGCGTGGCCAAAGACGCGAACTCTTGCGCCGGCCGATGCGGCGCCTTTGTCGATAATTCCACGTGCCAATGCGATGATGGCTGCGTCGAGGCCGGCGACTGCTGCAGCGACCGCGCCACGATCTGCACGGGCAACAACAACAATCCCGGATGCGGCGACGTGCCGGAAAATGGCATCTGCGGCAACGGGTTTGTCCGCTACTGCCAGGCCGCGACTGACAAAGATGTGCCGTCCGTCGTGACCGTCCAATGCAAGGCCAAGGAAGCGTGCACCGTGGGCAGCGATGGCTGGGCCAGTTGCACGCCGATCGCCGGCGCGTGTGCACCCGGCGTCCAAGGCTGCCAGGACAGCCAAACGGCACAAATCTGTGGTGCAGACGGGAGTTGGACATCCTCGCCTTGTAGCAACTGCCAAGCAACCCCGGCGGGCGTGGTCTGCGGCCAAGGTGCCGTGACCAGCGGCAACAAGGTGCATTTGGCCTATGAATACAGAACGAACACCGATGCGATGACGGGCTGGGGTGCCATCTACACAGCCGCCCTGCCCGGCGCCCTGGTCCTAGCGACTCAAGATGACGGCAGTGGCACGCCCAAGGTCCTGGCAGCGGCCCACAGCGACGATGCGGGCGATGTAGATCTCGGCCTATCGACCGGCCAGTTAGCCAACGTGACGCTGGTGTTGATGGCAGCCCATGCTCAGGACAATTCCGCTTCTTCATTTGATATCATCGCCTTGAAACCAGAACTTGGCGACGGTGAACAAACAACTGATGCCGTTTATGACGCCAACGCAACACCGTGGGCCTGGTCTGTGCCTGCCCAGCAGGTCATGGGTAACACGTGGACCATCACCGAAGGCCAGAATAGCGGCGTTCTGCGCGTCTTTGACTACGCGCGGTTCATGCACGCGCAGACGCTAAACATTTACGGTTCCAAAGGGTTGCAGCAGGCCATCTGGATGCGCCCCAACACGTCTTGGAGTTGCGGTGCCTGCTTCAACACACACCCGACTACGACCGGCAGCATCTCCGTGCAGTCCAACATGTGGATTCCAATGCTGTCTGCCGACACTTCGTACTGGTCCGATGCCGTCAATGCCCACGAACTCGGCCACTGGCTGATGGCTTCCTACGGCAAGACACCTGGCGAAGGCGGAACGCACTTCTTGGCCTGCCCGACCTTTCCCGGCCAAGCTTGGTCCGAGGGCTGGGCCACCTGGGTCTCGAGTGCTGCCCGCGGTTCCTCTGTGTATTTCGATAGTCAGGACGGCACGTTCTTCTGGGTCGACATTGGGACCCTCAAGACGAGCCACGGCTCGACCCTGCCCTCGCCCAATTCCGGCGACGGCGTTCTGCAACAGATGTCGGAAAACGCCGTCTCTGGTCTGCTTTGGCACCTGACCGCCCAGGACACGGTCGCCCCGCCCATGCTAGTATCCGCCAATGACGTGATGTTCAAGGCGATTTCCACGGCAGGCATGACCACAACGCCCTACGGCCGCGGCTACACGCGCCACACTTGGTCAGTGGGCGACGGCAGCAACTGCGACAAGACCGACGTCACCAATACCGGCAAGTCTGCACCAATGTTAGCAGATTTCTTGGACGCCCTGCTTTGCTCGGGCGTGAGCGCAAGCAGCGTGCAGTCCGGCCTAGGCTCCTTTCCGTTCCCGGTTCAAAGTCCAATTTGCAAGTGATTCAGCGCCCATACACATGGAGGCCAGAAATGCACAAATCCACTCCGATATTGGCGCTTTGCGCGATTAGCTCTCTACTTGGCTGCGGACAGCAGACGGCTCAACCCGTTGGCGCTCAACCGATTTCCGCTCCGGCAGCTGCAGCTACCCCTGTCGCCACCGCGCCCAATGACGCGCCAGCGAACGGCCAAGCTACTGCCCCTGTGCAGACACAACCGCCTACAGCGCAAGCGGATCTGCCGGCGGTCGGGCCTCAAGCGGCCAAGCCAGTCACTGCGGAGGCCCCTGTGGCAGCGGCTGCCGACGGCCAAGCGCCGCTGACGCTGACCCTGAGCGGCCCCTCACAGGTCCAGACACAACAAACGATTACATTACAAGCAGTTGCTCAGGCCCACGGAGCCATGTCGGATCAGGCGCGCAATGGCGGTCTGAGCTGGACGGTCGACGTTCCGGCCGGGGCTAGGTTGGTTGAGCCACAAAAACTGCCTATTGCCGTGACGTTAGACGCTAGTGGCCGGGCGGTTCTGACCCTAAAGGTGCTTCTGACATCGGTGCCCAGCCAAGATCTCGTCGTCCACGTGGCGGGCCGTGGCGATGGGTGGGGGCTAAACGCGCACAAGACCTACGGTTTCGGTCGTGCGCCCAGCAAACTGCCTGAGACACCTTCCGCCCCAACGATGCGTCTTGGCGGCCTGCAGCTTGCGCCAATTCCTACGGCGAAACCAACGCAGAATCCAACGGACCCGGCCAAACCGTAGGCCTTTCAGCCATTTGCACGCTGTCCTTGGCGGCAACCGCGGCAATTCAGACCGTGCGGCGTCGAGTCGGCAGAATGACAGAAAACGTAGAACCTTCTCCGGGTTCACTGACCATCTCGATGCGACCGCCCAGGGTCTGCACCAGGTTCTGGACAATCGATAGGCCCAGGCCCACGCCGCCCATTCGCCGGCTCCGGCCCTTGTCGACACGGTAAAATCGTTCAAACATGCGGGTTTGCTCAGATTCTGCCATGCCGATGCCGCGGTCAATGACCGAAATGCGCACCTGGCTAGGGTCCGCACGGCTGGCGACGATTCGCACCGGCTCGCCTCCAGGCTTCGAATACTTAATGGCATTCTGCAGCAAGTTGCCGACGACAACCGCCAGGGCCGAAGGGTCCAGCCAAGCCCTCAAGCGCGGCGGCACCGTCACGAGCACGGACAGACCGGCGGCTGCAGCGGCGTCGCGCTGCTGATCGGCGATCTCAACGAGTTGTGTGCGCAATTGCAGGTCTTCTTGGTGCAGGAGCCAGTTGCCTGTCTCTAGACGATTGAGATCAAGGAGTTGTCGCAACAACGTGTCGAGGCGCTGGGCGTGTCGGTACACAGTGTCGTGAAATTGCGCGAGTTGTTGGGCATCTGTCGGCGGTGCCTCGGCGAGGACCTCGGCGTAGCCCAGAATCGCGGTCACCGGTGTGCGGAGCTCGTGGCTGGCATTCGCTATGAAATCGCGCAGTAGCTGTTCAACACTGCGGGCCTCCGTCACATCGCGCACAATGCCAAGCGCGCGGTGCCCCCAGTACGCGTGGTCCGGCAGGGGCAGCACCCGGACGTCCAGGCTGCGCTCCGTCAGGCCTTTGTACTGAATATTCAGCTGCTTGGGCCCGCTACCGGCCAGGACCGCCGCAAACGCGGCAACGACCTCGGCCTCGTGCAAGACCTCGCTCAGCTGTTGACCGTGGCTACCCGGCGGTAACAACAGCGTTTCCCGCAGCGCGCGGTTGGTCACCACGAGGCGCACTTTGTCATCGACGACCATGACGCCGTCGGTCATCGCATCGAGAACCGCCGAGAATAGATTGGCATTGGTCTCGCGCAACTCGCGACGGGCAGTCGGACCGGTGGGCGTGGCGGCGTCTTGGGTGTAGTGCGGGCCATCCTGGGTCATGGTCCCCCCAATCGGTAGTACCGGTATCCAACCCCGCGAATTGTTTCGATCGCATCCCCAGCTGGCCCCAGCCGTTCGCGCAATCGCTTGATGTGGGTATCCACCGTGCGGGTCTGCAACTCCGGCGACAGCCCCCAAACGTCCTGAAGCAGCTGGCGACGGGTCAGGACCTCGCCCTGCCGCGTTAGCAGGGCCGTCAGGAGGCGAAACTCAAGGGCGGTCAGCTTGACTTCTTCTTGCTGCACAAAGACTTGGTGGCGAACGGCGTCCAGGACGATGGCGTCAACCCGCAACGGTTGGGATTCTTCCGGCAGTTCGCTCGCCCTGAAATTACGGCGCAGGACGGCTTGAACGCGCAGGACAAGCTCTCGGGATGAAAAGGGTTTTGTGACGTAGTCGTCTGCCCCATGCTCTAGGCCGAGCACGCGGTCCGCCTCAGCACCGAGGGCCGTCAGCATAATGATGGGCAGGTGCGCGGTGGCCGGAAATGCGCGTAGCTGTTGGCAAACTTCAATTCCTGACAGGTCCGGCAGCATCAGGTCGAGAATCACGAGGTCCGGCAAGGTCGTTTGCGCCGCCAGCAACCCTTCCTGGCCCGTCGCCGCTCCGTCCGCCAGCAATCCGGCGCGGCTCAGATGCAGCAGCACAAGTTCGCGCAGGTCGGGCTCATCTTCGACCACCAGGACTCGTTGCACGAACACCTCCGCCTGCTGCCTAGGAATTGGTGGCCGATTTGGGCAGATCAACCACAGGCATAACAACGAGTTGCGCTTGGCTGCGTGCACCAGTTCCCGTCGTCGCGACGATCGCAAGCAGGCGGCCGTCCGGCGATTGCCATGCAAAAGCAGTCACTTCCTTGGCTGGCGACCGCACTGGCCACTGGGCACGCACGACATACTCGGAGCCATCCTTGACAAGCACAGCGCCATAGGCAGGGTCACCACGTACAGCGATCGCAAAGAGCTCGCCGCGATTGGCTTTCAGCAATACATCTGAGGGCTTGACCACCTGCATGGCCACGGGCGGCTCAACATGGATGCGGCGCTGATGCAGGGCACCCAGGACGTCACGCTCCACGTGTGCCCGCTCGACGACGGCACCATGCGCATCTAAACGATTGATCTCAATCGGTAATCCCGGACGCCTGGGCTCGGTAGCACTGCCTTGGCGAATCGCGAGACGGCGACTGTCGGGCGACCAACCAAGCCACTGAATCCACGCTGGCGGCTCGGCAACCTCGGGCAATTCATTTAATTTTGCGGGCGAATTCGGCGCCGATTGGCCATGAACGCAGGGCGCCGCCAACGTTAGAACTAAGCTCACCCAGCGAATACCAGCGCGTTTGCCCATAGTGCAATGCTACGGCCTGCACTGGGTTGGGTTCAACCGGGGGTTCCATTTCCCGCATGATTTAACTGGGTTGTGAAAATGCCTCTTGCAACCGCTTGGTGATCGAGGCCTGTAGCCGCGTCGCGTCGATGCCCGCGGCCCTCGCTAACATGCCCAACTCTACAGTCACTTTTACTTGATTATCAGTGACTTGAACATCACCACCGACACCGACACCCTTGATCTTTGCCGAGTGCCCTGACCAGTCGAGCTTGACCCGATACTTGGCAAGCATGGTCTCAAAGGACGAAAGCGCCGCCTTGCCGCGATCGCGCCCCAGTGAATGTGCCTGAATTACAACGACATTTGCCATGAGCTTGCTCCTTGCCGGTGTGGCGTCCGTTGCGATCTTGGCCGCTGTCCGCACCGGTGTCCAGCGAGCCTATGGGGGGCTTGCCGACGCCGCGACTGCGTGCGACGCTCTGGTGACTACGGAGGTCAGCCATGTCCGAACCCGTCACCTTGGCTCAGGTTGCAGCGTCCCTGCCCGAGCACGCCCATGAACGCCTAGCGCACATGCGCAAGGTCCACTTCTTTACGAGCGATCTTTCTGTCAATGAATTCCTGCTTGTACGCGATGCTGGCTTTGAGCCACTGGGCCTTGTGCTCGGCAGTTCCATCTACCACATTGGCGTGCAGCTGGCTGGCTGGACCCAGAATAAGGAGATGGACGTCCTGACCCAAGCCCTCTATCACGCGCGGGAATTGGCGATGGCGCGCATGGAAGAGGAGGCGGCGGAACTCGGGGCCGATGGCATCGTTGGCGTGCGCCTCACAGTCAACCAGCACGCCTGGGGCAACTCGGTGATCGAGTTCGTCGCAATCGGAACGGCCGTGCGCCATACCGAAGGTCATGACTATAAGACCGTGGATGGAAAGCCTTTTACCTCGGACCTCTCCGGTCAGGATTTTTGGACCCTGCTGCGGGCCGGTTACCGACCGCTGGGGCTGGTCATGGGCAACTGCGTGTACCATATCGCCCACCAGGGGCTGGTCAGTTGGTTGACAACATCGGCACGCAACCAGGAATTGCCCAGTTATACCCAGGCTTTGTATGACGCCCGCGAACTTGCCATGGAGCGCATGCAGGCCGAAGCGGAGGCCTTGGGTGCCCAGGGCATTGTCGGCGTGGTGATCGACGAATCCAATCACACCTGGGGCTCCCATGTGATGGAATTTAGTGCGATCGGCACCGCTGTGTTGCCCATTTCGGCCAATCATCAGATCGCGACGCCGTCGCTGATTTTGACCGTCAACGACTGAGAACAGCGAGGCTTTTCCATGCCGCGTGACGCCAATTTCGACCTAGACCAGAGCATCCTTGAAGTGAGCCGGGGCCGCCTGCCCCTGCACGCTCGCGAGCGACTCCAGGAAGTAGCTGGACCGCAACGGCAATTGTTTACCAGCGACCTCTCGGTCAGCGAGTTCTTGCTGGTGCAGGATGCGGGTTGCAAGCCGATCGCCCAAGTCATGGGGTGCTCGATCTACCACATCGGCAAGATCCCGGATTACAAGGGCGCAACTGGGGTGATCGACACGATTTCTGACGGTCACCGCCAAGCGAGGGCCCTTGCGATTTCCCGCTTAGCCCAAGAGGCGGAATTGGTGGCGGCCGATGCGGTCGTTGGCGTGCGCCTGGACGAAAGGCTGATCACCACGGGCGCTCGCGGAAAGGGCGGCGACGATGGTGATGAAATTATTGAGTTTACGGTCATTGGCACCGCCGTGTCGGCAAGCTGGCTGCGACGGGCCAATCGCAAAGCGGTGCTGACGGACCTTTCGGGCCAGGATGTGTGGACGCTCTATCAGGAGGGCTTCCAACCGACCGGATTGCTCTTTGATTTCTGCCGATACCACGTTTGGCACGTGCTCAAAGGCTGGAGCAGCAGCGTCATTGACGCGGCCGGAGATGCCGTCGATCAAGCCCGCATCATCGTGACGCAAAACGTGCAGCAGCAGGCCCGGCAGCTCGGGGCCGAGTTCGTCGTCGGCAATGACCTCAAAATCCGCGCCAAGGAAGTGCCTTGTGGCTTTGAAGGCTGTGAACTCAATGACTTAGATGTCGACGTCTCCTGGTTTGCCACTGGCATCGCGCGTTTGCCGGGTGGTCCGCAAAAGCGACCGCACGACATTCCCCCTTTGATCTTAGGGATGAATCGCCTCGGACGCGCCAAGGCCGACGACCTGCTCGATGGCGATGACGACAGCCGCGAAGTCGAGAAACGTGCTGAAGAGATGGAGAAAGCCGCCGGTGGCGAAGGAGGTGGCGAATGAGTACCGACTCAGACACGACCAACGGCAGCCAAGCGGAGGCCCCCGTCGCCCTGCCCGCACATGCCCGCGAACGCCTAGCGGAAATGCGCGAGCGCAAGCTGTTCAGTAGCGACCTTTCTGTCAGTGAATTCCTACTATTGCAGCAGGCTGGCTTTGAGCCTCTGGGCCTGGTGATGGGCAGTTCCATCTACCAAATCCGCACGGTGCGCCCCAATGCGAGTATCTGCGCAGAAGAACTGACGGATTTCACGCACTCCCTCAATGATGCGCGGCAGTTGGCGATGAACCGGCTGGAAGAAGAGGCCCACGCCCTGGGCGCAGACGGCGTTGTTGGCGTCAAACTCAACGTCAACCTGCACGCATTTGGCAAGCAAATCGCGGAGTTTATTGCCATCGGCACGGCAGTTCGCCACAAGGCCGGCGGCGATTTCCGCAATCAGCACGGCAAGCCCTTCACGTCTGACCTATCTGGGCAGGATTTTTGGACTTTGCTGCACACCGGATGGCGGCCAGTCGGCTTGGTCATGGGCAACTGCGCGTACTATGTCGGTCCGCTAGCGACGACGGGTTATGCACGGTCACCAGACAACACAGAACTGCCTGAGTTTACACATGCAATGTACGATGCCCGCGAAGAGGCTATGGAGCGCCTGCAGGCCGAGGCGGAAGACCTGCGCGCCGAGGGCATTGTCGGCGTGCAGATTCGCCATGACGCCCACGCTTGGGCTGGTTCGCTGGGCAGCACAGTGACCGATTTTCGCGGTGAATTCCTTGAGTTTTTTGTGCTCGGTACCGCTGTGATTCGCTTTGCTGAGGCGTCTCCACTGGCTCGGGCAACGCTTTGTCTGCGCGCCGACCTTGGAGGTGAGCCATGACCGCCAATCCCGGACTTTCCGACCTTTCTGTCACTGAATTCGCGGCTTTGGCCCGCCTTGGCTTTGTGCCCAAGGGCCTCGTCGTCGGCACCTGCTTCTACGACGCGCGCTGGCAGTCGACCGTCACGACAATCACCCAAGAACTCAGCGGCTTGTCCCAGGCACTGCGACGCGCCCGCCACCACGCGGTAGCCCAATTGGTGCAGCAAGCTGCCGACTTAGGAGCAGAAGGCGTAGTCGGTGTGCGCGTGGAAATGGAGCACCATAAGTGGCGCGGCGATCATCATGTGGCGCATTTTCAGGCAATTGGCACAGCCATCGGCCGCGATTCGGCACTGACACCGCCCGAATTCCTGACGGCGCCTTCGCTGCGTCTCGGGACCGAGCCTTTTACCAGCGACCTGTCTGGCCAGGACTTTGTGTCCCTGCTCCGGGCTGGCTACCGGCCGATCGCGCTCGCAAGCGGCAACTGCGTGTACCAGTTGGGGCGCGCCAGCACGACGTTCACTGAAAGCGCTGAAATTACCGAATATTCGGAGGCCTATGCCGAAGCCCGAGAGACGGCCATGGGACACCTCTACAACGACTTGATGGCCGTGTTTCCCAAGGGCAATCCGCACCAGCCTTGCGGCGTCGTCGGGATGCGCGTTGAGGAATCAAGCCACGCGGGACAGAGCAATGTTGTTGAATTTCGGGCACTTGGCACTGCCGTCGCTCTGCTCGCTGCAGACGACCCTCGCCGCCGTACCACGCCGCTGCCCGTGCAAGTTGCCGTGTCGCTAGACCAGTAACCATAGATTTGTTAAGGGACTTGTGAAATGAGTGACGATCTCGATCTCTCCATGCAAGTGGACGTCTTTGCGGCAATGCTGCGCCACGACCAGAAGGAGAACGTTGATTATATTGAATTTCTCGCGACCAAGCTGACTCTGGCTCTGCCGGCCCACACCAAGGTCGAGCGCGGCGGCGGCTGGTTTAGCAAGGCTAAGCCCGTCGAGAAGATTCTTGTTGAATTACATGATCATCACTTCATCCTCATTCGCGACAAGACCGGCCCGATCGCTCACAAGGCTAAGATTGTCCGCGGCGTGCAGCTGTCGCACAAGGAACTGCCGCTTGAACAATGGACGCGAGAACTGTCTGATCAGCTTCGTGTTCTTGCCGAACAATCCGCCCAGACCCGCGAGGCACTCGAGCGCTTTGTCAACGGCGGTTGACCTCCAAGATCGCGCTCGGTGCGGAACGTCTTAGCCCGCAGCGGACAACACCGCATCGGTACTACTCTTTTCGACTTACGGCTTTGACGCCCGGCACGCGCTATGGCAGAGTCCCGCCAACTGGCGACAGCGACCACCGACTGATACGTCAAGACTCGGGCAGAGGGGCAATATCCATGGGTCATTCAATGTTTCGAACCGGGCTGCTCGGGAAGGCGTTGCTGGTGCTGACCCTGGTGGGGACGACGCTTCTTTCGGTAGTACCGCCCGCCAACGCCGCAGAAACATGGGAGTACCTCGGTACCGACCAAGGCGTCAAGGTTTGGCGCAAGGAAGTCGCGGGTTCAGGCGTGTTCGCCTTTCGCGGCGAAATCACAGCAAACGTCCACATCGGCAAGTTGGTCTCGGTCTTCATCGACCGCAATCAGCGCAAGTACTGGGTCGACCGCTTCGACGACACCAAGACCCTCGATATGCCCACGCCGCTGTCCGAGGTGTACTGGATCAAGTTCAAGCTGCCGTTTCCCGTGTCGGATCGGGACTATATCTTGAGAGCCGACGCGATGGGCGATGTGGCCAACAAGATCTTTACCGCCAAGATTAAGTCCGTGGTCGACCCGCGCAAGCCAAAGGACGACTGCTGCGTTCGCGCCGAAGTCTATGGAACCTATTACAAGTTCACGGCCTTGCCCGGCACGCCGGAGCGAACCAAGCTCGAAGTCGAGGTCCACACCGATCCCAAGGGTATGCTGCCGGATTGGTTGATTAATCTGATTCAGAAGAAGTGGCCGTCCAAGACGCTATCTGGCCTGCTGGCGCGGGTACAGAAGGTCAATCCGCCTCCATTCGCGGAGTTGGCCAACTGGCATACGCAGTAGCGCGAGTCGTCGCCGAGCACGGGCACGGCTGAACGACGGATGCTGCCGTTAACCCCGCGGTTCCATGCTGCTTTGCTGAATTTTGCCGACAACCCGGTCCAGCAGCGCCGCCCCGAGCCGCCCCAGACGATCGCCGACACTGCGCGCGGTCGTCACCTTGACCTCCAAGAGGTCGGCCGTCGGCGCCCGGGCCAGCAACCAGTCATCACTAGTGCGAATTTCGTCGCATAGCCCCAGCTCCAGGGCGCGCGTGCCGTACCAATGCTCGCCCGTCGCCACCGCCTCCATGTCCAATGCCGGCCGGTGCAGGTGCACGAAGTCCTTGAACAGATTGTGGGTTTCCTCGATTTCCTGGCGGAATTTCTCCCGTCCAGCTTCGGTGTTCTCGCCAAAAACGGTTAGGGTGCGCTTCCACGGACCGGCGGTGACGATTTCGTAGTCAATGTCGTGCTTCTTTAAAAGACGATTTACATTAGGGACTTGTGCAACGACCCCAATAGAGCCCAGCACGGCAAAGGGCGCAGCGACGATTCGGTCCGCGACGCAGGCCATCATGTAGCCACCGCTGGCCGCAATCTTGTCCACGACCACCGTAAGTGGCAGTTTCTTTTCGCGAAATCTCGCCAGTTGCGAAGCAGCGAGGCCATAGCTGTGGACCAGGCCTCCCGGACTTTCCAGACGCACGACCACCTCATCGCCGGGCCGCGCCGCTGTGATCACCGCCGTGACTTCATCGCGCAAGGACGAGACCTGACTGGCGCGAATATCACCATTAAAATCAAGCACGTAGACGCAGGGCCGCGTAGCTTCGGCTTTGTCCCGCGCCTTGTCCAATTGGCTCTGCTCTTTCTCTAGTTGTTTGAAGGCCTTGGCCGACATCACTTCGCGCTGAATGCCCAGGCCAAGACGACGGAATTTCATGTCTAATCGCCGCGTTCGCAGGTGACCACGCGCTTCGCTGCGCCGGCTGCCACTCACAGCGGAGGCCACGCGCGCCACAATGAACGCGACCGCAAGCACGACGGTTAGCACCTCTGCCAGAAAGAGCGCGTATTGACTGAGAAAACCAAGAAAAGCAGCCACCCTTACACCTCCAACCCACTCGCGTGGCGCTCGTAGACCGAGCGAACAGGCCCCATCAAGGCAAGTCGCGCCGCCTTGCTGTCAAGGCTGGGGACGCAAATACTTGTATGGCAACCCGCTAATCACTGGAGTTTTCTAGGTAAATTTGCCCAGGCGACCGCGGACAATCCCCTGGACCAGGGCGGTCCAGGTGGGCACCGATACCCGGTTCAGCCCTGCCCGCGGACATGGCACCTGCGCACGCGCAAGGCCAGGCGGATGTGAGCGTTCCCGGGACAGACCGGTCCCCAATACAACATGCTACGGTCCCAGGTGATGCGCGCGGCCGCCCAGGCAGCCTCAGAATGGCACGTTCAATGGTCGATGCAAGTGCAGCGGCTACTGCAGCGTGACGACCGTCTTGGAGCCCGCTTGCCCAGAAACCGGCGGCCGATCTGCGAACGTATCAGCCACTTTCACCTTTTTCTTGGTCGGGTCCTTGGAGATTTGCAGGCCGCGCTCAGTCAGCGGGAACTCTTCAGTGCCGGCCCACTGCCCCTCGTTGGCTGGCACGCCGATGGTGTATTTGTACTTCAGAGTCGTGCCCTTGCTGAACGGCAGCACCAGCGTCCACAGGTTGTCGCCCGCTTTGTCATCGCCGCCCTGACCGTCATCGCGCAAGGCGATCTTGTTGGGCACCCAGGCCGACTTCATCCCTAATTTCGGGTCATTACCTGCGATGTACACAATGCCCTTGCCCTTGGGCGGCGGCATGGTGTTGATCGGACCGAACGTGTCCACGGCGATGGAACTGCCGGAAGCGTCGCACACGAAAGTGACAAACATCGCTGCGGTCGGATCTTCAATTAATTCCTTGCTTTCCAGGCTTGGAGCCAAGTCTGCCGTCTTGCCGCCGTTGGCAAACAGCAACTGAACTTCCAACGGGTCTGCGGTACTTAGGCCAAGATCGGACAAAGGCACGAAGATCTCCAGTAATTTCCCATTCTTGACGGGACCGCCAACCTTGCCATTGAAGGGTACCGGGGCAATCGACGCCCATTGCGCCGTGCCATCGCTCTTGCGCAACTCGGGCGTAACCACGCCGGACTTCAGAGAAATCCACAGTTCCTTGGCGGCGCCCTTGCCCTTCCACACCAAATCATCGCCCAGGCGCGTCTTGAGGGTCGCGGGGTCCTGCACCACATCGCCTGTGGTCGCGTTGAGGATGTGCTTGTGACTAAAGTAGATTGCCAGCGCGGCATTGGTCGGCACCGTCAGGTCGAAATTGTGCTGAACCGCAATAAATACGCCGTCTTTTCCAGCGTACTTGCCCGTGCCATAATAGATGGTCGCCATCCAGTCATCGGGGTTGGCCATGGCGCCTGACGTGTCGCTATCAAAGAAGAATCCGCCCTTGGTCGACCACTCGCTCTCATTGGGCGTAAAGACGCCGTCGAGCGTCGGTGCCGGGTCAAGGGGTCCCTGCGGCGCCTGGGGATTGGCTTGGATGATGGGCTTGAAATCAGGCAAAGGAATCGGTGACTTACCCATCAATTGCAAGGCCGCGTTCATTTGCGCATACGCCCCCGCCAAGTGGGTCCGAAACGCCGTGTCGAAAGGCGAATCGTCATTGGACGGCGAGGTCATGTCACCGCCATACCACCAAAACCAGTCAGAACCTTCCGCCGCGTAGATTTCGTCAAAGGCCTTCCAGACATGATAGTCGATAGATGTTGTGTCCTTGGGCTGCAATATCAACGGGTCCGGCTGAATTAGGCCGCTCTTGTCCATATCCTGACGCGCAGTCAGCAGATACTCCCAGCCGGTGTTTTCCTCCGTTTCGCCAATCCAAATCGCAAAGTTGCCGCCAATCCACGACCCTGGAAATAGTGGTTCAAGTTCATTAAGTTGCGTCGTCGGATGGGCTGGCACGTTGCGCAGCGGATTGCCCTGCAAGTACTCGGTGCCTGTCACGGTAATAATTTCACCGGCGGCCTCAGCCTGCTGAAATTTACCGTAAAGACTATGGAAAAACTCCTTTCCGTCGTGCGCTTTGACAAAGGTCTCCCAGGCATTCTCGCCATCGAGCACGAGCGTAATGACGCGATCAGGCGCGCCGAATTTCGGAGCCTGGGCCGAGACGTTCTTGAGCAGATCGGTCGACGCATCGTCGCCAGTCATCCCCTGGTATTTAAAGCCGATATCATTGGACATTGTGGTGTTGCGAAAGAAGATCGCCATCTCGTCGCTGGTATCGCCCCCATCGCCCACGACCTTGTCAGTATCGACCATCCACGGCGAAATCGGCGCCTGCGTCGTGTCGAGCCCCGTCTTGTCGGCCTTAAAGCCCTTGGACTGGGCCAGAACAGCCTGATCGGTGGCCACCCAGGTGATGCCGAACTTCTTGAAATGTTGGATGACATCTTCGGCCACTGAGCCTTCGCCGGGCCACATACCGAGCGGCTTCTGCCCGAAGATCGACTCGTAGAAAGCCACCGCCCGACCGACCTGCGCGGCGGCATCCTGGGGATAGGAAAACGGAGGAACTGGCCTTGGATCAAAGGGTTGCCCATACTGCATCAGTTCGGTGTTCTGCACCAGCGGCAGGATCGGGTGGTAGAACGGCGTGGTCGCAACCTCAATCTGCCCCAAGTGGGTATCGGCGTGGTACATGAGCTTTTGGTGAATCGGAATCACGGCTTTCATGATCTTCACTTCTTCGGCGACGAGGCGATTGGCCAGCGCTTCGGAAGGGGCCACCTTGAGCGTAAAGGTGGTCGTGTCGACCTGCGTCGGCGCGGGATAAGGGCCGGAAGGTTGAATAATATCAGTCAGGTCGACAACGTCGCCCGTTGGCAGCGCCACCGGCCCGTGCAAGAAATCCGGGTCCAACCACGCGATTTCAAACCAGATTTTGAGAGCCAACAGGTCGTCCTGTGTCAAAGTCGCCGGATTCTTGTCGCGCAGGGCCGCATAGGCCGGGAAGCGATTCATCAGAACGGGCGCGGTCGACACACAAGACCATGGATCTGCGTAGAAAAGACCGATTTGCTTGGGGGTCGCCGTGGCTGGATCCGGGGTCGGCTGCAGCAGCAGGTCCACCCACGGGTCGGTGTGGCCCTGCCATTTTGCGAGAAAACCCTTTGCATCAACAGTGTTTTTCTTGGTATCCACAAAAGGCGCCAGCCGCTCCAGGTAGTACGGGATCAACTGGTTGAGCATCACGGGCGTGATGTTGATCGTCACATGGACGCCGGGATAATCCTGCAATACTGCGGCCATATCGTAGTAGTCCTTGGTCGCGTGCTTGCGGACCCAAGGTGAAGTCAACACGTCGGCAATCGGGTCGAGGTAGGTCGGCTGATGCTGGTGCCACATCAGCATGACGTACACCGTGCGCTTGATGGTGGCCTTATTCTTTGTCACATCAAGCAGTTCGCCATCTTGGGCCTTGAGGTTCTTGGCCAGAGCGGTGTAGGTGTAACTCGAGTTAATCGCAGCCAAATCCTTGGCCGATAGGGTCAAGGCGATGAACTGCGGGTCTGCGGCCAGCGCCACGGACTGAGGCACGATGACCGCGCCACCGCTGGTCGATGAAATCTCAAACGTTCCGCCAGCTAAGCTACCACTATCGACCGGCTTGTTCATCCGCAACTTGATCGTTTGCCCATCGGCCGAGAAGGCGCTGAGCAACTGCATCTTGCCAGCAGGCCACACAGGGCCGGTATCTGCTGAAATATCTTTGGAATTTCCACCGTCGCCCGTGCCACCGTCGGTGCCGGAGCCATCGATCAGCCCTACATCCGTAACGAATGCGTCGGCATCGGAGCTACCCTTTGAATCTGACAGCGGTTTTATGTCGTTCGCGCCTGAATCTGCCGCGGCCTCGCCACCATCCAAGGTCTGGTTGTAGGCGCGCGCACCCGGTTGCCAGGCGTCCGGATCGGCGACGTAGGCCCCACTGGCCCCAGAAGACCCTTGGCAACCTAGGCCAACGAGCAAAAGGGCTGCGCAGAGCAACGCGTAATCACTTGAAAATGCGGACTTTTCAGCCAAGGCACCCTCCGCCGGCGCGGCGCGGTCTGCAGCGCGAGTGGTCATAGTAGCAGAACGGTCCAGAGACGCGCGCCCTGGAAGCCAAGTTCGGTAGTACCGAAGTGTAAGTCCGCGTAATCACGAATTCGCCACTTTCGGCTGTTCGGTAGTACCGCACTCCAATACCCTGAAATTACTGATCCACGCTATCTTCCCGTAGTTTCGCTGGCAACGGCGGCAACTCCAGCTTGGGCTGGGCAGGCAACGGATCGTCCAGGGCCGAATCCTCGACCGCGGCCTCGGGGTCCACGGGTTGAGCCGGGGCCAAGGGGTCCAGAGGGCCAGCAAGCACGTGCGGCAAACGCGGCAACGGCCGAGGCGGCACGCGGTCCAGAGCGTGAATCATGAACTCCGCCCAAATCGGCACGGCGTGGCTGCCACCAGTGGCCTTGGGCATGGGCTTGCGGTCGTCAAAGCCCACCCAAACCACGGCGCACAGGTCGGCCGAGAAGCCAGCAAACCACGTGTCGCGACTGGCATTGCTCGTGCCCGTCTTGCCGGCAATCGGGCGCCCCACCTTTTGCGCATCCTTGCCTGAGCCCTTGCGCACAACTTCGCCGAGCATGTCGGTGAGCGCGCGGGTCACTTCTTCTGAGATGACAGCGCGGCCTTCCTGCCTCGGGGCTAGGTAGAGGTCCTTGCCGGTCCGGTCGACGATTCTTGTGACGAGGATCGGCTCCATGGCCTTGCCAGCATTGGCCAAAGTCGCGTAAGCATTTGCCAATTCGAAGGGAGAGACGCCCGAGGCCCCGAGCGCCAAAGGCAACCCAGCCACCAGATCGCTTTGAATCCCAGCCCGATGGGCAAAATCGGCCACCCGCTCCGGTCCCACCAGCTCAGCGATCGCCACGGCGATGGAGTTGATCGAAAACGCCAGGGCATCGCGCATGCTATACATCTTGCCGTCGTAGTGACCGGAGAAATTCCTTGGCGTCCAAGGCTTTCCACCGGCGGTATACACGTGGGCTTCGTCCTTGCGCTGATCGTCTGGAGTGACCTTACCGGCTTCTAAGGCGGCGCCGTAGGTGAAGGTCTTGAACGTCGAACCGGGCTGCCGCTTCGCCAACAGCGCACGATCAAAGGGATGTAGGGCGAAATCGTCGCCGCCGGTCAGCGCTCGCACCAGGCGAGTCTGCGGTTCAAGCGCCACCAGGGCAGCCTGAGGCCCGAACTCGGGCGAAAGAACCAGCTGTTCTGCATCGTCTTTGCCGCGAATCGACACGCGCAGCAGGTCGCCAACGTCAAAGCCTGGTATGGAGGCCTCCGCCTTGCCGTCCGCAGACACGGCATAACGGCCAAGGGCAGACTCTGCAAGAAATCCTTTGATTCCGCCCAGATCCAGTTGATAAGACTTGGCCTTGTCGTCATGGCCAATCACAATGCCCAGCAGCACCCGCCCCCACGGTGGCTTGCCATTGCCTTGTTGTTGCGAGAGCTTAGCCACGCCATCCCGCTGTTCCGCCGCATCCTTGTAGTGCTTGACCGGCTGGGCCGCCTTGTTCTTGGCGTCTAGGCGCTGAAGGCCTGTCAAAACAGCACTATCCGCCGCCTTTTGCATGGTGACGTCCATGGCCACCTCGATGCGCAATCCACCGTACAGGAGTTGCTCGCGGTCGACCTTGGTCAGCACGAATCGCCGAACCGCTTCCATGTAATACGGCCCAATCGTTTGCAAACTGTCGTGCCCGACCACCGGCAGAGGCGTCGCTAGGGCCCGCGCGCAGTCCGCCTCCGACACGTAGCCATGCTTCAGCATCTGCCCCAGCACGTAGGCCCGGCGCTCCAGGGCATTGGCTGGGTGACGAATGGGCGAAAACTTTGCAGGACTATTGACAATTCCCGCTAGTAGAGCCGCCTCGGGCACCGACACCTCGCTGACCGACTTGCCGAAGTAGAATCGCGCCGCTTCCTCAACGCCGTAGCGGCCATGGCCGAAATAGACCTCATTGGCGTAAAGGGTGAGAATATCGTCCTTGGATAGGCGCGTTTCCAGCTTGCGCGCCAAGACCAACTCTTTGAGTTTACGTGTAAATGTCTTCTGACGGTCGAGATACCTGGTCTTGGCCAGTTGCTGCGTAATGGTCGAAGCGCCCTGGGCATAGCGGCCGGTGGTGACATCTACCCACAAAGCCCTTGCAATTCCGACGAAATCCAGGCCGGGATGCGAGTAGAACGCTGCATCCTCCGCGCAAACCAGGGCACTGAGCATGGTCTTGGGAATGCGCTCAATTGGCACAACTGTCCGGATTTCTTCACCAAACTGCGCAACGACCTCGCCACCCATGGCGTGAACCCGCGAACTTTCATGGGCAATGGCTTGGTACGACGAAAATGTGAAGACATCTGGCAGGGTTTGCTCAAGCCACCACCAACCGATCGCCGCCGTCGCCGCCCCGAGGGTTGCCAAGACCAAGGCGAGGGCAAACAGCCGGCCAAGCCAGGTCCGCGACGCACGCTTTCCCCCCGAATTAGCAGGCGGTTTGCCAGCTGCAGCTTTGTTCGCGGGCGACTTTGCATTGGCAGGTGCGGCCATGCGGGAGAGTGTATCCGCTAGCGTCCTACCTTGCACGCCTAGGGGGCGCGATCATGCAATTCCAGGGTGTTAGAGTGCGGTACTACCGATTCGACGCTTCGCGGACGGGTGGTCAGCCATCTTCCCTTGGATGATGGAATTGCAGGCACTTACAGTGCGGTACTACAGTTTGGCCCCTCGAGCCGCTCGCAGGGACACGGGATTACAATGGGTTAGAACGCGGTACTACCGCTCGCTCCGGGGGTCTGTACAGCCACCGGCACTCATGGGAGCATCCCCGCAGTGCGCGACGCCTCAAGCGCGGACTAGGAGGACCATGGCCCAGGTGAGCTGTCCCCGCTGCTCGGCTAACTGGCCGAGCGATTTCCAGTTTTGTGGCAAGTGCGGTGGTCCCCTGCGCGATGCGGCGCCCGTCGCAGGCCCGGTGTTCGTGCCCATTCCGCCCCCGCCTTCGGGAGCTGCGCCGATCATTACCGGACTGCAGCCCTTGCCCTCCGGAGCGGCTGGGCCGGGAGGCGTCGTGAGGCTGGTGGTACTTCGCGGCGCCGTAACCGAAGGAACGGGTTACGAAATTCGCGAAGGGCGCGTGACGCTGGGCCGAACTGGCGACCTCGCCTTTGCTGCCGATCCTCTGGTGGCGGATCAGCACTTGGTGCTCGAAAATCGCTCAGGATTATTGAGCATTGTGGGCATTAACAGCCCAGCCGGCGTCTTTCGCCGCATCCGTGAGCCGACAACGGTGGACAGCGGCGATGTCATCTTCGCGGGCGAACAGTATCTCCTTGCACGCACAGGGGAAGATGTGCCCTACGAGGCCGTCGCTAGCGCCGATTTGCCGCCCGAAACCTTTGGCACGCCGCTGCCGGCACCGCACCTACATTTGACCCAGTTGTTGGCCGGCGGGTTGCCTGGTCGAGTCGTCTCTACTGACCGAGAATTCCTGACGATTGGCCGAGAAGGCTGCGACCTTTCCTTTCCCCAGGACCGCTTCATGTCCGGACGCCACCTGCGGGTGGAAGTCCAAGGACCGCGCAGCCTACAAATCGTCGATGTTGGCAGTCTAAACGGCACCTTCGTCCGCATCGCCGCGACACCCCATCGCTTAGCCAAGGGCGACGAACTGCTGGTTGGCTCGATGCTATTTCGGGTCGACGTGCGCGACAGCTAGCCCGTCGGCCGCGGCCGGTCCTTCGCTTGAGGCGCCCGGCACGCAGAGAACACCAAGAACAATCACTTCTTAGCCGGCGCACCCTTATCGGCGCCTGCTTTTTGCGCTTTGTCCTTGTCGCGTTGGACCTTTTCTTCGGCGCGTTCGATGGAGTTCTTCTCCAACTCCTTGCCGCGACGCTCAAAGCTGTACTGCGCGTAGAATTTCCGCCACTTGGCCGTGGGAGCGTCGATCTTGCCCTCGGCGGCGAGCTTGTCCGTGGCGCGGCAAAATTCAATGATCTCAGCACCCGCTTGGGCCAGGTCGGCCACCGACACCGCGTCGTTGGTGTGCGGCACGATGATGGCATTGGTCGGCACCTGATCGCGCTCCTTGCCCTTCTTGGCCGCGTACGCCTTGAGCACGCCCAGCGACGGGTCGTCGCCCAGCGCCACCAAGCAGCGCAGGCCGATGATGCGCTCAATCAAACGCCCTTGATTCTGCAGGGATGCCTCAAATAGCGGCCGAATCTTCTCCACGCCCAAGGGCTTGACATCCTGGGTGCACCAATCGGTCATCATCTTCTTGACGTCGTTCTGCGCGAACTCTTCCAAGCCATAGTTCTTGTCATCTGGGAACTTAGACAGCACTGCCTTGACGCCGTCCACGCCGTCATACTTGGTCAAGAGAGAGCCAGCCCACCAGCGATCGTCGCAATTCTTTGAGACAACAAGGCCTTCCATGACAGGCTTGACCTGGGCCCAGCCTGCCTTGATCTTCGCCGCCGACTCTGGCGCATCCGCCCACTGCGTTGCAGCCGCGATCGCCATGGATGACGCGGCCTTATCGTCCGGATGGCTCGAAGGTTGCAACCGCAGGTACAGCTCGACGAAGTAGAGAAACCCTTCAACTGAATCAGTTTTCTGCACGGCGCCCAATTCGGTGTCGGCGATCTTAACGTTCTTGATCTTGTGGTAACGGCGCATGCCGGCAATCAGCGCGTGGTTGGCCGCGGGCGTCTTCATGCCAAGCAGCACGCCGATCACACCGTCGCGGGCAATGCCTTTGGAAAGCATGATTTCTGCGCCATAAACGCCTTCGTCGCCCAGGACTTCGATTTCCTCGGGGCGCAGGCGCTTGCCCAACTTGTCGACCACCTTCTCGGTCGGCATGTCCGGCGTCAGCCCTTCAAAGGCCCATTTGGCAATGAGCTTACGAATCACGGCCTTCTTGTCGTCCGGCAGCACGCCGATCATGTCCATCAGGACGCGCTTACCGTGATCCTGTTTCTTTTCATTGGGATTGACGAGCAGCTTCTCGAGCGCGGGCTGCAGCGCCAGGAGCAGTTCCACCTTGTCCGGGGCGTGCTCGGCTAGGCGCATCGCCTGACTCGGCTGTCCTCCTTCATCGATAAGCACTTCCAGAGCACGGGCGCGGAGTTTGACGTCGTTGCCGCGGTCGGCCACGTACTTGCCCATGGCGTCCCAGCCCGCCTCGTTGTTGCTCCACAGGCGGAAGTTCTCTTCCGGATCGCCTTTGCACGCGACGACGCTGGTCCCAAGGCCGAGCCAAAGCGCCGGTGTCACAACACTGGAACCCCCGATCACGCAAGCGCTAATCGCGCGAACGAAACGGCCAGCGCGGGCCTGCGATGGCGTGCCAAGTTTGCTTGTGCGGGACGATAGCAGCATGATGGGCCTCCGACCGGGACGTTTGCTTGGGCACCCGGATACGCCGATGGTAGCCCACTCCAAGACGGATGGGTAGCGATCGCGCAGGCCAGGGAAGTTTCCCATTAATCACCTTGATTATCAGCGCTTTACCCAAGCCAACCCGAGATAGCTTGCCCTCGCGAGGATGCCATGGCAGTGACCCCAGCTCGCGCGCCCGTCGGTTCCGAGAAGGCCGCCCAGCAACTGACCCATTTGGAACAGCGCCTTGAGGTCGTTCGTCGGAAGTTCCAACAGTATTTCAATGGCTTTGATCGACAGCCTCCGACCCTGGAGTATGAGGCGCTCAAGCGCGAATTCCGCGAGTTCCAAAGCAATACCTACTCCACCGGTCAGGCGCGGTTCAAGGCGCAAAATCTGATGGCGCGATGGCAACTTCAGCGCACGATCTGGGAGCGGGACCTGCAGAAGATGGAAGAAGGCACCTACAAGACCGGCGTCTCGCGGGCAGGGCGTCAGGGCCAAGGGCAGATCGAGGCACTAGACGAAGAATAGCCTAGGGACTAACCCATTCCATGCCTGCTAAACAACTTATGAATCTAGGGGCGACCACTCCGGTTCGTCCTCTGATGGCTCGACTGCATCTTGCTGGGAAGGGACCTGGGCCTGCACCAGGGCTTGGCCGAGGCGGTCCAGGAAAACGTCTAAGTTTTCGCGGGTTGTTGCCGAAACAAGCAGCGCATCCAAGTCGTGAACCAAGTCGCGAACCGTCGCCAGGTCCAACACCGCGTCGGCCTTGTTGATCACCACGAGGCGGGGGTGATCGGCCAGCTCGTGGTCGGCGAGAATCTTAAGAACAGACTGATATTGTTGCTCTATCTGCGCATGACTGGCGTCCAGCACGAGCACCAGGACCGCCGCCGCCTTGGCTTCCTCCAGCGTCGCTTCAAACGCGCCGAGGAGCTCCTTGGGAAGATCGCGAATAAAACCAACGGTATCGGTCAGTACCACGTTTTGCCCATCGGGCAGGCGCAGGCGGCGGGAAGTCGGGTCCAAAGTCGCAAAGAGCAGATTCTCCGTGTACGCATCGCTCTTGGTAATCGCGTTGAGAAGCGAGGACTTGCCTACATTGGTGTAGCCAACCAAGGCGCACAGCCCCACATCGGCCAGCCCCCGCTCTTTGCGCCGCGTGCCACGCCCACGCCGCAGTTTCTCCAACTGATCCTGCAGGCGATGCACGCGATCGCGCGCGCGGCGTCGGTCGACTTCCAGTTTGGTTTCGCCAGGTCCCACGCCGCCGATGCCACCGGTCAGTCGTGACAGAGCGTTGTCGCGATCGCCGAGGCGCGGCAGGGAGTAGCGAAGTTGCGCCAACTCAACCTGCAACCTGCCGTCCTGACTCTTGGCACGTCCGGCAAAAATATCGAGAATCAGCTGGGTTCGGTCCAGAACCTTAAGCTCCACCTGCTGGGCAATCGATTTGGACTGACTCGGTGTCAGTTCGCAGTCGAACACCAGCATGGTCGCATCGGTCTGCATTGCCTTGAGCGAAATCTCATTGAGTTTACCAGCACCTATCAGCGTACGCGCGTCTATCTTCTGCCGCCGCTGCAGGACCCGCCCAACGACCTCCACGCGCGCCGTGCGGGCCAGTTCGTCTAGTTCATCCAACTGGTCTTCGGCTTGGGCCCGCGTTTGGCTGCTGACATGCACCAGCAAAGCCCTTTCCCGCGCCACGGCGACGCGCGTCAGGGTGCGAGCGCGCTGCAAGTCCGCTTCAAGACTGGCGATCAATTCAGCAACATCCAGGTCGAGTTGATACCATGGACACGGCGCGACCAACTCGTGGGGCACCACCGATTCGCCCAGATCGGCACGGCGCTGCGCCGCGAGGTGCCCAAGGAAGACGCGCCCCGGTCCGCCATCGACCAGGCCAATCGCCGCGACGAGGTCAAGACCTAAACGCATCAAATCGTTGAGATCATCTTCCGAAAGTGGCTCATCGCGCAGGTGGATGTGCACCAGACGCAGGCCGCGCAACCGCCCGCTTCCTTGGCCGAATCGTCCCAGGTCGGGCAGCAGGAGCTCGTGATCATCGCCGACCAGCACGTGGGTGACACGGCCGTTGCGATCAATCAATACGCCGACTTGACGCCGCAATTTGCCAGCGACGCTGCACATACGCAGCACCAAGGCCTCGGCTGCGAGTTGCTTAGGCTCGCTCGCATGGTGGTAGAGACGCTGGAGGGCCGCCTTGTCCACGGCACTTAAGCTGCTGAGATCACCGTGAATTGTCTGAGACAATGTGTTCTACTCCCGCCGTAGTGGCGTGGTCACCGAAGCCCTGTTTGGCAGAGTAAGGCTGAGGTGGACTCCAAAATCTGAGCCACTTCAGCAACTTCTGCGCTCGCACTACCCGGCTGGGTAGCTGTCGTCCCCACTGCGTGCCGCCGCGAACGATCGAGGCCAGACAGCAGCTGAGGTTGATGAGGCATCAGTTGAGGTTGATCGTCGGGCCGCCCTTGATGTTCATGGTGGCGCCGGCCTTGATGTCCATGCCCGACCCCGACTTGATTTCCGTCGTAGATCCAGACTCTTGCTTGATGGTACTCGAGGCCTTGACCACCAAATCCTTGCACTCAATGGTGATGGTCTTTTCAGCCTTGATCAGCATGTCGCCGGTCTTGCATTCAATCGTGATCTTCTTGCTCTTGGTGTCAATGAGCATGTAGTGCTCTTGGGTATGGTCGTAGATCTCGATTTGATCCACGCTTCCGGACTGGTCCAGGCAAATCCAGTGTCCATCCCGCTGCTTGGGATCTTTGTCCATGTCCTTGGGCTGCACCAAGGTCTGCAGGACAATGCGCTCAGTCTTGTCGTCTTTTTTATCAACGAATTGAAGGGCGTGGCCCGAACGCGAGCGAATGGAGCGAAACCAGTTCTTGCCGCCTTGGTCCTTGTTGTGGTGAAACTCGGTGTCGACGCCATTCCACAGACTGCCGATGATGTAGGGGCGCCGTACATCGCCGTGTTCAAAGGCGATCAGCACTTCGTCGTCGACTTCCGGCAGCCAGAAGGCACCGCGCTCTTTGCCCGCCATGAAGGTGGCAATGCGGCACCAGTTGGAACGGAAGTCCTCGTCATCCTTAGCATCTGTGTACTTTGCGTCGGATTCCGACACCCAGGGATACTTGACCTTGATGCGGTAATGGCCCTCGGGGTCCTTGTTGTCGACAACAATGCCAACAACAACGCCAAGAATTTTAAAGGGTTCGCGCTTGATGTGTTCCATCAGCATGGCGAGTTCTCCCAAGGGGGCGGCCATGGGCCGCGTTCACGAAGCGCCTGTCCTGCCTCGTCAACCGTGCAATCGGCCAACTGTGCGGGCGGCTCAGGCTTTAGGTAGCACAATCGCTGCGGATGCGCACGCCCTGCCTGCGAGGGTATCGGCATCGGCCGGCCCCTGCAATGCTGCACGCGCGCGGTGGGGAGTCGGTACCCCAGGCGAGGCGCTCCGACCAAGAAAGTCCGTTATTTCAAAGTGTCTTGGGCGAGCGATTGCGGCAGGTGGCGCAAGGCCTACACTGGGCCGCCTATGCAGCGTCCGTCTCCACCACCAGCCCGCAAAACCCGTGCTTTTGCAAAGCAAAAGGCTCCACTTGTCCGCAAGAGTCAGGCCCGCGATCCGCGCATTGCCGATGAAGTGGGGACCCTGCTGCGCCGGGCTGACCGGGAATTGGTGCTTTGCTACCCCAATTCCTACCGAGTTGCCGGCAGTTCCCTGGGTTTCCAAGTGGTCTATCGGGCCCTGAACAGCCGGCCAACCGTCGCTTGCCATCGCGCGGTGCTAGACGAGCAGACCATGGCGGGCCGCGGCCCAGGCGTCAGTAGCCTGGAATTCGCCAAACCTTTGGCGCATTACGATGCGATTCTGGTGTCCATCGCCTATGAACTCGACTTGGTGCATCTGGTGCACATGTTGCGCCTCTCGGGGCTTGCGCCTTTTGCCGCCGACCGGCCTGCCGATGCCCCGCCGATCATCGTGGGCGGACCGCTGACAACGTCAAATGTGCTGCCGCTGGGCCTATTTGCCGACGTCGTCGTTCTTGGCGACGGTGAACAGGCCCTGCCCCACCTGCTCGATTTCCTAGAACAGGGACTGGATCGCCAAGCGCTTGCCGATGCAGCCCAGGACCTGCCCGGGTTTTGGCTGCCGGCCCGCCATGGCGACGCTGTGCCCGCGGGTCTTTCGGCCAGTGACAGTGATCTGCCGGCCTTGGGCCAATGGCATAGTCCTCAAGCGGAATTCGCCAACATGATGCTGGTGGAGACCATGCGCGGCTGTCCGCGTTTCTGCCAGTTCTGCGTGGTGCGGGCCCCTGTGGCTCCAGTGCGCGATCCAACCTTGGCCCGCGTCTTGGAAGTTCTTGATCTTCCTTCTTTTGCTGCCGCTCCGCGCGTCGGCTTCGTCGGTGCCGCGGTCAGCGATTGGCCGGGCATCAAGCCCGCCTTGGCTGCGGCCATCGACCGAGGAAAACAGATTGGGATCAGCAGTTTGCGCGCCGATCGCCTCAATGAAGATGACGAGTTCGTCGATCTGCTGTTCCGCGGCGGCTACCGGACCATGACGGTTGCATCCGATGCGCCAAGCCAACGGATGCGCGGCAAGATGATGAAAGGCTTACGGGAACGCCACCTCGTCGGTGCTGCTGAGCAGGCCCGGCGGGTCGGGATGCGCCTGTTCAAGATGTACGTGATTGTCGGTCTACCTCAGGAAACCGATGAAGATTTAGATGAATTATGCGACCTCGGCCAGAGGCTGTCGACACGCATCTCCACGGCCATTGGCATTTCGCCCTTTGTGCCTAAATTACATACGCCTTTGGCCCAGGCTCCCTTTGAGTCGGTCGAGGCAACTGGCGGTAGACTGCAACGAATTCAGCGAGCTATGGGTGGTCGCGTACAGGTCCGCACTGACTCGCCGCGGCAAGCTTGGGTAGAATATCGCCTGAGCATGGGCGGAATCGAGTCTGGCCACGCGGTGTTATACGCAGCCGACCACGGCGGCACGTTCAAGGCTTGGGGCGAGGCTTTTGCTGCCCTCGATGCCCGCGATCCTGGCGAAGAACGTGCTGCGGTGACGGCGGCGCAGCGTCACGGGCTCTGGTCGATCACTGGGAATCGCTAAGGATCCGAGGAACGGCGCCTTGAACTTGCGCGTCTTCCGTACGCCGCCTACTTGCAAACGCCTAAGTTGTCCGCCGCGGTCTTGGGCGGATCGCCGATGGTCACTGAACCGCATGTTTTGCCACCGCAATCCATCGTGCCCTTGAGCGTATTGCACTTGAGCTTGCACAGGGAGCCCGCGCCGGTTCCATCGCCAACGCATGCCAGGGCTGCTGCGCAATCCTCTGGATATTGGCAGGGTTGCCCAGCAGTCAGCTTGCCGGCTGTCGCGCAGGCCTTGCCGCCCGTACCGGCGGGGTAGCACGCAAGACCGGAAGCGCAGCCGTTATTCGTCACCAAGTTGCAGGTGTCGTTGCCGACACAAATGCCAAGATTCCATCCAATTGGCGTTCCATCGGTCTGCTGGAGTTCAAGGCAGGCCCCGGGCAAATTGCACTTGACGACCAGAGCCGACGCAGCCGTGGTATCGCAAATCGGATTGCAGACGCCGGCGATGCATAGGTTGCCCTTGAGACAATCCGCATCACCATTGCAGGGTTGGCTAGCGTTGGTACTTCCCGGGGCCGAGCACTTGGGCCCTGCACCCGTCACGTAGCACTGCTGGCCTGCGGGGCAGTTCTCAGAAGTCAATGGATTGCAGATCTTGCACGGCCCGCCGCAGTCGCCCGGGCAGGTGCTGCAGGTTTCTCCGCCCGCCGCATCGCACTTGGCATCACCGCAAACCGTCGCACATTTCTTGCAGTCAAACGGGCAGTTAGAGCATGTCTCCCCGCCGGCCGCGTCACAGACTGAGTCGCCGCATTGCGCCGCACAGGCCCCGCAATCCTTGACGCAAGAGCTGCACGACTCGCTCGGGTCGCAGGTGCCGTCACCACAGGAGGGCGGGCAGACGCCGCAGTCCTTGGCGCAGGTCTTGCAAGTCTCGCCTTGGAGTTTGTCACAAGTCTTGTCGCCGCAGACTGGCGTGCAAGCCCCGCAATCTTGAGGACAATCGGCGCAGGTTTCGATGCCATCGTCGCAGTTGTTGTCGCCGCAAATCGGGGTCGGACCGCCAGTGTCGGCGGTGTCGGCGGTGTCGGCGGCGTCGGCGACAGCATCTGGGTCAGGGCCCATGTCCGCCGGTCCAACGCCATTGTCCGCAATCGCCGCGGTATCATTTGCGTTTTGCGCTGAGTCATTGGGCGATGCCGCGTCGTGCACGTCGGCCGTGGTAGCGTCGCCGCTGCCAAAACCAGGCTTGACATAAGTACCTGTTGTTCCAGCACTTCCACTGGAGGAACTGCAGGCCACGGCCAGGGCAAGCAAGGCCAGTACGGCCGCGTGCAGACCCATGCGCCAGATCTGGGCGTCCCGGCGTGCAGCTACCCGAGTCAAACATTGAACGATCGCGAAATTCACGGCTTTTTCCTGCCCGACGACGCACCGACGCGCCGAATGGTTCCCTGCATCTTGCCCACTCTCCGCGGGATTCTCAAGGCAATGCCGGTGGCAGTCGTCGATGGCAGCGATTTGCCCGGCACCGGCGCCACAAGCCTTTGATTCAAATGTTGAATCTCTAAATGCAGGAGCGACAATGGCAGCGACTGTCGGGGCCCAATGCGGCCCTTACCCCCCTGAGCTTGGGCCCGAGTCCCGCAAGCGTGGAACCCTTGCTCGCGGGCCTTGCTCGGGGGCGGCGCGCGCGCTAGCCTGAGCCCATGCACGGCAAATGAACCCATGCAGGGCAAAGACGTGGAAATTGGCGCTAAAGTAGACAGTCTGGACTTTGCCCGGTCACTACGTCGGCAAGGACGGTCCGCCTTGGCGCGGCAGGTCTTGGAAACAGCCGCCCAAGGGCTTGAGACTACAGTCCATTGGCCGCCAACCAAAGCCAAACAGCCCAATCCGGGTGGCTCGGTCCAGCAGAGACAGCTAGGCTGGATTCTTCTGGAACTCGCTGATCTGCAAGCTGATGCAACGCAGTGGTCCGAATCTGCCAACGCTGCACTGGGCGCCTGGACCGCCTTTGATCGCGCCGAGGATGGCGTTGGCGTGGCGGCAAGTTGTCTTTGCTTAGGCGATCTTGCGTGGCGAACGGGGGACGGACGTACAGCGGCGAACTGGTGGGCCCGAGCGCGCAGTGCCGCAGACGCTTCGGGTGCCACCTTATTGGCGGCCCGCTCTCTGCTGGCCCTTGGAATTCGCGAATGGTTGGGCGGTGATCCGGCTGTGGGCAGTGCCCAGTTAGACGCTGCGGCGGACCGCGTGGCTGCTTTGGAGAAAGCTGCGGACGGCGACGATCCGCAGCTGGCTGCCACGCAAGCGGAAGCGCTTCGTGCTGGCGTCTCTTTGGTGCGGGCGCGACAGGCGATGGAGCGCCATGCCTGGGAGGACGCACGCCTGCTGCTGTCGACAGTGGCTGAAGTCGGCAAGACGATTGAAGAACCTCTGCTGTACATCGATGCGCTGCGCCTCGATGCAGCCTTGTCTCGCCGCCTGGGACAGCCACAAAACGCTGCCGAAGCCTTGGGTTTGGCGATCGCGGTCGCCCAAGGGCAGCGCCTTGAGCAGCTACTCGCTTTTCTTTATGCAGAACAGACCCTTGCACTGAGCCAGGCCGGCGACCTTGCGCAGGCGGCTGCAGCGCACCACCAAGGCCTGGCCCAAGCAGTTGATGCGACGCCGTTTTTGCACGCATTGCGTCTTGAGGGATTTGCTGGGTTGGCGCGGCTGGGTCAAGAGCCCCAAGCAGCGTTGGACGCCTTGGCGCAAGCGCTTGAACTGCGTATCGATCATGGGGATTCGTTCGGCGCATTGCGTGTGCGCTTGAATTGCGCGGATCTGCATTTGCGCCAGGGGGACGTCGCGGCCGCGGTGGCCTTGGCGGAACAGGCCCAAGGGATAGCGCAAACTCTGGAGCGGTGGGATTGGCAGCTCGAGGCCTCGCAACTCCTCGTACATGCAGGTCTTTTACAGGGCATGAATGTATGCGCCGGGGTCGATCGGGTTGTGGCGCAGCTGGCGCAAGCGGAGAGCCCCCTGGTCCGCCTGCATTGGCTGGACCTGCAAGCGGCTGCGCGATTGGCGACGGGACAGACGGCAGCGGCGGCCACAGCGGCTGCACAAGCGTTGCAAATAGCTGAATTACTTCAACTTCCAGGAGCCCTCGCCCAGGCCCAGACCCGCCAGGCGGAGGTGCACCTGGCGCGCTTCGAATCGCAGGCAGCGCTGCAGTTGGCCAGCCAAAGTTGCGTGACCGCCCAAGCGCAGATGATCGCTCCAGAAATTCGGGCGCGTGCCCTGCTGGTTGCCGGCATGAGCCTGCTGGCCGTCGGACGCTGGGATGAGGCGATTGCCAGCCTGGAGCAGAGCCAAGATCAAGCACAACTCGCTGGAAGGACCGATCTATTCGCCAGTGCGGGCTTTGAGTTGGGCCGGGCGCTTCAGGTCAGCCAGCAACCAGCGGCAGCCGCCAAGCACTGGCTGCTGGCGCTGAACGCTGCGGCCAAATTGTCGATGAATGCCTTACAGATCAAGATCTTGAGAGGGATTGCCCGGGTGACGCCGCCCGAAGACGGCCGCGCGACGGGGCATCCAGCCTTGGACCAAGCGAGGGCCCTGGCCGTCACCGCAGACCTGGCCGACGCCTATGCCACTGTGGTCATGGACCTCGCCCAACGCCATGTGACTCAAGGAGATCTTGGTGGTGCCGAGCAGTTGGTGGCGAGTCTGGACCTGCAAAACCGGCCGCAGTTGCCGCCGGTGATTCGCGGCGAGGGCTGGACCATCGCTGCCCAAATACGCGCGATGCTTCACGATTTTTCGTCAGCGTCCGAGCTAATCGGCAAGGCCTTGCCCTTGCTGCGCGAGGCTGGCGAACCGCAACCTCTTGGAGCCGCCCTGCTTTTGGCTGGGCAGTTAGAAGGGGCGCTCGGCCATGGCGCGGCTTGTGGTGCTCTACTCAGTGAAGCCCTTGTTTGTACGGCCAAACATGGACTGCCAGAGCAAGCTGTGATCCGGCGCGTTATCGACCGCCTGGAGCGACAAGCGCGCGATCAGTAGCCGTTTTCACCCGGACTTTCACCGTGATGGGCCGCTACGCAGCGCCGCCCAAACCCAGGTCAACCGTGGCCAAAGCCGGCAACGGCAGGTAGACTCTTGCGCCCCATCTGCGACGACGCAGCGGGTCGGAATTGCCATGTCTATTGAATTGCTTCGTGAAATCCAGCGGCGCCGCGCCTTTGCCATCATCAGCCACCCCGATGCCGGCAAAACGACCATCACCGAGAAACTCTTGCTTTTCGGCGGCGCCATTCAATTGGCTGGCGCGGTAAAAGCGAAGAAATCTCAGCAGTCTGCCCGATCAGACTTCTTGGGCATTGAAAAGGATCGCGGCATTTCCGTGTCGACAGCCGTGATGTCCTTTGAGTACCGGGATTTGGCCCTCAACCTACTGGACACGCCGGGCCACAACGACTTTTCAGAAGACACGTTCCGCACGCTGACGGCCGTTGACTCAGTGCTGATGGTCATTGATGCCGCCAAAGGCGTTGAAACGCAAACGAGAAAGTTGCTCGAGGTCTGTCGACTCAAGCGAACGCCGGTCATCACGTTCATCAACAAGCTGGACATGGACTGCATGGAACCGCTTGATATTCTAGATAATCTTGAGCGAGAGCTCGGCATGAAATGCACGCCCTTTACCTGGCCGATCGGCATGGGGCCTCATTTCAAAGGGGTTTACGATCTTCGCGACCGCACCGTGAACTTCTACCTGGCGGCCGCGCGTGGCCGACGCAACGATCGTGAAATTCTTACTGATCTTGAGAATGACACGGCCAAGGAACTGCTTGGCACGGACCGGCAGAAGCTCGTCGACGAAATCGAATTGCTGCAAGGCGCGGCAGATCCCTGGGATCCGGTGCGATTTTCGCGCGGCCAGTTAACGCCAGTGTTCTTTGGCTCAGCGCTCAACAACTTCGGCGTCAAGGAACTTCTTGATTGTTTTTGCGATCTAGCGCCAGCCCCCCAGCCGCGCGAGACCACGGTGCGCGTTGTTGAGCCAGAAGAGGAAAAATTCACTGGTTTTGTGTTCAAGATCCAAGCCAACATGGACAAGAACCACCGCGATCGCATGGCTTTTCTCCGCATTACGTCTGGCACTTTCCGCCGCGGCATGCGCCTACAGCATGTACGCACCGGCAAAGAGGTTCAGGTCCGCAATGCCATGACCTTCTTGGCCCGCGATCGTTCGATTGTGGAAGAAGCCTATCCGGGCGATATTATTGGCATTCCCAGTCACGGTGGCATTCGCATCGCCGATGCCTTCACGGAAGGGGAAAAGCTGGAGTTTACGGGGATTCCGAGCTTTGCGCCGGAACTCTTTCGCCGCGTTCGTCTGCGCGACCCGATGAAGAGCAAGCAATTGCAGAAAGGTCTTGAGCAGTTGTGCGAGGAAGGTGCCGCTCAGTTGTTTCGCCCGCTCATTGGCAGCGAATACATCGTCGGGGCGCTAGGAACCTTGCAGTTTGACGTCATCGAAGCCAGACTTCGCGAAGAATACAGCGTAGATGCGTCGTTTGAGGGCCTGAGCCTGACGATCTGCCGCTGGGTGCATTTCGCCAAACCGGAACTGCAGAGAACCTTTGAGAATTCCTACACCAAGGACCTATTCACCGATGGCGCTGGGCATCTATGTCTGCTAACGGAAACGCGATTCCGTGCTGACTACTTGGCCGACAAGAATCCCGGCGTTACGTTGACAGCGACGGTGGAGCTGCATTGATTTCTGCCTCCGTGGCCGTGACTGCCTGATACTGCATTGATTCTGCACGCCATTCTGCGCGAATCCGCCCCGCTACAAAGAGCACGGGAAAAGAGACGAAGAGCCCGACAAAGCCAAGCAAATGTTCCCAGGCGAGCAGGCTCAAAATCAGAATAAATCCGGGCAAATGCACATGTCGGGCCGTCAGCCGAGGGTTGAGGTAGTACGACTCAATCTTGTGCAAGATGGCTGTCAGGCCAAGGAAAATGCCAACGCCCAGCCAGCCCTGGGACTGCCACGCCATCAGCGTCAGAACGGCTCCGGACAGTAGGTTGCCGACCACGGGCACCAAACTCGACATGAAAATCAGCAGAACCAGTGCGGCAATGTGATCGATGCGCAGGAGCAGCAGCACTGGCAGGGTGAGCAGCGCGTTGCAAGCAGCGACAATCAGTTGCAATTGCAACGTGACCGTCACCGCGTCCGCCAAATGCCCGAGCCAGCGCGCCAGGGTCGCCAGCAGGGTGCGCGGCGGCAGACCTTGCTGAAATGACTCGATTTGATGCAATTCAAGTCGGTAAACGACGGCCAAAATGAAACCGATCGTCACGTACACGGCCGCGTGGCCCAAGGCTGCCAGCCAACCGACGGCATCTGCGGCATAACTCTGTGTATGTTCAAGGATCTTGTCGGTATCATGCAGGTGGCTACGCAGGTCCTGCACCATGGGCAGATCCCGCCAAGCGGCGATGCGTTCAGGCAGGGTGTGCCGAAGATCATTGACTCTTTCGACCAGCGAAGCCGCGCCGGCCCAGATCGACAGGCCGACAAGGACCAGCAGCAGGAGCGTCACGGTCAGCAACGCCCAAGGCGGCTTTAGCCCAAGGCGACGGACCAACTGCCCGGAGGTCCAACCCAGGTAGGTGTCGAAAACCACGAAAAACACTAGCAAAATAGCGAGGTGCCGAAAGACGGCAATCAGCAGCAGAAAGGACAGCACGGCAGTGAGACGCCTTGGCGTTGTCTCCGCCAGGAATTCCGCCATACGATCCCGGACTTGAATAGGACGAGGCTCCGGCGACGGCGCTGGCGTTTCGGGCGCGGGGACGTTCATGGTGCGGACCTCCTAGGCGGCGCTCGTCTGGTTGTGCCCAATTGTGGCGGCGTTGTCGAGATGCCGGGGGCATCGGTGGGACCTGCCCACGGGCTCGGTATCAGGACCGGTCTCAGTGAGACCGATTTCACATGCGGGCCAGGGCGATCGATAATCATCTGTTTATACGATGGTTTCTTCCGGCGCAGAACCGGGAGATCGCAGCAGCGAATCGGGCTGAGACCGCGGTGAGACCGACATCGAGACCGACCTGGAAGATTGCGGCGCCTCGGTGGTCCGATCAACCGCTTGAGATCACTAACTTTATCTCCGCAATTAGGGATGGCACGGCGTTTGCACACGCCTATGTGGTCACGCCTATTTGGACACGCCTATTGGGACACGCCGAGTTGCGCACTGCACCGCGCCGCAACGGCAGGCTACCCGGGCACTACGCGCAACCAGAGAGCGGCAGGTAGCTGTTCATCACAAAGGAGGAAACCCTTGCATATCAAACGATTGACCTATGTTCAGGCCTCTGTCGGGCTGATCGTCGCGGTGCTCTTGTTGAGCCTGCCTCGGCCCGCCCAGGCTAGGCCGTGCGTTGTGCCCCAGGCTCCCGTCTCCGCGATCGCTCAACTTCTTGAAAGGTCGGCTGAACCACACCCTCCTGCGCTTTTGCAGCCGCCCAATCGCTGGAAGGCGTTGCTGCCGACGCACCTAAGCGCCGGGCTGCGGGGCGGTGTGACCAATGGCGACGGCTGGTACGACTCGGCTGCGGGCCTGTTTGAACACACGCTGATCAGCAACGTCCAGATGTGGCACGTGAATTTTGCCTGGGACTTGAGGCCGCTGTGGGCCAGCCAACCAACCCTTCACCTGCCTGCCGAAGACTTTGCCGGGCGCATGTTGAAAGTCGAGGAGTTGGCGCGGCGGGCCGCTACACAGGTCGCGCATGTCCGCAAGGCGCAAGCACTAGCTACGCAGGCTCAGGAAGGCGACTACGTCTGTCAGGATGCCCAGGCCGATGCGGAAGCGGCGTTGTTGATCCTGCGCGCATTGACGATGCGTAGTGAACCGAGGGCAGGCCCAGCTCGAGAGTCCCAAGAATTACAGATACCTATGGGTAATGCCCCGACCACGCCAACTTCTACGTATGACGGTGAATCTTTTGATTCAAATGGGTTTTCCGCGCCACCCTGAGCAAACGAGTCTCTGACAGCTGGCGAACTCACATAGCTTGCTGCTGGTCCGCCAAACGCTTGGCCTTTTCCGCGGCCTGCAAGGCGTGAATCACGCCGTCCAACTCCCCTTCCACGACCTGCTCTAGGTTGTACAGGGTCAGGTTTACCCGATGATCAGTGAGCCGATTTTGCGGGAAGTTGTAGGTACGGATTCGCTCAGAGCGATCTCCCGACCCCACCTGTTCCTTGCGCGCAGCCGCTTGCACATCCGCCGCTTGCTGCTGCTGGACGTCATAGATCCGTGCGCGCAACTGCATCATTGCTTTGGCTTTGTTCTTGTGTTGGCTGCGTTCATCCTGACACTGCACCACAATCCCAGTGGGCAAGTGCGTGATTCGTACAGCGGAATCGGTCCGGTTGACGTGCTGCCCACCCGCACCACCGGCCCGGTACGTATCGATGCGCAGGTCGCCATCGCGGATATCGACCTCGACGTCCTCGACTTCTGGCAGCACGGCCACGGTACAAGCCGATGTATGGATTCTACCTTGCGATTCGGTCGTCGGAATCCGCTGTACTCGGTGGGTCCCCGACTCGTGCTTGAAGATCGACCATGCGCCATTGCCACTGATGTGCAGCACGGCCTCTTTCAGGCCTCCCTGAGACGCCTCGCTTTCCGACATCATTTCAACAACAAAGCCACGCCGTTCGCCAAAGCGGCTATACATCCGCACCAGTTCCCCGGCAAACAGCGCCGCTTCTTCGCCGCCCGTTCCAGCCCGCACTTCCAGCACAACATTGCTGCCGTCACGGGGATCGCGCGGAATCATCAGTTCCTTGAGCGTCTCCTCGGCCAGGTCCATTTCCGTTTTCAGTTCAGCCAGTTCTTCACGCGCCATGGCCCTCAATTCGGGGTCGCTTTCGTCGTGCGCCATGGCCATGGTGCTAGCCACAGACTCCGACAACTGACGCCAGCGCAGGTAAGCGTTGACCGTATCCTCCAGAGAGGCCCGTTCTCGCAAGAGTTTGAGGGACTTCTCAGGATCGCAAGCGATCTCGCTGGTGGCCAGGGCATCGCCGAGTTCGTCGTACCGCGCAACAAGCCCTTCAAATCGTTCGTACATGACTATTCCTGGTGCAAGACACGTGGCGGTTGGCGGCGCGAGCGACAGCAGGTCCATCCCCCGCTTGCCGCAGTAGGATCGCGCACAAACCCGGCTTTGGGCAAGAGCAGCCTGTGCTTTACGCGGTTCGCCCTAGCCCAAGGGCCCATGCCGCGGTGGGCGACTCGTCAGATCCGAACGGCGCGCACTGTGGACCGGACGTCATGCGGCGACAGGCAGGGCCCCAAACTCGCCCATCTGTTCGGTAAAACGCCCGTACGAATCGAAGACTTCGGGCTCATCGCTGCCGCTCTTGGCGTCCAAATGCTCCTCACGCCACAGGGTCTTTTGCAAGGCGACCAGGGCGATTTCCAGTTGACTATCATCTGGTTCACGCGTGGTGATGTGCTGCAGCATCAGGCCCGGCCACGTCAAGGCGCGAACAAGGGGATTGGTCGGAAAGCGGACCGAGAGGCGAGTGGCTTCATAGGCAATGCCAGCCACTGGAAACATCAGGGGAATCTTGATGAAGACGTAGATCAGTTGATTGACGGCCTTGATCGAACTGAACGTCGGCAGCAACGGAAACACGGCACTGAACAGAAGCACAGAAACCACAAACGTAATCAGCAGAAAGCTGGTCCCGCATCGTGGATGCAGGCGCGTAAAGGTTCGCGCATTGGCCACGGTCAGTGCCTGACCGGCTTCATAGCAGTAGATGCTCTTGTGCTCCGCGCCGTGGTACTGGAACACGCGTTGAATGTCCTTGAGGCGGCTAATGGCGTATAAATAGCCAAGAAGTAAGGCTATTTTGATGACACCATCGACTAGCTGAAAGCTGAGGTCCTTGCCCGAGGCCAGCGATGCATTGCCCGTCACGGTGCCGGCCAACCAGGTCAAGAAGTGAGGGAGTGCGGCAAACAGCGCGAATCCAAACAGGCCTGATACGATGATCGTGCCCAAAATGGCGGCATCCGCGGCCTTGCTTGGAGGTGCAGGAGCCTTGCCGTCGTCAGGCGTCCGCCCCGGTGACGTCTCTTCCAGCGCCTTGGCTGCCTCATTGGCCGAAAAAGACAAGGCTTTGACGCCGTTATGCAGGGACTCGAACAAAACGACGGCGCCGCGCAGCAAAGGCTTGCGCAGGAACCGCGCCCGTTCCCAGACGGAGACCCAGGCATCCTCTTTGACGACGATGTCCCCATTGGGCCGCCGGACCGCAATGGCCAGCGAATGGGGGGAACGCATCATGATTCCTTCAAGAATGGCCTGACCACCGACGCTCATCGGCCCTTGGGCCATCAACCATGGGGCTAGCAAGGCGCTGCGAATCTTGGACATCAAGGCTCCCTTCTCGGCTTGGGCAGTCTGCCCTGCTACTGAACACCCGGCTGGCGAATCGATTCCCAAAGAAAAAAACACTGCGTAATTACAAGCACTTACCCGACTTGTCATGGGCTCAGGCACCGGGGCAACGGGAATCGCCTTGGTGGGCAAGCATAGCGTATTAACCTGCAAATGCGCCACAAGGGCTGGCAGGTGCGCGCAAATGCTGGCAGAATCTCCGCGCGGTGACTGCACTGTGACCGCGACGACCGCCCCCCTACATCAGGAGACCGCGTGCGCATCGACTCAACCAATAGCGTTGAAAAACAGACCATTTCGTGGCCGATTGCCAGCGCGGCTCAAGTTGTGCAGGCGATCGATGCCCTGCAAGCCGGCTTGTGGATCGCCACCGATGCCGATAATACACTGTGGGCAGGCGATGTTGGCGACGAAGTCGTGCGATGCGCTGCAGCAGGAACGCCGTCACCCTGGCCGGCCGAGCTTGCCGATTTCGATGCGTACAACAGGCTGATGGAAGACGATTATCCACGTGGCTGCCAGCACGCTGCCCATCTTCTCGCCGCGGTGCCCTGGGAACAGGCGGTTGCGCAATTGCGCCAGGGCCTGTTGCGCCAAGTGCGCCCGCGTCAATGGCTTGTAGCAGCCCTTCGCCGAGCGATCGATCGCGGTGTCCAGGTGGTGATCGTTTCGGCGTCGCCGCGGCCGATGGTCACGCTGGGCATGAACCTGTTCGGCCTGGACGTGTGCCGCGTGATCGCTGTGGATGTGGACCCGTCCATGCCGAGCCGGTGTCTGCAACCGGTACCGATTGGCGAAGGAAAAGTGCTTGCGTGGCAAGCGCTTGGACTTCCCCAGCCGAGCCTAGCCTTGGGCGACAGTCCCTGGGATTTCCCGCTGCTGGCTTCGGCGCAGTTGGGTCTTCTTCTGAGCCGGGCTTGCGACGATCCCACTTGTGATGTCGAACAGTTGAGCTCACTGCCCTCGCCAATCTAGGCGCGCCCCCCTGTCCTTGTGATCGCAATGCTGGCCGTTGCGTTGGCGCGCGCTGCAGTTCCGGCTATTCTGGATGCCCATGGCCAAATTGGACCGCGACAATCCGTTGATGGAAGCCCTGCTGGACAAGCATGTCCTGCTCATCACCGGAAAGGGCGGCGTGGGCAAGTCCACCGTCGCTGCGGCCATGGCGCGTCTGGCGAGCGAGCGTGGCCGGCGGGTATTGCTGCTCGAACTCGAGTCGGTTTCCCGCGTTGGCCCCCTGTTTGGCCTAGCAGCCGTGGGACCGCAGCCTCAACAGGCCGCCGACAACTTGTGGGTGGCATGCCTTCAAGCTACAGATTTGTTGCGCTTTTTCGCAATGCAGCAACTCAAGATTGCAGCGCTCGTCAACTTGGCGCTTCGCAACCGCGCAGTCGACTCATTCTTCCGCGCCGTTCCCGCCATCAAGCCGATTTTGTTCCTTTATCAGCTGTGGCACACCGAAGTGCATCACGGCCCGGCGGGGGACCGGCAATGGGACCTCATCGTCTGCGATTTGCCGACTTCCGGCTTCGCGGCAGGCATGTACGCGATTCCAGAGACGTTGATGTCGGTTTTTCGCTTTGGCCCGGTCGGCCAGTACGGCCAAGGCATGAGGCAGATGCTGGTGGACCCGCGGCGCACCGGTTTGGTCTTGGTGTCCCTTCCAGAACTACTGCCGGTCACAGAAACCCTTGAATTGCATGAGATGTTGCGCGCGCGCTACCAGGTCGAGACCGCCGCTGTCGTCATCAACGGCACCATGCCCCAGGCGCTCAAGTTGGGGGAATTACAACAGGCGGCCGACAAACTCACGGGTACTCCGCACGAGCCCTGGCTGTGGGCCGCCGAACTGCTACAGTCGCGCCATGATCGCGGCACCCAAGCCGGTGAGCGCCTGCGTCAGTCATTGCCGGGCCGAGTGCTGGAATTACCTTATCTTCTTAGGCGTTCTCTCCCCTTGGCAGCCATCGACGAGTTGGCGGCTGCACTGCTGCGGGAGGCCCCATGAGCCGTGGCCACACCCTACAAGATTTGTTGCAAAATGGGCACTTATTGGTGCTATGCGGCTCGGGCGGCGTCGGCAAGACAACGACCTCGGCCGCCTTGGCCCTGGCTGCAGCGCTTGCTGGGCGCAAAGTCCTTGTTTTAACAATCGATCCCGCGCGACGTCTTTTGCAGGCTTTGGGCCTCGATGACCGCCACATGCCGGTCAATACGCCCCTGGATGTGTTACCCAAGCAGGCAGATCAACTTAAGAACTGGACGGGCACGGGTCGCCTGGACGCCATGATGCTGGACGCCGAACTTGGTGCTGTGGCCATGGTGGAACGCCTGCTGCCCGACCCGATCCTGCGCCAACGTGTGCTGACCAATCGGATTTACCGAGCATTTTTGCCTACTTTAGCTGCTTCGCCGGACTATATCGCGCTTGAACTGATCGCCAACCTGCACGAACAGGGCCACTACGACTTGCTGGTCCTGGACACGCCGCCCATGCACAACGCGGTAGATTTTCTCCATGCTGGCGGGACCTTATCAAGCTTTCTCAACGAAAGGGTGCTCAAGTGGTTCGCTAAGGTGCCCATGCCGGGGCAGAAATCGCGGTTTTCCTTTTTGGGTTCGGGCGCTTCGGTGGCCATGAGCGTGCTCGGGCGTCTGTTCGGCCAAGAGACGCTCCCGGACATTGCCGAGTTCTTCTCGTCCTTTCAACACGTTCTCCCCCGCCTCCAGCAGCGAACGGAGGCCACGGACCGACTCCTGCGCGCCTCTAGCACGGGCTTTGTCATCGTGACGGCCCCTGGGGAAACACCGCGGCGGGAAGCGGCCCATCTCCACGCGGAATTGCGTGAACAATCGATGCCTTTTGCGGGTTTTATCGTCAATCGCGTGCTGAGCGTGCCGGCAGGTTTTGACTGCCTGGAACTAACTGACCCGAAAGGGCATTCCCTGACGCAGTTTCTCCAAACGGCCGGCCTATCTGGTCACGTGGCCCAAGCTCTGCTGCTCGCCTCGCAACGGCTTGAACATCTTGCAGAACTTGACGCCGACCAGGTACTCGCCCTTCGGCAGTTGGCGGGTCCCCTAGGATTTGCAACGGTAGCGGCGCAACGGGACGAAGATCTGCATACCCTGCCCGACCTTGCCGAGTTCGGTGCTGCGCTGCTTTCCGCGCAACAGGATGTCGTGGTACCCTGATCGGCCACGAGGTCCTGCATGGTTGACAAAGTTGCCCAGTCCGCGCTCCACGACGACACGCCCAATTCGCCTGAAAATAATAGCTTTTCACCCGATCCGGGCCTTCGCGTCAAGCCGCCCAGCGCCATCAATGCCCTGGCCCACCGCGACCTAAGGCAAGGGGCTTTTTGGCAGGTGATTCCGGCTTGGCGGGACATTGACGAAGCGACATTTCTCGACCACAAATGGCAAGGCCGCAATTCGATTACCCGTTTTGACGCCCTGCTGGCTACGGTCGCCCCCATCGTGCCGCCTGAGTTCCTGCGCGACGCCGAGGCTGGATTCGCCCAAGCGCCTATGTCTGTTCGTGTTTCGCCGTATTTGCTCAGCCTGATTGACTGGAACCACCCCTATGACGATCCGATTCGCCGACAATTCATTCCGCTGAGCACGCAAATCCTGCCCGATCATCCCGAGTTAACCCTCGATTCGCTGGGCGAACAGCACGACATGCCTGTGCTCGGGCTGACCCACCGCTATCCAGACAAAGCGCTGTTCTTGGCCCTGGACACCTGTCCGGTGTATTGCCGTTTCTGTACGCGCTCTTACGCGATTGGCCAGGACACCGACTTGGTCGACAAGGTGCATATGAATGCCGATTCGGCGCGGTGGGAGCGCATCTTTGCGTACATCGAATCGCGCCCGGAACTGGAAGACATCGTGCTTTCTGGCGGCGACGTTTACAACCTAAATGCTCGTAATATTAGATATATTGGCGAACGTCTATTGCAACTGCCCAATGTTCGTCGGATTCGCTACGCCACCAAAGGGCCGGCGGTCATGCCGCAAAAGCTGATCACGGACCACGAATGGCGGCAGGCCCTGATCGATGTGGTGCACATGGGCCGAAAGCTGCACAAAGACGTGGTGTTGCATACCCATTTCAACACCGCGCAGGAAATCACCTGGATCACCAAGCGCGCCTTAGATCTGCTACACGAAGAGGGTGTTTTCATTCGCAATCAGTCGGTGTTGCAGCGGGGCGTCAACGATTCGGTGGGCGCCATGCAAGCGCTGGTCAAGCGCCTGGGCTACGTCAACGTGCATCCTTACTACGTGTACGTGCACGATTTGGTCAAAGGTACCGAAGAATTGCGCACTTCGCTGCAGACCGCTATCGATATTGAGAAGGCCGTGCGCGGGGCGACGGCGGGGTTTAACACGCCGACTTTTGTCGTCGATACCCTCGGTGGCGGTGGCAAACGCGATGCGCACAGCTTCGAGTACTATGACCGAAGTACTGGGATCGCGTTGTACCGCAGCCCAAATGTCGATCCCGAAAGGCTTTTTTGGTTCTTCGATCCCCTGCACACGCTGAGTCCGGCCATGCAAGCGCGCTGGGCGGATCCGCAGCAGCGCCAGGAAATGAAACGCAGTGCCGCGTTGGCCGTGGGTGCCAATCCGGCAGATAGGGGATTACACGGGTAATTCTGCAGACATGCCCATGACTGGACACGGCGGCAATCCTTGCCCAGAATCGGGCGGGCGTCAGCACGACTTGGGCCCGAACAGGCAACGCCGCGGCAGAAGGCGCGTGACGCACTCTGGCAACGGCAAGTCTTTCGAAAGCTGAGGGATTTCGCCGAGCAGGTTCTCCGCCCTCTGGGCCGGCTGAGCTGGACGATTGGGACGCAGGCTCGTTTATTTCTGGTGTTGAACCAAGAGGCAGCTATGGCAATTTCCGCCTTTCGTTCCCCGACTTCTCGGCACCCTTGGCGCTGGCTGCCGGCCGTTGCGTACTTGCTCGGGTCGTTGGTCGCTACCACGGCTTGGGCCGGCAACCTCGATCTGCATTTGGAGCGCCTAGCTGGCACGGGTGGCGATGCCCTAGGTACCGTCAAGAATGGCAATTTCGAGCATCTGATGCGCGAGTTGAGTCTAGCCTTCAGTCCGCGCTCGATGGGGCCGGCTGCGTCCTTGGGCCCCCTGGGCATCGATGTCGCGTACGAGTACGGCACGTCCGGAGCCAATAGTTCTGCGGAGTACTGGACCAAGTCGGTCGACAAGCCGACGTCTTCGCTGACGACCCATGGCGTGCATTTGCGCAAGGGTCTGCCCTATTCGCTGCAGGTCGGGACTTCGCTGACCATGCTGGAAGGCTCGAATCTATTGGCGATTGGCATGGAGGCCAACCTCTCGGTCATCGACGGCTTCAAGAACGTGCCGGACCTTGCGATCAACGCCAATGTCGCGACCGTGACTGGGTTTCCCGCCAACTCGACCATCGACATGGTGGTCGGTGGTTGGGGTGGCACGCTTTCCAAGTCCTTCGGTATTGCTGGGCTTTTTGGCCTAGAGCCCTGGCTGACGTACTCCGGCACCATGACCTACGTCAACACGCACCAGATCTTGGTCACGCCCCACGCTGGCTACACCATTGGCGACGAATATGCCCGTTTTGACAAGGTTTATGCGATCAGCAATCGCATCGGTGGCGGCCTTCGGGTCGTGGTGACCCGCATTCAGCTGGGCGTCGAGTTCTTGAGGTCTGTGACGGACGAGCTCAACGTCGTGACCTTTCGGGCAGGCGGCTCGTTCTAGCCCCTCGCAGGTGGCACTCTGCTACCGAACTTCGTGTGAAGACTCATGAATACTGTGACTCCTGCCGAAGCCGCTGCGGCCATCTTGCGCGGCAATGTGCGGGCGGCGGCGCGACTCATGCGCTTGCTCGATGACCGTCAGCCTGGCGCCACCGAGACCCTTCGCCTGCTCTACCCACACACCGGGCGCGCGCAAGTCATTGGCATTACAGGTAACCCGGGATCGGGCAAGTCGACGCTGACCAGTCGCCTCATCGCCTTCTATCGAGCGGAAGGCAAAAAAGTCGGGGTGTTGGCTATCGATCCGTCGAGTCCGTTCTCGGGCGGGGCAATCCTCGGCGATCGGATTCGCATGATGGAACATGCCGGCGATCCCGGCGTATTTATTCGTAGTTTGGCTACGCGCGGTGCCTTAGGCGGTCTTTCGCGGTCGACGACGGACTTGGTCCACGTCATGGATGCGATGGGCTGCGACGTGGTACTCATTGAAACGGTTGGCGTTGGCCAGGATGAAATCGACATTGTGCGGACGGCCCATACCACCGTTGTCGTGCTGGTCCCGGGCCTAGGGGATGACATTCAGGCGATCAAGGCCGGTATCCTTGAAATTGCTGATATTTTTGTGGTCAACAAGGCTGACATCGACGGTGCCGACCGGACCATCGGCGACTTGCGCGGCCTGCAGATGCTCATGACCGAAATGCCACAGTGGCTGCCGCCGATCGTGCGGGCGGTGGCTGCGCGCAACGAGGGAATTGCCGAGCTTGCCACGAAAATTCAAGAACATACGGCCCACTTGGCTGAAAATGGTGGCCACACGGAACGCGAACGGGCCCGGGTCACTTTTGTGCTGACTCAGCTGGCACGCGACGCCACAAGTCGCAGCGTCGAAGCATGGTTGCGCGGCGATGAGGCAGGCCGCACACTGGTGGACGCCGTCGTCGCCCGTACTTGCGACCCGTACGCGGCGGCGCAAACGGCCATGAGTCATACGATTGTGCGCCAAGTTGCGGCGCTGTAGGCGGCAAAGGCCATGGCGCGCCCTCCGAAGCGATCCTCCACGGAAAAAGGTCCAATTGGCGAACAGTTGCCCGCACCTGCACAACCAAGCCTACCTGAAACCAAGCCAAAACTGGGCGGAATTGCCGCGCCTGCGGGTCGACTAGCGTCTGATCACCCGGCCATCGCCGACCTGGAAACAGCGGATAACACTCGGACAGTTGGACATGTTCCCGCGTGGGCTCCTGGCCTTACGCTACTGGCCGCGCTGGTGCTGCTCGTGGCTTTGGCGCTTGGGGCCGGCAACTCGGGCCAAACACTCGCTCCCTTCCTGCTTGATGGAATCCCTTCTGGTTTTGCGGCAATAGCGCGGAGTGCTGCGTGGTTGACCGTCGTCGCGGTTGGGCTTGTAGGCGCAGGATGGCTGCCAGCGTTGCGCCATCGTCGGGAAACGTTGTGGCTGGCGGCTGCCGGCGCTGCCCTCATTGCCCTGCGTTTCCGAGAGCTTTCCGATCCACTCCCCCAGATGGGCATCGCCGAACCGTTGCGGGACAGCCTGTGGGGGACGACTCCGGCGCTGTGGTCGGCCGTCGCGGTGGGCGGAATTGTCGCGGCATTTCGCGAAAATACGTTTGCAAGCCGCGCCGTTGCGTGCATAGGTGCTCTTGGACTGTGGCTCCACGCGTGGATGCCGGCGGCTTGGCTGGGTGAGACCGTGCTGCCCCTGCAAGCCGCGTTCACGGGCCTGCGCGAGTCGGGCGATTTGCCGACCCGTTTGCACGCTCCTGTCCTGGTTGCTGCTGAAGCCCTAGTTTCTACTTGTATTTTGGCATGGGGCCTGCTGGACATGGCCCTGCCCCGTACGGCGCTGTGGGTGCTCGGGGCCGCCTGCGCAGCGGTTGCCATCACTGCTAGCCAGCCTCAAGGCCTTGGTATTCTTGTGCAAACCGCCGCTACGATTGCGTTGGCTGCAGCTGTGATTGCCCAAGGGGTTGCTCAGCTTGGCGACAACTGGTGGCCAAGAGTCGAGGTAACCGCTGAATCCGTCGTGGTTTTTCTGATCATCGCGGCCTTTTTGGTGCTCAAAAGCAATGGGCTCGGATACTCCGCTACAGACGAGTCCCTGTACTTCTACGCCGCTGCGCAATGGAGCCAAGGCCACTGGCCGTACCGCGATTTCTTCTTTTCCCACCCGCCCTTACACATTGCCATCCCTGCACTGCTCTACTGGGTCTTTGGCTTTCATTTCCTCATTGGCAAGTGGCTTTCGGCCTTGGCGGCCTTGGGCGCTGGCCTAGCCGTGTGGCGCATTGCCCGTGACCGACTCGGCGTGCTGTGGGGCGTCGCGGCCCTGGCTATGGACCTTTTGGCCTGCGAAGTGCTGCAGGCCTCCACCAATCTAACTGGCGTGAATCTAACGACTTTTTGGATGATGTGGGGGATCTGGGCGGCGATGCAGCGCCGGTATCTCCTGGCCGGACTGCTGCTGGGCGCGGCGGCATCGACGGGCTTTTACGCCTTTGGTGCCTTCCTGGTCGTGGTCACGCTGGCGGTGTTCTTGCCTGGTTCGCTGCCCAAAGGGTCTTGGCTGTCGCGGGCTTTGGCCCACCCCGCTGGCCAGATAACCCTTGGATTTCTGGCTGTTTGGGGGACATTGAACGCAGGCTTCTACCTGGCCGCCGGCGACCGATTTATTGACGGCGTGTACGAGTACCACTTCGCCAAGAAGGCCAAAGTGGAAGGATTTACACCGCTTTCTCAAGGGCCCACAGCGATTATCAGCAATTTCGCACTATTGCTCGGGGCGAAGGATTTTCGCGTCACCCTCTACTACCACGCGGCTCAGGCGTGGCTGGCGCTGAGCACGCCTTTCATCGTTATTGCAAGCACTTGGATTCGCTCGGGCGAGCCTCCTATCAAGCTCGCCAAGGGCAGCCAGTTGCCGCCTTCGCCCTGGACGGTCCTATGGCAGCCGAAACAGTGGTGGTACCAGGACAAGGCGGGGTTTGGCCTGTGGAGCTTCACCCTGGCGCTGGCCATGCTGGTGGAGTTTGCCCAGTTCAAGGAGCGCTACGATTTTTACTATTCCCTTTTGATTCCGCTTGCTTGCTTGGCAGCCTCTGCTGGCCTGGCACTGATGGCGGAACTGGCACACGTGGCTTTGGGCCCCCAACCTGGCCACGCGTTGCACCCAATGCGGACGGCGGCGACGGGGCTGCTGCTGGTCCTGGGGCTGTGGCAACTGGGTTGGGTGAGCCTCAACAACCAAGTCAACGAAACAGCTTTCCCTAGTGAATTCAAGGCGACAAGTGATAGCAAAGGTCTTGGCGAACGCTTGGCTTTCACCTGGCAGGACGCGCCCGGCCCGCACTGGCTCAACGATTGGACCCTGGGCCTATTCTGGGCCAAGGAGCGCATTCGCGGCAACCTAGAAACCGGCGCCCACCACTACTTGTGGAACAAGAAGAAGTACTTTGAGAAAGCTGATGAAATCGCCGCCTACATCCGCGACCACAGCACGCCCCAGGACACGCTGACGGGGGCGAGTGATTATGCGCCCCTGCTCGCCTTGCTGTCCGGCCGACGCCTCGCTGGCGGGCAAATTGACACCAATTCCAAGGTCTTCAGCACAGGCGCTGTGCCCCTAGAGAAGTTCTGGGATGCCGTCTGCGCCGACCGGGTCCAGTTCGTCATTGCCGCGCCGATGTCCTATTTTGCCACCGAATCGATCCGTAAGCGGGCTACAATTATCGACAATTTTCATATGGCCGCGGGCTTTGACGACACCAAGCTCAAGCACTTTGGCCGCGTGACGCACATCGAACTGTGGGAACGCAATGCTACGGACCCGTTGAAATCTTGCACGTATTCAGGTAAGCGCGGCGTTGGTCCCAGCCTCGAGGACGACAACCGCAAGTAACGCAGGCGCAGACGCCGAAGGGCGACGCGTTGCCGGACCGCGTGGGTGAGTCTGCGCCGAAGATTCCCTGTGCTATTCGGGCGTTTACCCGTCGCTATACAAGGTGTTCGCCTACACGCGGTGTTCGCCTACACACGGTGTTCGCCTAGCGTTGCTGCTGGTCCAGATCCGCGGACCTAGGCAAGCATCCAAGCCCAGCTACTTGCAAGTCGCGATAAACACAGGCTGATTGCGCTGCAACTTGCACTCGTCCTTGTCACAATCTAGCGCGACGCCGTTGAGCGCTTCGAGCCACTGCTCGTACGTCACGTTTTCTTGGACCGCCACCGCCAGCGTAACCGTCTGGCCATCGGCCCAATTGTCCAAGCGTTCTGCGCTGTCCGGACCTGATGGTACAGTCTGGTCGCTGAGGATGGCCCCGTCATTGCCGACCTTGGTCAAGTGGATGGCCTTGCCGTCATGATAGGCAACAGCTTGAAATCCCTTGGCTTCAAACGGGTCGCGGCCAACAACGGCCCAAGCCGAGCATTGGCTGGCTTTGCCGCCAACCCTGAGCTTGAAGGCGATGGCTTTCTCCTTGGGCAACACATAGATCTGGTAGCCCGCGCGGCGATTGCTGCCGTCAAGGCGGCGCCGTCCGACCAGCCACTCCACGGCCCATTCCTTGGCGTGTTCGCCGATGATGAAGGATTTTAGCAATGGTTCAAAGTACTTGACGGGCACATTGGCTTCCGCCACGAGCTTGACTTCGCTTTGGTTGAAGGCAGACGATGGCGCGGCCCGGATTTCCTCGGTCAACTTGCTGATTTCCTCACTCAATTTGGCATCTGGGGTCCAATCGGCCTTCCAGCCTTTGTCGACAGCCCGCACCGCATTGTCAAATACTGTCACGCCCTTGCTGGTGATCTCCAGGATTGCATTGCCGCGCACGGGCGCCGGAATGGTGGAGCGAATCTCGGGCAAAACTGGGAATTCCTGCCATTTTGCGATCTTGGTGCCGCGTTCTTTGAAAATTGCCGCGACCCTTCCGAGCAGGGTATTGTAGGGGCTGTTGGGGAATTTCGCTTGAAATGCCTGAACTTGCTTAACATAGCCCTCATAGTAAGGCCGCATGACTTGGAAGGGACGCTCCTCCATCGGGATGTCCTTGCAGAAATCGCCGAGTTTGGTCGCGCAGACCACGTTGACTTCATCCTCGTAAATCGCGGTCTTTGGATTGAAATCAAAGACGAATTTCCAGTAGGTGAAGAAGGAAATCACCCGGTCGTCATGGGAATCGGCCTGCTGCAGCGTCCAATACTTGGCGAGCCGAGCGGCGTGGAAGAAAAGCGTTTCAAATTCCGTATCTTCTTCCCACGGCGTCCCTTTAGAAACGCGGCGAGCACTGCCGAGTTGGGTCCAGTACTCGTTGGGCTCGATCTTCTCCTCGACATAGTAGGCCTTCATGGCATCGAGCCAATGTGCCAGCATTTCAACTTGTTCTTCGCCATCGCCCTTGGCATGCAGGCCGGCCTTTTGCACCTCGGTGCTCTGCGGCGTCGAAGCGATCTTCTTGACCCAGTCCAGCCACGGATGCTCGTCGTCACCCTTGGGGCTGTCTTCGGTGGGCATCATGCTGACAATTCGTTTACGCCGCGCGGCCATGACCTCGGCGATGTCAGCCTTGATGTTCTCAGCCGCCGCACCCTTGTCGGCCTTTTTCGGTGCACAGGCGGAGGTCCAAGGGGTCAGCGAAGCTGCGATCAGCAGCGCAGTGACACGTTGAAAATTCAATGAAGTATGCATAAAGGTCCTTTGCGAGCGAGGCAGCCCTGGCCAGAGCAACGTTGTACCAGCGATGACTTGGAAGGGCAACGGCGGCCGCGCTCGACGACTTTTCACGTATTATTACAAAATGTTGATTGGCTACTTGTCTTGCGCGGGCGTCGGCTGAGCCGGCAGTCCATGCCCCGGCGCTGCGCCAGCGAGACCCTGCTGGTACTGAAAAATTCCCTGCAAAAGCGCACGGTAAACGGCTAGGCCCATGACCTGCTCACCTTTGCCGGTAAAATGCGACCAATCGCTCCAGCCCAGGCCCTGCTTGACCCAGCGGCCCATGCCGCCCTCGCCGCCCATCAGCGCCCGGGCATCGAGGAAAGCGCAGTGCGCCAGGGGAGCAAGTTTGCGCTGCCAGTTGTTGATACGTACAATGTCAGGATCACTGATGATTTTGCCTTTTTCTCTGGCACCGTGATCCCCAGGGCCGAGGACCAGACACGCCGTGTGCAACGGATCGCCACGCAGTTGGCCGATCACCTTTGTCATCTTGTCCAAGTAGCTCTGTTCACTGATTTTATCCATCCGCTCGTTGCCGCCGTAGTTGACGATCAGCAGGTCCACCGGCCGCTGCTGGATTTGCGCCTGCAAATGGTGCTCGTCGGCGTTGAGCCAGCGGGTACCACGCGCGCCAACCTCGCCCAAACTATCGTAAATCAAGCCTTCACTGCGTTCAGCCGCGCCGCCGTACCACTTCACCCGGCCCGACGTGACGCGCCATTGGATGCTGTGGGGGCCATCGGAAACTTCCCAATTCGCCACGGCATCTGTGCCAGCGGCGGCCGTCACGTGCAATTCGCGGGCAGCCTTGCCATCGATGCGAACGGCAACGATGGCCTTGCCCAAGCTCTTGTAATACAGCGAGAATATGGCCGCACGATGCTTGGACGTCGTGTCCAGGGAAAACCACTCGCCCGCGCCGCCTTCCACAGCCACGCCGCCATAGCCATAAGCGCCATCCCGGGCATTTCCATTGAGGAAATTGACCAGGTGCCACCCTTCGGAGGCGCCGCGCGTCAAGCCTTTGTGGACGTACCATTCGGTGCGGCCCTGAACCAGGGTGAAACCGTGCCCACCATCGCCAAAGCGAGCCTGCAGCAACTGCCTAGTAATATTGGTCAACCCATCGTTAGCGATGTGTGAATCGCCGTAGTGGGCAATGCGCACCTTTGGTCGCCGATGCGCCGTAAGTTGCTCCAACGCCTGATAAAACGGTGCCATGTTGTCGTTGCCGCTGAGCCAAACCTTCTGGTCGCCCAGCGCCACAGCGTCCACCTGCATGGGATTGGGCGGCAGCGGTTGAGCCGGCGCCACAGTCTCAGAAGCACTGCCAGAAAGCCCAGTTGTCGGACTCGCGACCTTGGGCAAGGGCTGACTAGGACCCGCGCCAGCGAGCTGCAGCACTTGGTCACCGCTGAGTTCCTCCTGGTCGTGGGCGGGCATGCCCGCAGGCGCGAAATCGTCCGGCTTTTGCGGTGCCCGCATCGTCAGCGCGCCGCGGATGGGCGCTGCATCTACGCGATCCCAATAGCGATAATTGTCCAGCCGCGCCGTGGTGTAGGGCAAAAGACTGGCGCCAACCAGCATGCCCAGCAAGGCCGCCAGCCGCCCCAGAGCCGGCCAAGGCACATTGGCCAAAGCACCGGGCCCGTCGCGCCAAGCATCCTCAGGTGCCTCAGTTTGCTGCTTGTCTGCCTCAGCCATGAATCGGTCAATTCCTTAGAACTGAAAGTAAATAAAGGGAACGGCATCCGTTTCGGCCACAGCCGCCATGCAGGCAGCTAAGCCCGCGAGCGCTGCGCCTTGGGCCGGGGCGGGCCACGAGACAAAGCGCATCCGGACCTCGTCCAACCAGCGCGGCGGCGACCAATGGATCGCGTAACCCAGCAGAAGAACAAGCCAAACTTTGTAGCCGATTCGCCCCAGGCTCCAGTCAGCGCCAGCCAGAGCCCGCGTCACTTCGCCGGCCGCAACCAAGCCTGGCGCGCGAAAGAGGATGCGCAAGAGGACAACAAAGTGAAATGTCAGTGCAATCTTCCAGGTTTGCTGCCACCACGGCTCCGAGTCGTGATTCCAACCCTTGGGCCGCGTGCGACTCGCCGTGCGATTGACGGCAATGGCGATACCGTGGATGAGGCCATAGAGCACAAAGGTCCAGTTGGCTCCGTGCCAAAGGCCGATAAGCGTCAATGTAATCAGCGTATTGCGATGGGCCAGCCACGGCGATCCCCGCGATCCGCCCAGGGGAAAGAACACGTAATGGCGCAGCCAGGTCGACAAGGTCATGTGCCAACGTCGCCAGAATTCCGCAACCGTTCTCGCTCGATAGGGACGCATGAAGTTTTCGGGCAGTTGATAGCCGAGCAGGCGCGCCGAGCCGATCGCAACGTCGGTATAGCCCGAGAAATCACAATAAATCTGCAGGGTATAGGCATAGAGCCCCACGAGAATTTCCGCCGAACTGTACAGCCGCGGCTGACTGAACACCCGGTCGACCAGGTTCACAGCCAAGAAATCGGCGATGAGGATCTTTTTGGCCAAGCCACGACCGATGCGAAACAGGCCTTCGCTGACATCATCCACGCTGAGCGACGGCGTTTTATGTAGTTGGGGCAAGAACTTATGGGCGCGGACGATGGGCCCCGCGACCAGTTGCGGAAAGAACGTGGAGAACAGCGCAAAGCGCAGCAGACTCTTTTCTGCTGGAATTTCCTTACGATACACATCGATGCAATAGGACATCGTCTGGAACGTGTAGAAGGAAATGCCGATGGGCAGCACCGTGCGAATGGTCGGCAGGGCCACGTCCCAGTGCAGCAGGTGCAGGACTGCGCCCACATTATCAAGGAAGAAATTCAGATACTTAAAGTAGCACAGCAGGGCCAAGTTCATGCCCACACTGCCGATTAAGAGGGCACGCCGGCGCCAAATCTGGCTGACATCGGTCGCCTCCAGCAGTCGAGCAATGCTGAAATCCCAACACGTAGAGCCCAGGATGAGCAGCAAGAAGGCGGGATGTATGCCCAGGCCGAAGCACGCCGAGGCGTAAAACACGCAACTAGCGACCAGCAGAAAGGCAAAGCGCAAGGATTGCTGACGAATCAGCAGCCAACTGCCGAAGACAGCCACGGCCAGGAATAGGCAGTACAGGACGCTGGTGAAGAGCACGGGACGCTACGCAGAAAGGGGCAAGGGCCGTCAAGCAGTTGCAAGTCAAGGGGAAACAGTGACAGCGAGAGGATTGGCTGCGCTGGACCCGTTCCTAGGCCGTCGGTTGGGCCAACACCCACTGATGGATGCCTTCACGAATGTCCGGCCAAGCCTGGGGATCGGCACGCAACTTAATGAATATCATATACAATTCATCAACAACGCCCTCAAGTTCGTCGAGCAGCAAGAGCCGTTCATCGACCTTGTTGTCGTCCTTGCCGCCGAGGACGCTGGGCAGCTTCACCCCTGAAAACGTAAAGGTATCGGCGTCAATGCTCAACCAGAACTCCCGATCGGCGGTGGCGACGAACAGACGTGCGGTGGTCACCTGCTTGCCGGTGCGCAGGGCCGAGCGGGCCTCTTCGGTCTCCCCGGGCGCCTCAGCCTTGACTGTGGAACCTTCGCGGGCCCCGCTGGTCGACTGCAGGGAAAGCCTCTGGCCGAAGTCTACGCGAACCGCGCCAAATTGTTCGGAATTGACCGTCCCACCGGAACGCTCCGATTCAAACCACAGCCAAGTAAGGAACTCGCGACCGAGGAAGGTACCGCGCATTTCGCCTGCCATGTGGACTCCTGAGGGGACGCGTTGGCGCAAGGGTGCCCCGCAAAAGGGGCGAGGCACAATAGGCTAACCGTGGCGAACCAAATGGAAATGTTCTTCTTCGACCAAGGACAGTGCGGTAACATCCGCTTCGGACATGCCGCGCAGGGACAGCACCGTCATCAAGGTGACCGGATTGAGCTGGACCGAGAAGGTCTTCTCGAACTTGTCGACAAAGGTGGTCGCAATCGCCTTGGACGTCGAGGCCACGCGCACCTCGCCGGTGCTCACGTTCCACACGACTTCGACCAACTGCATCCGCGGCAAACTCCGCATTCGCAGTTGGTTTTTCACCTCTAGCTTGAGGACGTCCTTCTCACGTTTGGTGAGCTTGTCCCGCCCCGCCTCGGCCGCCCGACCCCGCGCCGCTTGATCGACGTAGGCCTTAAGGCTCACGGCCGGAATCTTCAGCTTGTCGATGCGCAAACGCAGTAGAATATGGCCAGAATTGCTGACGAGCGTGTCTGGCGAGTAGTTGCAATCGAAGGCGTCGCCAAACTCGACCCAGCCCACGCTCTCCTCGAGCTCCGAGCGCGGGTCGATTTCGTTGAACTTGTGGCTGGCGAGCAGATCGCAGTAGGGCTCCTCGAAGCCTTCCGGCAAAGCCGCTGTAAAAAAGCGAAGGTAGCTGATGTTTCCGCTGGCGATGCCCATGCTGCCTTCCTGATGCCAGCCCACTGTTGGGCCAAAGGGGCAGGCGATCTAGACCCGTCCCGGCACGGTGTCAAATGCCAGCAGGAACACCGCGTTCTTGCATGAGATTTCCAGTCTTGTGCCAATTGCCGGCGGCCCCGGAAAACGGTGCAATGGCGCAAACTTCGCAACACCTCTCCGCACAGGCTCCGTTAGCCGTGGGCTGCGCCGAATTGCCTCGCCCTTGCAGGTACATCGCGTGCGGCGCCTTGGAGCCAGGGAACTTGCCCCAAAGCGTCGCTCATGGTGTCGTTGAGCCTGCGTGAGCCCCACCTGCAGCGGGCTGACCAGCGAGGCGCCATGTCGAAACGGAGCACGGGCTATCGGGTTCTATACAAAATGCTTGGTTGCACAGCGGTACTACCGTTTCTTGCCGCCAATGCAGCGGCACAAACAGCCATATCTTCCGGCGATTTACTGCCCTTTGAGGCCGAGGCGCTGCGCCAGGGAGGCATTGACCGGCAGGCACTGCACTGCAATTCGGACCGAAGTTGGCAAAAGGACTTGCATCATCGCGCCAAGGAGACGGCCATGGAGGTGCTGACGGCGGTGGGCTCTCGCGCTGTAGTACCGCAGGCAAACCACTTAGAACTACTAACATTAATAACCGACACGGTCTTCTGGCAGCTGGTGCGGACGGTGGTCGTGGAAGGCGCGCAGCATAACCTCGGGGCCGTGCCGGTTCGGGGCCTGAGGACCAAAGCGGGCGAGCCCGTAACCCTGATTCGCAGCGGCTTTACGCCTAGACCGGGCGAAAAGGACTCGTGTTTCTTTAGCCTTGTCACGCATGCGCGGGTTCGCCATGTGACCAATCTCTATGCCGGCGCGATGCATACTGAGGACTTGGAGTCGGCAGAACGCTTGTCAGCTCAAGCAGTTGGCGGCACGTACACCAACGCGCGCGAAGGCAAGGGACCGCAATCGAAGTGGCGCGACGAGCTCAGGGCCGACGACTCTACAGCCAGTCGGCGGGAAGCGATGCAGGCGGTGGCCGCCGTGGTGGACGGCGTGGTCCATCCCCAAGGCCAGTTGCCCGTTGGCAATTTGCTGGTGCACTGCGGCGGGGGCATGCATCGGACCGGGATGGTGGTCGGCGTGGTGGAAAAGTGCTGGAATCACGCGGACATGGCGCAGATCGCCGCGGGGTACAAGAGGCACGTGGCGTGGCGCAGCGATGCCGATCCAGGCGGCTACGAGGCAGCCAACCTTGCATTTATACAAGACTTTGACTGCAGCCTTCTACAGGTCCAGCCCCAGGCGAACAGCCGCTAACTCCGCTCTTCGATTGCGCTTGTACAGACCTCGCTCGCCCAAAGGCACCGTTGCACTTGCCTCAACGTTGCGTAGCGCATAGCGTGCATGTAGGCTTGACGGCAATCTAAAGGCTGCCGCCGCCACCGCAAAAAAAGAAACATCGTCGCAAAGGAACTCCGCTATGATCGCGATATCTCGCCGATTTCTTGGTATCCTATCGGTCTGCACTTGCCTTGCTTTTGCCATCGCAGCCCGGCCAACTCAGGCGGCCAAACCGGATAAGGCAGCTAAGTCGGACAAGTCATCCGCTAAGTCCGCCGAATTAGAACGCAATCTTCGCATGGCGCAGATTCTGCTGGACGCGGGCGACAACACCGATGCCCTCAAAGAGGCGCAGGAAGCCCTGAAGATTGATAAGACAAACATCCAAGCCCGCCGCATCTTGGTCGCGGCCCTGGCGCGCGATCACAAGTACGATGACGCCCTGATCGCCCTGGCGAGCTTGGCCCCCGATCTGCCGGGCGATGTTTGGGTGGCTGCGGTACAGGCGGAAGTGCTTTCGGCCAAGGGCGACAAGCCAAAGGCGCTGCAAGCGCTTGAAAAACTGTGTGAATTTCCGCAGGCTCCGCCTCTGGCCCACTTCGCCGCGGCCCAACTGCTGGACGCCTTGAGAGTGCAAGGGGATGGCACGGCAACGCCGCGAGAACGCGCACATTTGGCGGCGTTTCTTGGCGCACCGACGAGTCGAGGCACGCCCCAGGCGCAGATCGCAGAACGGTGGGTCGTGGAGATCGATTTCGGCCCGGTCGGCAAGGCCTTTTGGCAAGCCCGCGAGGCCTACTTTACGGCCTTTCGCACCGGTGGGGCCGTCAGCACGACCTACCTCAACAACGCGGAAGAAGGCATGAAATTGGTAATGCTGACGCCGGGCGCGCCCAAACTGATCGTCGATGCCGCGCATACCTTCCTTGGCATGTGCTACAGCTCTGTGAAGTCCAAGCACTACGATTTGGTCAAGGCCGAAGCGGAGTTGCGCATGGCGCCTGGCAATGCTGAGGCTCAGTTTGCCCTTGGACGCCTGTATCGCGACAGTGAACGCCTGCCTGAGGCGGCAACGGCTCTACAGAAAGCCCTTGAAATTATACCTGCTTTTCCTGAAGCGCTGTACCAACTCGGCGTCGTCTACAAGGCGCTCGAACGTCGGGCCGATGCGATCGCCGCGTTTGAACGGACGGTGCGCATGAATCCGGCGCATCCAGCAGCAACCAAGGCACTCTCAGAACTGCAGGCATTGGTTCCGAATTCGCCGGTTGTGGCCCAGTATTCGTCGCGTGTGGACAGTCCGCCTGACGCCGATCTGTTTTCGACGGAGCGATATAAGGCAGGAATTCAGGCGGTTGAGCGAGATCTCCTCGGTGGTGTTGAAGAAGGGGGCGAAGTCATTTGGCTTGAGAAGATGATGCGCACGCTCGTCGAGAAAAATGACCTGCCCGAGCGCGTTCCCTTCCGCGTCAAGGTAGGCAAGACCTCGATAGTCAACGCTTTTGCCACGCCCAACGGCACCATGTATGTGACCCGTGGCTTTCTAGCGCACCTCAAGAAGCGTTGGCCCGACGTGGCTTTGGACGAGCACAACTCCTACATGGCGGGCGTGATGGCGCACGAACTGGCGCATGTGGTGAAAGGCCATATTTTGAATCGCGAATTGTTCCGAAAGGCCTTGGAACAAAAGGGCACCGACATGGATGCCACGTTGTTCCGCCTGACGACGCGCCTGAATGAAATCGAAGCAGATCATGAGGGTTTCCTGTGGATGCTTGCGGCCGGCTACAACCCCAACGCCATGGTGGAGTGGATGGAAGTGGCGGCTGCGGACCTGGGCGATCCGCCACCTATGGAAGATCACCCGACTTTTGACGAGCGGGTTGGCTTCTTGCTCGATTTTTGGACCAACGATGTGCGCTTTGCTTGGCAGGCGTTTGAGACCGGGACGCACGCCCTGCAGGAGGGACAAGCCTTGGAACACAAGGACTTGGCTCAGGCTCGGCAGCAGTACGAACTGGCAGCAGGCGAACTCGACCGTTACGTGCGTTTTTTCCGCGGCAGCAAGGAGGCTTGGAACAACCTAGCGGTCGCGCAAGCCAAGTTGGGCGTTACGGATCTGAGCGATCAGTCACCTCTGGCGCGCTGGTACACGCCGATGTCGATCGAGAGAACTGTTGCGCTAAAACTCCCGAAAATTGCACGGAAACGCCGTGGCAAAGACGAAGTGTTCCTGGCGCGAGCCGAAGCGAGCCTGCAGAAAGCACTGCAACTGGATGCCAAGTATGCGCCGGGATTGGTGAATTTGGCGGCTGTGCAAATTGGCCTCAAGGAAAATGATGCGGCGCAAAAGACGCTGTTGGCAGCCAAGAGTGCCGGGGCCGAGCCGGTCATGCTCGCAATTCTCAACGGTGTTTTGGCTGCCGAGACCGGAAAGACCGATGCTGCAATCGCCGCTTTTGCCGAGGCGTCCAAGGACGGCGACCCCAGGTCCCTGTATTGCTTGGCCTTGGCGAAGCAGCAAAAGGGCGATGGGCCGGGGGCCAAGACTGCCTACCAAGCCTTCCTTGCCAAAGAGGATCAGGGCAGTCCGTGGGCGAATTTGGCACGTCAGGGCGTTAGTGCGATGCACTGAGGGCCGCGGCGGCCGATACCCGTGGCGCGACGCACCTTTGCCGCCAAGGGCTTTACAAAACGAAGCGCCCACTTGTAGATCCACAGCGCCGGACTCGTCGCAGGAGCCGTCCAATCGGGTGGCGCAGGTACTGAGGTGGGCGTGGAGGATGCTTTGGACAGCGCGCAAGACCTCCTAAGTACAGAGAAATCACCAATGGTACACCAGCAAACGGCTGGGCTTGGGCCAATCCCCACGACGCGGCATCCCCGCCGTGTGCTGTTGATACAGCCTGGCAGAACTCAGCCCGGCGACTGGGAAATCTCGTTCAAGTCGCCTATCCTGCCCCTGGGTCTTGCGATGGTAGCTGGTGCAGCACGTGCGGCCGGCCATACGGTCAAGGTGCACGACGGCGCCGCTATTTCCGATAGGAAGCTCAAGAAGTTGCGCATACTCCTTGAGGAATTTGCGCCCGACGTGGTCGGATTGACGGCGGGTACATTCCGCATCGGCGACGCGGCCAACACCGCGGCCATGGTCAAAGCGTGGCGCCCGTCTACGCCCATTATTATCGGTGGTTGGCACGCAACCGCAGTGCCGGTGGAGACCCTGCAAGCCTTCACGATGTTCGATGCGGCGGCCTTTGGCGAGGGCGAGAAGACCTTGAACGAATGGCTGGAACTACTTGAATCTCCTGCAGATTGGCCAAAGGTCGCCGGTTTAGCAAGCCGGCAGGGTGAATGCGTCGTCCGCGGGCCGGACAGAGCCTTCATCACCGACCTGGACGCCCTGCCCCGAGCGGCCTACGACCTCTTCCCGCTGCCCCTGTACCGTCAACAAACCGTCCTATTTCCAAGGGGTCAGGTGGTCACCGTGGCGACGGCCCGGGGCTGCCCTTATCACTGTAGCTTCTGCCAAAACCCGGCGGGCACCGTAGTGCGTCAGCGGTCCATTGCTTCAATCGTCGCGGAGATGGCGGACCTGGCTCGCAGCGGAATTACGGGATTTTACTTCACGGACGAGACATTTACCGTCAATCAGAAGCGCGCGACCCAACTGTTTGAGGCGATGATTGCCGAGCCGGACCTGCGCAAGATCTATTGGTCAGCGATGACGCGGGTCGATGCAGTGACGCCAGCGCTGCTCAAGCTGATGCGCAACTCTGGAGGATATCTTCTTTTTTACGGTGTAGAGTCTGGAAACCAAGCCAACCTGACTTTGACCAACAAGAAGATCGTGAAAGAACAGGCGCAGTTAGCCGTGACAATGGCACAGCAGGCGGGGTTCTTCACCCATATCGGCCAAATCATTGGCCTCCCCGGAGAGACGCATGCATCGGTGCAGGAGACGATTCAGTTCTCGCTGGACCTCGACCCGGATGCCTGTAGTTTTGCGCCCTTGGTACCATTTCCTGGCACGGATATCTGGCGAATGGCGCAGAGGGGCGAGAAGGGACTTCGCATTTTATCTGCAGATTGGCGCACTTACCGTGTCATCCTCGGCCGGCCGACTTTGCAACTCGACAACATGACTGCCGCGGAAATTCAGCGCTGGCATCTGCGGGCCTTTGCGAGATTCTACCTGCGCCCGCGAAAAATTATGAATATGTTCAAGTTATTTTCACCGCTTCAGCTAATCGTCGCAGCGACGGCCGCCTTGGTGCAGGGGCTCGCACGGGCGCGACGGACCCCGGCCAAGCCGTTGAATCTTCAAGACGTCCCTGCCGATCAGTGAGCGTGTCAGGCAGCCCTGGTCCGACGCCGTCAACAGGGTTCATCACTGGCGGTTAGAGCGCACTCTTTGGCAAAAATGGATGCGCCGCGGCCCCCCAACGAGGACCGCGGCGCCAGCTCCACCGCTTGCAGGCAGCCCGCTGCGCTGCAAGTCGCCCAAAAGGATTGTACGGCGTTTTTTCCATTGCGCAAGACGTGTATATCCAAGCCGTATGTCGCTAGAATAGCTATGCAATTCCTTGGCGTGGGCCAAGACATGAAGCCCATGTCTGACCTTTCGCAGCACGCCCGGGGCCGCGGTGCAACGCCCATGCGGGTCTCTCAGGAAATCGGTAAAATATTAGATAGTTTGCCCGCGGTACTACACCTTTTGATTCTTCCAGGACAGCCAAGCTTGGTGCCGCGATTCCAAGTCCTGCCATTGCAGGTACAGGTCCTCGCGGGCCTGCGACGCCTGCGCATGAGCGGAAGTCAGCGCCTGAATTTCCGTAAAATTGGCAGCTAGTTCGGGCGCGTTGAGCCTTTCCTCGAGCGCCGCGACCTTGGCCTCCGCTTGTTCGATCAGTGGCTCGATGCCCGCCAGGAGTTTCTCCTCGGAAAACGAAAGCTTAGGCGGTGCATCTGCCTTCTTGGCGATGGAAGCCGGTCGCTGCGCCAAATCCTGCGCGCGCTGTTCTTTGCGCTGGGCGGCCTGCCGCTGGAGAAATTCACTGTAATTACCAGCATGAAGCTCGGCATGACCATCCCCCACGACGTGGAGGATTCCAGTGCAGACGCGGTCAAGAAAGGCCCGATCGTGGGACACCACCAGCAGACAACCGGGGTACTGCAAGAGCGCTTGCTCCAAAACTTCCAAAGTTTCAAAGTCTAAGTCATTGGTCGGCTCGTCGAGCACCAGGACGTTCATCGGCTCCTGCAGCCGACGCGCCAAAAGCAGGCGAAACTTCTCGCCGCCTGAAAGCGTAGACACGGTCTGCCGCATGTCCTCGCCACGAAAGAGGAACATGCCCAGGTAGGTGGCAACGTGCATTTCCTCCTGCCCGATCGTGACATAGTCCGCCTGGGCCGCATGGACCGCTTGCATCACTGTTTCATGGGGTTCCAGGCCCGTGCGCTGCTGGTCGATGCCGACGATGCGCGTGTTTTGGCCGACGATCAGATCACCGCCAAGAGGCGCAATTTCGCCGGTCAAGGTCCGCAAAAGCGTTGTTTTTCCAGCGCCATTGGGACCGACGATGCCAATCCGGTCCCCACGCCCTAGCAGCAGGTTCAGCCCTTGCACCAGGACCCGTTGACCGAAGCCGACGCGCAACTGCCGGGTCTCCAGAATAGACTTCCCCATACGTTCTGCTTGCAAAAAGGGCAGTTGTACGGTTCGCGGTGCCTCCCGCGTCCCCTGGGCGATGAGCGCCTGGGCCTTTTGCACACGGGCCTTGGGCTTGGTGGAGCGGGCCGCGGGACTGCGCGAAAGCCAATCAAGCTCTACCCTCAAGAGGTTGCGTCGATTTTGGTCCATGCGCTCGGCCAGCGCCTCCTCGTGCAGCCGGGTTTCTAAGTAATCCTGCAAAGTTCCGGGGTAGCTATACAAGGTGCCCTGACGCAGCTCGACGATGCGGTCGACCACCTGATTGAGGAAGTAGCGATCGTGGGTCACCATGACCAAAGCGCCTGAAAATGAACGCAATTGCTCTTGCAGCCAGGTGGCCGTGTCGGCATCGAGGTGATTGGTTGGCTCGTCGAGCAATAGCAAATCGGGTTGCTGAAGCAGGGCCGCCGCCAAATCAGCCCGGCGCTGCGTCCCACCGGAGGCCAGGGCCACGTCGGCGTGGATGTCGGTCAGGCCCAGCGCCTTGAGCGCCTGCTCCGCTGCAAGCAATTGTTCATGACTTTCCATGGGATGCCGCGCGCGACGTGCGCCCGCCAACGCAACGTCCAGAAGGGTCTTGGCTGGGCCAAAGCTCGGGTGTTGCGACAAATACGCGACATGAGTGTCATTTCGCCAGGCCAGCGTGCCGGCGTCGGCTTGATCTGCACCCGCAAGGATGCGCAGCAAGGTCGACTTGCCCGCGCCGTTGCGCCCGACAAGGCCAATCTTCTCACCGCGCTGCAGGTGCAGCTCGGCTCCGCGCAAAATCGGTGTAATTCCGTAGCTCTTATCGAGCTCCCTGACACTTAACAGAGGCATGTTCCGTCCGCGGCCGTTGGGCCGGTGCAGCCAGGAGGCCGCTCAAGAAACTGTCAATTATTCATGCACTTGCAGCGAGCGCCAAAAGAACCAGAGTGTCAGCAGGGCCCCGACCGCGACCACCAGAGGCCGAACCCGCCGGCCATCGACTCGACGCGCCAGAACAGCTCCGCCCCAGCCGCCAGCGATGGCCCCCGACGTCATCAGCAAGCCCGCCTGCCAGTTAACCTTTCCTGCCGCAACGAAGGCGATGATTGCAATGCCGTTGGTCACGGCTCCTTGCAAGGACTTGCGGGCGTTCATGGCGTGCAGGTCCGTCATACCGCACAGGGCGTAGGCTGCGAGCATTAAGATGCCCATGCCGCCGCCGAAGTAGCCGCCATACAAGGCGATTAGCCCCTGCAGCAAAGGCAACCAACCCGGCCACGGCGCTCTAGGGCCGATCAATCGCTGCAAGCGCGGGACGAGTCGATTGGACGCGGCAAAAAGAACTGTAGCACCAAGCAACAACCATGGAATAAGTTTAGCAAATGTCGCATCACTGGTGCGCAGAAGGAAGGCCGCGCCTAGGCCGCCCCCCACCAAGCTGGCCAAGGAAAGCGCCCATAAACCCTTACTTTCTTTCCGCAATTCCCGCCGATAGGCCCAGGTGCTGGCGACGCTGCCGGGCCAAAGCGCCACGGCGGATGTGACATTGGCCGCAACTGGCCCCAAACCTGCCCACAGAAGTACCGGAAATGTAAAGAAACTTCCGCCACCAGCCACGGAATTCAGCGCCCCGCCGCACAGGGCTGCCGCCAGCAAGCCAAGGGCCTCGAGGGTGGTCAAGGTGCCTCCAACTGCAAGGCAGCGGGCTTGGAATCGGGCTTGCTGTGGAGCGAGGTATCTTTATGTTTTTGCAGACGCTTCTTGTGCTTCGGCGCGTCCTCGCCCAGCTCAGTTGGGGTCGGATCGGGCGGCAACTCCACCTCGCGAACACATGCATTTTCTAAGGAAAAACAGCGTTCTTCAAGACGGCAGGCGTCGCTTCGTCGGCAATCTCGGTCACTGAGCGCTGCGCAACGAGGAGCCGGCCCTGGACTCAAGATCGAACAATTGCCTTGCTTGGTGCACGTTTCCGCCCGCCGACAGTCGGCGTTTTTGCCCACCACGCAGTTGCCGTTACTGGCCGTGCATTGGCCATCAACGCTGCACAGCGACGTCGGTTCGCAGTCCCGATCGTGCACAACGCCGCAGCGGCCTTGGGTTGCGGTACACCAACCTTGGCGTTGACAAGCGCGGGTGGGGGCGCAGTCCTGATCGCGCGTGGCGATGCATCGGCCGTCCTGGGCCGTACAGAACCCCGCTTCTTGACAAGGCTTTGCCCGGCGGCAGTCGGCGTCTGTGGCGGTCAGGCAGTGGCCATTGACGGCTGCGCACCGGCCTTGTTGGGCGCAGACTTCGGACCCCTGGCAATCGGTGCCCGAGGCAAAGCATACGCCGTCGAAATCTGTGCATAATCCTTGAGATTTGCAGCCCGCCAAGTTGCGACATACCATGTCGCTCGACTTGACACAGGCGCCTTGGTACATGCGGCACGCCTTGCCGGAGCTACATACGACCGCGTTTTGACAGTCGAAATCGGTCAAGGCCACACAGCGCGCCTCACCGGAGTCGGTGTCCCGCCGAGCGTGACATAACCCCTCTTGCGGGCAGGAGAAACTCAGGCGGCAGTCCTCGTCATTGCCAGCGATGCAGCGTCCAGTGCCGTCCACCGCGCATCGCCCCCAGGTCGCGCACTCATTGCCGCAATGGGCCGCAGAACGGCCGCCGAATACGCAAACCCCTTCTTGCGCAAGGCATTTTCCATCTTTGCGGCAGGTGTCAGCCTCAGCGCAGTCCTCGCCTGTGGCCACGCAAACGTCGTGGCGCGCCGTGCATCGACCGGCGTTGGCGCAGGCCAGGCTCATCCGGCAGTCCCGGGTCGTGATCGCGACGCAGCTGCGGCCGCGCGCCGTGCATAAGCCATCCTGAACGCAGGGTTGGGTGCGGCGGCAGCTTTCTGGGTCGCTGCACTGGTTGTCTTGGCAGACGAGTTCACCCCGGCAGTCGCTGCGGGTCCGGCAGGGATCCCCCGGACTTCCATAGGCAAAACAGCCGCTTGTCAGGATGAGGATCAGCAGACCAATCCGGCCATGTCCTGAAGTTTCGGGCATATCGCGTCGCAACCCGAACGGCGGTGGCAGCCGTAGGTGCGCGGGTTCTACCTGCCCTGACGCGCCACGGCAAGGGCCGCGAATCCCGCCCGGCACAAACTTGAATCATTGCAGGTTATTGGCCAGCGATACACTCGATTGCCCACGCCTGGGCGCCAAACTCAGTTGGCCGGCTTGGCAAACACGCGGCCTGGCGCGGAGTTCGCACCACTTTGTGTGTGGCAGGCGTTGCAGGCCCCGTTGCTTTGGCTGCTGACCATGCGGTGCGCCTGGTTGGCGTACGTCACGGTGACTGCGTAAGGCATTGCAATTGCGGATGCATTTCGGCTTCGCAAAAAGAAGTTGCCGGCCGCATTGGTCGTCAGCGTCTGCGTGTTGCCCTTGGCGTCGGTAATGCTGACCGTGGCACCTTCTACACCGCCGCAGTCATCGGGCTCGTCGACGCCGTCGGCCGAGTAAACCGTTCCAGCAACAAGGAATTGCGGCCCCTTTTGCTTGGCGACGTGGCAGCCGATGCAGTCACCGCCCGGGTGCATGTAGTCCGAGCCGGCATTGCCGCCCGTCCACTTCTTGCCCGACTTACAGCTTGAATCGGACACGAGATCGTTATTGGCATTGCAGGCGGCGCTCAGGGCAATCAAAAGACAAGCACTCAGCAGATTTCGCATCAGGAATCCTAGGTTCGGCGCATCCTCGGTGGCGGCTTCACAGACGGTCCAGCCAGTGTCGGCACGGCGCAAAGCGTGCAGCGTACGTCTGCCTTTGCGCTATTCAAGCGAGGCGAACGCAAGGTCGGAGTTCCGGCCGGGCGCCCGCCTGTACCAGCATCGCATGACGGCCTGTTTTTACACATGAAATCGGCATGGTCGGTGGAGGCAGCCAGCTATGGGAGACACATTTCTTTACAGTTCTGGGCCGCCAAGGGGCCGATCTTGCGCCGCGGTCGAGCATGGCCGATGCTGGCAGCGAGGAGGTGCATCATGCACGGCACGTCTTTTGGCCCGTTGGCGAGAAAATCGGTGGCATATTGCGCTGTTACCTTGTTGTGCTACGCATGTGGCACGGCCGCCGCGCCCCTGCCGTCAACCGATACTGGCGGCAGCGAAACGGCGGATACTCAGGTGATTTCCTTTGATTCCAACGTTTCGCCGGATCTCGCCGCGACCGAATTGGCCCCAGAGACCACCTCGCCCGAAGTCAGCGTCGATGCGCCGGTAGACACACCAGACGCGCCGACAGCTGCTTTACCCTGCCCAGGATCAGCCAATTGCCCATGCACGACGGCAAGCGATTGCAACAGCAACTTGTGCATTGACACCGTCGCCGGCAGCGTTTGCGCCCAGACATGTAGTGGTGACTGCCCCGCGGGCCAAAAATGTGTGAACGTTCCAGGAGCTAGCGATCCCATCTCCCTGTGCGTGCCGGCCTACGGCTTACGCTGCGAGCCGTGCGCCAGTTCGACTGAATGTGCTGCGGTCGGCAACTCATCGGCAAAGTGCTTAAGTTATGGCAATGTAGGCTGGTTTTGCGGCAGCGTCTGCAATGGCGATGTCGACTGCGGCCCAGGCTTCGCTTGCCAAGACAGCGCGACGGCGGAAGGCGGCTCGGCCAAGCAGTGCCGCAAGGTAGATTCCTCCGGAAACTTAGGTACTTGCCCATGCTCGGTGCGCGCTGTAGCCAAATCCCTGACAACGACCTGTGGCAATGCGTTTGACGCCGCCGTCTGCAAAGGCCAGCGCAAATGCCAAACCGCTGGGGATACAGGGCTTTCTGCTTGCGACGCACCCGCACCCGTAACCGAGGTCTGCAACGACAAAGACGACGACTGCAACGGCCTGACCGACGAAAGTGGCTGCGACGACGGCAATCCTTGCACGACCGACCTTTGCTCAGCCAAGGCCGGGGGATGCAGCCACGCGCCGGCCGACAAATTGGTCTGTGACGACGGAAATGTTTGTACACTCGGCGACTTATGCCTTGGTGGTACATGCCAGGCCGGCACCGACCTGTGCGGCTGCAAGGTCAACGCGGACTGCGCGAGCCAAGAAGATGGCGACCTCTGCAACGGCGTGCTCTTCTGTGACACTGGTGTAGTTCCATATACTTGCAAGCTCAAGCCTGACTCAATCATCACCTGCGACACCAGCGTCGACACAGCGTGCGCGGTCAACAACTGCGACCCCAAGACCGGCGCTTGCACCGCTAAGGCCGCCCTGCCCGGCACGAGCTGCAGCGACGGCAACCTCTGCACCAAGGGCGACAGCTGCCTTGTCGGAATTTGTCAAGGCGTGACAGATAGTTGCGATGATGCCAACCCATGCACGGACGACCTGTGCGACCCCATCGCCGGCTGCAGCCACAAGGCCAACAGCGCTGCATGTGACGACGGCCAGGCGTGCACCCTAGGCGACAAGTGCGCAGGCAGCCAGTGCGTCGGTGGACCGGCACCTAGTTGCAGCGACGCTGCCAAAAATGGCAATGAATCCGACGAGGACTGCGGTGGTACCACAGCGTGCGGCAATCCGGCGTGCGGCCCGTGCGCGGTCGGCAAAGTGTGTGGCGCCAACAGCGACTGCACCAGCCAAGTCTGCACCGGCGGCCTGTGTGCGGCGCCAACCTGCTTAGATTCTGTGCAAAACGGCAGCGAAACGGGGGTCGACTGCGGCGGCAGCTGTGCCGTCTGTCCAGCCGTCTTGCTATGGGCCGGCGGCGGCACAACCACAACCGGCATTTGGCAGGGAAATGCTTGGAAAACCAACCAGTTTCCCGCACCAACGGTCTCTGATGGGCAATGGGTCCCCTTAGGCAGCAAGGGCACGGTTGGTGCACAGGCCCTGATGCGCTACACCAAGATCGGCGATCTCAACGACAATTCCCTGCAAAGCCTGATGTGGAATGGCCAAGGATTCCAGGCGCCTCAGCCGGTCGGCAGCGGCATCATCACCCAAGGGCAGCCTAGGGCCGTGCGCCGCGGTGACCTGACGCAATTGGTCTATCATGGCATGGATTATAAGCATTATCAGGTGAGTTACAGCGGCGGCGTGTGGTCGGCGGCCAATGTCGTCGGAACGCCTCAAGGCTATAGCCCGAGCGGGCCAGCTCTCAGCGGTCTGGGCGAAAACCAGTTAATGCTCGCGTACTTCGATGGCGCCAATGGCAATCAGATTACGGCGCGGACGGGCGCGGGCAACGTCTGGAATGGCGCCAACAGCATCGGCCCCACTGCCGACTACAATACCGCACCAGCACTTCTGCAACTTGGCGAAAAGAGTGGTGAATTGCTGCTGGTGTACCTCAAGATCGATGCCCAGGTGGTCTTTCAACGTTTTACGTCGGGCGCTTGGTTGCCGGTGGCCGATGTGCCCACGGCCAAGAGCAAAGTGCCTGTTGCCATAGCCTTAGGCTCTGATAACAAACCCGTTTTGGCGATGCAAGGGCTCGACGGCCACCTCTACATTGCCACCTGGTCGGGCAGCGCTTGGTCGGCGCTGAGCCAAGTCGGCACGCCGGCTGTTTTCCTACAGGGGAGCCCGGCTTTAGCGCGTGGTTTCAATGGGCTCTATGAGATTGCCTGGGTCGATCCATCCGGGGCGGTCTGGCATAGCAGCCAGGGCGCCAACGGCGCGACGGTGCCGGTGCAATTGTCGACCGGCGCTTTGCATGTGGCCCTGCTGACCGTGCCGTAGTCAGTTCGGTGTCCTCTGAGACAATCTCCTGATATTACTTTGTTTTTATCCCGTCGGATCGACGTTTTTGCCACCCTGGTCAGGATAGCTCGCCAATGGTAAAACCGCTGCAGCTTGCCCCTTTCCGTGCGCGCGAACGCGCAAAGGCCCCTCCCATGCACCATCGCCTCCGCATCGCTGCTGGCCTGTGCCTCGCGCTGTGTCCATTTGCCCTTAATCACGCGGCCTTGGCGGGCGGCTTCGAAGTGGGCGAAAACGGTTCCTTTGCCGTTTCCCGCGGCGCCGCATTCACGGTACGCGCTGACGACCTCACGGCAATTTCACATAATCCCGCAGGGTTAATTCACCTGCGCGGCACGTCGATTCAGCTATCGCACAACACCGTGGGCGCGCATTTGCAGTTCACGCGTTCGCCGACCTTGCTCGCCCACGATCCGAATCCGGCGGGTACCGATCCGACCGCGCCGGTGCAGAATCAGTCGCCGTGGTTTGCGCTCGGGGGCATGGGCATTGTCGCTAGTGACCTGGGAACAAAGGATTTTGTGTTTGCGTTGGGCATGTATGGCCCCAGTGCCTCGGGCAGTCAATCGTGGGCCAAGGACGGCGGCCAGCGCTATATGCTTACAAGCATGGACGTTTTGATGGTGTACTACAGCGCCGCCATTGCCTGGGGCAAGCGCGACCACTACAGTTTGGGCTTGACCCTGCAGTTAGCCCATGAATTGACAACTAAACTCAGCCTGATGGTCGACGGTACTACCGGTGGAGCCATCGCGCCGTACTATTCCCCCACCGATGTGGAATCGACCATCCATTTGAGCGCCAAGCCGGCCCCGACCGCCATCGCAGGTGGCTGGTATCGCCTCAATGATAACTGGGAGTTGGGCGCGTCCGGACGCGTCATGCCGGCCTACATGCACGGTACGGGCAATATCACACTGGCGAACTCTGCGCGCAGTGGATTCACGGCCAAGCAGTTGGAAGTCAAAGACAATACCGCCGCGCTCAACCTCATTATCCCGCCCACGGCCAAAGTCGGCGTTCGCTATCGCGGCATGGACGGGGCTACGGAACGCTGGGATTTGGAGCTCAACTTTGTCTACGAGGCTTGGTCGATGATGACGGCCTATGATCTTAATTTGACAGGAAAAATTCAGCTATTCGCCTCAGCGGACGCGCCCAACGTGATCATTGCCCGCAACTGGAAGGACACCCTGGCCGTGCGCCTGGGCGGTACCTACAACCTGCCCAACCTTCCTTTGTCCCTTTCGGCCGGCGCTTATGGCGAAACGGGCGCAGTTCCGCAGAATTACGAGTACATCGACTTCCCGTCCTACAACCGCTTGGGTCTTTCGGGCGGCGTTCAGGGCCACTTTGGCGTCGTCGAAGGGAGCTTGGGCTACATGCATGTATTTCAAGAAGATCGCACGACCTCTGAGCTAACTGCCAAGATCTACCAGCAACGCCCGGTGGCGCCTTGCCCCGCGCAGTGCACGTCAGCCGATGGCAAGGTGCAATACGCGGGCGCACCTTCGAACTCAGGCACGTACCAGACCAGTTTCGATATCATTTCGGTGAGTGCGCAGTACAAGTTCTAGCCCATGGGCCCGCGCCACTGCGCTTGGCTGCACTACACGTCCGACACACCGCGGCTGTTGCGAATGACCATGGCGCCGATGCAAAATGCTGAAAATATTGCGAAACCGAGCAACGTCGCCAAGACCGGTCGAATGTCGTCTGGCGATTTCTGGTAAAGCTTGCCGATGAGCAGTTCTTGAACGACAGAACCTGCTGATCCCAAACCCGAAATAATGCCTGCGGCTCTTACAGCACCGGATTCGCCACCGATGTCCATGGCCCCAGCGCCGGTGAGCAAAGCGTCCGGACCATAAAGCGTAAAGCCGATAAGACCGATGCTGACGGCAAAGGCGGTGACCGAACCGGTACCCAAGGTCACGATACCGACGGTCGCTGCAACTACGCCTAAGATCATGGCAAAGGCAACACCAGCGCGACGACCGGAGAAGATTTTGTCACTCAGCCAGCCGGTGAAGACCACGCCGACGATGCCGCAAAGGCCAAAAAGCGTAGAGACATAGCCGGCTTGGTCGTCGTGTAGGCCGAAGCGGCGAGACAAGAAAAACGGTGCCCAGCTATCGAGCGCGTAACGAATGAATTTCATGCCGAAATAGGCACCGCCGATAAGGAGAACGGTGGTCCAGGTGCTGCGACTCCAGCGCACGTCAGCGACCGGCGTGTTCGATGGGCCTACTGGCGGTAGGGCGGGATCAGCAATCGGGGGTAAGCCTTTATCTTCAGGACGATTCGCCTGAAACAAGAAGACGAGGACGGCGACCAGGGCAAGGACCACGGACCCAGCGACAAAGGCAGCGCGAAATCCCCAACCCTGCAAAACCCAAGCAGTAAGTGCGGGCGCGGCGACATTGCCAACCTGAAAGCAAGTGGACCAAATCCCCATGATCGTGCCGCGTTCGGACCTGTAGGTCCATGCTGCCATGGTGCCGACGGTGTTGCTCCAACCGGTTGCTTGGCCAAAGCCGTTGATAGCAGAGAGGATAAGGAAAGCGCTCAGGCTAGAACTGGCGGCAAAGCCGAAGCCAGACAGGACCGAAACCAGCATGCCTCCGAGGAGCATTCGCCGCGGACCGAATCTGGGGCCCAAAGCGCCGCTGGCAAACTGACCGATGGTGTAGGCGATGAGGTAGACGGCGCCGATCCAGGCCAACTGCTCGGCATCCATCGATAAATCGTGGCCGATGCGACTCTTGGCGACGGAAAATGGCTTGCGGCAGAAGTAGTAGCCGGCGTAGCAAATCCAAGTCGAGGCAAAGACGCGAAAGCGCCACGCTTTGGCCTGTGGCGAAAGAGACGGGCGCCCTGCGACCGCGGGAGGCGTATAAGCGTTGTTGGGCGTAGAAACGCTGGACAAGGGCAATCCTGGGCACGTCCTGCTGCGATGGACCTAGGCTGGCCAACGCTTGGCACCTGAGCATAGCCACATTGGGCAAAAACGCGAAAGGGACCGCAAGGTCCCCGTCGAGGTCCGGCTCAAGCCGGCGTTTGGACTGCCAAGGCAAAGTGGAGATGACGGGGATCGAACCCGTGACCCCCTGAATGCCATTCAGGTACTCTCCCAGCTGAGCTACATCCCCAGGAAGAAATCGTGTATCAGCAGGCTGGAACTTGCTGATTTGCTTGGGCATTTGCCCTTGCCGAAATCTCAATTAGGCGCACTTGGCAGTATCTTGGCGACGAACGCTCAGTCCGTTGCGGCGCAGTTTTGTACCAGCATTGCCGGCAAAGCGCAAGCCGGTTGGGCTTTGCCTTCGACGAGTCTGCCGAGCCGAGCGCAGGCGGAAAGGGAGCAGTCCTAGCATTTTCTTAATGAAGAAGCTGCTTTAGGGCGGATCCGATGGCAGACGGGTCGGCCCGCAAAATCAGGTCGGTTTCCTGGTAAGGACTGATCGCACAACCCGAACCGGGCGAGGGGCGCTGTAACTCTTGAAATGCTCTTGCAAAACCGATCTTGGCACCGCCCGGCCACGGATGATCGCGACGGGTCAAATGGCACGGAATCAGAGTGCCGTCCGGCAGGATCGTGGCAAAGAAACGCCCCGCAAGGCACCGGCTACAGTCATGGAATTGTGGCGCATTTTCGAGGCGCTGCAGAAAACCGGCCGATGCACCGACGGGCCAACCCTGAGCCGCAGCCTGCCGCAGTTGCGCTGCGATCTGCCGAGCAACGCCGGGATCAAAGGCGGGGTCTAGGCCCCGATCGCGGCCAAAACAGTCCTGATGGGCAGGTTGAAAATAGGCTGTAAATCTATGGGCCTTTGCCAGCTCCAGCATCGGCATCACGACGTCCAGATTGTGCGCCGTCAGCACCGTGATACTGGTTGTCGCAACGCCTAGTTGCTTGGCGTGGTCGAGGGTCGCCAAGGCCCGGTCAAACGAACCGGGTCGGTCGCGCTGACGATCATGAACTGCCTGGGGACCATCCAGGGAGATCATTAATACATCCAAAGATTTAGCCAATTCTTCAATGTGCGCGTCGGTCAACCAGCCGTTGCTATTGAGCGACGTCGACAAGCCCAGGGCCTTGGCATGGGCAATGATAAACGGCGCATCGTCACGCAACATGGCTTCGCCGCCCGAGAAACTGGCGCGCACAAGTCCGACGGCGCGCAACTCGCTCAAGGCGTCGCACCACGCCTGGGTGCTCAGTTCGCTGCTGTCCTCGGCCGGGATGTTGCAGTAAGAACACCTGAAATTGCAGCGGTTTGTCAGAATGCAGGTGATTGAAAAGGGGCGGCGCCGACCCAGAGCGAGGTCTTGTAAGTGCTGAAAACCTCTAAGAGATAGTGCGGGCAATCCAGATACCTTCACGCCCACCGCCCCAGGTCCGTCTGGCCGACTAGCCAGAGCAGGCCTCCACTGGCCATCGCTAACCACCTGTGAATTCTACGCATTCGCGCCGCATTGGTCGTCAATACCAGGGCCAGACTCGGCAGCGCCGTTGCGACGATGCCGACCGCCGCCAGCGGAGACGAGGGTGCCAAAGCCATCTGCAACCCCGCGGTAAAGAACGCCATCATGGCGATCAACCGCTGAACCCACAGCGCGCCGAGCAACTGGCCGGTGGTCCAGACTCGGCCCCGCCGGTCCTCGTCGGCGTCAACCAACTCGTGCAAGAGTTGGTTCTGCACCAGCAATATCGCGAAAATACAGGAAATCTGCGGAAGGTACGGCAACCGCTGCTGCACCGGCCCTAGCCATAGCAGCGGCACAAATAGGGGCACATTGAGCAAAGTGCCCAGCCACGGCGCAGCCTTCCACCGCGGACCAGCGCTGTAAACCGTACTTGCTGCAAGGGAAATTGCCGCAATCAGGGACGCCCCACGATTGGCCCAGTGCGCTGCAACCAAGGCCGCCAAGCCAGCCCACATCAGCATCGCCCGCGCGGCCCGGGGCACATCGCGCCCAACCAATGGATTCTTCTTTGGATCCAAGTCTGTAGCTCGGTCGCTGACGGCGTTCAGTCCGTAGCCGTAGCCCATGCAGGCTGCGGCGCTCAAAGTCGCCGCCACAAAGCTGGGAATTTGCGCGGCCCAGGGTCGCCCCACCTGCCAGGCGCTCAGAGGCAGTAGCGTGAAGTACCACCACTGGCGGAAGCGAAAAATCGATACGATTTCACCCAATTGCCAAGGCCTTTGCCCGGGCTCCAGGGGCTGCACGGACTCGGGTACTGGCACGGGCGCTCCGGACGACCAAGGCGTCGACCCTTGGTCTTGTAGCGACAATGCCCGCTTGCAGCAACCGAGCCCTCCGGCGATGGGGCGGTGTTTGCCGTCCACGGGCGAGCACGCTACCGTCTACGCCGCGCAATTGTAGCGCATGGCCGTGACCTGATGCGATTTCTTTGCTTACTAGCTGTGATCGCCGCCGCCTGGGGCTGCCGAACACCACCGGCGCCTGCCAAGGTTCAGCCACCGACCGCGCCGGCCAGTCCCGCGATTGGCCTGCCAGCAGCGGGAACCAGTGCGACCATCGGGCAGCCTTTGCCCGGAGCGGTCACTGCGGTAGCGTTGCCGGAACATGCAAGTGAATCTGGCATGTTGGGTATCTATAGCTTGGATGACGCGCCCGCAGTGCTGCAAGCGTGGCGCCCCCGTTTGCTTGCAGTGGGCCTAGGGCAATCGGTGACACATTTGAGGCTGGGCACCGAGTCAAACAGCTGGAATCGAACGCTTTTACTGCGCCAGGACGGTGCTGAACTGCTCGACACGGCGGACGGCGTAGCGCATCGCCTCGGGCCGCAGGGCTGCACAACGGGCCTTGGCACAGCCCAGGTGCCTTGTGACAGCGATATGGCCACACAACTGCAACTCTTTGTAGCAATTAGCCTTCTCGCCAGTCCAACCCAAGGACCGGCTTTGTCCGTAGAGGCCTTGCAAGTGCAGGCGGACGGCGTTCCCGTGCTGCGATTGTCGTTGCCTGCCTGGCACTTGCGTGTGCGTATCCACGGCGCATTGCATGGCGGGCCGCTCACTGTGCTGTCGGCCGCTGGCAGTACGATTTTACGCATGGATGCAGGGACTTTGACCCTAGAGCCGGTCCGCGGTGCGCCACAGGCTTGGCACGTGACGCCGCAAAGCGCTACCACGCGCCTAGTCCAACGGCTGCCTTTTGGACCGGAAATCAGCACATTGACAGAACTTCAAGCCCTGGCGGCTCCGATGATTGCGTCGCCGCAATTGTCTACGGCAGGTAGCATCGAGCTGCGCAAAATGCCTGGAAATCCACAGCCTTTTGCCCTACTGGTACCTGTTGCCGCCGCTTCCGATCAGCGTGCAGGGCGGGCATGGCAGATCGTACCGGCACCCGTAGGCCCGGTGCTTAGGACGCAGACCGTGACGTCTGACGAATTGCTGTCTTCTTTGAAGAGTTTGCCCGAGTCCTGTGCCGGGCTCCTGCTGATCGGCCATCCGGCGGGTCGCCCGAACGATTGGCTCGTGGCCGTTCGCGGCTGTCCGCAGCCGTAGCCAAGGGATGTAGCACAGCCAGTCATGATCTCGAAAATATAGCGTTTTTTACGACAACCTCGCGAAATGTCGGCAGGTCATCGTCCAAACTCAGCCGGCAACCAAACGGACTTCCGATACCAGGGTGCGCATCATTTCCATCGCGGTGCCGTAATCTGGGTGGCGGGCAATCAGGCAACCATCTGAAATCAAAGTCTGTTTCCAGTCGCGACGTTGAGCGCCGATGGGCAGCAGATCTTCGACCACCAGCCACGGTCCAAGACGCTTGCGCACTTCGTCCAAGCCCAAGACTCTCTTGATCTTTCCCTGGCCTAGTGCCCTCTTGAACACACAAGCGACGTGGTAGCGACGTTGGGCGACGGCCTCAAACTTGCGCCAACACACCACCCGCGCCCATTCGCGGTAGATGTTAAAATCATTGGCATAATTCATCTGATCGACCAAGCGACCACCGGGTGCCCGCGCAGCAATCTCGCCAAAGACGATTTCGCCGTTGGGCTTGCGAAACCACTCCATGTGCGTAAAGCCCGTGCCCATGTTCATCGCGCGCAACACCGCGCGACCAAAGGTAATTGCGTCATCAATCCCCGCTGCGTGGGGATCGCGTAGCACCATCTGCCCGGGGCTGATCCATTCCTGCGTTCGCGACTCCAGGGGCCGCGGGTGGTATTGCGCAACGCTGTCGAACACAGGCTTACCGTCGATGCTCACGGTATCATAGGTGAATTCCTGACCATCGATGTACTCTTCGACGCTCGCTTCGGGCAGGTGGGTCACCTTGGCCAGAGCCTGCTCAAACTCCTGCGCATCATCGCAGCGGAACGTATCGCGGGTACCAGCACCATCAATCGGCTTGATAATCAAGGGAAAACCGATTCTTTCAGCCGCAGCCCGCGCCTCTTTGGCATTGCGCACCCGAGCATTGCGGGGCACGCGCAGCCCGGCTCTCTCCAGGCGCTCCTTCATCAACGCCTTGTCGCGAAAGGCCAAAGCGTCTTCCGGCGACTGCCCCGGCACGCCAAGCGCGGCACGCAGGTGCGCAGCCGTGATCACCGCGACTTCCCAAAGCGCTTCGATGCGATCGGGCTTGATTTTCAGCAGTTGCGCCTTGGCGTGCTGAAGCGTCGAGATCGGGTCCTGGACATTAGGCACCTGAATGTAGCCGCTCAGATAACGACGTGTTTCTGCAGAGATCGCTTCGACCGGCGTCGAGCCAAGGCCATAGACCTCAGCGCCCACCTCGGCCAATCCTCGAGTAAACTCAGGCATTTCCAAAGGAAAGTGCGGCGACAAGAACACGACGCGCATGATTAACCTGCCGGAAGGGATAACAACAAGTAGCTTTAGTTTATGATATTCAAGGGAAAGTGTCCGATCCCTGGCCTAGCGGGCGTGCACGTGCAGAGTCTGTCCCACCCAGGTCATGATCTGATGCAACTTATCGTAATCTGGATGTTTCAACCGCATCCAGGCATTGGCCATGAACCCGGCTTCCACCGGCTGAGTCCCCTTGCCCACCGGCGGCAGGTAATAGTCGATCAGATAGGGCCCGACGGCGCGCAGCACCTCCTCCGCTCCCGTATAACCACTGATTCTTCCATCGCGATCCGGCCGAAGCGCGATCATGCCGGCCGTGTAGCGACGTGACGGTCGCTCCAAGGTACGCCCGTGCGCAACGGCCATTGCCCACTCGCGATACAGGTCAAGGTCATTGGCCGCACAGTATAAATCCCAGGTACCGACCCCGGGAGGCCTTGCGCCAATTTCGCTGAACTTCAGGCCCTTGGGCCCAAAGAACCACTCCATGTGCGTTGCGGCAGTACCGAGTCCTAACGCCTTGATAACATTACGCCCAAGTACCTTCACCTCTTGATAGCCGGGGGAATCGATGCGATTGGTGGTCAGCAAGAAGGGAGGGATATCGCGCGAGCGCATAGCCTCCAAAACATTGGGAAAATAGTGGGAAATGAACTCATGGTGCACTTGGCCGCCTACGGTCAAGGTGTCGTAAAAGCCTTCGTGGCCTTCAATGTACTCCTCGATTCCTGCGGAGCCGCCGTGACCGAAGCGAAACCCTTTGCAAGCATGGGCCAATTCGCCTTCGTTGTTGACGCGCGACGTGTCCATCGCTCCGGCGCCGGCGCGCGGCTTGAGGATGAGCGGGTAGCCCACGCGGTCGGCAAAGGCCTTGGCGGCTGCAAAGCTGTCGACGCCGTCAGATTGTGCTGTAGCAATGCCGTGTTTGCGCAGGTGTTCCTTCATGTCCGGCTTGTCCCGGCAGAGGTTGGCCGTGTGTTCGTCAAGGCCAGGAATCCCTGTACGATCACGGACATAGGCCGCAGCCATGACGTGCGATTCCACGGTAGCTTCCAAGCGGTCGACCCAGCCACGCTGTTGAATCCGCCGCACGGCTGCCAAAAGCGCTTCGGGATCACAGACATTGGAGACTTGCTCCCAGCCGCCGAGCCACGATTTCAGTTCACCATCGAGCTGGTTGGGCGACGCTTCGCCAATTCCAGTCACCCAAGCCCCTACGGACTTCAGGGCACGGGCGAATTGCCGTTGATTCGCAGGAAAATGCGGCGCGACGAGGATTACGTGCATGACTCAACCCCTTGAGCGATGTGGCGTAGCGAAACCGTTAAAACACTCTGATTGTTCACAGGTTTCAGCGTAAAGCAACCGGACCCAGAAGGCCCTTGCGCGCCCAGTGTCGCACGGCCCGCACGGCGGCAAAAGCGCCCCCCGTTGCCCGCGCAGATGCGACAACTTCAGACGCCTGCAGCGCTACGCAAAGTTGCAAAAACGTGGCACCTGCACGTAGATCCGCTGCGTGGCTGCCGATGGCGGCCAGGAGTGCGCATGGGTGGAGGAGTGCTACTGGGACCGCAACGCAACGCGATCACGGTCACAGGGGAGCTAGACCGACTCGGGCTTCGCGGGAAAATCGCTGCTATCACAGCAGGTTGGCAGGAACGCGAAAGTGAAGACAATGAACTCCAAGACGCCATCGGCCATCGGGCGGTTAACCTGCGCTTGCATGAACGCGTGGAGGCAGTCTTTCAGGCAGATCCAGAGTTGTTTCAAGCACATCGTGCGCGGCAAGATCGCGTACGGCAGTTGCAGGAACTGTACCGCTTACGCCTGCATAAGGCCCTCGAGGCGGCACGAGAACTCGCTGATTTTGCAGCTCCTTCAGACCTTGTCGAACCCGAGTATGCGGCTGCGGTTGAGGCCGTTCGCACGCTCGATGAGCATCATCTGAAGCGAATTCGGCAGATTCACAGTGAATTCGAGGCGCGCTGGCACCTCCATCGCCGCCCCGCGCTGATGCGACATCGGGCCGAGGTGGCCGCTCTGATTGAAGATTGCGAAATTGTTGCGATTGCTGGCGGTCACGTCGGGTCGTTGCTGACCCGCATTCGCCTGCTGGACGTGCCCGCGCATTTGCCGCGACGCTTCGTCATGGCGTGGTCGGCTGGTGCCATGGTGTGCACCGACCGCGTGGTCTTGTTCCACGATCGACCGCCGGAAGGGCCCGGACATGCAGAGGTTTTTGATGTGGGCATGGGCCTCATTGCGGACGTTGTCGCCCTGCCCCACGCGACTCGCCGCCTGGAATTGCAGGACCGGGCCCGCATGTCATTGTTCGCGCGACGTTTTTCACCGAGCGTCTGCGTCGCCTTGGACCCGCGTTGTCGCCTTGGCTTTGGTCCCCGCGGGCTATCTGCCAACGAAGATACGTACGAATTAGCTATGGATGGCGCTCTGTTACCCATGGCCAGCCGGCAGGGAGGTCAGCCATGATCCTCGCCATTCAAGAGTTGGAGCGTAAGCACCCGCTAAGGGCCGCCGACATCGACCATTTCCTGGCTAACCACTCGTTTCCGCTGGTGGAAGGCCCGCACGTGACCTTCGTCTGGAGGGGCAAGGCGGACCAAGTGCGGCTGCGGCATTGGGTTTTTGGGCTGCAAAGCGATCAGACGTTCAAGCGAATTCCGCGTACAGACCTGTGGTACCTGTCCCTGGATCTGCCGAAAAAGTCGCGTTTTGAATACAAGTTTGAGGTCACACGCGGCGATCACGGCCAGTGGATTCGCGACCCGCTCAACAACCGACTGGCCCACGATCCCTTTGGCGCCAACAGTGTTTGCCATGGGGCCGGCTACCAGGTGCCCGACTGGTGCGAACCGGACCCGGAAGCCCGAGAGGGCAAAATGGTCGAAATTGACCTGCAAAACACGGCATTCGGCGACACGCGGCATATCACCGTGTACCTGCCCGCGCGCTATCGAAAGTCGCGGCGCTATCCGCTGCTCATCGTCCATGACGGCGGTGACTACCTCAGATATGCCAGTCTCAAGGCGGTGTTAGACAATCTGATTCACCGATTGGAAGTGGCGCCGATGATCGTCGCCTTGACACACCCGCACGCGCGGATGTCAGAGTATCCCAACGACCCGAAGCACGCGGAATTCCTTGCTAATGACGTCCTACCGTACATGGAGGCCAACTACCCGATCTTCCGCACGCCCGCGCAGCGTTGCTTGATGGGCGCAAGTTTTGGCGGTGTCGCCTCTCTATCTGTGGCTTGGCGCAATCCCGGCGTGTTTGGCAAATTGCTTTTACAGTCCGGCAGCTTTGCGTTCACGGACATCGGCAACCACACCCGCGGCCGCGCCTTTGACCAGGTGGTCAAGTTCGTCAACGCCTTTCGCGAGGCCCCAGGCCACCCAGCTGATCGCGTCTACGTCAGTTGCGGCACTTACGAGTCGCTCATTTACGAGAATCGCTCCATGGTGCCTTTCCTCCAATCCGCTGGCATGGAGGTGCGTTACGACGAGGCACGCGACGGCCACAACTGGGAAAACTGGCGCGATCGCTTGCGTGCTGGCCTGTGCTGGCTATTCCCCGGCCCGCTGTGGATGGTGTACGAGTAAGGGGGCTCGCCCCGGGCCCAAAGCGCGACGCTCGCTCCAGGGGATGAACGACGATTCTCTCAGCCACACAATCGGTTACACAACCATTGCCTAAGGCCGTTGGTCGTCGCATTCTGCGGTAGGTCCGCGCGCATCTGGACCCAGGAGATCGGCGATGGACACGCTACAACCCGGTGATCGCTTAGGAATTCTAACCTCTGGTGGCGATTCTCCCGGCATGAATGCGGCCGTACGTGCCGGCGTTCGCGTGGCCCTCGACGCTGGGCTTGAAGTCCTCGGCATCGAGGATGGCTACCGCGGCCTACTGGAAAACCGCATGGGTCCCATAACGTTACGAGCGCTGGACGAATCCGTGCGCCGTGGTGGGACCCTGCTCGGCACGGCGCGCTCGCCCAAGTTCGCCACGCCTGAAGGACAGGTCCGCGCCAAGGAAGTCCTACAAAACCATGGAATCAAAGCGTTGTTGGTGATTGGCGGCAATGGTTCGCTGACCGGCGCTCAAGTCCTAGCCCAAACCATGCAAGGGCAACTGCGCGTGGCCGGACTGCCGGCGTCCATCGACAATGATTTGGCCTGTACTTCCATGGCAATCGGCGTTGATACCGCCATGAATACAATCGTCGAGGCCATCGACCGAATTTGCGATACCGCCGACGCCCACCGACGCACCTTCCTAGTGGAAGTCATGGGGCGCGATTGCGGTTACCTAGCGATGACTTGCGCGATTGCGGCCGGTGCAGACGCCGTCTTGGTGCGCGAAGCAGGACGCGACGATGACGCTCTGGTGCAGCAAGTCGTCGCAACCATGCGACAAGCCTATGGTTCTTCGCCTGGCAAACGCCGCGTCATCGTGATCAAGGCTGAGGGCGTACGCCTCGATATCGCCCAGCTCAAGCACGCCGTCGATCAGCAAATTCACCTTGAATTCCCGGATGTAGAAACACGAGTGACCGTCCTCGGGCATGTCGTGCGCGGCGGTGCACCCTCGGCCTTTGACCGTTTGCTCGGTGCACGCTTGGCGCACGCGGCCGTTCGCGCCCTTTGCGCTGGGGACACGGAGTTCATGGCTGGCTGGTCAGGCCCGGATGTCACGGGTCCTGCTTGCGAATTTGACCCGTACGTCGTGCTGACGCCGCTGGGCACTGTCTTGGCAGAGACCGACAAGCTCATGGCCGGACTGACGCCAATCGCCCGCTGGCGTCAACAGATTCTCCTACAAAATGAAGCCGTTTTGCGCATGTAGTTCCCGCTGTCTTGTCCGCTGCGCTGGCATTTCCGTCGTAGGTCAGGAGTCCGATGTCTCTGCCCCCCGCATCCGCCATTGCTCTGCCCGCTGCCGCGATCGCGCGGACTGCGCCTGGACAGGTGCTCGCTGCGGTCGATCTCGGGTCCAATTCGTTTCATCTGCTGCTGGCCAAGGTGGTTGGCGACTCCTGGCAAGTCCTAGATCGCCTTAAGGAACCCGTGCGTTTGGCCGGCGGGCTGGGCCAAGACCTGCGCATGGATGACGCGTCGATGCAGCGAGGATGGCGGTGTCTGGAACGCTTTGGCCAAAGATTACGCGATCTTCCTCCAGGCACTGTTCGTGCGGTCGGCACCAGCACCCTGCGGCGAGCGGCCAACGCTGGGCGCTTCCTAGAAACGGCAAGGCAGGCCCTCGGCCATCCCATTGAAATTATTAGTGGACGCGAAGAAGCCCGACTCATCTACCTCGGCGTCGCCCACGGGGCCAAGGAGCAAGCGGGACACCGACTCGTCATCGACATTGGCGGTGGCTCTACCGAATGCATCGTCGGCGAACGATTTGTGCCTATCTGGGCGGAAAGCTTGGAAATGGGCTGCGTCGGCTTCACCCAGCGCTTCTTTGGCAGTGGCAGCTTGGCGCGTCCGGCGTGGCGCGCAGCGAGCATGGCGGCTCAACAGGAAATTGAGCCTGTATTCAAGCGATTGCGCGACCTCGGCTGGAAGCAGTGCCTCGGCTCTTCGGGCACGATTTGCGCCATTGAGGATATCTTGCGCGAATGGACCGGCGCTACTGCTATTACCTTGAATGGCCTCGAGAAACTGCAGAAAGCGATGATTGAGGCCGGACACGTCGCCAACCTGCAACTGCCTGCGTTGAAAAGCGATCGAGCAGCCGTGCTGCCGGGCGGCGTGGCTGTGCTCCTCGGACTGTTCACCGCCCTGCAAATCAGCGAGATGTCCGCATCGAGTTTCGCCTTGCGCGAAGGTCTGTTGCACGATCTGCTCGGCCGTCAACGACACGCCGATACCCGCGATCATACGGTGGCGCAACTTGGGCAGCGCTTTGCCGTCGACAAGGAACAGGCCGACCGCGTGCAGGCCACCGTCTTGGGGCTACTGGCCCAGACTGCGCCGTGGAAACTCCGTGAAGATGCAGGCCATTGGCTGACTTGGGCTGCGCAGTTGCATGAGCTCGGACTGCAAGTGAGCTACAACGGGTATCACAAGCATGGCGCGTACTTAATTGAAAATGCAGACCTTCCTGGATTTTCACGCGATGACCAGGAGACCTTGGCACACTTGGTTCGCCTTCAACGGCGCAAGTTTGCCCCGAGCAACCGTCCCGAAAGCTTGCTTCGCCTCGCGATTCTCCTGCGATTGGCTGTTGTTTTGCATCGTTCGCGCTCCGATCGCCCCCTGCCCGAGTTGACCCTGGCGGTCGGGCCCCGGCAGGCCACGCTGTCCCTGCCATCGCAGTGGCTGGACGAACATCCGTTGACGGAAGCGGACTTACAGGCTGAGGCAGGGGAGTTGGGCGATGGCGGTTTCACGCTGGACATCGCGCGATTGGCGCTCGGACAGACACCCGCCGCTGCAGCAGCCACGGGACGCCAAGCCAAAAATGCCAAAGGTTCCAAGAACAAATCACCCTGAGCCACAGAGCCATCGAGCCACAGAACCACAGAGCCGAGCGCATCAGGGTGCGCGCCTTGGCACCGCGAACCCACGACCTGACCCCTTGAAATAACGTGCAAATGCCTCGTGGCCCATGCAACGGCGGACTCAGCCGCTAGAACGGGTCGGACTGCGTGCCAAGATTGGCCTCGACGAGGTCCAGATCCGCGGTCGCAATCCCCAAACTCGCATCCAGATCAAAGAGTTCATTGAACGCCGTGTCGGGGACAAAGAACTTCTGCGTGGGGTCCTTCTTGCTGACGTGCACCACGCCGCGGCCCAGACGTAGCGCCGTATCGACGAAATCGGCACCGTCGACGTCGCCATCGAGGGTCGTGTCACCGAGTAAACCCGTTGCAAATTGGCGCAATAAATAGCGTTCCCAGTCTGTTCGCACCCGCACCGGCTGACTGGGCACCACGATATCCTTGACCACGTCCATTTCCGCCACATCCATGGTGAAGGGCATGGGATCGCCGCCGGCCGCCAAATACACCGCACCGGTCAGCAAGAACCGCTTGATATTCTTCGGGTCAACCTGATGAACGCGGACATGGACGTGCCACTGACCATTGTCGTTGATGAACTGTCCGCTCACTTCAGCGCGAATCAAGCCTTTCTTTTGATACCATTGGGAAAAGAACCAGCCAAGGTCCTGGCCCGACACCTGCTCCATGACCGCGCGAAGCTCAGCAATAGTCGCGTAATCACGGCCATATTGCTTCACCCACTCGTGTAGGGCCTGATTCATCACTGCGTCGCCGAGTTGCCGCCGCAGCATGTCGATCACGACTGCGCCCTTGTGGTAGACGATGTCCATGTAACTTGCTGAATTAAATACGGCTTCAGAACCAAGCGGCACGTCATTCTTTGTCGGCACGCCAAAGGTGTACTGAATGTTGTCCATGACGATGAGGTGGCGGGTCTGCATCTGCTGCTCGACATAGAGCGCGGATGAGAACTCTGCGAATGATTCCGAGAGGGTAACTTCCCCGACCATCAGCGGTCGCACGTCATTGCCCCACCACTGATGCCCGATTTCGTGGGCCAAGAGCTCGACTGTTCCCAGCCAAGTACCTGAATCCGTGGGCACTGCTGAGAACAGGCTGGCGCTGGCAAAGATTCCGCCTAAGTGAGACATGCCCCCGACAGCGCCGTTGCCACCGACAAAGGCGTCATCGAGCAAGTTCATCTGCAATTCAGTCCAGGGAAAGCCCGCGAACCAACCACCATAGAACTGCACGACATCTTGCATCATTTTACCGATAACGGGCGCATTGTCGACATAGGAACCCGTCAGATTCACGCGCATCGGTGGCAGGTCGGTCTGGCCCGCTGCACCGGCAACGGCTGGCAAATCAAAGGGTTGGTAAGCGCCAACGGAAAACCCAAGAAAATCAGTTGGATCTGCGATGTGGAAGTGCCAAACGACGTTGCCATCGGCGAGCTGATCGGAGCCCTTTGGTGTACATTGCGAGGCAGCGGTGGCGCCTGACGGCGTAATGACGTGTAAATCCACGGTTGACGGCGCATGAGTACCCGCGGAGGGCCTCAACAGCAAACCGTCCACAACCCAGGACGCCGTAGCCGTAAACCCGCAGTCGTGAAAGCCGAGCAACGCCGTAGCATCACACGCCAGGGCATTGTCGCGGGTGATCGTGAGCGTGACGTCCTCCCCCGGCGGCAGCGCCTCAGGAAGGGCGATGGAGGCCTGGGCATACCCCTGTCCAACGCTGGCCTGGGTAACGACTAGCGTTTTGCTCCCCCAAATTGCAGCAATGGATTCGGCATCACTCACAAGAAAATCAAGGGCTTTCACGCCGGAGTCATAGGCATGCACCGTGGCAATAATCGTCGAGGTTAGGTGCTGCGTGTCCGGATTGAGCTGGGCCGTCACGTCATGGTGCGTGACCCGCCAAGCTGAGGCCGGCAGACCGGCAAAGTCCGCAGCGAACCAGGAGTTAGGATCCGTCCATGTGGGGACGATCAAAGGCCTTTCCTTGGCCTGAAAGCCATAGACGCGCTCGGCAATGCTGCCTGGCAGAGGCGGCAGGGCTTCGGGCTCGGCCATAGGCGCGCCGGCGTGGGCGATGGCGGGAAGCACGACTGCCGCAAATGTGCACAATGAAAGGATTTTCATGGAGTCACCGCCGCGGGCAGACTAGCAGCATCGATGTTCAGGCTGCCTGGGGCCACTTTCTGGTCGGTGCCGTCCGGACCTCGCGCGATGGCCGTCCCAGGGTCAAAACCGATGACAGAATGCCCAGTTTGCAGCAAGTGAAAGCGAGCGGTAAGCCACAATTCCTTGTCTACCGCTGTTCCTGCTGCTTGGTAGGCCATATTGATCGTATTGGGAATTCGCGCGCCGCCGAGCAAGATCCTGCCCACCGGGCTTTCCTTAGCGACGGTTCGGGCCTTGAATTGACTAGCATCTTTGCCCGTGCCGGTGGGAACACCCGCAGGCGTCATGCTGTCCAGCGCCAGCAAGGTCGGGTCATAGCGCAGGCGACCGGCGACACCGTAGACATTGGAGAAACCCGCTATAGAAACAAGCACTTCAATCTGGGCGGATCCAGGCAGCCATTGCCCTTCGACCACGAAGCTGCCATCGCCCGTTCCCGGTGCTACCGGAACCACAGAGGGCAAAGACGCAGCCGCATCATTTCCATTGAGGTTTGACGCATCGACGTCGACCACAGCATCGGCCTTGGCTCCTGACGCCGCCGTGTCCTGGCCACCACAGCCTAAGGGCGCTGCGACCGCGGCCAGCAAGAAGATAAGCCTTTGAATACACAGCCTCATACTGGGCTCCTGCGGCGCAAGCTAAGCCCCATTGGCGGCTTTGCGCGGCCCAAGAGGGTACGCGCCCCCGGACGTGCCGGCAAGGGTCGCGCGTCGCTAGGAGCAATAGTTCAATGATGCTGGAGAATTAGTCTTTGACGCAGACGATTCCGCCGAACAGCGCCGTGCCGTTTTGCACGCCGGGGATGGTCTGTTCTTGGTCGGCGGCATTCTTGGTCGCATAGGTCACGGCGGAGTCGGAAAAGCGGAAGAATTCTCGCGTAATTCCGTTGACCAGCGGCCAAGTGAAGCCATTCCAACCGCATTGGCTGTAGTACACCAGCGCAGTGCCGCCACCGCTGCCAAGGAAGAGCGCGTTGCCCTCCGCCGTTGATGCCCAGTGATTGCCCTTAGGGCATTGATAATTCTTCGCTTTATCCCAAGTGTTGCTCTTAGATACCGCAAAATGCACGGTGGGATACTTCTGGGCTTGGCGGAAGCCGCCGCAGTCGTCGCTTTGGTCCATCCAAGATAGGTCCACGGTGCAACCGGTGGTGTCGAACCCCTTGCAATCGTTGCTACATGCCAAGGTACCGTCGGACCCAGCGCCGAGGATGGTGCCGCACGTTTGGCCCGCCAAGGCAGTGCCATCGCACTTTTCCACCGCGCTCTGGATGATATTGTCACCACATATCGCGGGCTTGCACAGGGCGCTGGCGCAGACCATGCCGGCCGCGCATAGGGTGCCGTCTGCGATGCCCACATGGAGGCAACCCTGCGCTTTGTCACAGGAATCTGTGGTGCAACTGTTGGCATCGTCGCAGTTGGCCGGCGTTCCGTTGCAGGCGCCCGCCTTGCATAGATCGCCGACAGTACAGGCATTTCCGTCTGAGCAGACAATCGTCGCGTTGACGTGCTGGCACGACAACTTGGCGTCACACGTGTCCACGGTGCACTGGTTGCCGTCGTCACAATTGACCAGGGCTCCGACCGTGCATTTTCCGCCAATACACTTGTCATTTTGGGTACATACACTACCATCGGCATCGCAGCCAGCGGCCTCCATCGCCTTGGGGTCATAACTGCACGCCCCCGTCAGCGCCGTGCAACTATCGAATGTGCAAGGATTGGTATCGTCGCAGACCTTGGGCGCACCGGCCTTGCACACGGCATCTTTGCACGCGTCGCCAACCGTGCAGGGGACATTGTCGCTGCAGGGCGCGACATTATTGACGTTTTGGCAGCCCTTGAGCGGGTCGCAGGAATCGTCCGTGCACGAGTTGCCGTCGTCGCAATTCAGAGGAGCACCCACAGTGCATTTGCCCGCTAAGCACGCGTCATTTTTGGTACAAACGCTCTTGTCAGCATCGCACGGAGCACCCGCCAAAGCGGCCGCTGAATACACACAGGCACCGGAATTCGGCGGATTCGGGTCACAACTATCTGAAGTGCAGGGATTTTGATCGTCGCAGACCTTGGCCGTGCCGGCCTTGCAGACGCCGCCACTGCAGGCATCACCGACAGTGCACGGATTATCGTCGGCATTACAAGGCTTTAAGGAGTTGAGGTACAGGCAATCCTTGACCGGATCGCAGCTATCATCGGTGCACGGATTGGCATCGTCGCAGACCTTGAGCTTACCCGCCGTGCACAGGCCGCTTTGGCACTTGTCCCCTACGCTGCAAACGCTGCCGTCGGCGTCGCACGGCATGTTTTCATTGGATTTTGCGTCAAATACGCAGATGCCCGTGGCGATATTGCAGCTGTCCGTGGTGCAAACGCTTTTGTCGTCGCAGACTTTGGCGATGCCCGCGTTGCAGAACTTATCCTTGCACGCGTCACCGGTGGTGCAAGCGTCGCCATCGCTGCATGGGCCCACATTGGCCGTGTTGACGCAACCCAGCTTGGCGTCACACTTATCGTCGGTGCACTGATTGCCGTCGTCGCAGTTGACCGATGTCCCTAGGCAAAATCCGTCGTTGCACACGTCATTGACGGTGCATGCCGAATTGTCATCACAACTGCTTGTAAGTTTAACGTATTTACACCCCACGGCGGCGTCGCAGGCCTCCAAGGTGCAGGCATTGCCGTCGTCGCAATTCTTCACTTTTCCAAGGCATTCTGCGCCAGCACAGGTGTCGAGTTCGGTGCAGGCTAGACCGTCATCACAGGGTGTCGCATCGGGCTTGTTCTGAAAGAGGCAATTGCCTGATTTTAGGTCACAACTGCTCACAATGCACGGCTTTCCAACGTCGCAGTCTTTCTGGGGCCCACTGATGCAACTGCCCGATTTGCATTGATCATTGACGGTACAGGGATTCGTGTCGTTGCAACCGGCGCCGTCGTCGTTGGTGTTGGTGCAGCCTAGCGCAACGTCGCACACGTCCTTGGTGCACGGGTTTCCGTCAGAACAGTCTTTCAATTGGCCGGGTTTGCACACGCCATTGTCGCAGGCGTCGGCCACGGTGCAGTTGTTGCCATCGGCATCGCACGGGCCCGTTGCGATGGGATGCGAGCAGCCTTCCTTGCCCGGACCAGCCAGCGCAGGATTGCAAATATCTGTTGTGCAAACGTTTTTATCGTCGCAGGTGCCTTCGTCGGTCTGGCCATTGCAGTCGTTGTCGAGGCCGTCGCACACCTCAGCCTTGGCACCCGGGGCCGCGCACTGTGTCAACCCGTCGGCCCCGCACTGGCGCACGCCGGGACATTGGCCAATGGTCTTGCCGGTGTCGTCGGTCACAACGGCCAGGCACGAAGTCTGAAGCCCCTTACTCTGCGCAGACTTAGAGCACGTGCATTCGCCCATCACCTGGGTCGCATTGCCTTTGGGCACGCACTGGTTGGTCTTCTGCCCTTCGACCGACGTAATGCTGATGCAGTCAAATGCCGTGCCGCAATCGGCATTTTCGGCGCACGGACTGCCACAGAATGCACCGGCCTGACCTTGGCCGCCAAAGGGCACGCAGACGGACCCAGAAATGCCAATAGAATCGCAGTCTTTGGATGCAGAGCACGGGTCACAGCGCCGGCCAAACTGGGGAATGCAAATGCTGATGGTGTCGTTGCCGGGCGAAGTCACGGTATTGCAAAGAAAACCGTCGGGACACGTTGCGACGCATGGGCGCGCGCATTGACGGCCGTCGGGCGTGTCGATGCAGAACTGGTTGTCACAGTCGGCGTTGCTCTTGCACGGGCAACCTGGCCCCGTGTCCCCGGGAATGCACGTTGGGCCGGATGTCTCTGGAATAGAAGAGGAATCGGCGTCACCTCCCAAGGCAATGTCGACATAAGGATTGGCCAGGTCCGCCTGCACGTCCGCAACGGGCGTCACCGGCGTGGCCGTATCCCCGCAGCCAGGCAGGACAGCGGACAGTAAGGCAGCGAGCCCAAAGGCCCAATGTTTCAGCAATACTACAGAAACGCCAGCGCGGTTTGAGAGATCTCGCGGCCGTCGACTCAACTGCATAGGGCTCCGGGCGGTCATGGCGGCAACGCGGGGGGATTGCGCAGGCCGAACAGGCGCATGGTGCACGTTACCAAGGCTTGCGCGGCGAGGCAAACGCGGGCGTTGTTTGGGTGTAGTACCAAGGTCTATCTCTCTATTCTTTCACGTCTTTTCTCTGAGCCCGCCGCCCATGCACCAAGCCCGCCAGCCAGCCTACGGCCAAGGTGCCCAGGCCGACCACGCCATCCCAGGGCTTAGCCCGCACGCAGGCGGTAAATACCAGCAAGCAGGCGAGGCAATAGGCGATGGCCACCCACGGATGACCTGGCGCGCGATAAGGCCTTGCCCAGTCAGGATATTTGCGCCTAAGCCACGGCACGGCGACAACCGTCGCGACCGATAACAGCAGCATCGACTGCCCAGACCACCTAAGCAACTCGTCAAATGTACTCGATAAAATCAGCACGGAGACCCAGGTCGCCTGACCGACCAGGGCGAGCCACGGGGTCTGCCATCGCGGGTGCAATTGGCCCGCAGCCACCGGAAATTGCCCTTGCCTTGCCATGGCATAGTAGATGCGCCCGCCAGTGACGATGCTAGCGAGCACAGCGCCGGTCACCGCGACAGCGATGATTGCCGCCATCACCTGACCACCGGCGGGTCCGAGCAGAGCCGACGCCGTGGCCGAACCCGCGTCAGGAGCCTGCGCAACATCGGGCAAGGTAAGGACAAATGCGGCATTGAGGAGCAGATAGAGCAACCCGACGGCAGCCGTCGCCAAGCCCAGGGCGAACGGCAAGTTGCGGCCGGGGTCTTCGATCTCTGAAGCCACATAACCCGCTGCATTCCAACCCGAATAGGCAAATGAGACGGCGACAAAGGCTTGCAGGGCGCCCGTCGGCGTGGCGACGACAGCCTCGGCCGGTTGAACACGGCCATGGCGCTGCACCAAGGCCCACGCGGCCCCGAGAAGAAGTGCGCCCATCACCGCGCCACTTAAGGCCAATTGCGCACGCCCAGCGACGCGAACGCGACGGCACGCCAGGGCGGTGAGACCCCAAACTAGACCCAAGGCGACAGCTTGGTCTAGGTGAAAAGCCCATTTCCAATCGAGTACTTGCAACTCAAAGAGCTGCTGATGGATGTCCGGACCAAACAGCGCTTCGCCTTGATAGCGCGGTACACCATAGGCCATCGCCGCAATTGAACCGGAAAAGGAAGCCAGGAGCGACTGCCAGCCGTAGACAAACCCGAGCGAATCACCATATGCCAAGCGGAGATAGACATAGTCACCGCCGGCCTGAGGTACCATGGCACCGAGTTCCGCCACGGCCAATGCGCCCGTCAGGGCCAACGCAGCACCGGCTAGCCAGAGACCGAAGTACAGCCAGCCCGTGCCCGTGGCAGCGGCAACCAAGCGTGGCGTCAGGAAAATTCCGACACCGACCATGGAGCCGGCGACCAAGGCGGCGGCGTGCCAACGACTAAGTAAGCGCGGGGAACTCTCGGTCATGACCACAAAGCCTGCCAGAAAAGGGCCAACTGTCTATGAGCAATGACGTTTCTGGCGCGCCAAGACCGGCGTTGACGCAAGCAACGGGTCACGACTGCAGCAAGTGAAGCCATGTCGCCATCATTGCGAAATGTGGGCTGCAGCGCAATTGGCCAGGACGTCGCGCAGGAACCCCCTAGCGGCCTCAGCGTTCGTCTTTATTGCGTAATATTGGGATATTGGCTACTGCATATACAGCTGGCTCACAGTCCACGACCGCGGGACCAGCGATGCCCAAACGTTGACGGCACCCGGGCGGCGGCGGTACAAGCCCCTTTGGCTCCAGCCCTTTGTTCGGGGCCTCGGCGAAGGCACCGTGAGGGTCAAGCGCTTGGACAAGTCAGGGAATCGCCACGTGAAGCAGCGTATGCAGCCGAGCAAACCGGCTGCTGTCCCTTGGGGCCAGCGGTTTGGACTGTCTATCACCTTAGCCTTGCTGGGCTTTCTTAGCGCGTCAGCTACTTGGGCCCAGTCCACCTCACCTGGGCCATTGGCGCAATCTCACGCAAAATTGGATAATAACTGCGGAAAATGCCACACGGCGGGCCAAGGTGCCAGCGACGACCGTTGCCTGGACTGCCACAAGGTCGCCAAATCTTCGAACTATCACAGTCAGATGGCCAAGGAATCGGGCAAAACATGCGCCGGTTGCCACCACGATCACCGCGGCCGCGATTTTACGATGATTCGCTGGCAGCCACCCGCCAATTTCCCTCACGAAAAGACCAGTTGGCCGCTCAAGGGTGCGCACCAGACCCCGGCTTGCTCGGCGTGCCACACGACGGTCAATCGCTGGATGGGGCTCACCGGGGCCTGCGCCGATTGCCACCGCGACCTGCATGTGCCGTCCCTAGGCCCGCGTTGCCAAGACTGCCATAATGAACAGCATTTCTCAGGTGCCGACCGCTTTGACCACGCCCAAGCGCGCTTTGCACTGACGGGTAAACATGCCCGCGTCGCTTGCGCAAAGTGCCACAAGGCCCAGGGCATTGCGGGCGTGTGGAAGGGAATTGCCTTTGCAAATTGCAGCAGTTGCCATGCCGAGCCCAAGGCCGGCCACAGCGGTGGACAGGACTGCGCCGCATGCCACAACAGCCAAGGTTGGGGCACAGTCAACAAGGACGCGCAACTGCGCCTGCACGCCCGGACTCGCCTGCCATTACAGGGAAAACACGCGGAAATTGCGTGCGAAAAGTGCCACACGGCTGAGCGAGGCGGCCTGCCCTTGCATCAGGCGGAGCGCACGGTGATCCCGCCTACGGCCAAACTCGACCCGAACTGCACGGCGTGCCACACCGACATCCACGATCGCAAGTTGGGCGCTAACTGCACTTCATGCCACGGGTTTTCTGACTGGGCCTTGAACGCTGGAGTCGGTTTTGATCACAACCGCACGGGGTACAAGCTAGAGGGACTGCACCGAAAAGTGGCGTGTTCCGCTTGCCATCCGCCGGGTTTGCCCGCACGCAAGCGACTCCATGGCGTCGACGGCAACAACTGCATGGATTGCCACAAAGACCCACATGGAGGGCCCTTTTTGTCGGTAATGCCCAGTAATCGCTGCGAAACATGCCACACCGTGCAAGGCTTCGCTCCCCCGCGCTACAGCGTGGCCGATCACGACCGCAGTACGTACGCCCTGACCGGCGGTCACCGCGTCACGCCGTGTCAACCCTGCCACCAACCGCCCCCAGCAAAGAGCATGAAATTGCACGGAGTATCTCATGTTTGCGCCGATTGTCACCGGGATCCCCACGGCGGACAGTTTCAGCAGGACGGCGTCCTGCGCCCGTGCCAGAATTGCCATGATGTTCAGACATTTGTGCCGACGCGGGGCTTCGACCACAACCTAACCAAGATGCCGTTGACCGGCAGCCACGCTAACGTGCAGTGCAATCACTGCCATTTCCGCCCAGCCGAAAAAGAACCCGTGCAATTCACCGGCCTTCGCAACAGTTGCGCTACTTGCCACCGCGACGTGCATCAGGGGCAGTTCGCCACGGCCGGGCCTATCCGCTCCTGTGAGGACTGCCACCGCCCGGAAGGCAAGTTCCGTATTCCCTCGTTTGATCACGGGAAAACGCGATTTGCGCTGGATGGCAAGCATCGCAACGTCGCCTGCGCCAAGTGCCATAGGCCCGTGCCGGGACCTCAGGGCAAGAGCACGACCCATTGGCGTTTAGGTCCTATGAGTTGCGAGCAGTGCCACAAGAATCCGCACCAAGCTAGGGTTCCGGCGGAGGCACAGCCATGAGCCGAAAACTGGCGGGATTCTTATTTATTTTCATGGCGTTTTCGCTAACGCTGCCCCTGTGCATAGCGGCGGGCGAAGCGGTGAGACTCCCGGAACCGCCAACGCCAGCTGGGTCGACAGCAATTTCATGGGCTTGTGCCAAGTGCCACGCCACGGAAAGCTGGACCAAGCTTGCGGGGAAGGTCGTCTTCGACCATGACGTCACGGGCACCCACCTCGGCGGCGCCCATGCTCGAGCTGCGTGCGACGGCTGCCATAAACCCGGCCAAAGAACAGGCGAAATGCCGGAACGGTGCCTCGGTTGCCACAGCGATCCGCACCGCGGCGAAATGCCCCGCGACTGTGAACAGTGCCACAGCGCCACAGGCTGGAGTTCGCCGCGGAGCCTGCCATCCCATGAAATGACTCGGTTTGCACTGACCGGCGCGCACACAGCGACGCAATGCCAACAGTGCCACACGCGCCTGGGCCGCGAGACGCACCGCGGCACGCCGGCGATTTGCGGAGATTGTCACGGCAATTTGGCCTATCCCGTGCGCAATCCAGACCACCGCCTTGCCGGGTTTGGACCGGACTGCCAGCCCTGCCACAGCACGTTTGCGTGGAAGCCAGCGCGGGTAAACCACAGCACTTGGTGGCCCTTATACGGCCAGCACGCCGGCCTGGACTGCAGCAAATGCCACGGCAAAGGGATTTGGCGCGGAGTCAGCAGTCAATGTCTGCCCTGCCACACGGACAAGTACGCAAACTCACACCCAAATCATAAGACGCTTGGCATTCCAACCACCTGCGGCGATTGCCACACGGCGACCACGTGGAACGTCCTACTCACGGGCTGGCACGACAGTATTTTCCCTGTCACTTCAGGCAGTCACTCCCATGTCAGCTGCGCCGGATGCCATGCAAGCGGCGGTTATGCCGACAGCCAGCTGAGCTGCACGTCCTGCCACACGCATTCGCAGTCGTCGACGGCATCGCGCCACAGCAATGTCGGCGCTTACGTTTGGCAATCAAGCGCTTGCTTCCACTGCCACAGGAGCGGCTGATGCACAGGGCGTCCATGCACCGACCCAAGCCCTGCCCTGCCCGCACGCCGAGTTTGGGCCGCGTTCTGCGCCAAGCCGCGCTGGCCCTTGCGCTGCTTTGTGTGCCTTCTGCCTGTCTTTCCAAGGATGTGCATCCATCGGCACCAGCCAGCGACCCGGCCTTTACCTGTAACAGTTGCCACGCCAAGGAATACGCCGCGTCGACCAAGCCAAATCATAAAACGGCTGGATACAACACGGATTGCGCCAAGTGCCACGGCATCACCGCCTGGTCGCCGGCCTTTGGCCCGGACGGGGGCCCATGATGCGCAAGTCGAGCCTAGCCGTCCTGGGGGCCCTGTGCCTGATGCCCGGGGGGCTCCAAGCCGCTGAATTTGTCGGCCTCGCAGGTGGTGGTACCGAGGTCTATCTGCGCTTAGATCAAGGCGAAACGCTGCAGGTGGGCGACTCCGTACCGTCGCCGGGCAAAGGTCCGCCGCTGCGGGTGGTGGACGTGCTGGGTCCGCGCGTGCGCCTTGTAGCACAAGAAGCTATTTCCCTGAAAGGTAAGGTGAAAATCGAGTTGCCGCTGCGTCCTTTGGCTCCACCCGACCTCGCTCGGCCTGGCTCGCCCCCGGTGGCGCAAACGCCCAGCCAGCTTCCGATCGAGGCGCGGACGGCGCACCAGTTAAGTCTGCAACGAGACTGGAAATTGGCGCATCACCGCAACACCGAGGGATTGGCTGAGCAAGCGCAGGAGGCCGAGGTCTGGCAGATCCTCAGTCGCAGCGGTGTGCCTTGGGTTGTCGATGCCAAGGCGGCCGCGGGGCCGGCAACACAGCGGATTGGCGGGCAAATCACGCTCACGGCTGCTGGCGTACGGGATCAAGGGACAGACAAGCCGTGGGCCCTCTTGCGCCTCGCCAACCGGCTAGATATCGAGAATATTGCAGGAACTCCGCTTGGTTGGCACCACGACGTTGCAGCGTGGCTGGACCAGTTGGGCGGCGATCCGGGCTCGTCGAGTCGCCGTCAACTGCAGTTGCGGCAAGCAGAATTGGCGCTGGCGACGGGGCCGCAACGGATGCTTGGAGGCAGCCTCGGCCGGACGCTTGCACCTGACGGCACGGGCCTGAGCATGCTCGATGGCGCGACGGCGAGAATTCGCCTGGACAAAGACTTTGAGTTCATGGGCTTTGGGGGCTTCGTCCCATCCATTGCCACCACGGCCCCGGAGTTGCAGGCGACCCGCTTTGGTGCATCAGCCCAGGGCTACTTTGGGCTGAACCGCTGGAACAGCTTAAATCAACTGACATTTTCCAGTTCGCGATTTGCCGGACTCGCCGATCGCAGCCTTGCCGCGTGGCAGACCCGCGCAGTGCATCCAAGCCTTGGCTCGGTGTGGGCCCAAGCCGAAATCGCCATTGGCCGCCCCGACTTATCGGGCACGACGTGGACTAGCACCACAGCACCAAGCGCGTTGGTACGCCCGGTTCAAGGACTCCTGGCGTGGAACAGTCCAGGCTGGTCTGGCTGGCGGACGCAGGTGCGCTACTCGTACTATCGCAGCGAACCGACACGGGAATTGGCGCTCGCCCTGCCCTTGCCGGCCTGGAGCCCGAGCGCTTACCACCAAGCGTATGCCTCCCTGGACCTGCCGCTGTTTCGCCGTGTCGAACTGCAATCGGCCTTGTGGGGCAGTCACACAAGTTCTTCAGATCCATGGGAATCTTGGCGTTGGGGCGCATCTTTGCGGGCCCGTCTACCGCGCTGGCCGACGCCGCAATGGGACTGGGCGACGACCGTGATGCTGCAAAGTGGTCCAACCCTAAGTGGTGCTTCGGCTTCTCTGTCAGCCGATTGGTCGCCAACGGCGGTCTGGCATGCCTTCATTCGCGGACGCTTTGCCCATGACCGAGTCGAGACAAGCGCTTTTTCCAGTGATGCCATGGATTTGCGCATGGGCATCGATTGGGGCCGATCGCCGCTGACGGTCGGTGTGACGCTGGGCGGCCGCAAGACTCTGGCGACCGATTCGCCGACCGTGACCGATTGGCTCGATGCGACGCTGGTGGCGTCCTTGCGCCTGTAACGCTGCTGGTATTTTCCCGAGGTTCCAAGATGATACGACGCAGGTCTCGGTTGTCGCAGACCACCACCGATTTGCTGCTGCTGGCGATCGCCGCCTTGTGCGTCGCTGCGATCTACCAACATGCCGCCGACTACTATGCCTTGGACGCCGATCGTCAGCTGGACCACGCACGCTACGAACGCTGGAATTCCGGCGGGTTTATTGGCAAAGCGCTGGGCACCGCAGCAGTCCTCATGTTTCTGCTGAATCTCGCCTATTTGGCTCGACGCCGGCTACGGTCTTGGCATCGTTGGGGAATTCTCCGCCACTGGATGAGCGCGCACGTCTTCTTCGGACTTCTCGGCGGTGGTTTGCTCTTACTTCACGCCAACTTCCGCCTAACGAGTCCGGCGGCGCGACTGTCCGCCCAGGCCGTGGTGGCCCTGTTGGCGACGGGCGTGGTCGGGCGCTACATCTACACGATGGTGCCCCATACTGCGACAGGTCAAGAAGATCCGGGCGGTTTGCGCGGGCGCGGACTGGCCGTGCTCGACCGATTGACCGACAAGCTCGGCGCGGATCACGGCCTCATCCATGCCCTGCAGGTGCGCGCTGAATTAACGAGTCCAACAGGAGGCTTGAGAGGCCTGGGCCTGCTGGCCATTGGCTGGTTTTTGCCACTTTGGCGGCGGTGGACGGTCGATCGCTGGTTGGCAGCAACGGGTGATGGTCTGGACGCCGAAGATCGCCTTGAAGTTCGCGAAGATGCCATCATGACCCTGCGCCTTGGCTACGAGTTGGCCGTGGCCGGGACCGCGTCGTGGATCCTGCGACGCTGGCGCCTGGTGCACTTGCTCGCCGCGGCGGTGATGGTCTGGGCGACATGGCGGCATATCGACAGCGCTTTTCGCACCGGCTATGGCTGGCACCTCACGGGTTCGGCGCTACCCTGGCTCGCCGGGCTGCTGTTGGCCCTGGGCGGCATCGCGGGCTATGAATGGCTTTGGAATCGCAGGTATCGGCGCGGCCACGTTAAGGCCAAGGTCGACGTCGGGCCTCCTCCAGAACCGCCGCCGACCCTGCATCCGCACATCGATCCGGCGCGTTGCATCGGCAGTGCGGCGTGCATTTCGGCGTGTCCCGAGGGCGATATCCTTGGATTGCTTGAGCATCGGGCGCGCCTTGCCGAACCCAGTCATTGCATTGGCCACGGCGCGTGCGCTAGCAACTGCCCGATGGAGGCGATTACGCTGGTCTTTGGCAGCTATACCCGCGGCGTCGATATCCCTGATGTTTCACCCACCTACGAGAGCTCGGTTCCAGGCATCTACATGGCCGGCGAACTCACAGGCATGGGCCTCATCCGCAATGCGGCGCTTCAGGCGGTTCAGGCCGTCGGTTTTATTGCGAAATCACGTGCCGCAGAGGGCAAGCCTAGTACGCCCGGCACCCTGGACCTTCTCATCATCGGTGCCGGACCGGCCGGCCTGGCCGCTTCCTTAGCCGCCCAAGACTTGGGACTCAACTACCTGACTTTGGAGCAAGAACCCGACGTTGGCGGCGCAATTCGCCACTATCCACGCCGCAAGCTGGTCATGACCGCGCCGATGCGCCTGCCCCTGCACGGCGACGTCAAGTACACCAACGTGCTGAAAGAAGAGCTGATATCGCGATTTGAGACCATCGTCGCCGACCACAAGCCGCGGATGATGTTTGGCATTCGCATCGAGACCCTGGAACCACTGCCGGGGCAGCCCGGATTCGTTTTGCGCGGCGCGGGGCAGTCGTGGCAGGCTAGGCGCGTGCTACTTTGCCTGGGCCGGCGGGGCACGCCGATGAAGTTGGGCGTTGTCGGCGAAGATTCGGCCAATGTCATCTACAACCTCTTAGATCCAGACGTTTATGCCGGCAGAGCGGTAGCTGTCGTCGGCGGTGGCGATTCGGCCCTGGAAGCCGCATTTTCATTAGCCAAATCGGGCGCGTCAGCCGTCTACTTGATTCACCGCCGCAAACAGTTCGATCGGGCAAAGGCGGCCAATCGCGCGCGCCTTGAGACGTTGGTCTCCAGCGGTGAAGTCCAAGTGCGCTACGAAGCCGCTGTGCAACAGGTCGATCCAACGAGCCTTTTGTTGACAAGTGGCGAGGCTCTGCCCGTCACCGACGTCGTCGTGTCCATCGGCGGCACCCTGCCCACAGCGCTGCTCAAGGCCGCAGGTGTGCAAACTCAAACCCATTTTGGCCGCCCCCTACTGACAAAACACGCGTAGACTGGCATTTCGCGTCCATGCCTTTGCGTCAGGGCGGATTTCCCGCACACTGTCGCTCGCGGGCGCGGATGCCTGCGGGTCGATCATGGGTGCGCGGCTTGCGATTTTCCTTGTCGTTTTGAGCCTCTTGGTGCCGTCGGCCCAGGCGACAGGCCGAACTGAGCCGGACGAACGCCTCAGCCCCGACATCCAGCAATGGCAGCAAGCGCTGCGTACGGGAGAGCCGACGCGCATTGCTAATCTGCGTTTTCGCTGGGGAATCAAGGAAGAACAAGGGCTCACTCAGATCGAACTGCACTTGGCTGCCGGTGCGAACCCGGAATCTTGGGCTGATGGCGTGCTGCGACAAATGGGCGGCTGGGCTGGCGATCGCGGGACCGACGTACTGAACATCTGGATCCCGCTGAATCGATTAGAAGAACTATTGGTTCGGCAGCCAGACATTGCGTACGCCCGCTGGCCCCAACGCCCGCATGCTTGGCAGGGCAAGGTGATGAGCCAAGGAGCCACGCAACTTCGCAATAGTAAGCAGGTTTGCCTCGGTGCAGAGGGGACTGGGGTCACTGTGGCGTTGGTCGATGAAGGTTTTGAAGGCTTCTCGGATAGTGCAGCCGCCGGGGAGCTCGCACAAGTCACTGGAACTGTTTCTGAAACGGGCGGTCCGCACGGCACCATGTGCGCGCAAGTCGTTGCCGATGTGGCCCCGGGCGCCCTGATCTACCCGTTTCTTGCAGACTCGCTGGCGGCCATCCAAAAGTTCGCCAACAGTGTTACCAAGAAAAACGTCCATAATATCCGGGTAGTCAGCCACTCCGTTGGCTGGTTTGGCATGAGCTTTGGCCGCCACGATGGCCCCCTGTGCGCCGTCACCGACCAAGTCCGCGCCGCCGGCGTCGCCTGGGTCAACGCAGCCGGCAACAACGGCGACGGCCACTTCTACCAGGGGGCCTACACGCCGGATGCTCAGGGCGTGCAGCACTTGTTCGAGAAGGACCAACCCCGGTTAACCTTTGAACATCACGGCGGCGACATCCAAATGAATGTCGACTGGGACGACTACACCAACCGCACCGTGGACTTCAACGTTGTCTTGGAGCGACTTGACCAGGGGAGCTGGGTCCAAGTTGACGAATCTAGTAGCAAACAAGGGAAATACGCAGCCCCGGTCGAGATGTTGGGCCTGCAGGGGCCTCCCGGCGGCAAATACGCGATCCGCATTGTTTGTAAAGCGAATTGTACGGCGGGCGTTCGCCTCCGCGCGGTGATGCTGTCAGGCGGCCAGGGGCCCTTTTCGGTCTGGACGCGTCACGGCAATGTGTACGACCCAGGGTCTTGCAAAGACGTGCTGACGGTCGGCGCGGTGAACCAAAATGTCTATACGACGGGCCCACTTGAAGGCTTTAGCAGCTTTGGCCCCACGGTCGATGGACGGCTCAAACCCGAAGTAGTCGCGCCGGACGGGACTGCGTCGACATTTGGCGATTTCTACGGCACATCGTCGGCATGTCCGCACACGGCTGGCGTGGTAGCGCTCTATATTTCTGCGGGCTTAGAGCCCAAAGCCGCGATGCAGGCCGTCATCGACGACGCCATCGGCATGGGCCAAGCGCGGCCGGACGACGCCTACGGCTGGGGCCGGGTCCAGGTGCGCGGCGAAACCATGGGTTGGCAATGCGACGCCAGTGACTTGAGCCAATCGGCCACGTGTGACACGGCGTGTTTCACCATCGGTACGCGAAGTTGCACCGCCCAGTGCCACCTTGCCGAGTGTCAGCCGCCCGTGGACGGCTGCAATGGTGTAGACGACAACTGCGACGGCGTCACCGACGAAGGCGCCAGCTGCGCCCTGGGAGAAATCGCTACCTGCACAACCAGTTGCGGCTCGGTCGGCAGCAGGCAGTGCGGCACAGGTTGCACTTGGCAGGCGTGCAAAGCCCCCACCGAGACGTGCAACGGCGTCGATGATGACTGCGACGGCGTCACCGACAACACCTGTGGCGACGCAGGCTTACAGAGCGACGGCAGTGGCAGTACCGGCCAAGCCACCGCAGCGTCGGCCAGCAACAGCGCCGGCTGCCAAGGCGGACGGACCAGCGGAGGCGGTTGGCTGGCAATGGTCGTCGGACTGGGCATGCTGTGGCGGCGACGCGTGACGCAGACAAGACCGTTGTACATGCAAGAGTAAACTGCCTGATTTTACAAGAGGAATCTCGATGAGCACACCCGCTTCTCCTGCGACGAGCCCGTTTGCCGACCCGACGCCCCTGGGCCTCTTTGGCCTAGCAATCGGCTGCGCGGCCCTGTTGCCGATTGCGTTTGGCGTCAAGTCGACGCTGACGCCCGAAGGCCTGCACACGGCCGCGTGGTTCTGCTTGCTCTTTGGCGGCGGCTGCCAGTTCCTCTCAGGAATCATGAGCTTTGCCAACAAGAACATGGTGGGCGGCACCCTGCTGACCACCTTCTCCTTTAACTGGCTCATGAACTGGTGGGCTCTTGACTCGCTGGCCAGCGGCCACGCGCCCAACGCCACGATTATTCTGGCTGTGGACTGTTGTTTCTTGCTGATTTTCCTGGCGATGACGTACGCGTTCGGCTTCTTTTCCAAGCTGCTGCTGCTGTTCCTGCTCGACATCGACGTGCTCTATGTTTGCAGAATTCTGCGCGAAGTCTTGCAGGCTCCGGCCATGGGCCTGCCCATCGCGGCTGCGACCGTTGCCTTGCTGGGCATCGCCCTGTACATCGCTGTAGCACTAGTGCTTAACCCCACGTCTGGACGTACGATTTTGCCCATTGGCGGGCCCCTATTTGCAGCCACGCCGCCACAGCCCTAGGAGCGCCCGCACGGTGGGGAGGAGTCGCCGGTGCTTGGAGAAGAAACTGCGTCCATTCTTACTCTTGTCGCCCTAGTAGCCCTGGCCGTGCTTTGCCCCTGGACGCCGCACGTGGCTTGGGCCCAGACCCGCGGCGCCGATGCCATTGCGGAAGTTTCCTACGCCGAGGATGCCGATAAACCCTTTGTTTTGTATCACCATTCTTGGGCTGTAGTCATCGGCATTGACGCGTATCAGGATTTGCCTCCCCTTGGCGGCGCAGTGCGTGACGCGAATCGGGTGGCCGAATTCCTGAAAAGCCAAGGTTTTCAAGTTACTACGCTAATCAATGGCCAAGCCTCTCGCGCGGCCATCACGGAACTGATCGGCGACCGACTGCCCAATCAAGTCGGCCCGAACGATCGGGTTATCGTGTATTTTGCCGGACATGGACTATCTCGGGGCCAAGGCGACGCCGCGATGGGCTATCTGATGCCAGCCGAGGCCAAGCGCGACGCGCCAGCCAGCACAGCCATTAGCATGGCGGAATTACAGCGTTGGTTCGCCCAGTATCCGGCCAAGCATGTGCTCTACGTGGCCGATGCGTGCTACTCGGGACTGGCCATTGGCACCCGTTCGGTCGGCCTGTCCCCCCAAGTCAAGGCGTATATTCGTGAAGTCACGAACAAACCGGTGCGCGTCGCTTTGGTCGCCGGGCAAAATGGACAGCAGGCCAGCGAGTATCAAGGCCATGGACTGTTTACGTATTTCCTACTTCAGGGCTGGCGCGGGGCGGCGGACAGCAACCATGACGGCCTCATCACGACCGATGAACTCGCAGCGTTCGTCAAGCCCGCGGTGGCCCAGGTGGCAGCATCTGAGTTTAATACCATGCAAAATCCGCAGATTGCGCGTAGCGGCGAGGGGGAGTTCCTGTTTCTGAGTCCGTCGACGCGGGTGCAGCCAATCGGTAGTACCGAGGTTCAAGTCGTTGAAAACACGCCTGCCCTGCGCTCAGGCACCGCTGCGCCGTCCGTCGTTGCCCGGTCGACGACGCCGACCGCCGCCGGCCAACCCGTGCGCGCTGCCGTTTTATACTTTGACTATAATGGCTTAAACGCTGACCTCGCCTGTTTGCAGCGGGCCATGGCCGAGATGCTGCTGGCCGACCTGCAGGGCATCCCCGGCGTGCAACTGATTGAAAGGGCACGACTTGAGCAGGTCATGTCCGAACTCAAGCTTCAGCAAACCAAACACGTCGATCCGGCCACGGCCACGCGCATCGGTCAGTTGATGGGCGCGCAGTACCAAATTGTTGGTAGTTTCATGGACTTTCAGGGCAAGGTTCGCCTTATGGCGCGTGTGGTGCATGTCGGCACCGGCGCCATCGTCGGCCAAGAGCAAGTGACTGGCAAGATAGAAGATTTCTTGACGCTGACCCAGGATTTGGCTGCGTCCCTGCGTGAGCGATTGAGCCAAGTGCGCCCGCCCAAGACGCCGGCCGTCGAGCGTCTAATCCGACGGACCGCGCATCCGGTGCAAGCCCCTATTCTGGTAGCCTATTCGGCAGCGCTGGCGGCCAAGGACCGCGGCGATCTCCCTGAGGCGCGGCGACAATTGCAGGCGATTCTGGCCCAGGACAGCGGCTTTGTGCCGGCGCAGGTGACCCTGGTGACGTTGGGTCCCTAGCGCACCTGCACGTACCCAAGCGCCGCGTTGGACGCATTGCCGTGGTCGGGGCCCCAACATGCCAAATTGCCGACCGAGGGCGTGTCCTTGGCACCGCAGACAGGACTGCCGCCCAAGCCTAGCCACGAATCGATGCTGTTGCAGTCGTCTTCGTTGTTGCCAAGGATGCCGATGCGCACCTTGCCGCCGCCCGCCGGTACCATGTTGACGCCTTCAAGCAAGCATGCCGGTTGCAGTGAAGCCCCGACCAGCAGGGATTCCCATTTCTTAACACCTAGTTTGCTCACGATTGCCTTGCCGTCCTGGAAAATCGCTTGCAATGACGCGCCCTTGGCATCAAGGATGAGCCAATGCAGGCTGCCGTCGGCGCTGCGCAGCCCGACCCGCAATTGTTGTACAGGCAAGAGCCAAAAGCCTGAATTCTTTGCGCCAGTCGGTCCCAATGCGGTCGTCGCGGTGGCCTCCTTGGCGGTCCAGACGGTACCGTCGTAGCCAGCTTGAGGGTCGTTTCCGTCGACCTGAAGCACCGTCGTCCAAGCGCCGACGCCGGCCTGCATTTCGCAGTACGTCTGAAACTTGGCCTCTGGGCCCGCGCCGTCCACGTCAATCCAGTAAATCCCCGAACCCGCCGATGGATTTGCTTGTAATATCGAGGCACAATCGCTGGCTGCCGCCGGCAGGTTGACGTAGCACTGCCCGCTCTGGCAGATCCCGCCGTCGCTGCACGGAGCGCCCTCGCTCTGTAGCACCACAAGGCAACCTTTTGTTTCCACACAGGAATCAAGGGAGCACGGATCGTCGTCGTCGCAACTGCGCGTGGCGGTGGCGGGCAAGCAGGCCCCGGCACTACATAACGCTCCGATTTTGCACGATTTGTCGTCGTCACAGCTGTTTGCAAGGCGACGATTGCAGACCGCGCAGCCCATCGTTGCCCCTTGGCCAATGTCGTTCCAGCGACCGCCCGGAACCATTTGGATGTAGTCTTCATTGCCGGAATTATTGGGTTCTCCGCTATTGAAGTAGGAGAAGTCGCCGGGCTCGCCATCGCTCCAGACGTACTTTCCCTCGACCGCACGGTCACTTAGGCCAATCCACACGGCAGCGTCTTTGCCGCACAGTTGGTCGGCTAGGCTGCGGGCTTGGTCATTATCAGTGCGCCAATGCAGACTTGCCAGCTCGCCGCCCCAACCTTGGCACTGCGTACGCGCATCGTCCCAAGTCAGCGGTGTGGGAAACTTCAGCACTTTCCAGCACCTATCATCAAAGGTCGTGTCATTGCAGACGACGGGGCCGGGCTTGGGCAGGGACACACAGCCAATCTTTGGGTCGCAGACGTCGTAGGTGCAAATTATCCCGTCATCACAAGGCTTTGCCTTGCCAGTGACGCAACTGAGGTCGGCGCAGAACGAGGCTTCCACGCAAGCATTTTCCTTGTCGCATTCCGCGGTATTCGCAGCGAAATAGCAGCCATAGGCAGGGTCGCAGAGGTCATCGCTGCAGCCGTTGCCATCGTCACAGGTGCGTACCGGTCCGGTCTGGCAGGCGCCGGCGACGCACAGGTCTGGATAGGTGCATTCGTTGCCGTCGTCACAAGAACGTTGGGCAGCAACATGCAAGCAACCTTTTGATTTATTGCATGAATCCGTCGTACAGACATTGCCGTCGTCGCAGTCTGTCACCGTACCAGCTAGACATGTAAAGTCTTCGCCGCAGGTCTCGCCAAGGGTACAGGGGTCACCGTCATCGCACTGGCTGTCGTCTTGGCATGGGTCTCCAGCTTGGACCGGGCACCCCAGCTGACCGGGGCAGGCGGGCGTGGTGGCTTCTGGAAAATCATCTGTAACTTCAGCGTCTTGCCCTGTGGCACTACCAACGTCTGCGCCGTCAGCCGACGCCTGATCCGCGCCACTAGCCGCCTTGTCCGCCGAGCAGGAAGCCACGGCGAGAACGACTGCTACGGTCCATGCCAAATACTTAAATCGAAACAAGATTCCCCCGAGCGTCACTTTGTAACCATCACCCGAACGCTCCGTGCAGGCAGCGCCAACTGAGGGCCAGCCAGCGTATCGCCGGTCACCAAGTCAGTCATGGATTGTGCTGGTAATCCGCCTACATCGGCCGGCGTATCGCCACGATTCACCGCCACGTAGACAGTCTCTTCGGGCGAGGTCATGGCGTAGGTCCACGTTTCCGCCGTCACAGCCACGGTCGAGCGTGTACCACGACGCAATGCGCTGTGTTTACTACGAATCTGCCCCAACTTCTGCATCCGCTGCAAAAGCCACGTTTGCGGTGCGCTCTGGCCAGTCCATTGCATCATCCGCCGATTGTCCGGGTCGCCAGCACCTGGCATCGCGATCTCGTCGCCATAGTAGATCAACGGAACACCTTGATTTGTTAAGAGGATTCCCATTGCGACGGCGACGCGTTCATAGGCGCTCTGCTCGGCTACTACCGCTGGCTGCCCTGACCAAGACTTAGATTTTCCATTATCCCAAACATCCGTAAATAAAGGCGTATCCTGCGCATAGTGAATGACGCGCGGCAGGTCGTGGTTGCCGATGAAGGTCGACATCAGCGCGCCGGCCCCGTAGTAACTGTCGTTGGAATCCATGAATGCACTGAGATCATTCATCGTTCCCTTGCGCAACAACGCGACTTCGTCGAGCTTGGCTCGCAGCGGAAAATCAAACTGCCCGTCCAGCTTGGCGCAGGGGTCCAGAAAGGACTTGATGAGCCCTTGGTCGCCCGTATACGTCTCGCCGACCAAGTAGATGTGCTGCCCGCGAATTGGCTCAACTTCGGTTAACAAACGCGCCCTTAGGTCCGTCAGCCAAGACCCGGCAACGTGCTTGATCGCGTCAAGACGCAGGCCATCGGCCCCAGACTGCTGCATCCACCAAATCACGTTATCGATTGAGGCTTTGCGGGCCGCCGCGTTGTTGAAGTCGAAGTCGGCTAGATACGTCTGAAACCAGCAGTAGACCATGCTCGGCCCGTCCCACGGACAGACCTGACTGCCGCATACACAGTCTTGACCATTGACTTTTTCCGGATTGAACCAGCCGTCTGCCGCGTGGGCCTGAAACACGGGTGACGAGGTATGTACATGATTCATGGCGTAATCGAGCAAAACCTGCAGTCCATGCTGGTGCGCGGCCTTGACCAAAGCCTGCAGCGCCGCCATGTCGCCAAAATGCGCTTCCGTTTTGCTGGGATCCCGCGGCCAATAGGCGTGGTAGGCGGCGTAGAGCTTGCCGTCGTCGCCCACCTCGGCCGTGTCCGCATTGTCCATCGGCACACTGAGCCATAAGGCATTGACACCTAAGGCTTCAAAGTAGCCGGCTTCGATCTTCTGCTGAACGCCCACCCAGTCGCCGCCCTGCCAGTTGGCAATGTCCGCGACGTTCGGGCTAGAATTCTTTTTGTCGTTCGCAGGGTTGCCATTGTTGAACCGATCGACAAACACAAAGTACAGCACGGCGTCGCGCCAATCGAAGGCGGCTGGCTTGGCGTCGATGCCGCAAATCGTTTGCGGCCCCTGACAGGTGTAGTCATCACATGTACCTGGTTGCAAAAGGGAATTCTTGCCACCGAAGCCGTCATCGGCCGTGTCGGGATTGCCGGGGTCGTTGATCCACTTCTCGACGCCGCCCATAACTATTCGGAACTTATACTGAACCGGCGTATTCCAGGGCATCGGTGCAGACGCCGACCACGTCCCGGCGCTCAATACCAAGGCGACGCCGGCCTTCCAGCCGTTGAAACTGCCCCGCAATTCAACTGTCGTTTCGCTACCTTCCCCGACAAAAGCAAAGGCATGGGCGCAGCGCTTGGCCGCATCGTCACAGACCGGGCCACCAGCGTCAGAACTTACGTCGCCACCGGCATCTGTTTCCGGTGTAGTATCGAGATCCTGGGCACCATCTAGTGCCGTGGAGTCCGCGTCTGCAGCCGCATCGGTAACAGCGTCGACGGCCAGGGAGTCGGCGTCTGCGGAATCTGCCAAGACGACAGCCGTATCGCCGCCCGCATCGGTCGTGCCAAGGACTTCAGAATCAACAACTTCTGCGACGTTTCCTGCGTCCACGTCGGCTGGACCACCGCCTGAGCCAGTCCCCTGAGCGGGCGAAAAGCAACCCGGTACAGTGGCCGCCAACACGAGCCACCGCGCCACGAATCGTGCTTGGTGAGGGCTGCCCATCGTTGAACCGGTCCCAAGGTCGTGTGAAGACCAACGAACGCCACTGTAGCAAAGCGAAGGCCGATGCGCCACGGGCCCGGGAAGCAGGCGAGTGGCGGCGCGAGAAGGGGCGATTCTTGGGTTCACAGGCGTTGTACAGGGTTCACAGGCGTTGTACATGCAAGGGGTATGTGCCTATCGCGACAATGAAATTTCGCTTACCGATGCTCGGCCACCACGTCGCTACGTACGGCCCGACGGCAGTTCGCCAATCGTGGCCAAGCTTGGCCCTGCACCGGTGCAAACAGTGCCGCAACCTGTATATGCAAGGGCTATCCAGCCTTTATCTTTACCTTTTTCACCACACCAACGGCCACCGGCCTCCGCGGGCTTGCGTCCGCTGAGTAGCCGTGGTTGCCTAGCCGCCCGATGCCGGCACGTGTCGGGGCAGCGGGTATGAGCGGTAGCGTACAAATCATCCTGATTATAGCGGGTTTTGCAGCTGGCATGGTCGACGCCGTGGCCGGAGGCGGGGGCCTGATCACCGTCCCGGCGTTGCTGTTCTCGGGGCTGCCGACCGCGGCCGTGCTCGGCACCAACAAGGGCCAAGCCGTCTTTGGCAGTGCGACCGCCGTCGCTTGGTTTTGGCGGGCGGGGCGCATTCAATGGCCGCGAATTCCCGTTGGTTTTATTGGTGGTTTTGCCGGTTCCTGGCTAGGGGCCTGGCTGGCGACGCGCCTGCCGCCCCAGTTTCTGCGCCCGATGGTGCTGGTGCTCCTGGTGGTCGCGGCCGCCGTGCTGGCGCTCCGCCGGGATCGCCTGGTGCAGGGCCAAGCTGTAGCACCACCTATTGCTCGAAAACGACAAGGGATTTTGGCGCTAACACTCGGCGCTTACGACGGCTTCTTCGGTCCTGGCACCGGAACCTTTCTGCTCATCGCCCACGCGATGTGGCTGGGCGATGACCTGACCTCGGCCAGCGCTCACGCCAAGGTCATCAACTTTGCCAGTAATCTTGCGGCATTCGTCCTATTTTCCCTGCACGGTGCGGTTATCTGGTCGGTGGCCTTGCCCATGGCAGTTGCGCAGATGTTGGGCAGTGCTGTGGGCGCGAAGTTGGCAATCAGGAACGGGGATCGGATGATTCGTCGCGTCGTATTGGTCGTCGTCGCTGGCCTGGTGCTGCGGCTCGGCTGGGACCTGTGGAGGTAGCCTTATGGCAGTGGTGATTCAAACCCGCGGAAAGTTTGACGAAACCTTTCACCCTTTTTCGGTGGTGGCGGTGGGAACGGACGGGTCGACGCAAGGCATCGGTCCGGCACGGCTGACACCGTGGCGAAGCGCTGCCAAACCTTTTCAACTAGCCACATCCCTGGAACTCTTAGGTGATCCGCTACTTTCGCCCCAACAACTCGCCGTTGGCGCGGCCTCGCACAGCGCTGAGCCGGTGCATGTGGAACTGGTGGAGTCGCTGCTTGCGCGTTTCGGCTTTACGATCGAACAATTGCGCTGTGGAGCCCACGCGCCGATGCATGGCTCTTCGGCGCGCGCCGTGATTCAATCCGGCCAGAAGTTTTCGAATATCCACAATAATTGTTCAGGAAAACATACATTCATGCTGGCGGCGGCGGCGGCCCAAGGGTGGGCGCTGGACTATCGCCCGCCCGATCACCCGTTGCAGCAGGCCATCCTCGGTCGCGTCCATGGCTGGGCCCAGACTTCGGTCGATACAGCACTGGACGGCTGCGGTGTGCCGACGTTTTGCCTGACGCTAGCGGGCATTGCGCAAGCTTGGCACCTGCTTGCCCTGTGCATGAAGGACGATCGCGACCCGCGCCTCGGGGCCATTGGCCGTGCCATGGCGGCCCATCCAGAGTTGACGTCAGGCACAGGTCGCTTTGACCTGCAACTAACTAAAATTGCAAATGAATCGATGGCCGTCAAAGTCGGCGCCCAGGGCGTCTTTTGCCTCGCCCTGCCCGAACGAGGGTTGGGCCTAGCTGTCAAAGTTCACTCCGGCGCAGCAGAAGCCCTTGCCGCTGCTGTCGTTTTTGCGCTCCAGCAATATGCGCCCGGTTCCGTCACCGTGCCAGAAGAGTGGGACCCCTTGCTGGTGCGAAATGTCGTCGGTGCCATCGCCGGGAGCTACAAGGTTCAAGCCGAGGATTGACCGGCAGCGCAATCTCACCTCTTTTCATGATCTTCTGCGCCTAGCACCAAGCTGGCCGTCGCAGCAGGGAGTCGTCTTGCCCCATATCGGCGAAATTATGGCCGTTTCCTGCGCTCTTTGTTGGGCCATCGCGGTGCTGCTGTTCCGTCGCGTGCCCATCATGGACCCGCGAGGCCTCAATCTCTTCAAGAATACCATTGCCTTTGCCCTACTGCTCATCACGTTGTGGCTGACCGGGGGCCACATCGATTGGCAGCGTTCGCCCGAGGACTGGCTGCGTTTGGCAGGCAGCGCCCTGCTTGGACTTACCCTTGGCGATACCCTGTTTTTCGCTGGGTTACAGCGCATCGGTGCCAGTGTCGCCGCCGTCACAGACTGTGTCTATTCACCCACCGTTGTCGCCTTATCCGTTGTTTTCTTAGGAGAATCTCCACATGTCGGCTTGCTGCTTGGGGCACCTCTGGTGGCTGCTGGCTTGGTGCTGGTGTCCTGGCAAGGGCAAACAACTGCAGCGGAGAAGGTGGACCGGCTCGGTGTTTTGCTTTCCGTTTCCGGGGTCTTTGCCACAGCGATCGGCGTAATCATTGCCAAGCCGGCGCTGGACCACAGCGACCTCATCGAAGCCACAACGGTTCGCCTGTTCTTCGCCGCGGCAAGCCTGCTGGTCTGGCAGATGGCGTCCGGCCGATTGCGTTCCAGTTTTGATATGTTTCGCCCCCAGCCTATGTGGCGTCCGATGATTCCCGCAACCTTAGTCGGTACTTACCTGTCCATGCTGCTGTGGATGGGCGGCATCAAGTACACACAGGCCTCGCATGCGGCCCTGCTTAACCAGATGGCAACCGTATTTCTCCTATTATTATCGCGCTTTGTCGGCGGTGAAGTCGTTCCACCTCGCCGCTGGATTGGCGCCGGCATCGCCGTAGTCGGGGTCCTGCTTGTCCTCCGAGGGGCGCCTTAGGCCCTGATTCTAAGGGCTTGGACCGTCCAATTCAGCCCGTACCGGCTTACCATTGCCGTTTTGAGGGCCATGTGCGACAACCGTCCTGCCTGAGGCCGCAGCGGTCCGACGGTGCCGAGGTAGACGATGTTGTATGTGATTCTAGCACTTGCGGCGGCCGTGGTTGTCGGAGCCCTGCTGCTTGCCAAGCGTAATGGCAAAGCGGCCGAACAGCCAACTAGCGATGCAGCAACGTCTTCTTCGGCAGCCGAGCCCAGTTCGCCACCTAGTTCACCTGCCCCGGCCTTTGGCGATATCGACGGACGCACAGCTCCAGCCGCTGAATTGTCCAATATCACATGCACATACGGCAACTGCATCTACGGCATGATGCCGCCCTTTGGCCAGATTCATGCGGAGGGTTCCAGACTGGTATTCACGTCGACTTCTCGCGTCACTTCAGCGAGTTCAAGCGGCATTGACTCCAGTGAAACGGCGTCGACGATGCAATCGGTGGGATCCTTCGAGATAGGTCAGTTCCACTTTGAGCTCAATCGCGGGGATATCCTGTCGGTGCAGATTGACGGTTCAAGGGCGACGATCGATACGCCTGCCGGCCCGTATTCCTTTGAAGGTGTCGGGACTTCCGCGCGGCAGTTGATCCCTTGGCTGCGCGACCATGGTGTGCAGAGCTAGGCGTTTGCCTGCCCAACGCAACGCGCTCAACCCGTTCATTTAGCTACGGTTTCGGTCGAAATACGGCAACGCGCTGCGGGTCACAGGTCACAAAGGGACCGCCAATCAGGTCGATGCAGTAGGGAATCGCAGGCATCACGGCGTCCAAACATTCAGCAATTGCCTTAGGTTTACCTGGTAGGTTGACGATCAGACTGCCACCGCGAACGCCGGCGGTTTGCCGACTCAGAATGGCCGTCGCCACGCTCTTGAGCGAAACAGCGCGCATTTGCTCACCAAATCCCGGCATCTCTTTGTCGACGACGGCCAAGGTCGCTTCGGGCGTTACGTCGCGCGGCGATGGCCCGGTGCCGCCCGTTGTCACGACCAGGCAACAGCCTTGATCATCACAGAGTTGGCGCAGAGTAGCTTCGATGAGTGGCTGTTCGTCGGCGATCAGGCAAGCGACGGGTTGCCACGAGCAACTGAGAACCTCTTGAAAATACGTTAGGATTGCCGGTCCACCGCGGTCTTCGTAGATGCCCTGGCTGGCCCGGTCGGAGACGGTGACGATCCCGATGCGAATAGGTTGTTCCATCGTTGCCCTTGTGCCGACCCCGGCACCGCCAGCCGTGGCAGTTGTCGCCTTGGCCGCGGAGCGCTCCGCCGTTGGAGAGGCGAGGGTTAGGCGAAAAACAGTTTTAGATGAGGGTGTTAGTCCTTGGTACTACCGAAATCTGCAAGCCGTCACTGCGCCTTTGCATGGTACCGCCGGGCTTCCGCCAACTGCGCCTGCAGATGCGGCGGCACCTTGGCATAGACGTCTTCAAACAGCGTTTCCAGGGCAACGGGCGGCACTTGCTCAACCTTGGCTAGGGTGCTGCGCACTTCCTCATCGCTGTGCTCGCGCAAGGCCTGAAGGTCAGCGTCCTGCCAAATACCGCGAATTTTTAGGTAGTTGTGCAGACGTTCGATGGGGTCCAAGGCCGCCCATTGCTGGGTCACGCGCTCGTCGCGGTAGCGGCTTGGGTCATCCGAGGTCGTGTGGGCCCCGACGCGATAGGTCACGGCCTCCACAAAAACGGGCACGCCTCCGCGGCGCACATGATCGGCGGCGGCGCGCATGACACGGAGCACCGCCAGCGCATCGTTGCCGTCCACCCGCGCGCCAACCAAGCCATATCCTAGCGCTTTACTGGCAAGGGTCGGCGCGGCAGTCTGCTTGGCTACGGGTGTCGAGATCGCCCATTGGTTGTTCTGCACGTACAAAAGCAAGGGCAAGCCCAAGCCGCGGGGCCGCATGACGCCGGCAAAGGTCATCGCCACATGGAAATCGCCTTCACTGGTCGCGCCATCGCCGATCGCACCCAGGCAGATGGGACGGTCCGGCGCGGCATGCTGCATGGCCATGGCATACGCAGTACCGACAGCCTGGGGCATCTGTGTAGCCATGACTGAACTCAGCGTAACGTAACCGAATTCCCGAGAGCCGTAATGACATGGCATCTGACGGCCCTTGGTCGACGTGTCATCCTGATTGCCAAAGATCTGCGCAAGATACTGCCACAGCGGCCAGCCTCGGTGCAGCAGCATGCCCCCCTCGCGCAGAGCGGGATGAATCCAATCGCGCAGTTCCAGCGCGTGGCCCGCTGCAATGGTCCCCGCCTCTTGGCCGGTGGCAGCACCATAAAAGCCAATGCGCCCTTGGCGTTGCAGGGCCAACATGCGGTCGTCGAGCACACGCTGCCGCACCATCGAGCGCAGCATGGCCAAGGCGTCCGCATCACTGACGCCCGTCCCGTTCTCTAAGTCACTGTCAGGCTGGATGATTTTCCCGTCCGGGCTCAGCACCCGGAACAGCCCCAGTTGGTCCGCCGTGGCGCCAACGGTCAAGGTAGGAAACGGCGAAGTCGTGTTCTGTTCAAAATCGTTGTAACTCGGGTTCGCCGATGCCAATTCTGGCGGATTCTGGGCAGTTCGCGCGGTCATGGCAATCCTTGGAATTCGAGCCTGTGCGCAGTGTCGCCCGAGCCTGCGACGACGGCAAGGGTTAGGGCTGCATCGGCCCCGCCGTGGCCTGACTTGCGGTACTTGCGACCGGAAGAACGGCTGGCGTTTGAGCTAGTTGGCGTCCCTGGAATCGCTCGTGCCGCTCGACGGCCTGACTGTACGCAGGCACCACGCCCCGCTGCTGCCCTTGGTATCGCTTGATCAACGCCAAACGCTCGGCCGCGGAACCACAGGGTAGAGGGTGTCGCTCAGTCGGATCCTTTTGCAGATCAAACTGTTCACAGCGCCGCTCGGCCGTCAACCACCGCAGCTTGTGCTGATCGCGCCAGATGCCACTGACCGTGCCCTCATTGCCCCAAAACAGCGCGACATTGCGCCGCAATTGCGCCTGCCAGAGCGATTCGCCCTGAACCATCGCGCGGTCAAAGGGCACACCCAGGGCGTCCAGCACCGACGGCAGCAGGTCGATGTGCAGCGAGTCGCGTTTGTCAACTTTAGGCGCAAAAATGCGGGGTTGCCACAGGACTGCCGGCGTTTGGAAGTTCTCCTCATAGCTGCCGCGCGCGTGGGCCCAATTGCGTTCGTGCTGGCCGAAGGCTTCACCGTGGTCGCCGACAAACACGAGGATCGTTCGGTCCAGCCGGCCATCCGCCTCTAGTTGCTCGTAAATTCGCTTGATTTGTCGATCCAGCAGCCACAAGTTGTTGTGGTAGTGGTCGATCAGCCGTCCACCGCCATACCTCTGCCAAGCGGTGCCATAATCCGTGTATTCCCAATGGGCTACGTAGCTGTAGTACACTCCCACAAAGGGCTCACGTGCGCGGTGGAGGCGCTGCAAAAACCGTGTAACTACCTCAGGTTCATCCTTGGAAAGGCCCTCACCGCCTGGATTGCGGGTGACGTCCGTCTCATCAAACCCAACCATTTCGTTCAAACCCTGGTGCTGCAGGAACGCTTTCGGGAAGAAATACGTGAGCTTACCTGGCGTATAGAGGAACTTCTCGTACTGCGCCGGCAGCAGGCTGAACAGACCCGGAACATGGTTGTCCTTGGCCACCGAGAACATTTGCGCCGCCGGCACAGGATAGATGCCGCTAAACTGCGCGAAAATACTGGTCGCGCTGGAGTTCGACGGCGACCGGTGACCGGCGAGGTACCAGCCCTTGGCGGCCAGTTCGCGGAGAAAGGGCATCGGCGGTTGAGTCGGGTGGGTCTCCCCCTCGAAGTAGCGCCGTCCCGTCGATTCCATGACCACCCACACGACATTCCACGCCTGCTTTGGCCACCGGTCATGGGTCAAATCCGGCGGCCTCGTCTCCGGTGATTGAGGGCCGCTGAAATCGGGGTCGGTGAGAAAGAGGCCGCCCGCTTGGTCGTCGGTCGCGGTCAGGGCGGCTGGCGGTTGAAGGGGCCGAGCTCTCTGTAGTACCGATGGCTTATTTCCTGATTCTTCTACATTTTCTCGTCCACTCGAATCACCCTTGGCTTCTACCTTGACTCCGCTATCCTCCCCTTCGCCCGCTTCCGCCATGGCCGTGCTGAGGAGGTACGTGATCGGCGTATATCCCATCTCTACAGGCAGTTCTGTCGAAGTTGCAGCCGGCAGGGCGCGCGTCGCACAGAACGCCAGCATCAAGGCCACGAGGCTCCAACGGCTCCGCTGCCACGGAAGCCGCGCCCCCATGAGCAGGACGCACGCCAGGGTGGCCAGGACGCCAAGATCGAGGGGCCTGGCGTTGTATAGCAAGGAGCTAACCTCGCCACTATGAAGCGTTTCTCGCGCAATCTCCCAGGACAGACCTGTGTGCAAGGCCAAGGATACCCGCATGTGCGTCAAGCCGAGCAGCGCCAGGGCAAACAGGAGTCCGCCCAATATCCATTGTCCAATCCGTCCCGCGACGCCGCGCCAGCCCTCCTTGGCCGTCAGGCCCGCCACCAGGCTCGCAGCGAGGCCCAGCGCGATCGCGACCGGCACGTCGCCGTAAGCGCATGGCCAGGCGATGCCAAAGGCGGCCTTGTACGGTGACAAACTACCGTCGGCCTGCAGCCATCGGGCTGCTAGACTCTGTAGTACCAATCGATAAATGACTGAAAAGACAAGCCAATCAAGCACAACCACGCCACCCCGCTGCCACGGGCTGAGTGGCACCCGAGGGTTGAGGGCGGGGGCCTGGTCAGAACGTTGGGCGGGCGCTTCCATGCAATAAAGGCGCTAGTTGTAGCGGAGTTGCAGGGTGACACGCAAAGCCAGCCGTGACAAGGGCGGGGCAATGTCTGGACCGCACTCGCGGGTCGACGGCGATTCTGGCATCATCGGTCCATGCTTGGTCGCGCGTTCGCCGTTTTCCTTTGTTTTGTCCCAGTATTAGCTCTTGCTAGTACACCCGGAACGCCGCCCATAGCGCCCCGCTTGCTCCTGGTCAGCATCGATGGCCTGGGTTGGACCCGCTGGCAGCAGCACCGCGGATTAACACCTAATCTCAATAAGTTAACTATCGGTGGTACAGCGGTTCCGCTGCAAAGCGTGTTCCCAACCATGACCTGGCCGGCCCACGCCACGCTGGTCACCGGAAGCCTGCCCCTGCACCACGGCGTCCTCGGCAATCACCTATGGTCTCGCGCGGCGCACAAGGTCGTCGAGGCGTGGCAGGGACCTCCCCCCGCCGGGCCAACGATTTGGCAGGCCTTGCGCCAAGCACAGTTGCACGTTGCCGCCGTACTGTGGCCGAACACAGCGGGCGCGCCGATTGACTGGGCTCTGCCCGAAGTGTATGGCCAAAAAGCGTTTGAGAATGCTGCGTCCCCGGGACTTCTTTCGGATTTGGCCATGGCGGGCCTGCCCGTCGACCATTTGGGCAGCCATGGCGGTGAAGAGGCCTTTCTTCTCGATACCTTCAGCCGCGATGCAGCCGTCTATTTGGTGCAAACGCATCAGCCCGAATTTCTGGCGCTGCATTGGGTGGCCCTGGACACCTGGTCGCATCGCTTTGGGCCCGATTCGGCCGAGGCGATGTGGGCCCTGCAACTCATCGATCGCTACTTGGGCGAGGTGCTGCAGGTGTACGAGGCGCACGGCCTGCGCAAGGGCCTCAGGTTGGTGGTGGTCTCGGACCACGGTTTCCTTGAAGTAACAGAGGCTTATTCTGCCCATCAACTCCTGATGGACGCACAGTTACCGGCGGCTTGGACCAAGGCGGTCCAGGTGGTCAGCAACGGCCACTGCTTGTATATGTACGTCACAAAGCCCGAATTACACGATGAAATCGTCGCTGTCCTCCGCCACTCCCTGTCCAAGCACCCAAAGCTCGACAAAGTCCTGGGCCCCGACCAACTTGTCGCGCTGGGCCTGCCCTCACCCAAGGAGCACGATCAAGCGCCCGACCTCGTGGCGCTGGCCCGCCCAGAAGTCCTGTGGTCGACGGCCCATGTGCCCGGGCAGCCCGGCAAACCGACGATCCATGGCATGCATGGGCAGCTACCAAGCTCTCCGCAATTACAAGGTATTTTTGTGACCAATCAAGCCGTTACGTCCGGCGGCGCACTTACGCTGATGCGCATGCAGGATGTGGCACCGACGTTGATGGCTTGGTTCGGAGTGCCCTACGCCGCTATGGATGGGCAAAAGGTGCCTGGATTAACCACGCTTGCGCCGCACTGGACCGCTGCGCCTTGACCATGGCCACCCACGCGCGGGGCTTTGGTGCCAACGCTTTCTTGGACAATCGCCGGGCCGAATCGAATCTTTTCGCGAGGCTATGGCGCACGGCACGATTCACGCCACGCTGCAGCCCGCCATCGAGCGCCTTGCCATTGCGGCCGAGCCAGGTGCGCAACGCGACCAAATCCGTCATGTTGCCAAGGACTTCGATAAAGCGTATGAGGTCCGCCAGTTCTTGAACCGGTTGCGGCGAAGGCGGCAATAACCATTCTAATTGATAGCGCAATTCCTTGGCCCTCTTGCGAGCCGTGTGAATCAGCACTGAATCGGGATGCTGAAGCGCCTTGCGCCAAGCCTTGCGCGCCTTCTTGGCGGTCTCACGCAAGCCTTCGAACAGACTCGATAAACGTACCTGTTCGGGCAGACAAGCCGCCAACGCCGTGGGCAACTCTGCCAATGCTACGGCAGCCGCTTCCATCCCGCTGATACGAAAGGGATCTTCACCCCGCCGCGCCTGCGTCCTCGCCGCCCGGAGCAGTTCACGCAGTCGGTGCTCCTGGGCGTCCGGCAGTTGTTTGAGCATGCGCAACGCGCCCGGAAGCACTTCCATATCCCTGAGATCTGAAGTGATATGCGCCACCGCGCCCAGCGTCCGCTCCAGACTGACGCGGGTCAGCGGCGGCAGAACGGCGCGCAGCAGCCTGAGGATAGACCTTTGAATTCGAATCGATTTTCGCAGCTCATGCACCGCACGGGCTGGCTCCAGAGTCGCCGACCGGCAAAGCAGCACGGCGGCCTGCACCTCGCAGCCAAAGGCCTCGAGGAGTTGCGGCATCAGGGCCTCCCAAGGGGCCAAGGTTCGTCGAGCAAGGAGCAGAATCTCCGCGACTCGCAAGGGTTTTCGCGGTTCGAGCTGCAATCCATCTTCGATGATCGGGGGCGACATTCCACGCACCATGCCAGATTTCGGGGCCCGGAGCGAATCCCCCTTGCCCGGCTAACGCTTGGTTACCGGCACGGTTTGGCGCATCAGCACTAGCGTTTGCATGTACTCATCGCGCAAGGCATCGGCACGGCGCGTAATGGCCTCGTGCCCCGTATCCCCGTGACCAGAAGGCAATTCCGGCAGAACGCGCACCGTCACGACCCCGGGGTGGCAGTCGGCCTGCCCCATCGGCCACAGTTCGTGGGTGCCATGCAGGCACATGGGCACGATCGGCACGTCGGCCTGCGCCGCCAAATGAAAGGCCCCGTGCTTAAAAGGCAATAGTTCTGCAGACTTAGCTCGCGTTCCCTCCGGCGCGATCATGACCGTCAGGTGCTTATCCGCAATGACTTGGGCTGCGGCGCTCAGGCTCGCCGTAGCACGCTGGCGATTGCGGCGATCAATGGGAATAAAGCCAAGAAAATAAATGGCTTGCCCCATAATCGGCACCCAGAGAATCTCGCGCTTGACGACAGCTACGCAGCCATCGGGCCAGAGCGCCGTGCAGACGAAAAGATCCATTGTCGACGCATGGTTGAAGGTCATGACGCGTTGGCGCTTCTGCACCACTTCGGCCAGCGCCGGGGCTTCAATGTGCAGTTCAACCCCGCAAACCCACAGCATGGTTCGCCCCCACAGGCGCACTAGGCGTGGCGCAACCGTATGGGCACCGCGACCGAGCGTCAGTAGGAGAACTAGCAAAATGGCACCGACAACCAGCAGCAAAACCACACAAAATCCCGTCAATTGCCATAGATAGCGCGGCCAATTGCGGCCAGGCGACGGCGGGGACTCGGTGGTCACAGCATCACGGTTGCTCATCGTCCTGAACACTTGGCGCTTGGCGCCCGTCACGTCCGCCAGGCGTTTCCCCAGGCTGCAGGCTAGGATCGCCTTCATGCCCTAGGCCCATGTCAGGGGGCGGAGCTTCGGAGCCATCGGGGCCGCCGCCGAAGACAACACTGCAGCTACCGAGCCGGCGAAACTCTTCCGCTGCAATTTTATCGCGTTGCAGCATGGTCGCGCCGATCCAGCACAAGTAGCTGCGCCACGAGTCGCTGATCTTGCCATCACGGAATTGATGATAGAAACCACGGGGATTGGGCACTATCGACCCGAGCCAAATCGCCTGAAGCAGCGTCAGTTCCGCGGCCGAGCGATTGAAATAGACCTGAGCCGCGGCCTTGATACCGTAGATCTTGGGCCCAAGCTCAATGATATTGAGGTAGAGCTCCATCATCTGCGGTTTGCTGAGACTCCGCTCGATTTGCCAGGTGATAACAGCTTCTTGCACCTTTCGCGAGATGGTCTTCTCGCGCTCGACGAAGAACAGGTTCTTGACCAACTGCTGCGTGATCGTCGATGCGCCGCGCACAAAGCGACCGCGCTTGAGGTTTTCAAT
>CAIMEY010000109.1 GCA_903840165.1 uncultured Myxococcales bacterium | reverse complement strand
TGTCCATCAGGTGCTTTTTGACCAGCGCGGTCTTCTGCTCGGCGGTAAACTGGCGACGGGGACGACGGGACATGGAAACCTCCTGGCCGTGTGAATAGCACAGCCGCTGGGTCTGTCACGTTTCGGCTGGGGCGGGACAGCTCTCCCAGGTCACAGGCCTGCTGCAGCAACGACTGGCCCCAGCTGGGGTGCACATCGAGACCAATGCTATTGAGCTGGACCAAGCCCGCCGCCGTGCAGCTAAGGCGATCACCATTGGCGCAGGCCTGCTTGACCGCATCGAGGTTGTCCGTCACCAAGCGCTTGACCGTGGCCGTCGACTTGGAGCTGCCTGCGCCGTAATGCCATAGAAAAGCCAGCTCCAGGCAAGCGCGAGGCAACTTCCCGTCACAGGCTTGCTGGTACAGCGCACGCGCATGGACCAGATCATAGCGGGCAAACGCTGCGTCTGCTTGGGTCAATTCCGCCGCCAAATCCAAGCCTGCTGTGCTGGCAGAGGCCACATCGCCAGTCGTGGTCGTCGTTTCCTCGGCCAGAGCCGCACCAGGCGTAGCACCGGCAGCCCATGCTGGACTAGCCAAGGCAGTCAGCGCCGCCAGGAGCAGCACCTTGAGCCAAACGATCTTTACTTTCCAGCCCATCAGCGCGTAGGACATGCAAACGCCATCCGCCACCATCCGCCCCGCCAGCCCGTGCCTTTTTTCGTCCACAGCCGCTGCCGACCTTGGACGGCAAGCCAATCCTGCGCCGGGCTCAAGCAGGCGTCAAGCGAAATCTGGCCCAAACAGCCTGCGCAAGATAAACCCCTACCCCGCAAGGAGAATTCGCCACCCTCCGAGCCCGCCAGACACCGCCAACCTATCGCTAATCGTCCACGTTGGCTTCGGCCAAACCGCTGTCGTCCCAGTCCGGCTCCGGCTCCGGCTCGACGTCGATAAACTCCATCATTTCAGGCTGCCCTGTCATACTCCCGACTTCGCCGCGTCCCGATACAGGTGCAGATGCGTCCTGATGCAGGTGCAGATGCGTCAGAAACCGCTTGATCTCATTGGCATCCTGCACTGCGGCAACACCAGCGCGCGTGCAACCGCCGGGACATTTCAGCAGATCCCGGCCGAATGCCCGGCGAAGCACTAAACTCCATGTAATCATTGTTGTTTCATCCTTTTCCACGCACGACTTCTTGCGCCGAGCCTTGGCCATGGCGCCCGGCGGAACCACCAGCTCGCGCGGGTGCGAGTTCGGAGCAAAACAGCCATGATAGCGAATGCTTGGATGCCGCGGCAGCGGAACCTTCGCCAGGGCGCGAATCACCAAATCCCGCGGTGACACAAGCACGGATTTGACGGCCCCCAGCGGGCCAAACGGGGCGCTAAAGGTCACACTGCGGAGCATTGAAGGCCGCTGTGACACGCCTAGTTCTAGTCAGGACGCCGCCTGCGTGCATTGAGCGCCGAGTGGCCGCAACGGACGCATGACGGCGGTTCACGGCCTAGCTGGACGCGCACTTGCCGATTGGGCGGGCCAGGCTGAACTCGCGCCCCTAACGCTGCGCACCCATGATGCCGCCGCGCAGTCTGCGCAGGACGCTGCAGGCAAGTCTTGGGGGCGAGTGAGCCGCTTGATCAAAGCAATGCCGGCGCCACCAGTGGCGGGGGCAAAAGCCCCCCAATGGCAGACTGGAGCGGAATTGCCATCGGCGGGGACCGTCGCAACTGAGCGTAACCCGCTGTACTGCAAAGGGTCTGGCGGCAACTGTGAATCACCGGGTCGCGTGTTCGAGTCACGCCACCAGAGCCAGGTAAGTCCTCAGATTTCAAAGGCCCGTCGGGAAACGGGCGGGCACTCCTTCGTCACGGGCTAGCGTTTCGCCTCCTACGCCCCCCAAAACGCTTCCCAAATCGCTGCAAGCGGTTCACCATCGGACGCAGCCAAAAGCAGCGCAGCTGCGATGGCGGACCCCGCAACACATGGTTAGTGACCTGAAACCAAAGGAACTTGACGGCCTGGACGAAGCGGAGGCTGGCCAGCGCCTGCAGCGGGACGGTGCCAACGAGCTGCCATCGCGCCAAAGCCACGGGCTGCTGGCCATTGTCGTTGAAGTGATTCGCGAACCGATGCTGCTGATGCTTGGCGCGGCGGGGGCGATGTACCTGCTGCTGGGCGAGGCGACGGACGCGGCGATGCTGCTCGGATTCGTCTTTGTAGTCATGGGCATCACGATCGTGCAGGCGCGGCGAACGGCTTCGGCGCTGGACGCCCTGCGCGACCTGTCGAGCCCGCGGGCCCTGGTGATTCGCAACGGGAAACGGCGGCGAATTGCCGGCCGCGACGTGGTGGCGGGCGACCTCATCGTCGTGGCGGAAGGCGACCGCATCCCGGCCGACGGCTTGCTGCGACAGACCTCGCACCTGACTATCGATGAATCGCTGCTGACCGGCGAGTCCGGGGCGGTGCGCAAGGTGCCAAATCCGCAGGCGATCGCGCTGGATCGGCCGGGGGGCGACGACCTGCCTTCCGTGTTTTCAGGCACCCTGGTCACATCAGGCCAGGGAATTATTGAAGTTTTGGCCACAGGTCCCCGCACCGAGCTGGGCCAGATTGGCCACGTCCTCGCCCAGACGCAGCCCGAGCCAACCCTGCTCCAGACCGAGACCAAGCGCACGGTTCGCCGGCTCGCCATCGCCAGTGTTGCGACATGTCTTGTCGCTGTGCTGATTTTTGCCTGGACCCGCGGCGGCAGTCTGGACGCGTGGAAGCATGGTTTTCTGGCCGGCGTGGCGATGGCGATGGCGATTTTGCCGGAGGAATTCCCCGTTGTTCTAACGATCTTCCTGGCCCTAGGCGCTTGGCGACTTGCCCGCATCCGGGTGCTAACGCGGCGCATGCCGGCAGTGGAGATGCTGGGGGCCGCGACGGTGCTGTGTGTCGACAAGACCGGCACGCTGACGCAAAACACCATGACTTTGCGGACGTTGGCCATTACCGGCAGCAGCCTGGACCTCTGCGAAACGCCGCCCCAAGGTGCCGAGCCGTTTCACGAACTGCTTGAACATGCGATTCTTGCAAGTAAACCGGACCCTTTCGACCCCATGGAGCGGGCCCTGCACGCCGCAGGGGGCCAACTGCTGCCGAACTCCGAGCATCTGCACCCAGGCTGGGCGTTGGTGCGCGAATATCCCCTGTCCCAGGGCCTACTTGCGGTCAGCCAGGCCTGGCAAACGGGCGTCGAGCAAGAGATTTCTCTGTCCGCCAAAGGGGCACCGGAGGCGGTGGCTGACCTTTGTCACCTGCCGGCCGATCCACTGGCGGCAATTGCTAAGGATGTCGAGGCGTTGGCTGGCCGGGGCCTACGCGTGCTCGGTGTGGCGCGGGGCCGGACGGATGCGGCTAAGTTGGCGGAACAACACCACGATCTTCAACTGAGCTGGATCGGCCTGCTGGGATTTGAAGACCCGCTGCGACCGACCGTGGCCAGCGCCGTGGCAGAATGTCACACGGCCGGCGTGCGCGTGGTCATGATCACAGGCGATTACCCGGCAACGGCGCGGCGCATCGCAGAGCAGGCTGGTATTATTGGCGATATCGGCACGGTCCTCACGGGCACTGAGCTCGATGCGCTGTCCGACGCCGAACTAGCCGCGCGCGTTTGCACCATCGACGTCTTTGCGCGGGTGCTGCCCCAGCAGAAGTTGCGCATCGTCAATGCACTCAAATCACGCAATGAAATTGTGGCTATGACTGGCGATGGCGTCAACGATGCCCCGGCGCTCAAGGCCGCGCACATCGGCATTGCCATGGGCGGGCGCGGGACGGACGTGGCGCGCGAGGCGGCGTCGCTGGTGCTGCTGGACGACGATTTTTCGTCCATCGTCCAGGCCGTCAAGCTTGGCCGGCGGATCTACGACAACATCAGCAAAGCCGTTGTATTTATTACCGCTGTTCACGTGCCTATCGCTGGCCTTTCCATGCTGCCCGTGTTCTTTGCCGATTGGCCCCTGCTGCTACTGCCCGTACATATTGCGTTTATGCAGCTGATCATCGATCCATCCTGCACCCTGATCTTTGAAGCCGAGCCGGCCGAGTCGGGCGTCATGCATCGGCCACCAAGACGCCACGACGCCACGCTTTTCTCTTGGCCAACCATGCGCTTAGCGCTGCTGCAGGGCCTGGGCATCCTGGCCGTTTGCGTCGCCGTCCTGCTGTTGGCGCGTCGCCACCATCCCATCGACGCGGCGCGGGCGCTGACCTTTGTGACCCTGGTTGTGAGCTTTGTGCTGGTCATTTTGATCAATCGTTCTCGGGTCCAATCGGCCTTTGCCATGCTGCGAGCGCCCAACGCCGCCGTCCGCTGGGTGCTGCTGGCCGTGCCCGTGTTCCTGGGCGTGGCCGTCACGGTACCCCTGGCGCAAAACCTCTTTCATTTTAAGTCATTACACCTCGACGATCTGCTGCTGAGCCTCGGAGCCGCGCTGAGTCCGGGGCTCTGGTACGAAGCCGTGAAATGGCGGCGAAGGCGGCGCAAGCTTACCTAAAGTCTCTGCAATTACATGTAAAATCGCGCACCTCACCGGACGTGGCCCCAAAAGGCATAGGCCCCGAGCCCGCCGCCCAGTCGACCCGCACAGCCGGCCGGCATTGTCCATTTTGCTCGTTTTGCGGCACGCTGTGGCCGCTGCGGGTGCGATTGCCGTGTCCGCGCCCCGAGGATGCGATGTTCAAGCCCCTGACTTTCCTACTTTTTACCCTCACTTTGTTGCCCCAAGTGGCCCTGGCGCGCGACGTGGCACTGACCTGGCAGCCCGGCGACAAGGGCCAGACCAAGACCCAGGCCTGGACCCGGGACGACGGCGATTGGCGCCTGGCTTCCACCTTGAATTCACCGCACTTTGTCGCCGATGGCACGGTGTGGCAGCTGAGCTCGGACTCGGTCAACATCCCGTACACAAACTGTTCGTGCGTGGTGGCGGCCTACGCGGCCCATGGCGGTATGCCGGACTGGGACTCGCCGGTGCCGAAGAACTGTCGTCATATCGCCAAGATCAACATCCCCGTGGCCCAGCAGCTCGGTGGCAAACGCCGCATTCGCCTGACTGCGCCTCCCCAAGATGTGACGGGCGAAGATGGCGAATCCGACCCGAATTACCAGGTGTTAGGCGTCGTTGGTTCCCAAGTGGTTGTCGCGACCCACGCGTACCAGATGACCTGCGGCGCGGCCCATGGCGGCTTGGCGTCGACGATAGCCGTCACGGATTTGCACACCGGCAAGCCTGCGCAACCTTGGACTGCGGCAGAAGCGGGGCAGGCATCTGCAGCCGGTCGTTCTGCCGCTATCGCCAATCTGATTAAGGCACAAAAACTGAAAAATGCTAAAGAATTGTCGGAACTCAAAGGCGCAAAGTTCCGGCTCAGTGCCCTGCGAATCGCTTGGCGTGGCGGACATTTGACGCCTAGCTGGCTGCTGACGACCGAAGCCTGCTACGCCTGCAGCGACGGCATCTGGGGCAGCTACAGCTGGTCCACTTGGGTCAACGTCCTGGTGCCGACGCCAAAGAACTTCAGTCTTTTTGACGTGTTACCGGCGCCCCTGAGCCGACTGTCCAGCCGAGTGCCCGACGCGATGGCCATCGGCCTTGTGCCCGCCGAACAGGCAGCCTCGGTGCTGCAACCGGTTGGACGGACACAGCAAAATGACCGCGCGCGCGGCAAGTAGCGTGTCAGACGTGGGCCTGATCGACCGCACCTAACATTTTGAAAAGAAAAGCTTTTTCTCCTGTGACCCAAGGACGACTGATTGCGGGCTTTGGCTGCCCTCGGCGCGGCGTAAGGATAGACATTTGTCGAGTAGACATTTGTAAAATAGGCAAGGGTTGGCAATTCGCGGCGGCTGGCTCTCCTAGGCTTGGGATCCCCTGACGCCGACAGTTACTTCGCAAAATCAGACACTTTAGGGCGCGTCGCCGAAGCGGCGACCGGGCTGGGATTTTCCGCCTAGGCGGCGGAAAACGGCGTCGGACGCCGCTGCTCCGCAGTCCACATCCCTCGCGCATTCCCACACAATATACTGTATTTATTGGCCTATTCCGCCATGGTCGTGGAAGACCCGATTCCGAACCAAAGCCCGGCAATACCACGCCCTGCCGTCCGCCAAGGCAGCCGGTGCCAGGACAGCCCGCCAGGTCATTGGCATAGACCCGACCGCCGCGCCCCCTTGCCTGCTGCCCCCGCTTGCGGCAGAATCGCCGCCGTTGCTTGGTACCCCCCGGTTCCGCCCCAGGTCGAGGCCTTCCAGGTCCCGCGCCCGGCTACACCGACATGGAGCCCCAACAGCGTTAGAAACCTCAAAAATCCAAGGCTTTCGTTACGCAATCGAGCCCTGGCACACGACACGCGCTACACCAGAGCGCAGATGCAGAGGCCCAGGATGGAGATTGACAACACGTATGCGCCGCCCAAGGCACCCAACCGCCTTGAGCCACCGTCGACCGCGACCGGACAGCAGGTGTGGCGTTCGGGCCGCGACGTCGTCTTCGTCCACGGTGCCGCCCTGCCGCCGCGCTGCATCCACTGCAACCAAGCCGCCCAGACGTGGCTGGATCAGAGGCTGGTCTGGCATCGTAATGCCTTGTATCTCCTGCTTTGTATCGGCCTTGTGCTCTACTTTGTGGTCGCCGTCGTGACCAGGCGCCGGGCACGGGTGCGCGTGCCCTTGTGTGCGCACCACGCTAAGCGCCGTACCCGTGGCCTGATTGCCGCCTGGGCCTGCGGGGCTGCAAGCATCGTCGTGCCTATTGTAGCCAACGGGGTCAATGCCAAAACCATCGGGATCATTCCAATTCTTTCAGGTGCGCTCCTGGTGGCTGCCATCGCAATTGGCATGGCGACAACGCGACTGCTCCGCGCCACCTTGATCGACGCCGACCGCGTTCACGTGCGTGGTCCGTGTGACGCATGGATGCAAGAGCTACCTCCCGTCGACATCTAAGCAATAGCCGATACTCGAGTAATTTCGGACAGTTTTCGACCACTCTAACCGCTCAGCGCTTGTCACCGCACAGGTCCCTCCTGCCCAAGAGGCGGCCGCGGCAAGGTCATGCGCCAACGCCAGCTCGCGGTCGCTGCCGGCAGCTTGCGTCAAGCCCCCTCCAGCCCCGCAATGTCGATGCGCGTCATGCCCATCATCGCCGCCATCACCCGCGGCGCCCGCCCGCCGGTCATCAGCCCGGACAAACCGCTGTAGTTGACCTGCCAGCTCAGGCCAAATCGGTCGGTCAGCCAGCCGCACGCCTGATAACTGCCTCCCTGCCCCAACTCCTGCCAAAGCCTATCGATTTCAGCCTGTTCACTGCATTCCACGAGCAGCGAAAAGGCTGGCGTCAAGCTGTAGTGCGGCCCGCCGTTGAGCAGGGTCAGCCGCTGCCCTTGGAGCTCGACGCCGACGACCAACGCCGCGCCGCCTGGCCCTTGGCGCGACACATGCGTAATGCGCGAATTTTCAAAGAGACTTACGTACATTTCCGCGGCCTGCTCGGCCTGATGGTCATACCAAAGAAACGGCGTAATTGCGCTGATGGCCATTAAAGAACTCCTTGCATTCCATGCGGTTATCACTGTGTACTACATAGCGGCACAAACCCGCACCGCTTTACCTTTCCTTTCAATCTCCTAGACGCCCGCCCCTCTACGCGGCGTGTATCCACCGCTAGCGTATACGCCCCGCGGCGCCAAGGCCAGCAGCAACCCTTCAACATTTTGGAATCAAAAGTATTTCACCAACCGACCCGCCGCGTGGGTACGAGCGCCGCCAACGCCCTGCAACTACCCGCCGCCCTTGCGCAAATCTCCGCATTGGCCTACGTTCACGCCAGCAGTTCGGCCCAAAGCTTCCGCTGCCCTTCCCGCCCCCAGCGCCCGCAGGAGCCCGCCGATGCCGCCCAACCTGAGCACCAAGCCCCTGCCGCCATTGAGCAAAGACGGCAGCACGCACGTCACCGACGAGTTCTACAACACCCTGATTTCCAGTCTGGGCGCCGTCCTCATCTTGGGCGGCACCGCCTATTTGCTCTATCGCTCCATGCAGTTACACAGCTCCCGCCACGCAATCGGCGCCGCCGTCTACGGTGTGGGGGCCCTGAGCGTCTTTGTCAGCAGCGCCCTGCACCACGGCGTCGATGGCAGCCCGCGCACAAACTTTTTGCTGCGGCAGGTCGATTACCTCGCAATTTTTCTAATGATTTCAGGGACTTTTACGCCATTCTGCCTGCTCGTGCTACCGGCCGACGCGGGGCGCCAAACGCTGTGGCTGGTCTGGATTCTGGCCACGCTCGGCATTGCCACCAAGGCATTGTGCCCGCCCCTGCCCAAGTGGGTGACCCTGGCGATGACCCTGGGCATGGGCTGGCTAGGTTTGCTTTTGGTTCAGCCGGTTTACCAGGCGATGGCGTGGCCTGGTCTGGCGGGTCTGGCCCTGGGCGGCGCGTGTTTTACCATTGGCGGGGCCATCTTCGGTCTGGAAAGGCCCAATCCGCGCCCGGGACGCTTTGGCTTCCATGAGATTTGGCACTGCCTGGTCGTCTCCGGTGCCATGTGCCATTTCGCTTCAATATCGATGCTTTACTGACAGACTGACCACCCGATCGCCCGGACCCGCGGTCGCCGAGTCTCGTGTGCCCCGCCCAAGCCCAAGCCCGCCACGCGTCCGCCGGCCGATTTTGCTTGCCAGTTGCTCGGATTGCGCGTAGGCTCCGCCGGCAATCCAGCCCCGCCACGCGGTGTGGGACTGGAAATGCCTGCAGCGTAGAGGAGTTCCGCCATGGCCCGTGACGAAGATTGGGACGAAGACGACGACGACGACGACGACGATTTTCGCGATGACGAAGACGACGACGATGACGACGACGACGACGAGGATGAAGAAGACGACGACGAGCAGGAACGTCCTCTAATCTTTGACGATGACGGCCGGTCTTCGCGCGATTCTGACGACGATGACGAAGCTGAGCCGGAGCCCGACGACCCGCCGAGCGCCTTGGACGAACTCGACCCCGCTGGCGACTTGGCCATTGAGGACCTGGAAGCCGACATCGACTAATCCTCCGAATTTCCTTGCGGGTTTTCCCAGATAGCAAAGCCAACATCGCGTCGCGCCCCTGCCGTGGCTCATGGTCCTAGGCGGTTCGGCACACGCCGCCGGCTCCGGCCCGCGCGGTGGCGGCCGTGTTGCGCGGTGGCGGGGCAAAGGCTACAACGGCGCGAGCCCTAGCGGGGCCAGGAGCCGGGCATGACCGATATTTCTTCAAGAAAATTGCCTCGTTGGACGGGGACCGCGTCCTACATTGCCGACGAGAATCTGCAAAGCACGGTCAACGTCGCCATCGCCCTGGAGCGGCCCTTGCTGGTCAAGGGCGAGCCGGGAACGGGGAAAACCCTGTTGGCTCATGCCATTGCCGAGGGTCTGGGCCTGGAACTGCTGACCTGGCACGTCAAATCGACCACGCGCGCCCAGGACGGCCTGTACCTCTATGACACCGTCGCGCGGCTGAACGATTCGCGGTTTGGCGATCGCGATGTTCGCGATATTAGTCAGTATATTCGCCTCGGCCCCTTGGGCAAAGCCTTTGATCGGCCCGATCGCTGCGTGCTCTTGATCGACGAAGTCGACAAAGCGGACATTGAGTTTCCCAACGATTTGCTCCATGAAATTGACGCCATGCGCTTCACCGTGGCCGAGACAGGCCGCCAAGTCGTCGCCGTCGAGCGCCCCATCGTGATCATCACGTCCAATGCGGAAAAGGAACTGCCGGATGCGTTCCTGAGGCGTTGCGTCTTTCACTACATTGAATTTCCTGATGAATCGATGCTTGACCGCATCTGCCGCGTCCACCACCCGGCGGTCGATGACGCCGTCCTGGCCGCCGCGCTGCGCAAGTTCCTGCAGATTCGTGGCACGGCCGATTTGCGCAAAAAACCGAGTACTTCTGAGTTGATTGACTGGATCGCTGGCCTGCAACTCTCCGGCATTTCGGCTGAGCGCATCGAGGCGACCCTGCCCTTTGCCGGCGTTTTGCTCAAGCAAGAGGGCGATAGTCAGCGCGTAGCCAAGCCCCAAGCCAGCTATCGGCGGTAAATGCCTATGTTTTCTGGCTTTCACAGCATCTTGCGTGCGGCCGGTTTGCCGGTCGGCGTCGGGCAATGGCTGGCGGTGCAGCAGGCGCTCGAGTCCCAGCAAATTGAGCCAAGTCTCAAGGCATTCTATCACACAGCCCGGGCCCTGGTCTGCCGTGATGAAACCGACTTTGACCGCTTTGATCAGGCTTTTTCCTCCTATTTTCAAGGCATTGCCCTACCCTCGCCCCTGGCGCACGAGCTGCAGGACTGGCTGGACCGTCCTTTGCAAGGCCCCGGACTAACGCCGGAAGAGCTTGAAAAGCTGGACCATTTGTCCCTCGATGAGCTGCGCGAGCTCTACGAACAAAGGCTCAAGGAGCAAACCGAACGCCACGACGGCGGAAGCAAGTGGATTGGTACGGGCGGACGAAGTCCTTTTGGCCAAGGAGGTCAGCATCCTACGGGCATGCGCGTCGGCGATGGTGCCCCTGGACGCGGACAGGCCATTGCCACAGCGCGCGCACGGCGTTTCCGCAACTACCGCAGCGATATCGTTTTAGATACAAGGGCTTTAGCGGTCGCCATTCGCAGGCTCCGGCGCCTTGAGCGCAAGAGTCGGCGCGAGGAGCTGGACCTCGAAGCGACCATCGAGCGAACGGCCAATAACGGCGGCGACATTGAGATCGTCCAGAGGCCCGAGCGCCGCAATCAGGCGCGCGTGGTGCTGCTGCTCGATGCTGGCGGGTCGATGGATGCCCATAGCCGCTTGGTGGAAGCGTTTTTCTCAGCGATGAAGCAAGGCGGCGGCCTGCGCGAGGTCGAGGTCTACTACTTCCACAACTGCGTATATGCTGATATTTACACCGATTTATCGATGTTCAAGCGCAAGTCGCTCAGCGAGATTACCCGCGGTGTACCGCCCAACACGCACCTGGTCGCTGTGGGCGATGGCTGGATGGCGCCTCGGGAATTGTTCGCCCCCTACGGCAGCATTGAGTACGGGATGCAGGATGGGACGCCGGGGCTCGATCGCCTGCAGCAGTTGGCCGCGGCCTATCCAAGGCGGGTATGGCTCAACCCAATCCCCGATAATTACTGGCGAGAAATGACCATCGCCGCCATTGGCCAGCTGTTTCCGATGATGCCGATGACGGTCGATGGAATCGTTTCGGCCGTTGCGGCGTTGATGGGAAAGGGCGATCGCCGGGCCAAGACACCGCCCCGCCCTTTGTGGCCAAACCGTCAGACTTGGTTGGATTAACAGGGTGTTCAGAGGCCCATCGCCATGGTAGCCTGCGCTAGGGCAACCCGCCCGCGGCCAAGGTAAGAGCGACCCCGCAGCCAACGTCAGTGGAGTCAAATGCGCAAGAAACGCTTGTCAATCGCAGGCCTGCTGCTCCTTACCCTGCCTTGTTGGCTGCAGGCTCAGGCCCAAGCGCCCGCGGCCCCATCAGGCAAAACGCAGGCAAATCAGGCAGCTGCCCCAGCGGTCCAAGTTCCCGTCCGACCTGCAGGGGAGGCGCCAGTTGGAGTCGACACCAAAAAACCCGTTGATTTGGAAGCAGATCAGGCCGAGGAGTCTCGCGCCGTCGCCCTAGGCCTGTGCACGATTCGCATCCAAAGCAGCGACGTCGCCAAAGGGCGCACGGCAATTACCGCTGCATTACATGAAGTTGCGCGGGTATCGGCTAAGTACGACCCCAGTGGGCGCGACTCGGAAGTATCGACCATCAATCGCGATGCGACGCGCGAGGAAGTCATCGTCAGCGAGGAAACGTACAGCCTGGTGCAGCAAGCGCTGGACTTATGCCGCGAGTCTGGAGGAGCTCTGGACCCCACCGTGGCAAGCTATGATTATCTCTGGAACTTTTCCAACAAGCCCTTTGTCCGCCCCCTGCCCGACGAAGTCGCGGCACGCCGGGCCATGATCGGCTGTAAGCACTTGGCCATCAAGCCCAATCGGGCGGTGCGGCTCATGGCCAATGCCCTGCGCATTACGTTGCAGCCGTTCGCGCGCGGCCTAGCCCTTGACAAGGCGGCCGATGTCTTGCGAAAACAGGGCATTGAAAACTTTCGCATCCTCCTTGGCCATGACCAGTACGTGCAGGGGCGTCTGGGGACGCGCCATTGGCTGGCGACGGTACCCAACCCGCATAACCCCCAAGAAACACTGGCACAACTCTACCTGGGCAGTCAGTGTGCCGCGACGCGTTCAGACTCCGACCGCGTGGTGAACCGAGGCGGCAAGCGCTACCACGACGTCATTGACCCGCGCACGGGACAGCCAGCCCAAGGCGTGGCTTCGGCGACGGTGATTGGTGCAGACCCGGCGCTCATCACCGCCCTGGCCGAAGCCGTGTTCATCCTGGGCCCCAAGGCGGGCTTGCAACTGCTTGGGCACCACAAGAACGTCGAGGGCTTTGTCCTGGACACCACGGGCAAAATCACAGCAACGCCGGGCATGAGCGACTACGCCCGCCTGCCCGCCCACGCCAATCTGTAGGCCTCCATGCTGCATCCCGGCGCGCGAATTGCAGTGGTGGCTCCTGCCGGCCCCTTTCATCCCGAGCGATTAGCCAGTGGTATGGCGACGTTGCAGCATTGGGGCTATGTGCCTGTGCCCATGGCCAATCTGCAGGCGACTCATCGCTATCTAGCTGGAACTACAGAGCAACGCCACGCTGATTTGCGCCACGCCCTGACCGCTCCTGACCTCGATGCGGTATGGTTCGCCCGAGGCGGCTACGGCACCTTTGCGGCACTGCAGAATCTCCCCTGGGACCTCGTGCAAGCACGCCCAGTCCTTGGTTTTTCTGACGCGACGGCCCTACTTATTGCGCTGCAGCAGCGCGGCCTGCCGGCCATTCACGCCCCGGTGCTGCAAGGTTTGGCCGACCCGGTCCAGTGGACGACGCCGGGCGCTGTCCTCATCGACAGCCAAAGCCGCGATGCGCTAAGGCTGGCTTTGCAAAGCGGTTCTTGGCCCTCTTTGCCCGGACGGCAGGTGGCTGGGCCGGCTGCGGACCTGAGCCAAGGTCGCCACCGCGGCCCGGTGACCGGCGGCAACTTGGCCGTGCTAGCCAGTCTGTGCGGCACCCCGGAACAGCTGGATGCGCATGGCAAAATCGTGGTTCTTGAGGAACTCAACGAGCCGCCGTACCGCCTCGACCGCCTCTTGAGCCAGCTGCGTTTGAGCGGCGCCCTAGATGGCTGTGTCGGCATTTGCTTTGGCGATTTGCAGGATTGCGAGCCCAAAGACGGGGCTTTCTCAGCCCTGGACGTCGCCGGCGAAGTGCTTGAACCACTGGGCATCCCGATACTAGCCGGCCTGCCCGTCGGTCATGGCAGTCGCAACTTTGCATTTCCTTTGGGAAAAACCGCGGAACTGACGGCCACAGGCTTGCGCTGGTGCTAACCGCGACATCGCCCTGTGCCCCATCCCAATAAGTCCTTAGATGATTTGCTATTTTCTACGGGCAAACGCTATTGGCGCTGCCCGGCGTGCCCATATCCGTGCCGGAAGGCAGCATCTTGCCGCCATAGCACCAGTTGGCCGGGTCGTCATTGGCGACACTGGTCATCACCGCAGGATTGTTCGAGAGTTGGAACGACAACCCGCTCTTGACCAGCTTCCACGCCCCCGAGCCCCACTTGACGATGTCGATTTGCGTGGCGTTGTACCAGACGGAGACTTCATCGGCCCCAGAATTGGCCAGCGCAATGCTGGAAGTCTTGTAATTATAAACGTAATTCGGCGTAGCTCCCTCGATATTTGCCGCCGGGCCAAACCAAAAATACCCCTTGGACGGAATCACCAAATTCGGTGTCGCTACATACTCTTGGCCGACATTGTCGCGAATCGTCACCCCAGTCATCAGCAAATCCAGGCTCGTGGGGTTGTAGACCTCAAACCATTCGCCGACGTCATCGGTCACCGCCGCTGGATCCACCATGATTTCAGTGATAACCAACTGGCCGGCACCGGGTGACTTGGGGCCTTCCTTCTTGCAGACGGCGCTGCAGCCATCGCCGTCGATGTTGTTGCCGTCGTCGCATTCTTCACCCGCTTGCACGATGCCATCGCCGCAATACGCTTTGATCACGCACTTGCCAGCGATGCAGAACAAGTTGGCACCACAGCCCGTCTGGTCGGCGACGTTGTTGTACTGGCAACCCAGCGCAGGCACACAGGTATCGGCCGTGCACGGGTTCTTGTCGTCGCAGTTGATGACCGGGCCAGCCACGCACGAAGCCACGCTGCAGTTGGCGCCGCACTTGCACGTATCTGGGCTTGTGCAAAGGGATTTATCGGCATCGCACGCTTGGCCCTGCAGACCGCTGCCGTCGTGCTGGCAAGCGCCGCTCTGGGCGTCGCAGCTATCGACCGTACAAACATTTGAATCATCACAGTTTTTCTTGACTCCAGCGATACATGCCTTGTTGACGCAGGCGTCGGAAACCGTGCAAGCGTCACCATCGGCATCGCAGCTGACGGTGTTGGCCGCGTGCTGGCAGCCGGCGATGGGCGAGCAACTGTCTGTACTGCAAACGTTTTTGTCGTCGCAGTCAACCACTGCGCCACCCTGGCACGAGCCGCCGAGGCACGCGTCGCCACTGGTGCAAGCGTTGCCGTCATCGCAAGGTGCCGACGAGGCAATGTGCTGGCAACCTTTGGCAAAATCGCAGGAATCGGCCGTGCACGGATTGCTGTCGTCGCAGGCCCCGGCGCCCTTGGCGATGCCGACGCAGCTGCCGGCTTTGCAGGTGTCGCCGTCGGTGCACGCATTGTTGTCATCGCAGCCACTGGCGTTGTTGGCGTGCTGGCAACCCAGCTTCATGTCACAAGAATCGTCGGTGCAGACATTGCTGTCATTGCAGTCGACCGGCGTGCCGCCGCAGCTGCCGTCCTTGCAGCCGTCGCCGCTGGTGCAGGCCGTGCCGTCATCACAGGCTTGGCCCTGGGCCTTGTTTTGCGGAACGCATTGTCCGGTTGCCAAATCGCAAGACGCCGTCTGGCATTGCCCCGCCGCTTGGCAGGTCAAGGGCGTGCCGGCCGTGCACTGTTTGCCGACGCACAAGTCACCGACCGTACAGGCATTTCCGTCATTGCAGGGGGCGCTGTCATTGGCCGTGCTGGTGCATCCGGTCGCGGGCTGGCAAGCATCGATGGTGCAAGGGTTTGCGTCGTCGCACTGCTTGATGGGCCCCGAAGTACAGAGCCCGTCGACGCAGGAGTCGCCTTCGGTGCACGCATTACCGTCGGCGTCACAGGCCCCTGGGGCATTGACGTGCGAACACGATTTCTGTGAAACATTGCAGGTATCTAGGCTGCATGGGTTGGCGTCGTCGCAGGCCCCTTCGTCCGTTTGGCCATTGCAGTTGTCATCCTCGCCGTTACAAGTTTCGGTGGCTCCCTGGGGCGCGCTGCAGGCACTGAGGCCCGCGACGGCGCAGACGCGTGTCCCTTTGCAAGTGCCGATGTTGGCTCCTGAATCATCCTTGACAGCGACCGAGCAAGCCGTGGCCAACTGCGCCGAAACCGCCGCCGCCGAACACGTGCACTGCCCGGGGCCCCCAGCGAGTGGCGCGGGCACGCACTGCTGAACTGCTTGTCCTTCTGCAGAGTTAGCACTTTGGCATACAAAGCCCGGCGCGCAATCGGCATCGGCCGTGCAACCCGCACCGCAGAAAAAGCCATCGACGCCGCGGTTGACGCACACCGCATCGGTCACGGCGAGCCCCTTGCAATCGGCTGATTTTACACAGGGATTGCACAGGGTCGGCCAGCGAGGCACGCACACGGCCATGACATCGGAGCTGGACGTCGTCAGCAGGGCGCACTTAAAGCCGTCGCCGCAACTGTCCGTGCAGGGCTGGGCGCACTGGTAGCCTTGGGGTGTGGGGATGCAAAGTAGCGATGAGCATTGGGAATTATCGCCACAAGCACAGCCTGGAGCGCCCTTTTCGGGACAGCCGCCGCTGACATCGCTGGCCACGTCGGTGGTGTCATCGCCACTGCTACCCCAATCGGGCTGCAGGGCGCGCGCGCCATCACCGCCACCGGGGTCAACCACTTCCTCGCCAATCCCATCGATGGGTTGCCCGGCGTCTGGACCGCCCAAGTCCAACGGGTCACTGTCACCAGGATTGAAGTTGATGTCATTTTGTCCTGCAGTTTCAGACACTTGAGCAGGAGTAGCGGAGGACGCGCCAGCGCAGGCGACCATCGTCAGCAGCAAAATCGAAATAGCAATGGAGCGCAGGACGTCAATCATGGTCTGGCCATGGTAGCAAAGGCCGTAAGCAGATGCCAGCGCCGCCAAGGGCCCAGGCGAGCCCTTCGGTCACGCCGCAGTCGAGCGCGAACGACTCGACAACAGTTTCTAGTCTATGCGTTATTTCAGCAGCTTTAGCCAATATACCTGATGTAAACGATCACTTCACCTAGCGCAGCTTGGCAGGGGTCAGTGGCCGGCCGGTCCCCTTCTCAAAGGCAGCAATCACGGCGATTAGGGCCGGTTCCAGTTGCTTTCGCGCCGCGCAAGGGCCGGGGGCGAGACCATAGGTCTGGTCGGCATCGCCGAGGCGAACGCCAACTTGCAGCTTTCCGCCAAAATCGCTTGGCGGTTCGCTACCATCGGCGAAATACTTGAGGCCCGACTTGGGGTCCCGGGCCAGGCGCTGCACCAACCCAAGGAACTTGGTAGCGACGGTCCCTGAAGGCCAGGTAACACCGTCATTGTGCGGAAATTCCATAGGAACATCGCCGAAGTAGCCCGAATACACAATGGCGCCGTCGCGCTGCACCTGATAGTGCTCTTGCAGGGGCATCGGGTACTTCTTGCCGTCCGGCTTGCGCCAAATCTCAAAGGTGAGGCTAGTCACGACAACCGTTTGACCTTCTTTCACTTTTTCCACCGCTTGAGCCTCGTGGGCCTGCCCAGCAAGGCTGCTGATGATCAGCGCAACTAGAACGAACCTGCGCATGGGAACCTCGGATGAGTAATCGGAATAATTATCAATTATCTTATGAAGTTAAGGGTCGCCACGGTATTCCGTCAACGCCACGTAGTCCGTTGCCGGGTCACTGGCTTTCTGGGCCCGCTCGCACCGTCTGGGCATGGTGCCGACGCCCAGGATGTTCTTGCGCGGTGCCGACATAGGGACAATGCCGACAGCCTTGGCCACAGCAATGACCGCGCGCCTGCAGGCCCACGGCCGTCATCACCCACAAGCCGGTCGCCGGGTCCAGGTACAGGGCCTGACCTAGCTGAACTGCTTGTTGATGAATTGCAGTATAGTCATTGGTTTCCATGGCGAATTTCTTATCGTCCTAACCAAGGCGCCAAGGCCCAATACGTCAGGGCGCCTAGGCTGCCCGCCACCGGCAAAGTCAGAATCCAAGCAATGACAATATTGCCTGCAACTCCCCATCGCACCGCAGAAATTCGCTTGGATGCGCCCACGCCCATGATGGACGAACTGATGACGTGGGTGGTCGAAACTGGAGCCCGCAGCCAGGACGCCACCAAGATGACGACGGCCCCGGCCGTTTCCGCCGCGAACCCGTGGATCGGCTTGAGGCGAATAATCCGTGATCCCATAGTCTTAACGATGCGCCAGCCCCCAGCCGAGGTGCCCGCGGCCATGGCCAAGGCACAGGCGAGAATCACCCAGGTGGGCACGTCGACCTCGCGGCCGCCGAGGTGCAGCCAAGACGGATGCTGGTCGCGCTTGCTGTAGTACGCAACCATGGCCATCGTAATGATACCCATGGCTTTTTGCGCGTCATTGGACCCGTGCGACAGGGCCATGGCACTGGCCGAAACAAGCTGCAGACGGCGAAAGGCTGAATTCACTTTGCTGGGCGCCATCTTGCGGACCAGCCACAACAGCCCAATCATCACGGAAAAGCCGATGACCAAGCCGGCAATGGGTGAAATAATAAGACCTTGCGTAACCTTGACCACGCCCTTGGCGTGCATCAGCTCAACCAGGACCGTCCACGGCGCCGCGTGCTCGTCCAGCACTCGGTGGCTGAAGACGGCACCGACGATGCCCGCCACCAATGCGTGCGAAGAGCTTGAAGGGATTCCGAAATACCAGGTGATGAGGTTCCAGGCGATGCCAGCGACCAAGGCTGCGACCACCACGGTTTGGGTCACGGTCGCGGGATCGGCAATGTCGCCGCCGATGGTCTTGGCGACGCCGGTGCCGAGAAAGGCACCGCCGAAGTTAAAGCAAGCGGCCATAATTACAGCAGTTCTGGGCGACATCACGCCGGTAGAGACTACGGTGGCGATGGCGTTGGCCGTGTCATGAAAGCCGTTGATGTAGTCAAAGGCAATCGAGAGGACCACCACGGCGCAGAGCAGCACGAATGGGTCGACCATAGCGGTTCCTCAGCCTTGCTTGTTCCAGGAAAATAGTGTATTGACTAGGAGTTCTTTACCAATACGGAACGAATAACGTCACAAACATCATCGCAAGCATCTATGGCGTTTTCTAAAGCGTCGAGGACTTCCTTCTCGCGAATGACGTCAATGGCGTCAGTGGTCCCGGCAAACAGCTTGCCGATGGCGAGGCGGTAGTGAAGATCCCCTTCATTTTCCAGGGCATGTACGCGAACAAACCGTTCCGGCAAATCGGCCTGCTTGGGCGTATCCAGCAAAGTGGCAACGCAAACGCCGACTTCCTTGGCGGCTTCGCAGGCGACGCGGATCATCGACTTCATCTCGCCCGTCATGGCGGTCAGGCGATAAATCACGATGATTCCAGCGCATTCTTCCATTTGGTCCAGCACATCGTCGATGGCCGACGTGAGCGCATGCAGGTCCTCGCGATCGATGGGCGTGACAAAGCTGCGATCGATGGCGTCGTAGAGGGCATGGGCGATGACATCGGCTTCATGTTCAATATCGCGCACTTGCTTGGCAACGTCAGCGAACTCGGCGGGGGGCACATCGGCAAAACGCACAAAGGCCTCGGCACCGCGGGCCATCACCTTGCCGAGTTGTTCGAGCTGACCTAAGAACGAATTCTCTTGCGGTGAAAGCCACTTGACAACAGTGTCGAAGAACAAGATTCCCTCCCGGAGCGACAGCAGCCTTGGCCGGCGCGCACAGAGTATGGCGCTGCCAAGGAGGTGCGTCACGTCCGACCGGCGTAGGGACCCGTGCGTACGGGACGCCAGAGGCAGATAACCACTTGCGTAGACAGAGCAATGGCCCAAAGCAACAAGATTGTGACATTGCGCGCCTTGTCAGGGCGATACGGCCTTGCGTTGCGCCCTTGCCCGCCAACGGTTCGCGGGCGCTTTACGTCCATCGGCCACCCGGCTACGCTTGCCGGATGCACCTGACTGCGCGCGATAGTGCGACGCCCTAGTCCGGCGAAATGGCCTTGGTAGTTGATAGCAAAATGACCTTTTAGAACCAGAGACTAGCGACACATCGGTGCAGCCCAATTGGCCCGCCGAAGCGCTGGGACGACGGAGCCAACCCATGGCCGAGCGCTCCTGCCCCCAATGTGGCCAGATAACACAGGCTTTGGTCTGTCCGGCCGATGGCACGCCGACCCAATTGCCGGGCATCGGTACCGATTCACTGACCTTGGGCAGCACCGTAGCGGCGCGGTTTCGCGTGGAAAAGCTGCTTGGACGCGGCGGTTTTGGCGCTGTTTACCAAGCGACGCACTTGGTGACGGGGCAGGAACTGGTCCTCAAGGTCATGCGTGCCAATGTCGCCGATGATCCGACGCAAGTGCAGCGATTCAATCAGGAAGCCAAGGTGATGGCGCGCATCAAGCACCCCAACACCGTGCAACTGATAGATTTTGGCCAGACCGAAACGGGCCTTTTGTACCTAGCGATGGAGTTGCTGACGGGGCGCGAACTAGGCGTATTGCTCAAGGAAAACAGGATATTGCCTCCGGTTCGGGCCGTGCAAATTGCCCTTGGGGTGCTCAAGTCTTTGGGGGCGGCGCACGCGGCCGGTCTGGTCCACCGCGACCTCAAGCCGGACAACATTTTCCTGTGTCAATACGAGGGGGAAGACGACCACGTCAAGGTCATCGACTTCGGCATTGCCAAACCGATCGATGCGCAGGCTGACCAAGGGCTGACGCGGACCGGGTTCACCGTGGGCACGCCCAAGTACATGAGCCCAGAACAGGTGCTTAATCAACCACTTGACGGACGATCGGACCTGTACGCGCTGGGCGTCATCCTCTATCAGTGCCTTGCCGGCGAGGTGCCGCTGCAAGGGGCGAGTTCGGTGGAAACCCTGATGGCGCATCTGCAAAAGACGCCAGAGCCCTTGAGCACGGTGGCCGATCAGCCGCTACTGCCCGGACTCGAAGCCGTGGTGATGCAGGCGCTGCGCAAGGATCCCGCTGAACGCTATGAAGATGCTGAGGATATGCGTGCGGCGCTGGAAGACGTGTTGGCGGCCGGAGGTCCCTTGGCCGTCGCGACGAATCGGCGGGCGATGTCGGCCAAGCTGCGCAAGGTGGCACAGGCTGACTTGGATGACGGCACGACGCCGCACCCTAGTCCAACTCCGCAATTGCGAACAACTTCCCCCCAGGGAACCGTTGGAGCCGCTGCAGTTGATCGTGCATCCGCAGGGCAGGCTGGGGGCAGCGCGGCAGGGCTGGCAGCGGCTGCGCCAAGACAAATGCTTGATCCTACAAAGGAAAGGCTGGCAAGAGCGGCTGCGTTGCCGGGGGCAGGGGCTGGCGGCGGGACGAACAATTCGGCCGAAAAGCGGGGTGGAGCCCACCTGGACAAACCATTGAATGTACAGGATAATTATGCTCCTACAGCCGTCTTTGCCACGCAGTCGCAGCCAGTGGCCGCGCCGGTCGCCGGAGCCCCTGCAGCCGCTGCTGCCAAACCGGCCAGCGGCGGGCGTCGAGTAGGCCTCGCAGCGGCTGTAGCGGTGGTTTTTTGCCTTGGCGTAGGGGCTGTTTGGATGGGTGTTTCTTCTACCAAATCAAGAAGTTTACCCGATGGGCACCAAGGCGAATTTGCTGCCCCTAACACCGCCCCAACCGCTCCGGCCCCAGTCCAGCCGATCGCCGCCGCACTGGTACCCGCCGCAGCCGCACAGGTACCCGCCGCAGCCGCACAGGTACCCGCCGCAGCCGCTCAAGTACCGGGCGCAGTGCCGGCCCCTCAACCCCAAGCACCGCCGGCCAGGGCGCTCCAGGCTGCGGCGGCCATGGTTGAACCCAGCCAACTCGCGAAGGCAACTGACGTTTTGCAACCAGCCTTAGCCAGTTGCTTGCAAGGTGCAGCCTGGGCTGGACCGCTCTTTGTCACCGTCACGGTGCAGGCCACTGGTGCCGTATCGGACGTGCAACTACCTGAATCTCTAAAGACTTTGCCAGCCGCAGCCTGCGTGACGATGGCCCTGCGCGCCTACGCGTTTGCCGCCGATCCTGCGAGCCAACGCACTGGGTTTCTTTCATTTCCCTTAGCCAATATCGCGCCCAATGCGGCCGTCCGCGCCCACCCTGCCAACCGCGGCAAGGCGGAAGGCCATCGCCCCCTGGCCAATGGCGACGAGGCACTATAACCCCTTACGGACGCAACACTTTTTTACCCACATTGTGCTGCTGCCGCCCTGCTTGGATGTGGACATGGATTCTTCGTTGCGGTCTTGGCTGTCTGCGTGGCGTTTTCGGCCCCGATTGGCGGCTCTTTTCGTTGTTGCTACGCTGAGTTGTCTCGGTGGACACCACATTGCTTTTGCCGCTGGTCACCCCGCCCACAAAGACCTCGGCAAGGACTTGGCCGACCAAGCCGCCAGCCAGTTCAAGGCCGGAAACTTCTTGCCCGCCGCGGAGTTGTTTGAACGAGCCTTTGCCTTGGCTCCGGACAAACTCGTCCGCCTGCGCAACGCCGGCCGGGCTTACCAGGAAGGCGGGCAACCGGCCAATGCGCGCTTGGTGTTCCAGCGGTACTTGGACCTCGCCCCCGAATCGGCCGAGAAGCAAGAAGTCCGCCAAAGAATCGCGCAATTGGATGAGCGACCGGCCAAGGCAGCGGTGGCGGAATTGCCCGCACCGGCAACGGCCACGGCTACGGCTGCGCGCGCCCCGCTAGCGCCAGGCACGGCGTCGGGCCCCGGGGTAGTCGGTGTCCAACAGAGTGCAACTACACAATCTGCAAGCACAAAGACCAGTGCATGGCTGGGGATGGGCCTAGGCATGGCAGCGCTCGGTGGCGGTGCGGCATGGTGGTGGGCCGCGCGCCAGGCTCAAGGCCGCATCGACGCCGATGTGTCACGGCAATACTATGATTATCCACACGGTTCTGACAAATTGAGCCACGCTCGCAGCACCGTGGCGGCCCAAAGCTGGGCAGCCGTGGGTACCGCGACGGTCGGCGCAGCGGCCCTGGGGTATGGCATCTACCGCTTGTTGCAGGCACAATCCCCAGTGGCGCTCGCCCCTTGGTCCACGGATGGCGGCATTGGCTGGGTGGCCAGCGCAGCGTTCTGAACCTTTGTGCGCTGGGCGAGGCCAGTGCTTGCTAGTCCACTGCCAGAACCTGCAGCAAAATCACAGCCATGCACGGCACAGCGCTTTGGGCCAACTGGCCACGCCGCCAGCCCAAGATGCCGCTTCAACCGCGCAAGACCCGCGACGGACGTTTGCGCGCCGCCAAAGGAATTACGGATGAATTCCCCAGCCCAAGCCGATGGCCTTCGCCTGAGCCGCCATTTTCGCGTACTCGCGGTCATCACCTGGATTTTGGTCGCTTTTGGCGCATTGGTCCGCGCCAAGAAGGCCGGCCTGTCCTGCCCCGACTGGCCCCTGTGCCTGGGCGAGGTCGTTCCCGACGTAAAAGTCCCTGGCGTGGTTTACGAATTTGGCCACCGCGCTCTGGCCGGTGCCGTTTCCTTGGTCTTTGCCGCCGGGGCCTGGCGCGTGTGGAAAGTCCCGTCCTTACGCACCATTGCCAAGCCTTGGCTGGTCGGCGGCGCGGTCCTGTTGCTGACGCAAATCGTCTTTGGCGGCCTGACCGTCCTCATCGTCCACAAGGGCAGCGGCGACCCACGTCCTGAGACCTGGCCCGTGGCCACGCACCTCATCTTAGGCAACAGTTTCGCGGCGTTATGCCTGGCTCTCAGCGACCGCCTGGCCAGCAACGCCCAGCCCCTGCCCCGCCGCAACTGGTCGCCCACGGCCAGCGCCCTGGCCCGCCTGTGGATGGTCAGTCTTTTTGCGCAGTTTGTCCTCGGTGGCCTGATTGCCGGCAATATTGCGGGTCTAGTCTGTACGGAATTTCCCGCGTGCAATGGCGGGGTTTGGTTCCCCGCGTGGACCGGTCTAGTCGGCGTGCAGATCCTCCACCGCCTCAATGCGTACGTCTTGTTTGTCAGTGCATGGGCTCTGTGGCAGACGACGCGCAACCGTGCACATAATCAGCTGATTTTCGCCTTGGCTTTGCTGGTCACGCTCCAAGGGGTGCTGGGGGCCGTCAACATCTACAGCGCCATCCATACCCATGTAACGACAGCCCATTCAGCCGTGGCCGCCCTTCTCTTTTCGCTGACAGCCCTGCTGGCCCTGCGCTGGCACCGCTCTGAAGCTGCGCAAACCAGCGCCGGGCCAACACGTTAGCAGCTAGAACGCCGCCTTGGACTGGGCGCAGCAGGCGTTGTCCTGGCAGTGCGCATCCTGGCTGTTCTGGCAGGAGTCGGCCGAGGTCTTGTAGCAGTCGTCCAGGGCCGTCAATTTTGCCCCACAAGCGTCGCTGACCTTGCAACTCGGCCCGCAGGCCGCTTCGCAGGTGATCACGTCGCTGACGCACTTGGTGGCGCAACTCGGGTCTGGCGGCATCGCCGTGGCGCAGCCCATGACGCAACCCTGCACGGCCGAAGTGCAATCGGTGAAGCACTTGCTCAGGCACGGCACGTAGGGGCAGCAATTGCGCGTGGTGTTGGTGCCGTTGTCGCAGTCGCCAAAATTGCACGAAGCGCCGCCGCCGGTGCTGCTGCCGGCGTCACTGCCCGTGTTGGTCGCGGGAGGAGTGCAGGCGATTTCGCCAGCGCCGCCAAAATAGACCAGGTTAAACGTGCCGTTGAGCGTGTAGCTGGCGGCCATCCCGGCCATCGGTGCCACTGCATTGACCACGACGTCATGCAAGACGCCATCGGCAGCGACGCCGCTCTGCGTCGGGCAGGCCGTAATGTCGAGGGTCCCCTTGTCTTTGGAATTATAGACCATTCCCTGATAGGCATAGGTGACCCAGGCCCCCGAATTGGGCTCGCCGATGGCGATGCCGCTCTTGGGCAGCGGATTCTTGTCGGTGTCGATGACCACCGTGATGAAGGAGCCGCTGGCGTCCGTAATGAACAAGTTCAGGATCTTGCCCGCGTTCATGGCGCCGAACTGCTTGCCACTGGTCTGCTGGGCCGCCGCGGCACTGGCCGCAGCGCTGGCCGAAACTTGGCCGGCTTGGCCCGTGTCAGATTTGGTCTGAATGCTCGCTTTATTATTGGTATTATCCTGATTGCCACTGTTGCTGCTGGTGTCGGCCGTCGAGCCACCGCCGCCATTGCTGCCCGCACCCGTCGACGAGCCGCATGCGGCGATACACAAGCCCCCTACCAGAGCCAAGATCATCTTCTTGTTCATGATTCACTCCCTCGCTGTCATGCGCCCGCCTTCGCCAGCGCTGCCATTGTCCAGGGCTGCGCCCTGCATGGGTGGCTCGCAGCCATTGCTGCCCAACCCATTGTACTGCAAAGCCCTTAGCGGCCCCAAGCCCCAGAATCGCTGGTCGGCCATCGATCGCAGCCTCAGCCCCCGCGAGCGCTCCACTTTGTGCCACGGCTCCGCTGCGCTTGGCAAGCCGCCTGGACCAAAGCTCAACCCGTGGCCCAGTTGACGGCGACGGCCCTGACCGCTACACCGCAGACCAGACCGGCCACCGTTGCCGCGCGGGATTTCGATGTTCACACCCGATAATGCGATGCAAACTAGATGTTTGGCTGGGCTCGACACCCTGATCGTGCCCGGCTCAGCACACGGCCTGTGCGTGGTGCTGCTCCACGGATTTGGCGCTGATGCCAATGATTTATTTCCACTTTCCCAGGTTGTCTCTGCGCCGCCTGGCACGACATGGCTGGTGCCCCATGCGCCGCTCGAAGTGCCCCTGGGCCCGCATGTGACGGGCCGCGCCTGGTTTCCCATCGACATGATGGCGCTGCAAGCCGCGATGAGTACAGGTACTTTTCGCAATATGGCCCAGGAGCAACCGGCGCAGCTGCGCCGTTCCCGCGACCAAGTGCTGGCCCTGGTGCAAGAGTACGGCGTCCCCTTACACCGCGTTGTTTTCGCAGGATTTTCTCAAGGAGCCATGGTCGCCACGGCTTGCGCGCTGCAGGCACCCGAGAACCCCGCGGGATTGGCTATTTTCTCTGGCACCCTGATCGACGCGGCACTCTGGCGCACCCAAGCCCCCGCGCGCACTGGCGTTCCCTTTGTGCAAAGCCATGGCAGTCGCGACCCTCTGCTCGACATCGCGGCCGCACGGGAGCTCTACAGCCTGCTCAAAGACGCGGGTTTGCAAGGGGATTTCATGGGCTTTGCCGGCGAACATGAACTGCCAATGCCCGTCCTCGACCGCTTTGGCGCCCTGCTGCGACAGTGGCAGACCGTAGTCAACTAGTACACGTAACCCTAAGTCCTTTGCGGGCTACCGGAAGGGACTCGGCGTTGTGGACTTTGCCGCCGGGGACCCGGCCGAACGCAGGGGGTGAGCCCGCACGCGCGGGCAGGAGAGGACTCCACGGTGCGCGCAGCGCATGAGCCGTGCCAAGTCTGGCGCGGCGAAAGTCGAGATGGCGCGCCCCCTTGAAACTAAAAGCAAAGACTGTGCCTCTAACCCGCAAGGAACTTCGGGTTAGAGCTACGAGTACCTGTAACCCCTTTGTTCCACATTGCATTGAGCCCAGGAGGTGACCTATGGCCCTGACCCATGCCATCCAAACCACCAACGCGCCCGCGGCGATTGGTCCGTATAGTCAAGCGATTGAGACGCCACCCAGCGGTCGCTTCCTGTTTCTCAGCGGCCAAGTGGCCCTGGACCCTGCCACGGGAGCCCTCATCGCTGGCGACGTCAGCGCCCAAACGGCCCAGGTGATGCGCAACTTGCAGGGCGTCTTGGCAGCCGCGGGCACCGACCTCAGCGCCCTGGTCAAGACCACGATTTATCTGCAAGATCTTGCGGATTTCGCTGCCGTCAATGAGGTATACGCCAGCTTTCTCAGGGCACCGTTCCCGGCGCGCGCGACCGTGCAAGTGGCACGCCTACCGCGCGATGCAGCGGTTGAAATCGACGGCATTGCTTTGATCTAGGCCCGCCTGTTCTGCGGTGCAAATTCCAGGCGAACCGGCAAGCAAGTTCGGGCTCGAAGTGCTACTCAGCGCCCTGATGGCCATCGCCCCACAGGTCGTCATAGTCGACATCATGGACGATATCGCCGGTCGGTGCCTGCCGCCTTGCCTCTTGCAGACCTTGCCACGCGGCCTCGATCAGGGCCCCTGCCTCGGCTGGTTTGCAGAACTGCGCCTGGGCGTGCCAACGCGCAACGTTAAAGGCCAAGCGCGATACGGTATCCTGGTCTAACCCCGCGTTTTGCAGGGCTGTTTGCAGACTATCGGCGTCCATCTTCAGCGCCCGCGCACACTGGTGCAGGTTGCGGAACTGGTACGTTCCGGCCGCATCCAACCCCAGGTGATACAAGGCAAAAAGCACCTTTGGATCTGCGGCCATCCTGCACTCCCCAACGGCCGTCCGTGTCCCGGCCTACCTGCTCAAGCGCCCGCTATCCTTGCACAAAGCCATTGTTATCCTTGCAGAAAACGCCGGTCGTGTGGCAAAAACGGCAACGGGCGGCCAATTCGCAAATCGACCACCCGTTGCCTCGCGTGCTGCGAACCTGCCCCGCCGTCTGCCCCTAAATGAGCGCAGGCAGCAAGCCCAAGTCCGGAGAACTACATCATTCCGCCCATACCGCCCATGCCACCCATGCCGCCCATGCCGCCGTGGTCGTGGTCATGGCCGCCGCCCTTTTCTTCCTTGCGCGGCTTCTCGGTGATCATGGCGTCGGTCGTGAGCATCAAGCTGGTGACCGAAGCAGCGTTGACCAAAGCGGACCGCACGACCTTGGTCGGGTCGATAACGCCAGCCGCGAGCAAGTCACCAAAAGTCTCCGTGGCGGCGTTAAAGCCGAAACCACCAGTACCTTCGCGCACTTTATTGACGACGATGCTGCCTTCCCAACCGGCGTTGGCCGCGATTTGCCGCATCGGCTCCTCAATGGCGCGGCGCACGGCGTTGATGCCGAACTGCTTGTCGCCTTCCGCGGTTAGACCAGCAATCGCCTTCTGCGCCCGCACCAGGGCCACACCGCCACCGGGGACGATGCCGGCTTCTACGGCCGCGCGCGTCGCGTGCAACGCATCCTCCACACGCGCCTTTTTCTCTTTCATTTCGGTCTCGGTCGCCGCACCGACGCGGATGATGGCCACGCCCCCCGACAACTTGGCCAGACGCTCTTCGAGCTTCTCGCGGTCGTAATCGCTGGTCGTTTCCGAAATCTGCTGGCGAATCTGCTTCTTGCGCGCGTCGATGGCACCGTGATCGCCGTAGCCGTCGACCAGGGTCGTCGTCTCTTTGTCAATCACCACGCGCTTGGCGCGGCCGAGCTGATCGAGCGTGACCGATTCCAGTTTGTGTCCAAGGTCTTCGCTCAGGAACGTGCCGCCAGTAATGACGGCAATGTCTTCGAGCATCGCCTTGCGACGGTCGCCAAAGCCCGGTGCCTTGACGGCCACGACTTGCAGGGCACCGCGCAGCTTGTTGAGCACCAGCACCGGCAAAGCCTCGCCGTCAATGTCTTCGGCGATGAGGATGATGGGGCGTTGCTCGCGCGCGACTTGCTCGAGCACCGGCAGCAAGTCCTTGGCCGAGCTGATTTTCTTTTCGTGAATAAGGATGTACGGGTCTTCGAACACGCACTCCATCGTCTCGGAGTCGGTCACGAAGTAGGGGCTGATGTAGCCGCGGTCGAACTGCATACCGTCCACGACGTCCAAGGTCGTCTCGATGGAACGGGCCTCTTCCACAGTGATAACGCCTTCTTTGCCGACTTTCTCGATCGCTTCGGCGATGATGTCGCCGATGGTCTGGTCGCCGTTGGCCGAAATGGTCGCGACTTGGGCGATTTCCTTGCGACCTTCGACGGTGCGCGACTGATTGACCAGATCTTCCACAACCTTGGCCACGGCGAGGTCGATGCCGCGCTTGAGGTCCATCGGATTGGCACCGGCTTCGATGAGCTTGCGGCCTTCGCGATAGAGCGCCTGGGCCAAAACCGTAGCCGTTGTGGTACCATCGCCGGCCACATCTGAAGTCTTAGATGCGACTTCGCGGACCATCTGCGCGCCCATATTCTCAAATTTGTCCAGGAGCTCGATCTCCTTGGCGACAGTCACGCCGTCCTTGGTGACGGTTGGAGCGCCGAAGCTCTTTTCAATCACGACGTTGCGACCCTTGGGTCCAAGCGTAACCTTGACGGCATTGGCTAGCTGGTTGACGCCCGCGAGGATCTTGTCCTTGGCTTGCGAACCGTAAATGATGTCCTTGGCTCCCATTGCGTTCTCCTTTCAATTTCAAACAGTTAGGTTGGTTCGGTGGCGGCTTTGCTGGACCACTGTCCGGCTGTGCCCTTGCCTCAAACGGTGCGAAATCGGCAAAATCACCAGAAAATGGCGAACTTCACTAGTCCAGCACGGCCAGCACTTCGTCTTCGCGCATCAGCAGCAACGTCTCTCCGCCCAACTTGATCTCGTTGCCCGCGTACTTGCCGAAGAGGACGCGCTCGCCGCCCTTGAGCTCGAGCGGGAGAATCGTTCCTTCATCCAGCAACTTACCAGCGCCTACGGAAACCACTACGCCTTCCTGGCGCTTCTCCTGGGCTGCGTCGGGCAGCAGGATGCCGCCGGGAGAAGTCGCTTGACCTTCCGAGCGTTTGACGACGATTCGATCGAACAAGGGAGTAATGGCCATGGTCGTTGTACCTCGAGAATGGAACGTGTCGTTGAGGCCCGGCGGAGATGCCCGGGCCATTTCCTCAATGAAGTGTAGATGTTCTCACACCGTGGCGATCAGCACTGCGCGCAGCAAAGGCCGGGGCGCTTGCTTGGTTTGTCTCTGGCTTGTCGGCTCAACACCCTGTTGTTACAAGGCATTTGCGACGCAAGGCAGGGACAGAGGGTGCCGTCGCTTCGGCTCAGCCAGACGGCCAAGCGCGAACCAAAGGTAGGATGACACGGATCGGTGTCAAGGGCTGGGCGATCTTGGCCATGGCGGAGCAGGAAACGCCAACAATACCCAGGCATAGCGCATCGCGTGGTTGGACACGGCCAGCAGGGCGCAGGCCACCGCCAAGCCGACGTCGCGCACAGCCAGCAGATCGGCCAGCACAACCAGGGCCGGCAGCACCACGCCGCCCACCAGTGCCGCCGAAGCCAAAGTGTGGCCCCTATGCCACAGTGGCACGCGAATCCCCTGTAATCGCGCCGATCGCAGGGCCTGACGCGACCCACGCAACAGCCAACCCGCCCAGAGAATCACGTGGCCAGCGCCGGTGCAAAGCGAAGCGCCTAAATAATACTTGAGCTCCAAACTCATGGAATCAGAAGACAACCCGACGAGCATCATCAGCGCCACGCCGCCCAGCAACGTGTGGCCAATCGCCTCAAAGAGCCCGGCAATGGGCATGGGCGACCGCGGGTCCACGGCCTGCAGGCTGCGCAGCGCCAGCCCGGCCAGCACCGGCACCGCCAGGGTACCGGCCCAGAGCAAGGGGCGCGTGACATGTTGAAATCGCTTCAGATCGAGGCTCTCGCCCGTCCCAGCCGGCACGTGATGCAGGTGCCACAGGGCCAGCCACGCCACGGCGGACAGGGCCGTCGCCAAAACAAAGAGGGGAGCCACCGAGGTGGGCAAATCTGCAGGCTGATCGCGGGTTTGCCCGACATTGAGCCACCAGCCCGCCGCCAGCAGCAGGGTTCCCGCCGTGCACAGACCCGCTGCGGCAAGTAACCCCGCGTGAACCAAGGCCAAAGCTAGCGTACCGTGCAGCGCGACGATGAGCGCCGCCGTCGCTAACAATGCCGCACCAAGGCCCAACAGGCTGAACTCACTGGCGATAAGGCCTGCCCGGGCGTGAATGTCGCTCGGACGCTGACCGGCCTGCACCGCTAGGTCGGACCGACGGGTAGCTGCTTGCATGGGCGAAGTTGGGGTCGGACGGACGTCAGGCACAGTCCACCACCCCTAGCGCAGGACCAGCAAACCCCAAGCAATTGCTGAGATTTGCAGGACAACGATGGTCAAGGCAACCAGCCAAGCACGCAGGCCCGTCGGCCTTTGAAAATCATGGCGCAAGGGCGCGCGCCAGATCCACAGGAGCCAGGACCAGGGGCGACGGGCAAAAGGCTTCATATCAACAATCTTATTGCGATGTTGCATGGCGTTTGCCGGCAGCACCGCTGGCGAATTCGCTGGAGAATTGGTGCCTAGCAAGCCCATGCCGGCCAGTGTGGCATGGCCCGGCGGCGGGTGGCAAGGTGAAGGCCGCGGGGAAGACCGCAGCACCGGCGGCTGGGGTCGCTCGAGGCGTGGGCGCGTGCCTCGGTAAACAGAAGCCATCCCTCAAGCCAATTCCGCAACCCAAACGGGGATATGGCAGCCCGTGTAGCGCTGGCGTCCTGGAGGGACACCGGTGGCCAGGTCCTGCGATGGGCGGCGCCCCCCGGTCCGCCCGGGCTAGACAGGTTCGCGTGGTTGCTGCAGATTGCTGGGTGCGCGTCGGCCATGCCGACCTCTGGAGCCCTGCGATGCCTTGGACGTTCGCCCAGTACCGGCATTTCCCTGTATTTCTTTGTGGTTTACTCCTTGGTATCCCTGGCCGCGCCGCCGCCACGCCGCCGTGTCAGGACGTGGGTCCTTGGTTGGCCGCAACGACCGGCTGTGACTACGGAGCGCCTGTCCGTTCAGGCACTTCGCTGCTGGTGCCCAAGGTCTGCCGCATCGCCATGGGCGGCAAGAACGTCGACCGGCACACCGTAGAAGTCCGCAATTCAACAGGGGCCAAGCTGGGTCAAGCCTCCCTGCCGCCGACGCCAGCGGACACCAATTGGCCCCAGCCGGGCTTTGTCCTCGCGGGCACGCCGCCGTTGCTCGTGGTTCCTGCCGGCATTGCCGGACTAGAACTCCGCACAGGTACAGCAGAATTCGTCTACGAACCCCAAGGTACCCTGATCGCTGTCACGCGCCAGGGCGATCTGCTGGCCTTGGCTGAGCGGGTGCAGGCACCAATCCAACCAGGCCAGAATAAAGCAGTTCTGGCAAAGAATCAGCCAAACCAAGGGGCCGTGGAATGGACGGTGCTGGACCTTGATGCCGGGACCATCGTCGGCCAACAGCATCTGGCAGGCCCCGAACTCGAAGGTCTTGGCTGGCAGCAAACGGCGCAGGGCCAAGTGGAAGCCGTTTTGGTCCGCACGGCCCAGGGCAAGAGGCTGGAAATCGCGGCCGTGGTCGTGGATGCAGCGGGCAAGGTTATCATCAGCAAAGACGGGACTTTGGATGCCAAAGTGCGGCCGGCCGGCAGCGCAGGAACGGCGGTGTCGTCGGGGCCGGACCAATGTGTGGCGCTGACCACGGGCCAAGGGGCCGTTCTGGGTTCCCCTGGGGTGGTGCTGAGCCAGGAGCCGTCGCGCAACCGTATGGCCCAAGGGCAGAAGCTGCTGCCTTGGCAAGGTCCTCTGCGCTGCGAAGCGGTGATGGCGCTCGATACCGCCAGTGGTCAGGGCGCCGCGGTCCTGATCACACCGACGGGCCGCGCCTTGCATTGGGTGCGCTGCGCCACGGACGGGACGCCGGCCCCGGTGCTAACCCCAGCCAAGTAGACGGGGACCCTGGGCAAGCGTACGCGATTGGCGAATTATTCCAGATGATTACAGGAAAATACGCGGCATCGTTCGCCGTGGCAGTCCCGCGACCTGCACTTCCAACGCCGCGCCATCGGCGACGATTTCGTCCCGTTCATTGCGGGCGCGCGCGTGCAGGAAGATCCCGGAACTGCTGCCATCTCGCGACAATTCGTCGACCAGACCCTTGCGCCGTTGGATGACCACTTGCGTCGTCTTGGTGGCGCGGGCTCCAGGGGAGACCTGGATCTGCTTTTCCGGCGGAGAATCTTGGGAATTGTGGTCCACCAGCACCAGACGGGCATCGTCCGTCATGAGCGCCACGGTCAGGTTGCGCACATCAAAATCCTCTGCGGCCGCCACGGTCCAGGTGACCTTGAACGGTTCATTTTCGATAACGGTCGATGGCGTGACGGAATCAATATGAATGGAACAAGCCATGGTAATTGCTACCTCCTGCAGGCGAAAGGCGGTCGCCACCCGGGGTGTCTGAGACAGCTCCCCGGCATGTGCGCGCACGGCATGGGGCGATCCCAATGGGCCCGTAGCATCCGGGCGCCGGTGCCTGTCGTCAATGAAAATCTTCGTGCCCTCAGTTAAGACTTGACGGCGCAAGCGATAATTCGCGCAAGCAGCGCTGAATAGTCTAGACCCGCGGCGGCAGCAGCTTTGGGCAACAAGCTGGCCGGAGTCAGGCCCGGTAAAGTATTGGTTTCCAAGACAAATGGATGCCCATCAGCCCTCAAGATCACGTCGGTGCGACTCACCCCGGCACAGCCAAGCGCGCGGTGGGCACGCAGGCCTAACTCTTGAACTTGTAGGGTGGATTCAGCTGAAATGCGCGCGGGAACGATCTCATCACTGCCCCCCGCTTGGTACTTGGCTGTAAAGTCAAAGAACTCACCGGTTTTCGGCGCAATTTCAACGATTGGCAGGGCTTGTAGCGATCCGTCGGCCGCCTGCAGCACCCCCGCCGTCAACTCCACGCCCGCGATGTATTGCTCGCACAACAACAGCTCGGCATCGGCGGCAAGCCGGGACAGACTCTGTACCAAAGCCTCGAAATCACGTGGTATTTCTACGCCAACGCTTGAACCGCCGGCCGGCACTTTGACCACCACGGGCAGGCCAAGCTCAGTGGCCAACCGCGTCGCTACCGCCCGAACGTCGCCGTGGCGGAGGTCGGCACTTTGGACCTCCACGGCCGCCGCCACCGGGATACCGACGCCAGCAAAAATGCGTCTTGCCAAGGGCTTATCCATCGCCGCCGCGCTGGCCAGCACGCCTGAACCGGTATAGGGCAAGCCCGCAAGGTCGAGCAGGGCCTGAATGCGGCCGTCCTCGCCATAAGTGCCATGAAAGCCTAGGAAACACAGGTCGGGCTGCAGGGCGACCAGTTGCTGGGCACCCTCCAAGATAGTGGCAGAATGTTCAAGCATTTCTCCTGCTTGAGCAACACCGACATGCCAGCGCCCCGTCTTGTCGACGTAAACTGGCGTCAAGCGATGCCCACTGGCCCGCAGCGCCGCGATCACGCCGCCGGAGCTCCAGACGGAAATGTCGTGCTCGGAAGAAGGGCCGCCGTGTAACACCGCTATATGCAAGGTTTTGCGCGTCATGATTCGCCTGCCTGAACGGCCGTGCAGGGCCGCAGCAACCCTAGTCTAGGGCAGCTCCGCATTCTGTCGCCTTTTTTGCAAGTCGCCGGGCTCTAGGCTCGCCTGCATCAAGCGTTTGCAGCCCGGACACAGGATTTCCACTGGCCACTCAGGTAGTTGCGGCTCGATAGTCAAGGCCTTCTGGCAGTAGGGACAGGCCCCCTGCCCTTGCAGCAGTTCGGCTTGGCCCAGGCGACGTATCGCCAAGATCGTGCCGATGATCACAGCAAGCGGCGGCACAACAAAGTGGATGATTGGTAAGAAAAGTGTTGCAAAAGCTAGGATATAAGCAACGCGCGCACTGTGCCAAGCCCTTTGCCACCGCTGCCGATCCGTGATCACGCGCACCTGCACGACACCGACCGAGGTCTTGCCAGCTTGATCCTTAATTTCAATCGATAATTCTTGGTCAGCCATCTTCCAATTCCAGTGCCGCGGCCAGCATAGCGGCTCCGCGTGGCCTGACAAGCGCGGCCCGATTTTGCTGGGCCTTCTTGACTTAGAAACAGATTGGAAACAAACGCCAGTTAGATTCCGCGTGCCGGTGACGCTCAGGACGCCCGCCGGCCGGCGTGATTCGACGCCGCCAACCCCTAGCCCATATCGAGGTCATCCGTGAGCAGCAAACAAGGCGAACCTAAGGTCTATAAAGCGGAATACATCTGGATGGACGGTGCCGAACCGACCCAAAAACTGCGCTGCAAGACCAAGATCATCCCCATCGGCCAAGAGCCGCCGAACTGGGGCTTTGACGGTTCCTCGACCAATCAGGCCACGGGCCACGCGTCCGACTGCGTGCTAAAACCTGTGTATAATTGCCCAGATCCAGTCCGTGGCGGGCCGCATCGCCTGGTGCTGTGCGAAGTGCTGCTGACCGACCTGACGCCGCACCCGACCAACACGCGCGCCAAACTCCTTGAAGTGGCAGAGAAATACAAGGCGCACGACATGTGGATTGGCATTGAGCAAGAGTATACATTCTTTAGTGGTATCAAGCCTTTAGGCTGGCCCGATAATGGCTTCCCTGCCCCGCAGTTTGGCTACTACTGCGGCGTCGGCGCTGATGAAGTCTATGGCCGTGAAATTGTAGAAGAACACCTGGACATGTGCATTGACGCCGGGCTGATGATTGCCGGTATCAACGCCGAAGTTATGCCAGCGCAATGGGAATTTCAGATTGGCCCTTGCGGCCCCGTGCAGGCCTCCGATCAACTGTGGATCGCCCGCTGGCTGCTCTACCGCGTAGCCGAGGATTACGGCGTCAGCGCCACCTTGGCCCCCAAGCCGGTCAAAGGCGACTGGAACGGCGCAGGAGCACACACCAATTTCTCCACCAAGGCGATGCGCGAGTCCATCGTCGCCTGCGAAGCCGCAGCCAAGGCCTTGGGCGAAGAGCACGCACTGCACATCGCCGAGTACGGCGCTGGCATTGAGGAACGCCTGACCGGAAAGCATGAAACCTGTAGCTACAAGCAGTTCAAGTACGGCGTCTCGGACCGCGGCGCCAGCGTGCGCATTCCGTGGCAGGTCGCCGTCGACGGCAAGGGCTACATCGAAGATCGCCGTCCTTGCGCGAACATGGACCCCTACGTGGTCACGCGCCTCATCACCAACACGGTCTGCTCGCGCGCAAAGTAAGGCTCGGTGCGGGAATAATCCAATGCAATCACGCTGATTTGCCTTTTCGCGCAGTGGCGAGTGGGCCAATGGGGACGCTACAGCCCACCTGGAAAGGCGCATAAGTCATGAATCCTGCGCAGTTGCCAGAGTCTTACGCCCCTGCGCAGACCCGAGACCGGCCGCTGAACGTCCGCCTGATGATCGATAACCTCGGCTCAGGCGGCGCTCAGCGGCAATTGGTCAATCTAGCCATAGGCTTACAGCAGCGTGGCCATCGCCTTTCGGTCTTGGTCTATCAACCGGCTGATTTTTATGAAGAAAAGCTACGTGCAGCAGGGATTCCTGTCCTGCGCGAGACCAAGAAGTCCCGATTTTCTCTCAAGATTATCGCCGATCTGGGCCGACGCCTGCGCGAGCCGGGCCTCGATGTGGTGATTTCTTTTTTAGATACGCCTAGTTTCTATGCCGAACTGGCGTCCTTGGGACCTCGGCGGCCCAAGATCATTGCGGCCGAGCGGTCGATGGCGCACGAAACCCTGGGTTGGCGGGCGCTGCGGCATGTGCACCGGCTGGCCGATGGCGTGACGACCAACTCGCACCACCATCGCCAGCGCCTAGAGGATCAGTTTGGCTTTCTGCGCGGCCGGATTCGTACGATTTACAACGGCGTTGATTTGCAGGCTTTTTCTCCCAATCCGCGGCCGACGCCGGACCCCAAAGCGCCCCTGCAACTTCTGGTGGTGGCGCGGGTGGAGCAGACCAAGAATGGGCTCCGGCTGATTGAGGCCCTGCACCTGCTGCGGCAGCGTGGCCTGGAGCCGCGGGTCAACTGGGTGGGACTGGTGGACCAGAATCACGCGGAAAATCAGCGCAATGCCGACGAGATGCGGGCGCGTATCGCCGCGCTGGACCTTGGGCAGCAGTGGCATTGGCTCGGCGAGCGCCGCGATGTGGCGGCCCTGATGCAGCAGCACGACGCGCTGGTGCACGCTAGCTACCTGGAAGGATTACCTAATGTGGTGTGCGAGGCCCTAGCCTGCGGGCTGCCTGTGTTGGCGAGCAACTGCCTGGACCACCCGGTCCTGGTGCGCGATGGGCAGCGCGGACTGCTGTTCGATTGGCAAGACCCTGTCGATATTGCCAATAAGATCGAAGCTTTTGCCAAGCTACCTGCTGAACAACGCGCTGCGATGGGTGCCGCTGGGCGGGCCTATGCCGAGGCGGAGCTGTCCGACGCCCACTGCGCCGCGCAATACGCGGAGTTGATTGGGCAGTTGGTCGGCCGATGAACACCGACGCCACCCAGATCAACCCCTTGATCTAAAACTATTTTTCCTACTGCGCCCAGTGAGTGGACAGCCCGCAGGGCAAGGGCCCGAAGTCCTTGTTCGGGTCTTTGCTGCGAATTTCGATGATGAACATGCCGGCGCCCGCGGGGCACTTTTTGGTCGAGTGGCGCATCACGTTGTCCGTCGCGTGCCGCCCGTCGTGCTCTGCCAAGTGTCGAGGAAGGTGCCATCGCCCTTAAAGATGTGCAAATACAAGGCGTAATCGCGCGTGCTGGGGACCAAGGTCACGTTGGCGATGCCGCCGTAGAGGACGTAGTAGTCGCGGTCACCCGTGTCGCCGAGGACGGCCTGCAACTTGAGGGTCCAGCCGCCGCCGCTGGAGTAGACGTCGCGCAATGAGGAGATGCGAAAAGCCCTTGAATCGTAAAGCGGATTCTTGCTGGTCTTCGGGTCAAAAGGCACCGTGCGCACATCGTTGGGCTCAAAGGGGTCGTAGCCCAAGGTCGGGTAACGGCTGCGACTTAGGCCGGGGACCGTGCCGGGCGACAACAGGCGGGCATCGGTGTAGGTATCCGCGCCAAGCATATAGCAGTGCCACAAAGAGACACCGTCTATCGGCACGAATTCGCTACAATATCAGTAACTTATGGAAAAGGAGCCATGGGGATCATCGGGGGCTAGCGCATAGGCCCAGTCCACGGGCGGCAAAGACCAAATGCGGGACGCGGGCAACAGGCGCTGTTTTACACAAGGGCCTGCGCAGGAGCGCTATCGGGCCCAGTCCCAGCAAACACCCGGTCTGCCAACAGCAAAACGTGGTCGCGCACATCGGCCGGCCACTGCGCGGTGAGGGACTGCAGACGCTGGGGCTGATCGGCAAAGAGCGCGCGGGCAGCCTCTTCAAAGTCCTTGTAATCACCAGCCATTGCCGACATGAAGCGATAAGCTGCGTCCTGGGCCAAGCGCCGTTGATCCGCCGCGTGCTGGGTGCGCCGCGCCTGGTCGACGAGCTTGCGCAGCGCCACCGAGGCCCCGCCCTGCTGGCCCTGCAACCAGTCCCAATGGCGGGGCAGGAGCGTGACTTCTCGCGCAATCACGCCAAGTTTTGGCCTTCCCAGCCGCCGCTCCGGCTCCGTGGCAGCAGTATCGGCGTCCAACGGCGCGGCGTCATTGGGCAGTGGATAGCGCTGCTGCAATTGCGAAGTCGTTCCGCGCAGATCGAGGTCCACAAGGCGGCTAGTTTCGGCATCAAAGACCAGAAGCGTTTCTGAGGTGCCCTGCTGTTCGGCAGCGTGCACAGCGAGCGCGACCGCCCACAACGGACCGGCAGCCAGGCGGTGAGGACCGGCAAAAGCGATGCAGTTCAGGGATGTATCGGTATCTACCAAGGGGGACGGGGCGCTAGCGGCTTGGGGCGACGGGAACATCGGTTGACCTCCGGGCACGGCGACGATGGGGCCGTTGGGGCGTATTTTACCCGGATAAAATAGCAGGGTCAAGGGGCCGGCGCTGGTTGGGGAAATGGGGCGCTTGTGGGGGGGGATTTCCCTTTAGCGACAAGGCTTTATCCCTATGGGCACCAAGGGAACTTCTACCCGGTCGAACCCAGGCCCACCTAGCGACTTAGCCCGGTCGTGTCGCTGCTAGGCAGGCACGCAAAGTGTGTCATTCTTGCGCAGTTTTTCGGGTGATTCCCCTTTAGATACCTGGCTTTATCCCTTTGGACACCAAGTCTAAGACTTCTCGCCGCACACCCACTGGAACGTCGCCGGCGGATGGGGCTGCCAGCCTACGTAATCATAGGTAAAGTGCTGGTAATACCAGCCAGTTCCGGCATCGCCGATGCGCACAACGACGACGTTCTTGCCGCTCCGCTTCTCGACCAGAATCGTGTACGGCAAGCTGACGCCCCAACCGGTGCAACCGGCGTTGATGAGGGTGGATGCGCTATAAGCATAGCCGCCGCAACGGATTTCGCCGGCATAGCCGCCGCCAGCGTAGCCGTAGAACACGACTTTGATGGAGAACATGTTGCTTTCATTTTCCACAATCGGCGTCACCAGTTTCATGTAGCCTACTGGGTTGGAACCACAGCCGGCGCCGGAAATGTTCACCCATTCGGTGCTTTGGATGCGGTAGCCGCCGCCCACGGGGCCGTAGACGTTGCCGCTGACCCGCACGTCGCCGTTGACGTCGAGCTTGGCGGCCGGGCTGGCGACGCCGATGCCCACCGAACCTGCGGTCACGATGTTCTGGGCCCCGAAATCAGGGGCAATTTTGCTGCCAGCGATGGCGGCGGCGGCATTGACGTGCACATCGCTGACCACGCCCGCGCCGAGTTGGCCAGCGCCGATGGTGCCAGAGAGTTTGGCCGCCGGGACGTTGATAAGGCCAGTGCCGTCACCAGCAAAGGCATTGGCAGCATTGGTCATTTGCAGGGGCTGGTCGTATTTGCCGGTCAGCGCCCCATTGACCACAGTGCCATTCAAGTCCGCGTAATTACCGGTCATCGCCACGTTGGCCAACTGCGGCGTGCCGCTGAGGTCGGCATAGGCTCCGGAAAGGGCTACCTTGCTCAAGGCAGGAAGGTTCTGTAAATCTGCATAGTTTCCAGAGGTCGCTACCTTGGCCAGGGCGGCCACTTGGGCGAAAACGGAAAGGTCCGGCTGCCCGGACAAATCGCCATACTTGCCCGACTTTGCCACTAAGGCCAGATCTGCTGACTTGGCATAAGGGGCCAATACTTCAGGGGCAATTTGCGCACCAGCAATGCAGCCTGAGCAATCGACACTGGCCGCCGCTGCCGCGTACGAAGCGCGCAAGGCATAGGGCGTCCACTGCAGGCGTTGACGCGGCAGCTCAGGTTCACTACCGACGGTCACGCCGACCCACTGCGCCGTGCCGGTCTGAAAAATGCTGAGGTCCAGGGCCAAGTTCTGCCCGACCGTTGCCGAAAATAGACCGCTCTTGACCTGCACGCCGATGATCAGTTCCTTGTACAGAGGCACCACAGCGGCTTGAGCGTCGTAAAATTGCACACTTAGGCCATAGTCGCCATCGGCCACGGGCAGGCCGGCATTGGAGGTCAGCAGACCCTGAATTGCAATCGTCTTCGGTGCTTCCAAAGCAAAACCGCCAATTGGCAGCACGGTGGTCCCGGTCGCAGCTAGGCCAAGGCACAGCAAGCCGCGCAGCGCCGCACGGCGAGGGAGGGACAGCAACCGAGCAACCACGTCAAACCCTTGAGGAAAATGAGCGAACCGCATCCAAATCTCCAGTGCGCCCGCCCGGGGACGCTGTGCCGCAACAATTCCCTAATATCGCATTATAATGAGGTTATCGTGAGCTTGCCGTCGCCCACCTGCACGCCCGAGGCGCTATCCTGATTGGCGCCGTTGAGGTACGACAAGCCGCCGCCTCCCCACGGGGATCCGCCGTTGGCCGCGCCACCCGCGATGCCGCCCTGATACCCGCCGCCGCCGCCGCCGCCATTGCCGCCGTTACCGCCGCCGCCAAAGCCACCCCAGCCCGCACCGACGCATTGGCCGCTGCGCACGCCGGTCGCGCCGGTGCCGCCGTTGACGAAGGACAAGGGCCCGCCGCCGCCGCCGCCATTGCCGGTAAAGCCCGCGCCGCCACTGCCTTCGCCGCCGCAACCGCACCAATTGCCGTCGTTGTTGCTCGCGCCGCCTGCGCCGTTGCCTTGGGTGTTCTTGCCGGCCATGCCGCTCGGGCTGGTTGCGCCGCAGTTGCCCGCCGCTCCGCCGCCGCCAGCTACCAGTAAGGGCGTGTTATCATTGAGGGCTACAAAGGTACCGCCTCCCGCGCCGACGTCATAGGATCCGCCGTCCTTGCCCTTTTGGCCCACGAGAATCTTGAGCACTTGTCCGGCCTTAAGGGTGATATCACCGCGCACTCGGGCGCCGAGGCCGCCCACGCCGTACGGACTCTGCGTGCCACCGCCAGCGCCGAAGGCTTCAATGCGGTAGACGCCATTGCCCGGTACCGTCCAGAGTTGGAATCCGCCGGTAACCGTAACAGTGCCAGCGAGTTGTGAACCGCTGTACGCCGTGTTGCATTGGCCCTGACTGGGTCCCGTGGCCCCCGTCGCGGCGCAGGTGCTAAAGGCCAAGCTGATGCCGGCGCACGTCTTGCCGTCGCCCACGTAGCCCGCCTTGCAAGTGCACGAAAAGCTGCCGGGTGTGTTGGCGCAGGTGGCGTTGACACTACAACCTGCTGTTCCGGCAGCACATTCGTCGACATCCGTGCACGTCTTGCCATCGCCGCTGTAACCGGCCTTGCACGTGCACACGAAGGCGCCGGGCGTGTTGGCGCAGGTGGCATTGGCGCTACAACCAGCTGTTCCTGCAGCACATTCGTCGACATCGGTGCAGGTTTGACCGTCGCCGCTGTAACCGGTGTTGCAGTAGCAGAAGGCGCTGCCAGCAGTGTTGCTGCAAGTGGCGTTGGTGCCACAGGTAAGCAGGCCCGCCTTGCACTCGTCGATGTCGGTGCACGTCTTGCCGTCGCCCGAATACCCTTTGTTGCACGTGCAGTTGGCGCTGCCCAAGGTGTTGGTGCAGGTGCCGTTGGCGCTGCAGACCAGGGCTCCGGTCTTACACTCGTCGATGTCGTTGCAAGTCTTGCCATTTCCGTCCCAGCCGGCGTTGCAACTGCAGGTGTAACTGCCGATGAGGTTGCTGCAGGTGGCGTTGGCGTCGCACTTGGCGACCCCGGTCTTGCATTCATCAATGTCTGCGCACTGTAAGCCGCTGCCGCTGTAGCCCGGCGGGCAGGTGCACAGGCCGGCCGTGCATTGACCTTGACCGCACGGCGTGGCATCCGGGGCGACAGACGTCTTGCAACCGCTTGCTTTTTCGCAGGTATCCGTCGTGCACGGATTGCCATCGTCACAGACTTTGGCCGAGCCCGGTTGGCAGCTGCTGTTGTTGCACACGTCGCCATCGGTGCACGCATCGCCATCGCTGCAAGGGAACTTGTTGGCCACAAAGGTACATCCGGCCACGGCGTCGCAACTATCGGTGGTGCATGGGTTGGCGTCATCACAAGCTAAGTAGGCTCCTGGCTTGCATATTGTGTTGCTGCACTGGTCGGGCCCTGTGCAAACATTGCCGTCGCTGCAGGTGGCGGCGTTGGCTAGGTGGATGCAGCCGCCGCTAGGGTCGCAACTATCGCTGGTGCAAGCGTTTCCGTCTTCGCATACCGACAACGCGCCGCCCTGACAACTGCCGCCGGCGCAGGCGTCATTGGCCGTGCACAGGTTGCCGTCATTGCAGGGCGCACTGTTGGCCAAGTACTGACAACCGTTGGTAATATCGCAGCTATCGGTGGTGCAAGGATTGCCGTCGTCGCAGGCGAGCCCCTTCTTGGGCGTGCAGGTGCCGCCTTTGCAAGTGTCGCCGACGGTGCAGGCGTTGGCGTCGTCGCATGGCTGACTATTCGGTGTAAAAACACAGCCTTTGCTGGGATCGCAGCTGTCGTCACTGCACGGATTGCCATCGGCGCAGGCCAGGACGGGACCGGGCTGACAACTGCCGGCCTTGCAACTGTCCGTGGTGGTGCAAACGTTGCCGTCACTGCAGGCGGCGTTGTTAGGCGTAGCCACGCAACCCTGCTTGGAATCGCAGGAATCCGCGGTGCAGGAGTTGCCGTCGTCGCACTTTTGCGCCGGGCCGGGTACGCAGATGCCCGCGGCGCAGGCGTCGGCAATGGTGCAGACGTTGCCGTCGGAACAGGCCGCCTCGTTGGGCGTAAAGGTGCATCCGCTCAGGGGATTACAGGCGTCGTCAGTGCAGGGATTGCCGTCGCTACAAGGCAAGCTAGCGCCAGGACTGCAGGCGGCGTTCTTGCAAATATCGGCTGTGGTGCATAAGTCGTTGTCCGTGCAGGGCAAACTGTTGGGCGTGTGCAGGCAGCCCTTGGCCTTGTCGCACGCGTCGGTGGTGCAACCGTTGCCGTCGTCACAGAGTGCGAGGTCCCCTGGACTGCAGGAGCCGGACTTGCATAGATCATTGATACTACAGGCATTCCCGTCATCGCATGGCCCGTCCTGCGCCGTCGTGGTGCAGCCGCTGGCGGGGGCGCAGCCGTCCTTGGTGCAAGGGTTGCCGTCGTCACAGGCGATGGCCTGGCCAAGGCAGAAGCCATTTTGGCAGATTTCCCCACTTGTACAGGCATTTGCGTCGTCACACGCGCCGGTCGCAGGCGGATGCTGGCACTGGCCCGACACGCAGTTGTCATAGGTGCAAGCCTGGCCGTCATCGCATAAACCCGGTGTAGTTTCATCGGTTTGGCCATCACAATCATCGTCTTTGAGGTTGCACGTTTCCAATTGCGCTGCCGGTGCATCGCAGCCGCTCAGGCCCGTTGCGCTGCAACTCCGCTTTCCGGCGCAGGTTCCGGCACCGCTGGTCAAGGAGCACCCGGTCTGCAGGCCGAGTTTAACCGCCCGGGCGTCACAGGAACACTGTTGGTCAATCTTGCGACATTGCTGCGATTTTGCCCCACCAACGGAGGTGACCGCATCGCACGAGTAGCCGCTGGGGCAAGGGCTCGCCGCGTCGCAGCTGGCCCCGCAGAATCCGCCAAGCAGGCCCACGGCCCCTTGGTAGGGCACGCAGGCACTACCGGAACCGCCTGTAGCTGCTGCACAATCGGCGTCGGCATTGCACGGTTCGCATAGGCGCGGGAACAGAGGCACGCACAGCGAAGTCACGTCCGAACCGGTGCTGAGGGTCTTGCAGACAAAGCCATCTGGGCAATTTTGTTGACAAGTCTGAGCGCACTGACTGCCTTGGGCGGTCTCGAGGCAGTAGCCGCTGTCGCACTGACCGTTCTCGCTGCACGCGCAGCCCGCCCCGTGGCAGCCTGCGTCGTCCGAGGCACCATCGGACGCTGCGTCGGCAAGGGAATCCGCTGCATCATCGATGGGTTGCCCTGCGTCCGTTCCGACCACGCCATCGGCCAAGGAATCGGCCGGCGGGACAACGACATCAGTTTGCGCATCGTCGACCAGCACTTCTGAAAGACTATCAAGTGGTTGCACAGAATCGGCAGTGGATGTCGGCGGCGTCGCTGCTCCTCCCGCACAACCTGCTGTTATTGCAGCGATTACCCAGAAACATGCCCATGCAGCAACAGTAGCGACTGCGGGTCGCCGGCCAAGCAAGCGAGCCCAACAATAGGGAAGATCAACGGATTGGCGATGCATTGGCAGCTCCAGCGAGGGCAAACCGGCCCAACCCATTGCTATGGCGTTGCCGGCAGTTCACGGCCATGGTAAAGAATTCTGCCGGCCACGTCGATTGCCCCAAAGCAATGACTCACAACCCTCTGATCTCACTAGTTCCGGCCCCTGCCCCGCTGCGGATTGGGCCCCGCCACCGCCGGAGCGTTCATGACCCAAGTCCGCGCCACGACATGCAATCGCGACTGCCCTGATGCCTGCCGCATTGTTGCGACGGTTCAGGACGGCCAAGTCATCGCTCTCGCTGGTGACCCACAACACCCTATTACGCAAGGGTTTCTATGCCACCGCACCGCCAACTTCTTGACGCGGCAGTCAGGGACCGTTCGCCTGACTCAGCCTTTGCTCCGCCAACCTGACGGTCAGTTTGCAGCCATAGGTTGGGAGCAAGCCCTTGATTTGGCGGCACAAAAGCTTGGCGAAATTCGCGATTCCTCTGGCGGCGCCGCGATCCTGCATTACCACAGCGGTGGCAGCTTGGGGATGATCGGGCAAGTCATCGATCTGTTTTTCGCGCACTTAGGGCCCGTCACCGTCAAGCGCGGGGACATTTGCAGCGGCGCGGGCGACGCGGCGCAGATGGCCGACTTTGGCGTCGAGGACAGCAACGACGTCACCGATCTCCTGAACTCGAAACATATTTTGCTGTGGGGCAAGAACCCGGCGGTCTCAGGGCCTCACCTACTGCCCGTGCTGAAACGGGCTCGGCAGGGCGGTACCCGGGTGACGCTCATCGACCCGGTCTTTCATAAAACCGCGCACTTATGCGACAGCTACCTGCAGCCGCGCCCAGGTGGCGACTTCGCCCTGGCGATGGCCGTGGCGCAGGGCTTGTTGGCTGAAAGGCGGGACCTCGCCGCAGAACTCTGCGACAACCTTGAGGCTTTTTCCGCCCTATGCCAGAGCCGCAGCTTGGCGCAGTGGTGTACCGATGCCGATGTGACCATCGAACAAGCCATTGAATTAACGCGACAATTGCTCGATGGGCCCTGTGCCATCCTGGTCGGCTGGGGCATGGGGCGCCGCGTCAATGGCAGTGGCATTGTCCGGGCCCTGGACGCATTATCGGCCATTTCCGGCAACTTACGCGTTGCAGGCGGCGGCGTTTCGTTCTATTTCAAGCGGCGCGCGGCCTTTGTCACCGATCTCGCGGGACCTGGCCCAGCGCCACGCACACTGAGTGAACCCTGCCTGGGACAAGAGATTCTTGACGCCAGAGACCCGCCGATCCGCGCCGTCTGGGTGACTGCTGGCAACCCCGTGGCGATGTTGCCCCAGGCGCGCGTGGTGCAGCAGGCCTTGGCAAGTCGCGAATTCGTCGTAGTCGTCGACAATTGGCTCAGCGATACGGCCAAGCTGGCACAGCTGGTGCTGCCGACGACGACCTTGCTGGAAGCCGATGATATCGTGGGGGCTTATGGCCATGGATGGCTGGGCGTTGCGCGGCCCGTGGTGGAGCCCCCGGCCGGTGTGCGCAGTGACCTGCAAATCATTCAGGCACTCGCGGCTCGCCTGGGCCTAACTGAGGTCGTCGCCGGCTCAGCGCGGCAGTGGCAAGAGCGGTTGCTGCATCCGCAGGTCCGGGCGGCGGGCGTGACCTTGGCGGACCTCGAGGCCGGTCCGGTGCGCAACCCATTGGCGCCCAAAGTACTTTTTGCCGAGATAGCGCTGCAAACACCGACCGCAAAGGTGCAACTGCTGACTACCCTGCCCCCGCCGACGCCTAAGGACCCAGAATATCCGCTTCAGCTCTTGTCGCTTTCTACCGAGAAATCCCAATCCTCCCAATGGGTTCACCCGCCTACCGGTCCAGCAACCGTGACCGTGCATCCGCAGGCTGTACCGGGCCTGGCAGAAGGGCAACTGGTGCGCGTGGAATCGGAAATCGACTCGCTGGTCGCGATCTTGCACCTCGACCCCCGGCAACGCCGGGACCTGGCCCTGCTGCCCAAGGGCGGTCAGCTTTCCGACGGTCGCTGCGCAAATGCGTTGATTCGTGCGCAGTTGACTGATGCGGGCGAAGGCGCGGCGTACTACGACCAAGGCGTGCGCATCCGCCCAACCTGAGCCGTCAGCACGGAGTTGCCGATTCCGCGCTACCGGTCCATGCTTGGAGGGCGCAGCCAAAGTCTGGGGCGCGGACCACCTTGGGCCATGTCGGCCAACGCGCACCACGGTCAGCCAACTGAAATCGGCTGTTCGAGTGTGTATTCAAGGGTCTTGTAGCGATTCGTCTGTCCAACCCTGAAGGCCCGCCGCGGGCGACACCGTGCGTTCGGCCAGGAGCATTCTCCATGAATTTCCCCAAGTCCCTGATGATGGCCGTGTTTGCCCTTGCGATGACCTGCCTTGGCTGCGATGAAGTGCAGCAGGACGTGGTGGCGTACTCCAAGGCGTCCTCGCCGATCTACAACAAATTCAGCACGGATATCGGCCAGAAGATGAAGGATGCCCAGGGCCTGGAAGACAAGGCTGCCTACGTCGCCAAGACGCGCAATGAAATCCTCCCTCTGTTCAAGGAGTTCAAGGACAAGATGGCCGCGATCAAGCCGGAAACCAAGCCGGTCCAGGACATCCACAACACGTACGTCGCCGCGATTGGCACGGGCGCAGAAGGCATTGCGGCGCTTGCGGATTCCATCGACAAGCAGGATGAAGCCCTGGCCAAGACCGCCCAGGCCAAGCTGGAAGCCAGCGGCAAGGCCGAAGAGAAGTACAAGAAGGACCTGGAAGCATTGGCCAAAGAGCACGGCGTGCCGGTCAAGTAGGCTTAAGCGCCCCGGGGCCGCGATTTGGGGAGGCCGGCGCGACTTCGACTCACTGGATATTGGCCAAGGCCTGCGCCAAGCTGCTGTGCTGAAAGGAAAATCCGGCCCGTTGCAACACGGCAGGCAGCACCCGCTTAGAGCCGAGCACCTCACACGAAAATTCGCCGAGCGCTAGACGCAACGCCACGGCCGGCACGGGCAACACCGCGGGACGATGGAGCCAATGCGCCAGGGTCTGCGTGAACGCTGCGTTGGTCTCGGGCTCAGGCGCGGTCAGGTTGACGGGGCCGGCGACGTCGTTTTGCAAGCAAAAATCGATAGCTGCCAAGGTATCGACCAGGCTGATCCAGGACCAGTACTGCCGGCCGTCGCCAAGGCGTCCACCGAGCCCAGCGCGAAACAGGGGCAACATACGGCCGAGGGCACCGCCTTGGGCCGAAAGTACAATCCCTGTGCGCAGTTTGACCGTGCGAACCCCGGCGGCAGCCTGCGTCGCAGCTTCCCATTGGCGGCAGACGTCAGCGAGGAAATCGCTCCCGTGATCATCGACTTCGGTCACAATCCTCTGGCCTGTGTCTCCGTACCAGCCAATGGCGCTCGCAGACAGGAACACGCGCGGTTGCAGCGTCGCCACGGCCTTGGCGATGGTTTGGGTGCCATAGAGCCGAGACTGGAGAATCTCCTGCTTATACGCGGGGGTCCAGCGATGGTCGCCAACGCCGGCACCTGCGAGGTGGATGACGGCGTCGACGCCCTGCAGCGCCGGCAGATCGACCTGCCCGGTGCGCGGTTCCCAAGAAACTTCATCGGCTTGCGTCGCTGAACGCCGCACAAGGCGCAACACCCCATGGCCCTGCCCGCGCAGGTACGGGATCAGCGCCGTGCCGACCAGACCCGAGGCACCTGTGACGGCGATTCGCATGGAATGATTCATGAATCCTAGTCCTGCGCTGGGGATAGTCTGCCATGGCTGCAGCCCGCCCGATTGCGCCCAGGCACCATGCGCGCGGCGTGGGGATTGGTCAAGAGACGGCCGGAGAAACCCTGCTGTCGGCTTGAGAAATTGACGGTGGGGCTGGCGGATGCGCGGCGGGGCTGACGGATGTGCGGCGGGGCTGGCGGATGATTAGGGGCAATTCCAGGCAGTTCGTGAATCACGACGATGCCGGGCCCTTGGCCGTTGCGAAAGACGTCATGGGTAAAGTCATTGTGGGTAAAGGAAAATCGCTGCCAGGATGCCAACGGGTCTGAGGCGAGCACGTTGGGCGTAAGGCACGCGGGGGGCTGAGGCATGGTCCAATCCGCGCCCGAGAGAGGGCTGCGGGCTTGTATACCAGAGGTCCAAGCGCCTGCTGATACAGTGGAATTGCGCGCTGGGGAAGGGCCAAACCGGCAACCGAGACCTGTGCCAACACTGGGCCCTACCCCCATCCGCAAGCCCTAACGCTGGCCGACGACCGCCGCCTGGGTTGGCGCCGGACGTTCGAGCGTCAACTCCGCCATTTCATCCTGGAATCGCACCTTGGCCAGCATCAGCTTTTCCTGAGCTGCGACGATGCCAAAGGTGTTGTCCTGTACCTTATCGCTGATTTCCTTCATCTTTTGCTGCAAGTGCGCCATCAAGGTCCCGCCGGTCTTGATGAGCTTGAGGTTGAAGATTTGCCCGTGCAGTTCGTCCATGCGCACGCGGAACTCGTCGCCGCGCTCACGCAGGTGCTCAATCTGCTCCTGGGCCTTGGCCATGTCCTGGTACAAGCCAAGCAGTTTCTTCATAGATTCAGCGGTTTGTGCATCTGGCTTGCCGGCATCCAGCCACAGCTTGACCAAATCGACGCCCACCGGCGTCCGCAGGTCGACGGTCCGTTGCAACGGCGTCGCTTCTTCGAGGTCCAACACCTTGGTTTCATTGGCTTTCAATTCCACGCTGAACAGCCGGGCGTCACCGTACTGCTCATCGGCCTTGGGCCCACGCGTCAGTGCCCAACCCTTTGGAATCGTATGCTTCACCAGCACCGTCGTCGCCGTGGGCATGCGGTTGGTGACCTTGAGCTTGGTCTGCTTCCAGTGCTGCACTTCGGCCGTCATGACGCCGTGGTTGACCTTGATCAGTTGGCTCATGCGGTCGCCGGTGCTGCCGTCACGGTCGACAACCACCTGCCGATCCAGGGCAAAAGGCACAACCGCCACGCCGCCCGCCGGCACGGCTTCGGTCAGCCCTTCGCCAATGAAGCGGCCCTGGCCATAGACGGTCATCGGCCCGGTCTCGAGCATCGACGAGGTCGGATTCTTGAAGCGAACCGAGCGAAATGCAAAGCGTTGGTCGCCGCGGCCACTTTCGGCATCGTACAGGTAAACAATATCGCCCGTGGCCGAACCCTGCATAATGCTGACCATTGCGCTTGAACCCTTGGCGACGGTCATCGGCGTCTTGGACTCAAAGTGGCTTTCGCCCACCGGGTTGCCGGCAGCTTCATCCGCATCTTGTTGACGTCCTTGGCCATTTTGCGCCTCGTCAGCCACAAGGCGCACGCCGGCCTTTTGCCCAGGCACCACACCGCGCGCCGCAACCTTGAGTTGTGCCGGCGGAACACCCTTTTCGATCAGTTGGTTGCGTAGCAAATTGGCACGGTCCAAGGCGCGTTCCTGACCATCGGCCTCGCCCGCTGCCGCGTAGCCTTCAATGACGACCGTTTCCCGTTTATTCTTCAGGGATTCAGCAACAGCCACGACGCGCGCATCGTCCGGCGCTTGGTCCTTGCCACCGGCGTGGCGGTAGCGCGGTTGGGCCGTTGCCGGTGCTGCCTGGGCCAGGCCTCCCGCGCCGGAATGGCCAATATCCGCTTTGGAAACGCTGGCTTTGCCATAGGCTCGACTGCGCATGGCCTCCTTTTTGTCCATCGCCTCCGCTTGGTAGACTTCCTCGTCAGCAATGTCGGGATGTCCTTCATTTCGCGGGATATCTGCGTCGTCTAGCTGGGCCAGGACGCGCTCGGTGGCCGGGCGGTCGTGAATCACCGTGCCACCAATCGGCGGTGCCTTGGCAAAAGTGTCATTGGTCCGAAGGGTTTCCCGATGCACCAAGCGAATCGAGTGCAGATCAAAGCGAAAGCTCAGCGCCGACGACGAACCGACGCCGACTTGCACCGCTTGCCAATCCTCGCCGGAGGTGTTGTCCACCACAGCCCAGCCTTGCAGGTCGACATGACCGGTCTCGCCGACGACGACGCGATAACTCGGCTTCCAGGCAGGCGAATCTGTGACGTAGGACAGAATCACGTCATGATGGGACCGGTCCGGCAGGACAATGGTCATTTCCACATCCGTTCCGCGGGCTTGCCCAGGGCTAGGAAAGCCAATGGGCAGCGCTGCGCCGGTCTTGGCATCGGCCACTGTGAGGGATTTCAGGAAGTCATCGATTTTGTCCCCCGGTACGCGCAGGGTCAAGTGGTCACCTTCTACTTTCGCTTTGCGCTCGTAGTATGCGACACCATTGCGATAGACGACCACACGCCCTAGGGACGCCTGCTCCGCCTGCACAAAGGTCTGATGTCCGGACGCGCAAGCCGTGCCGGCCAAGAGCGCCAGAATGGACGCGAAGAAACGGTTTTTCGTTCTCATGACTTCAACCTCAATGCGTAAAGTAGATGCTCACCAGCGACGGTGCGGTCCGGGCCACGGCGACCCTGTGCTTCTGACGCCGCAGTTGGCGATTCGGTCTGCAGGGTCCCGGCCCGAGACCACAATATCGCAATGTCCCGATATTTTCGTTTATATTCAAAGATCTTATCGACTTCCAGCTTAGCCCCCAGCCCAGGCCTGGCCAACACCGGCCGCCGATTGCAGTGCGCGCGCAACTGGGTACACTGTGCCCGCCACCCGCACTTATCCGCCCGCATCGCCAACGCGCTAGGGCCCTGTCAGGAGTTCATTGATGCCACAGCAAGCCGATACAACTGCCGAATACGCTTACGATACGGGCCGCAAATACCTAGCCGATTGGCTGGCTGCGCAGCCGGACAACTTCTATGCCGCCAATGGGTTGTTGCAGGACTTGGTCGCCCGCTATGCAACTGCTGCTGATTTACCGCGTCTTGACCAGCTCTTACGCGGTTTTGGCGCTCAGGTTGCCGCAGCTGACGCCCTGGTCCACCGCTGCAGTCATGAGCCGGGAACCCCGGTGCTGGAGCGCTGGGATGCCGTCGGTCGCCGCCAAGAGCGCGTGCATTTTGATGATTCCTACCACACCTGGGGCGCCCAAATCTACGGCACGGGCGTCATGTCGGTGACGGGACAGGCAGAACGTGCGATTGAACAAGCTGTATTGATGCTGCTTTCTTCGCATCAGGGCGAAGCCGGTCACAACTGTCCACTGGCATGCACTTGTGGCATGATCAAGGCGATTCAAAAGGTAGGCCATCCCCGCTTGCAGCAAGCGCTTTTGCCTGGTCTGCTCGATCCAAACTACGCCACGCACCTGCACGGTTCGCAGTTTCTCACAGAGATTCAAGGCGGTTCTGACGTGGGGGCCAATGCGTGCCAGGCGGAATTGGTGCTACCCGAGACCGCCGAGCACCCTGCACTTTGGCGATTGCACGGCGAAAAGTGGTTCTGCTCGGTGGTCGATGCACCAGTGCATCTAGTGACGGCGCGCCCCGTTGGCGGGCAGGAAGGGACCAAGGGCCTTGGCCTGTTTCTGGTGCCACACGACCTGCCAGATCCCAATAATTTACAGGTTTTACCCTTGCTGCCCTTTGGCCAGACACCGCGCCCGGTCAACCATTTCACCATTCGCCGCCTCAAGAACAAGCTGGGCACGCGGGCCATGGCCTCGGCCGAGCTGGACTGGAACGGTGCGCTGGCTTGGCAGTTGGGGCCTCTGGACCAGGGGTTCCGCAATGTCGTTGAAATTGTTCTTGATACCTCGCGCCTGTTCAATGCACTGGCTGTGGCCGGGTCGATGTGGCGCGCCTATTGGCAGGCAGCAACCTATGCGGAACATCGCCGAGCTTTCACTAAGAAAATTGGAGCATTTGGCATCATCCATCAGTCCATCGGGCAGTTGTGGATCGAGGCAGCGGCGGCCACGGCGGGCACCTTGGACCTGATTGCGGCCCAGGCGTCCGGCCAGCACCTAGGGGCCGTGCGCATGGCCCTCAATGCCAACAAGTACTGGACTTCTATCCGCAATACCCAGATGCAGCGGCTGGCGATCGAGGTCCTTGGCGGCAATGGTGCTATCGAGGATTTCTCTGTACTTCCAAGGCTCTATCGCGATGCCATCGTCACGGAAAGCTGGGAAGGTTCGCACAGCGTCCTGGCAGCGCAGACCGTGCGCGATATGCAACGCCTTGGTTTGCATAAGGATTGGCTCGATTGGCTGGAGCCGCGGGTGCTGGCGCTGCCTGTCACCGACCTGCACGTGCGTTTTGCGGCCATGCGCGACGATGCCGACCGCGTCGTGCGCCTAGCCGGACAGGATAGCACGCAAGCTGGCAGGATCTGGATGGAAAGTGCGATGGTCGTTCACCAGGCGACCTGCCTGCTGGAGATGGCGGATTGGCAAGAGAAGCATGGCCAGCCCGTCATCCACGGCAAAGCGATTGCCCAGTTTCTGGCGCTGCATCCTTGGCACCAAGCCGTGCGGGAACCAGGGTGGTGGCCGGGGCAGCAAGGATAGGGAACCTCCGCCAGCATGCGCGAACGGGCAAGCCAATTGCCGTTGCTGTCCACGAACGCCGCGCCTCGACGTCCAAGGCGACGCTGCGGGCTACCGTGGCCTTTACCGTTCCTCACACCTTGGCCCTAGCCGCCGCCGCTGACCGCGTGCACAATGACACTGTCGAGCTAGGCCCGCCTCAACGCCTAGCCGAGGAGGACCCATGGCCCAACAGCCACGCGCCCCCAGCACAGCGGCGACCCTGACATCAGGTTGGACATCCGTGCAGACGCAAACAGTCACCTTTGTTCATAGATCTGGAGTCACGGCGGACAATTCTGGCGCCTGCAGAGTCGGTCTTAGGGCTTTGGTCGTCCTATTGGCGAGTTGCGTCCTCAGCTGGGGTTGCACCGGCGCCTGGACCTCGCACCCCTTCCCGTGGTCGGTGGCTGCTGCCGATGGCGGGGAAGTAGGCCAAGTCATTGAGGATACCGGCGGCGGCGGCGAGGAAGTTTTGGCCGAAATCTTGCCACGGCCCGATGTCGACGGCGGCACGGTCCTGGACAGACCCGACGTGCAGGTGGGCGACACCGGTGATGACGTACAAGTACTTGATGTAACAGATGATGTCAGCTCAACGTCGCCTTGGCCCCTGCAATGCTACACCTGCCATGGGACCAAGGGCATCGACAACCCGGCCCCGCCCATGGGCACGTACGGCGAGCAAACGACCCAAGATCCAGCAGTTGGCGCGCATCAGCAACACCTCGGCAGCAGCGTCTGGCACCGCCGCGTCCTATGCGCCGATTGCCACTTGGTGCCTACCAAGCCCGGCCACAGCAATGGAACCATTGACTTTTTGTGGAGCGGGCCGGCGATTGCCCAGGACGCAACACCCACTTTTGCTTTAGATTCGCTCAATTGCACCAATGTCTACTGCCACGGCGCTACGCTTTTGCCGGCCAAAGCGGGGGCGACGGTGGTCAAACAACCCGTGTGGAATCAGGTCAATGGCACCTTTAATGCTTGCGGCGCCAGCTGCCACACCAATCCGCCCGGGGGCAAGCATCCCCAGAATAATCAGTGCGAGCAATGCCATGACAAGGCCGTCGCTAGCAGCGTCGGTGGCAATATCGTCTGGAAAGACGCGAGCTTGCACATCAATGGCGTGGTCGATGTCAAGGACCTGACCTGCACGTCCTGCCACGGCGATCCTGTGACCAAGTCGCCAGCGCCGCC
>CAIMEY010000108.1 GCA_903840165.1 uncultured Myxococcales bacterium | reverse complement strand
GCCGCGACTCCCGGACGTCGATTCTGGATGCAAATCAAGGCGCAAGGTGGTGAACGACTGAGGCGACCTTAGAGGTCGTCGCAGGGAGCGAACCGCCGCAGCAACGCCGAGTTGCGCCAGAAGCGGCGGATCGGGACGTTGACCGGCAGGGACACAAGTGATACTGCCGTCCGCGCAGTGAGATGGCCGTTGCGTTCGGCAAATGCACCGCGACCATGCTCCCCTAATCAGGCGAAATTATGAATAAAGTTTTTTCTGATGCCGATGCAGCGTTGTTTGACTTGCAGGACGGAGCCACGATTTTGTCCAGTGGTTTTGGGCTGTCGGGCAATCCTGAGAATTTGATCGCCGCGATCCTGCGCAAAGGCACCCGCGACCTGACGATCATCAGCAACAATTGCGGGACGACCAATGATGGCCTTGGGGTCCTGCTGCAGGCCAAGCAAGTCCGCAAGATGATCTCCAGCTATGTTGGTGAAAATAAAGAGTTTGAGCGCCAGTATTTGGCAGGAGAACTGCAGGTGGAGCTCAATCCGCAGGGCACACTGGCGGAACGCATCCGCGCCGGGGGGGCCGGAATTCCCGCGTTCTTCACGCCCACGGGCGCCGGCACCGAAGTGGCTAAGGGCAAAGAACAACGCGATTTCGCTAGCCGACCCTGCGTCTTAGAAACGGCACTGCGCGGCGACTTTGCACTGATCAAGGCGTGGCGCGGCGATCGCTGGGGCAACCTGCAATACCGCAAAACGGCTCGTAATTTCGCGCCGATGATGGCGACCGCTGGGCGGATTACCATTGTCGAGGTCGAAGAACTGGTGGAAGTAGGCCAACTTGAACCGGATTGCATCCATACGCCGAGCATTTACGTCCAACGCATCTTCCAGGGACGTGACTACCGCAAGCCCATTGAGCAGCGAACCGTGCGGCCGCGGCCGGGCGCGTGAGGAAGGCCCATGGCCACGCCGATAACGATTGTCCGCCCAGCGTTCAGGCATCTTGCTGTTCTTGCATGGCTTTTGTGCCTTTGCACCTGTAGCCGAGCTGCCCCGCCGCCTCCAGCGCCGCCAGCCAAGCCTTGGCAGCGCCCGCCGATCATCGATTACCACGCGCACCTGTCCCTGGACGGCCTGGCGCGAATCAATCAAATCATGACGGAAAATGGCATTGAGGCCATGGTGAATCTGTCCGGTGGGTCGGGGCGCCGCGGCGGTCTGCAATGGGTCGAAGCCAAGACCCTTTCGGACAAACTAGGCGGAAGGATATGGAATTTCATGACGCCAGACTTCCGCGACTTCGGTACGCCCGCGCTGCCGGCAGGAACAGCCTGGGCGGAGCGCGAGGCTGATAGACTGCAGGAAGTCGTTGAAAAATATGGCTTTCGCGGCCTCAAGATCGCCAAGGTCCTGGGCCTTGGCCTGACCGATGAACACGACCAAATCGTGCCGCCTGACGATGCCCGCCTCGCACCTTTATGGCGTAAATGCGCAATGTTAGGCGTACCTGTGTCGATCCACGTCGCTGATCCACGTGCATTTTGGCAACCGCTGACGCCGGCCAATGAACGCTGGGATGAACTCAAGGCGCATCCCTACTGGGCATACGGCTGGATACCTCCTGAAATGCAAGCGCAAATGCAGGGACAGCGCCCGCCGGTTGCACCATGGCCGGTGCTGCTGCAGCAGACCGAGCGCCTGTACCGCACGCAGCCGCAAACGGTGTTCGTGGCCGTGCATTTTGGCAATGCGGCTGAAGACTTGGACTACGTCGATGGACTGCTGAACCGCAATGCCAATGTGTGGATCGACGTGGCCGCGCGGCTGGGCGAATTTGGCCGGCATCCGCCACAAAAGCTCAAGGATTTCTTCATCAAATGGCAGGATCGGATCGTGTTTGGCACCGACATAGGCATCGGCAGTGACTCGCTAATGCTGGGGAGTAATGGCGAAATTGAGCCGCAAATGCCTGATGTGAAGCCGTTTTATGATGCGCACTGGCGCTTCTTTGAAAGCAGCGAACGGCAGATCGCCCACCCGAGTCCGATTCAGGGCAACTGGAAGATCGACGCCATCGGCCTGCCGCACCAGGTGCTCGATAAGCTGTACCGGGGCAATGCGCTACGCATCTTGGATCGCAAATTTCTCAAGGAATTTGCGGCGACCCATGTACCCGGATCGGCGTCAGTTCCGGCAGTGGGGGATTTGCCAGCCCCCGCGCCCGCGCCGCCCCTGCCCAAGCCGCCTGCGCCACCGGCGACGGTCACGCCTTCGGCCCAGCCCTGACGGACGGCGACTCCACCCTGACGGACGGCGACTCAGCCCCGGGGGATGGCGCAATCTCCGGCAGAAAGCGCAAGGCGGTCAAAGCCAAAGCGCCCATGCCAACGCCGAACCACAGCGTGGCAAAGCGGATCAGCAGCGTGCACAGCGTCGCCGTGCCCAAATCCAGGTGTAGCCCAAGGGGCCGTGCGGTAAGCAGCGCGATCATCACAGCTTCGGTGGTGCCAACGCCGCCTGGCAGCATCGACACGGCGCCGACCAGGGTCGCCACGGCGTAGATCGCCATCGCAATCGGGAAGCCGACACTCGGGTCAACCCCCTGCAGCACATAATGAAAAGCCACTGCTTCGAGCAGCCAAGCCGCCATCGCCAAGGCCAGCCCCGGCAGCAGCCAGCGCGGTGCGCAGAGACGGCGCAGTAGTCCATGGGTTTTCGCAATGATCGCCCAGACTTTCTGCAGCCAGGGCTTGGTCAAACGCGGCTGTACGCCTTGCAGAACCCGCGGCACCAGGGTGGGATGCACCACGGCGACCAAGAAACCGAGGCATAACAGGACGATCAGCGCGAGCGCCCCGCGATAGGCCCCGCCCATCGGCCCGGTCCCCGGTGCTAGTAAGGCCAGGGTCCCCAGCAAAAGCAGACCAACAACGTCCGTGAACCGCTCGGCCACCACGACGACGGCCACATCGGCAACGGGCGTACCACGGCGGCGATTGAGCAGATAACCCTTGAATACTTCGCCCATTTTCCCTGGAGAGACGGTCGCAACAAAGCCAGCGACAAAGGTCAGCCAGGCTTCTAGCCACGGCAAACGCAGGGGCAAGGCTGTTAGGTAGAGGCGAAAACGCAGGGTGCGCAGCGTGTAATTGCCTAAAACCAACGCACAAGCCACCGCCATGCGCCACACTGGATAGGCCGTCAGTGCGACCTGTAGCTTGCGCACATCGGCGATCAGGGCAGCGGCGAGGACCACGGCCAAGGCCAAGATCACGGCAACAACGGCTGTCCGCTTGGGATTCACGGCGTTTCTTGGTCGTCGGCCGTCGGCAAATCGCCCTGGGCTGGGTCTAATTCTGGGGTCGCCGCCGCAGCAGGGGCGACAGCGGCGGTCGGCGATTCAGCCAGCATGACAACCGCTTGGCGTTGCAACGAGGCGATCGCCCGCCGGTCGAACTGTCCTGGTCCGTCAAAATCGGGATAGGCCTGCACCAAATGCTGCAAGTCGCGCTGCAGATCGAGGCCGATTTGCCGTTCCAGATTGCCTAGGTGCAAGTGGCCGCCGGCGTCAGTCATCAGCACGATGCGCAGAAACGCCCGGGCAAAGATCGTCTCCGCCGCATCCGGTGCTGCCGCCTGCATGGCATCGACTGCCTGACGAATATCAGCAAATCGTTCCGAAAATCCGCCACTTCGCACAAGACGGACGACGGCGTGCAGGGCAAAGCGGCGCACAGAAGGACTTCCCGCCAAATCGGCCGGGTCCAAATGGTGGAGTGCAACCTGCAGCCAGGCGGTTAGGTCCTGCTCAGAGCCTAGCAACACCGCAGCATCAAAGGCTTGTTCCACAGCCTTGCCATCGCCGATTGGCGTGCAAGCCGTCAGCAGGGGAGGCGCTACGCCGCCCTCAGCCAAAGGAGCCCACGCACTGGGTTGGGGCGCTTGATGGGCGCAGGCCGTGGCCAGGAGCAAAAAGCTCAGCACCCTCAGACAATTTCGCGTCATGGCTCGAGTTCCTCCAGTTCTGCCTTCAGTTGCCGGACAGACTTCCCGGTGCGCACGTCGACAAAGTGCGGGGCTACTTCCTCAAGCGGTTCCAGCACAAAGCGCCGACGCTGCAGCCGTGGGTGCGGCAGTTCCAGGTCCGGGTGATCGAGTCGCACGCCCTGCCAATCGATCAGGTCGAGGTCCAGGGAACGCGCGCCATGAAATCCTTCCCGACCGCGATCCCGGCCAAAGGCTCTCTCAATGCTTTGCAAAACAGTCAACACTTCAAAGGGTTCTAGCTCCTGCTCGCCAACGCCCACAGCGTTCCAAAACAGTTGCCCTGTGGCCCCTTCTGCGGGTTCACTGGGATATAGTCGACTCAATTTTGCATTTTTCAAGTGCAATTGGGTACATACCGCAGCCCACCCTAAGAGAACCCCCCTTTGGGGGTCGGCCAGGTTGCTGCCCAAGGCAATGAGAACACGCGCCATCGTGGTCGGTCGGCGGGCGAGGGGCCCGGCAGGGCTGGCGGTTGTATGCCTTTGTCGCCACGCGCGCAATTGGTCTGCCACAGCCGTTACCCAAGGCCGCCGTCGCAGGGCCGGCCTCTTCTCGTTGAAATCACGTTCAATGAAGGCGATCGACTCCGGGATGAAGATCCACCGTGGCTGTACCTTCCGTGACCACCTAGACCGCCCGCTTGGCACGCGCGTTCCGTTGCCGGGTGCTCCCTCGATGCGCAAGCCATTAAATCTACGCCTAAAGCTTTCCTTTGTCAGCCGTTCACTGCGGGGTCTCCTTGATCCGCTGCGTCAGCCTGCGCATAGTACGCCTCGTCTGGCGCGCCGCAGCCATGGTCAGGCGGCCCACGTCCACGGAGTAGACATGTTGATTCGCTTCCATTTTTTGATGATCGCGATGGCGCTGATGCTGGCGACCTCGGGCTGTAAGCACGCGACGTCGTCGACGCAGGCCTCGGTCGAAATCCCTCAGGTTGCCGAAAGTGCTGCCAAATCGGGCAATCAACCGGAGCCCCAAGCCAATGCGGCCCCCACCGCCCTGCCAGCTGGGTTGCCCAAGGGCGTCGATGCCAAGGACCTGGATGCCTCGGAACGCAAGGTATTGGCTGAGATTCTGAGCGAGCAGTTCTGCCCATGCGGCAAGCCCCGTTCCTTCGCAGCCTCCCTGGACGCCGGCGATTGCCCGCTAGCGATCAAGCTTTCGGCCGGGGTCGTCGGCTACTTGCAGCAAGGGCAGGGAAAAAAGCAGGTCGTCCAAGCCCTGCTCAAGGACATTGAACGCCTCAATACGGTTGCAGAAATTGCGCCAGGCAGTTCACCGCGGCTAGGTCCCGAAACCGCCAAGGTGGTCGTGATCGAGTTCAGCGATTTTGAGTGCCCGTTTTGCCGCAGGGCAGCTGCACCTCTGGTGAAACTGCAAAATCACTATGGTTTCCAGCTATTTTACAAGTTCTTCCCCCTCAAGGTGCACCCCAATGCCGAAGGCGCGGCCCGGGCGGCCTGGGCGGCGCACCAACAGGGCAAGTTCTGGGTCTTGGCCGAAGCCATGTTCACCTCGGAGCCCTTGGACTGGCCCTCTGTGCAGAAGCTGGCTCAAGCAAAGGGCCTGGATATGAAGCGCTTTCTCGCCGATTTCGCCGCGGACAAGTCCACCGAGGCGGTCAAGGCCGATCTCAAAGCCGGTGAATCTGCTGGTGTGGACGGCACGCCGACCTTCTATGTCAACGGCCATAAAGCTGAATCTATGGCCCAAGTTCAAGAGATGGTGCGCGACGCCTTGCAAGCCGCCGGCGAGAAGCTTCCCGCCGAATTGTCCTATGAAGACCTGGGAGAAACCGCCCCTGCCACGCGCGCCGCCGCTCATGCAGCCGCCCCAACGCCCACCGGGGCTCGGTCAGCCGCCGAAGTCGCTGCCCCAACGGCCCCGAGTGCCCCCGTACCCGCTGGCACCAAGCCTGCGGCAGCGCCGGTTCAATAGCCATGGCGGGCGGTCACTTACTGGTCTTGGTTGGACCCGCTGGCGCCGGCAAAACCACGCTGGCGCACCGCAGCATTGCCCGCAGCCCCGAGGACCGCGGCTTCTCCGTCAGCCACACCACGCGCCCCATCCGCAGTACCGAAACCGACGGTGTCGACTACTGGTTTGTCGACCGTGCGACCTTTGAGGCCCTGCGCGATCAAGACGGCTTTGCCGAATGGGCCGAGGTGCATGGCAACCTCTACGGAACTTCCCGCAACGAAATCAAACGTCTTCATGATCAAGGCCGTGACGTTCTGTTCGACATCGACATCGTCGGTGCCACCAATTTGTGGAGGCAGTACCCGCAGGAGACGCGCCTAATCTTCGTACTTCCCCCGAGTTGGCAAGTTCTGGTGAGCCGTTTGCAGGGACGCGGATCGGAGACCGAAGCAACCCTACGTCGCCGGCTAAGGACGGCAAGAACGGAACTTCAAGGTCTTATCGCCTCCCCTGCACCCTGGCATGTCATCAGCAATGACGACCTTGGCGCAGCAGTCGTGGCCCTGGAACCGCTCTACGCACAAGCTGTTCCGCCGGCAACTGCCGTGGCCGACCAACCGGGCGTGCAGGCCTTTCTGCGCGAAGCCTTGGCGGATCCGCGTACGGCCTAGGATCGTCGACGGTAACGGCCGTCCAAACGCTGCAACCTAGCCAGGATGCTAGGCGCCTTACCGATCAGGTCATGGCCAAGGCTTGATTTACAACGGCGCTGCCTTCAATGTTTTGCCCCCTCGCTTCCAGCACAAGGCTGGCGGCGCTGCCTCGTTTGCCGCGGAAGACCCCATGCCCATTGCAGTTCCCATCAAGCCCGTGCGCGTGCGGATCGCGCCGAGTCCGACCGGTGATCCCCATGTGGGTACTGGGTATATTGGCCTTTTTAATCAGGCTTTTGCCCGCCATCACGGTGGACAGTTCGTCTTGCGCATTGAGGACACGGACCAAAAGCGATCAACCCTGCAAAGCGAGCAGATGATCTACAAGTCCCTGGCATGGCTCGGACTTCGCTGGGACGAAGGGCCCGATGTCGGCGGTCCTTTTGGCCCGTACCGCCAGAGTGAGCGCGGCGCGATCTACGCCGCGGCGACCCAGACTTTGCTCGACAACGGCACCGCTTATCGCTGTTTCTGCAGCGCCGAACGCCTTGACGCCATCCGCCAGGATCAGCGCGATCGCAAGGAAACACCGCGTTATGATGGATTTTGTCGCGACCTCGATCGTGAGCAGAGTCGGCTACGGGCCGAGGCGGGGCAGACGCACGTGGTGCGCTTGCGGATGCGCACCGACGGCGAGTCCATCGTGGCTGACGCCCTACGCGGCGATGTTGCCTTTGATAACAAGCAGATCGACGACCAAGTGCTCCTCAAGTCCGACGGCCTGCCGACCTACCACTTGGCCAACGTCGTCGACGACCATCACATGCACATCACGCACGTGATCCGCGCGGAAGAATGGCTCAATTCGACGCCCAAGCACTTGGCGCTGTATGAAGCGTTCGGCTGGGAACCGCCCGTCTTTGTGCACATGCCTCTTTTGCGCAATGCCGATAAGTCCAAGATCTCCAAGCGTAAAAACCCCACAAGCCTGGAGTTCTACCAGCGCGCCGGCATCCTGCCTGAGGCGATGCTGAACTTCTTAGGCCTGATGGGCTATTCGCGCAAAGATGAGGCGGGCAACGATCTGGAGAAGTTCAGCCTGCAAGAGTTCACAGATGACCTTGATTTAACGCGCATTTCTCTGGGCGGCCCGGTCTTTGACCTCAGAAAGCTCGATTGGCTCAATGGCCTGTATCTACGCACTATGACGCCAGAAGTCTTGGTCGAGCGCTGCCTGGATTTTCTGCGCGAAGATGAACGCTATCAGGGCGTCGCGCGGCTCGTGCAGGAGAGACTGACCTCCCTGGGCGATTTCCTGCACCATGCCGAGCCGTTCTTTGAGTCGAATCGGCCCGCTGGCCTAGCGGCGCGGCACTTCCTGGTGGGCAGCGGCAGCCGAAAGAAGACCGCCATCAAGCTCAATCGCGAGCAATCCCAGGCTTTTTTCGAAGACTGTGTGACGCGACTGGAAGGCCTTTTGCAGTGGAGCCATGATGCGATCGACGCTGCCCTGCGCCAGGCCGTGGCCCAAGCTGGCGTGCAGGTCGGCGACGGGCTGATGGCCGTGCGCGTCGCCATTGCCGGGCGTCCTGCCGCGCCGCCGCTGTTTGAGACCGTCGAAGTCGTTGGCCGTGCGCTGACTTTGCATCGCTTGCGGCAAGTCGCCAATTGGCTGGCTGATCCGCAGTTCCTTGAGGCAGAAATTGCCGCAGCCAGCCAAGAGTTGGCGGCCGCTCAGTTGGCCCTGCACGGGGCCGCTCCGGAGTAACCCATGCCCGATTCACCCGCCACTCAGCAGGCCCTGCAATGGCTGAAGTCCGGCCAAGCGCCGGCCCAGCGAGCCCAGGAAGTCGCTCGATCGCTTGCACTTTTGCAGGTGTCGTTGGCCCCAGCCGCCTTCAAGCAGGGGGTGGGACCAGACGTGGAACTGGCCCTTCTGCTGCTGGCCGAGTCGTCGGGTCGCCTCGACCTCGTTGCGGCCCTGTCCCAGCACGCGGCGCACAAGGCGACGGCCAAGCACGCGAAAAAGCTACTGTTCCGCGCCAAGCAGCGTGGGCTTGAAGTCCCCGATGCCAAGTCGGGCGCGCGCCCCGTCAGCTTCGCCGTCGTGCCCGACCCGCTGCCAAGCTTTGCGTCGTCCTATGACAGCGCTGGCAATCAGGTCGTCATTCTCGGTGGTTGGACAGCGGCCGAAGGACAATCCAGCGTCCTGGCGATCGTGTCTGATCGCAGCGGCCTGCTCTCAGGCCTGTCGATCTGCCCGACGTCGCGCACACAACAGCGTGAAATGATTGATCGACTGAGCACGCAGGTTCCCGGATTCACGGTGCCGGTGCCTCAGGCCTTTGCCGCCGGCCGCATTCGCTGGGGCCTAGACCTCTTGGACAGCAAAGGCGGCTCGTTCGAAGGCGATCAAGCCGATGTCCGCCGCGCCGTGGCCCTGGCAGAACCCGTCCTCGCCCAGGACGTCGCGGTCGACCTAGACCCCGAAGACGAAGCCCGGCTGCAAGATCACGTGGCTGCTGCAAGCCAACTAGCCGCAGATGCAGCGTTTTCCACTTGGCTCAACGCGCGATCAAGCTTAGTCACGGCCCTGGCAGCCCATGCCGATGCGGTCAAGGCCGCGGAGCCGGACGCTCGTCAGGCTCTGGCCGATGAACGCTGGTCCCTGGGCGTCGATGGCTGGCTTGCCCAGGAGGAGCGCCTTCAACTCGCTGAACGTCTTGATGTTTCTGCATGGATGCTAGCGACCATGGGCCGCCGTCAACAGGCCGTCCAAGCCACCGCCACGGCCCGAGCCCTGCGCGATGCGACGCTGCCTCTGAGCGCCATTGCCTTTGTGCGGGCGTTGGCCTCGCAGCGGCATAGTGCGTCGGATTGGCTGCTGAGCCTGGCCTAGGCGCAACCGCGCGACCGACAGCGCTGGAAATCAGTGACGACTGTCCTTGGCTGCGACCAGCTTGAACCAAACGCGTTTGGGCGGCATGAACGGCCCTGGCCTCCCGCAGATTTGGCGCAGCCGCCGCGTGCAGGGTCAGACCTCGGAGGCGCAGGACGGCGCCCGCGGGCCCATCGCGCTTGCACGGATATATGTGTCGGCCAAACCGGTTGTTTCATAAAACAAAGGAGTTTCCCCATGTTCACCCCCTCCCCCGTCTTTGTGGTCGACGCCTGCCGAACGCCAATCGGCAAATACGGCGGCAAGCTGGCCACGGTGCGCCCAGACGACCTCGCCGCTGAGGTCTTGCGCGCCCTGGTTACGCGGCAGAACTTGGGCCAAGTCAGCATTGATGAAGTGATTCTCGGCTGCGCCAACCAAGCCGGCGAGGACAACCGCAACGTCGCCCGCATGGCCGCTCTGATCGCGGGCCTGCCCGACAGCGTCGCCGCGCACACCATCAACCGCCTGTGCGCCTCAGGCCTTGACGCGATCAATTCCGCGGCGCGCATGATCGCGCTGGGACAGGCCGATGTCGTCCTCGCGGGCGGCGTTGAATCCATGTCGCGCGCACCGTGGAGCGTGCCCAAGCCCCATACCGAACCGCCGCGTGGCAACAACACGATGTACGACACAGCCCTGGGCTGGCGCTATCCCAATCCCAAGTTGGAAGCGCGCTTTCCCCTTGAATCTATGGGTGAAACAGCCGAAAACCTCGCAGAACGCTTTGCCATTTCCCGCGCCGATCAGGACGCCTTTGCAGCCCGCAGTCACCAGCGCGCGATCGCGGCGCAGGCAAATGGTCACTTCTCCGCTGAATTGATCGCGGTTTCAGCGCCTTCGGGCAAAACCACGGTCCTTGTCGACACCGATGAAGGCCCACGCAGTGACTCCACGGAAGCCTCCTTGGCCCGTCTGCGCCCCGCCTTTCGCAAGGACGGCAGCGTTACGGCTGGCAACAGTTCGACCCTCAACGACGGTGCCGCTGGCGTTTTGTTGTGTTCTCAAGCGGCATTACAGCAGCACGGCTGGCAGCCCTTGGCCCGCTGGATCGGCAGTGCCCAGGCCGGCGTCGACCCGCGCACCATGGGCATTGGCCCGGTACCCGCAGTCGCAAAGCTGTTGGCGCACATCGGCTGGGATTGGTCACAAATCGGCCGGGTCGAGCTCAATGAAGCCTTTGCCGCTCAAGCCCTTGCCGTCCTGCAGCGCTGGCCCTTCGACGCCGCATTGGTCAACGTCAACGGCGGCGGCATCGCCCTGGGCCACCCCCTTGGCAGCAGTGGCGCCCGCATCGTTGCTACGCTTTTGCATGACATGCGCCGCAACCAAGTGAACAGGGGCCTAGCCACCCTGTGCGTCGGCGTGGGCCAAGGCGTGGCCGCAGCTTTTGAGCGAGTTTAGGCCGCTATCACACAACCCATTCTATTTTCAATGGATTGTGCGATAGCCTAGCCACTAAAGGTCTCAGTTCGCTTCCACCAACGCGGCCAATCGTTCTTCAAACAGCCCCTCAAGGTCCGTCAACTCAGCTTCGGCGTCGAGTTGTCGTTCCAAGTTGCGCAGGTACACGATCACTGTGGTGGAATCACGCAACTCCAGGCCGCGACTCAACAACTTCTTGGCCGTTCCCTTGTTCGGAATCTCCTCAAACTGCGCGTTGAGCTTGAGCCCATCTTTGCCTGCATCCTTGAGCACACGGTTGATCGCCTGCTTGGCCCGGGTGCGATCAAAGCGCGGCGGCGGCATGTAGGTAGGGTCCATTTCCCCAGCCCTTCCATAGAGTTCATCGGCTTTCTCAAAGCGCCCCGCCAGCTCGAGCGCGATCGCCTGCGCCCAGGTTAGCCGCGGATCTTCGCTGTCCAAGGCCCGTGCGACCTCCAGCTCCACCTCGGCCGCGTCAAAGCGCCCCAGATCGGCCATCAGTTCAGCGCGACGCGTATAGGCCTCGATCCAATCGGGATCGCGCAGGGCGCATTCGCCCAATGATTTCAAAGCGTCTTCGTAGGCTCCGGTGGCCAACTGCGCCTCGGAAAGCCAGGCCCAGGCGTCGGCATCATCGGGCATATCCTCGACGATTCGCTCACACAAAGCCGCAGCTTCGTTGGGGTCTTCTTCCAGTAGGTACTCGATTTCTTCCATATCGCTGCGTCGCATAGGTCCTCCGGCGCCTTTTTGGCTCCGGCCCAGTACACCAGTGGCTGCAGATCGTCAACGCCGCCCAAGACTTCGCTGCCCCTGGGCCTCCCGCCCCTGCCGCGCGAACACCCTATGACTACAGGTACTTCTCTGCATGATCCTTGGCGCAGCCCCTGAGTCCCTGCAGGCATGGCTGTCTGCGCGACCCAGGGCCCGGCTCCTGGTCGCCGACGATCGGCCACGGCAGTGAACGCGAAACCAACTGAAACGGCTTGTGATTGCGAAGATTTGTCAAGATCAGGGCTTTTGCCATGGGCAGCTACTTGACCCTCTCAAAGGCCCGATGCTAAATACCTCGCCGTTCGACCTGTCCATCCGGACGCGGTTCTGAGCCCTTGACCTCCGCGGTCTAGGCCTTCAGGGCGGTGACCTTGTGCATGGGGCGAACGGTCATCAGGCGCCATACCGTGCCTGTTGGCCGTGCTGGGGGGCATTGCGCTGCGGCAACGTTTGCGTGATGCTTCCACCCTCGCGCCGGTTGGTTCCGGCGTGCGGGGCGGATATAAGCGGTCGAAAGCCCAGCTTTCGGCAGCGCCGGTAGGGAAAGCGGGGCGTTGACGCCCATTGAAGCAAAGCCTGCAGCATAAAGGCCTTTTGGGGCCTGAAGTGCGAACAGACCGCGCCAATACAGCGTGCCGACCCACCGCTAACTAGCTAGCGAACAAGCAGCAGAGAGGGAGCAGACAAACAATGAATGCCATTGCAGAAATCTTCCAAGAAGGCGGCTGGGGCATGTGGCCCATCCTCGGTCACCTGGTCTTCATTCTTGCCATCATGTTCGAACGCATTTTCATCTTGTATGTGCGTTCGTCGGTGAAGAAGGAAGAGTTCATTAAGCTTTTGCAGGTTCCAATCCTCAAGGGCGATCTGAACCGCGTGCTTAAGGTCTGCTCGACCTACCAGTACCCGCTCGCGCGCATCGTGCACGCTGGCGTCCTCAAGGTGAAGCGCTCGGACGAAGAAGTCCAAGCGGCTATGGATGAAGCTTACCTGCGCGAAATCCCGCAGATCGAGAAGCGCATCGACTACCTGAACTTGCTCGGCAACACCGCCACCTTGGCCGGTTTGCTCGGCACGATTTCGGGTCTGATCCGTACGTTTGCCGCCATCGGCAAGCCCGGTGTCGATCCTTCGCAGCGTTCGACGATGTTGTCGGCCGGTATTGCGGAAGCCATGAACTGCACGGCGTTCGGTCTCTTGACCGGTATCGTCGGCGTTCTGTCCTTCGCAGTCCTGACGTCTAAGGCCAAGGAAATCAAGGCCGACATCGACGAAGGCACCGTGCGCGTCCTCAACCTGATCGTCGCCAATCGCAACAAGATGGGCGACATCAAGGAAGACGCCGCTGCCTAAGGGTGACGGTCGGTACGAGTGCCTGCAGCAGTGACCCTCAGCCCGGTACGCCCGGTGCGAGCCAACTGCTGGTTCTGACATCCTCTCTGCTTGTTTGGCCCCGGTTGGAGCCGACTGGTTGCCCTGCCTTGAGCATGGGTAGCTGCAGTCGGCTCCGGCCGGCGGTCGCAGAGCAATTCGGCGAGGTTGTTCAGTGATGGAGACGGTTTACGCACGTCGCGACCGAACACCGCTTAGCGCGGTGCCACCAGTGGTTTCGTTGCGTTGACCACGACACGCGAAGCGGTCCCAGGCAGACCCGCTATGCGTGATGCCCGCGCCAGGACCTCAGGTCGCAATGCGCGAGCAGGATGGGTGTCCGTTCCAGCAAGGTGTACGCAGCAAGATGTACGTAGTTGTGCTGACGATGTACGTAGTTGTGCTGATGATGTACGTAGTTGCGCTTACTTTGCGATGGCAAAGAGAGACCTGCTGCATCAAAGAATGTCCTGCTGTGTCAATGAGTTTTGTGCCCTGCGCGCCGCTTTGAGGCGCTGCGTCGATCGAGACAGCGCTCTCGTCCACTTCGAACGCGGAATCAGTTGCTAAGGAGAAGTCCATGGGTGGTGCATCATCAGGAAAAGGCGGCGTAGCGGACGCAACCCTCAACGTGGTTCCGTTCATTGACCTCCTCGCGTGCACGATTTGCTTCCTGCTGATTTCAGCGGTGTGGTCGTCCATGTCACGTATCGACGTCGATCAGGCCCTGCCCAAGGCGTCCAAGACGCCGCCCAAAGAGCAGCCCAAGGTCGAACCCAAGATCAATTTGGCCATCACGCCAACCGGTTACCTGGTCAACCTCCAGGACGCCGACAAGATGCAGCCCACGCCCAAGCCGGATCTGGTGGCGCCCAAGCGCATCCCAACCCTGGGTGATTTCAAGCTTTGCCGCGGTAAGGCCTCCGATAGTGGGGCCTGCGACGGCGTCCAAGACACCTTCAAGCGCTATGATCGTGCTAAGTTGCGCGAGTACCTTGAGCAACTCATGCGCGATGGCGGCATGGGCGACAAGATCAAGATCATGGTCTCCGCGACCGACAACATTCAGTATCTGCACCTGATCGCCGGCCTGGACACTGTCCTTGCTGCTTGCGAGGACAAGGATCGCAAGAGCTGCTTGAAGAACCCGAGCGTCGGCGACATCAACTTGCTCCGCGCGGCCGGCTTCAGCAACTTTGACTAAGCGGTCCCTGCATTTGCCGACGATGTTTTCCGATTCCAACGATTGATTTAACACGCGAACTGAGGAAATCATGGCCATCCACCACCCCGGATCACGTGCAGGCAGCGGCGTAGCTCTTAAGGCGATTCGCAACGCGGTCATGCACGGTTCAGGCAAGGGCATTTTCGCCACGCTCAACGTGGTGCCGATGATCGACTTGTTCACCATGCTCGTGCTGTTCTTGATTCAGCAGTTCAGCGCATCTGGTGAATTGATGACGGTCAATCCCAACGTTGCGATGCCGAAGTCTGCGTCCCACGTGGAATTGCAGCGGGCGCCGTTCATTGCCCTGAGCCGTGCCGATGGCAACAACCCCGGCGACTTGCTGTTTGAAAATCAGCGGTTGATGAGCTTGGCCGACGTCACCGAAGTCAAGTTCCCCGACTGGGACATCAAGCCCCTGGGCATGGTCCTGGACTGCTTCATGGACACCAACAAGGCCGCGATGAACACGGATTGCTGGCGCAACTCGGCTTGGGGTTCACAGCAGAAGTCCAACATCGAGAAGCAGAAGAACAGCCGCAAAGCGATCATTCAGGCCGACCGAACCGTGCCGTTCAAGATCATCAAGATGGTCATGGCCACCTGCGGCCGCCATCAGTTCCGCGAACCAAACTTCGCGGTGATGGTGAACTCCAAGGGCGACGACGATCAAAGCGCCGTGCCTGAGGCTGGCAAGTAGGCGATACGCCCCTCAATCCGACGTGTTGGATGGCGACGTCGTGGCAACCAGCGCTTGTGGTGGCGATGCACGGAGCGTCCTGATCGCGCGAGCCGTCCAAGACTCGTGAGCCCAAAGTAGCAGCAGTTATCGCTGGGTTTCTCCTGAATTTGCCTGACGCCTGACGGATTCGAGCGTGGCTCCCCCGCGGTTGCAGCAACCGGACCTGTCCTGACTCGCCCAGCGCGGACACGGGATAGGCATCCGAGAAAGTTAGATTTTCCAAGGGATGGACTGTCTGTCGCATTCGACATGGCCCAGGGCTTGGGCTATTTCGCCCGCAGCGCTCAAAGCAAACCATGTCGCCAATTTCCGCGGACGGGCGTCCAATGAGTTCAGCGGCACAGCCTGCCTCAGCAGGACCTGTTGAGCCCAACCTTTCCGTTGCGCTTCTCTCTGGCCAGCTGACGCAACAGCACTTGGCTGTTGTGGTTTTTGACTGAGCCCCCTTCGTGCGAGTGCAAGACGCCGATGAAGCAAGCACCAGCCAGCGCCGACGCGACCCCTTGTTGCCGCAGGCCGATTTTCCCCTTGTTGTTCAAGCAATTTCTGTTGGCTTGCCTGGTCCTTGCAGGCTCAATGCTGCACGGCCAAGCTGCGTGGGCCAAGCCCGTGACGCGCGTCTTTCTCAACGGCGTGCCGGCCCCCGTTTATTTCAATGACGGCGACAGCTTTACCGTGCTTGGTGGCCGCTTTGACGGCACCAAGACGCGGCTTGCCGGCTACAACACGCTAGAAAGCTTTGGCCCCGTGCACCATTGGGGCGCTTGGGATGCCCATGAACTCTACGTGGTCGCCAAGCAGGCCACGCTCAATGCACGCCGCGGCGTCTGGCACTGCTACAGCGACGAGAAACGCGACGGGTATGGACGAATGCTCTGGCTTTGTCCCGACTTAGCTGTGGACGATTTGCGCAAGGGCCTTGGTCACGCCATGTCGATCACCAGTGGTCCCTCGCCCACCGAGTTCTTGGAGGCCCAGAAGCTGGCCCAGCAAGAGAAACGCGGCATGTGGGCCAAAGGAATTCCCGACTTCATCGTGACTTCCACCCACTCCAACGACGAAGGCTACACCGGCGTGACCTACAACCGCTTGATTTCAACGGTGGACGGCCATACCGAGCAGTGGCAGCACAAAGACAACTACAAGCTTTGCCAGGACGTCTGCCATAGCAGCGGCGCGTGCATGATCTACGTGCCCTTTGACCGCCGCTATGGGACCAACCCCGCGCCGTGCCTCAAACATTGACCTCATTGACTGGGCCCGGCGGTCGCTCCGCAAGGCCCGCGCGCCACGCTGATAGGGCCGCCTCAGGGCAGCGCCGGAGCCACAGATGACCGCCATGGAGCCGCACCGGATCGACAGCACACAGCGCCTGCGCCCGGGTATCAATGGGGCCTTGGCCTGCGTAGCCCTGATTTTGCCTGTATTAACCTCATGCTACACCGCGCCAGCAACGCCGGTTGCGGGCTATGAAGCCGACGAGTTGGCGTGCAGCGATGGCCGCGACAACGATCACGATGGCCTCATCGACTGCGCCGACCCGGACTGCTGGCAGGAAACGACGCTGTGTGGCCAGAGATTCCCGCTCAACGACACGCTCTCCAAAGAGAATACGCCGATGACGTGCCACGATCAGATCGACAACGATGACGACGGCAACTTCGACTGCGCCGACACCAACTGCACCAATGTGCCCGAAACGTGCTGCGGCATGGAGTTCACGGACGCTACCTGCTCAGACGGCAAGGACAATGACGGCAATGGCTTTGTCGATTGCGCCGATTTCGGCTGCTTGCACGGCATGTACGTGACGGTCTGCGTGGAGACAACCGACGCCGCCTGTTCCGATGGCCGCGACAACGACGGCGATAAGGCCATTGATTGCGCGGACTCCGACTGCGCGAACACAACGCCGTGTAAGAAGGCCTGCCCGGTTGCCGCCAAGGAGAATACCTTGGCCCTATGCTCCGACGGCTGCGACAACGACAACAGCAAATACAGCGATTGCAATGACTTTTCCTGCTCGGGGTCGACGGACCCGGCGGTGATGGCCTATTGCGCCAGCAAGCAGGAAGACACCCTTGCGACGTGCTCGGACGGCATCGACAACAACGGCAATGGTTACATCGACTGCGGCGACCATTCGTGCAGCCAGTCGACCGACCAGAAGATCTTGGATTACTGCGCATCGATTGCCGAAGACACCTATGCCAAGTGCACGGACGGCAAGGACAATGACAAGAACAAGTACACCGATTGCGGCGACTACTCGTGCAGCAAGTCTGTGCAACCGTGGCCTGGCCACAAGAATGCCGACGGCACGGACCAGACGGTGGCGGACTACTGCACGACGATCTTGGAAGTCACCTTCGAAAAGTGCACCGACCACATCGACAATGACGGCAATGGCTACGCGGATTGCGCCGACTACTCATGCAGCCATGCTACCGATATCGCAGTGAAACAGGCGTGCCAGGAAAGCCTCGGCGATGCCAGCGGCGACGCCAACTTTCGCTGCCAAGACGGCGTAGACAATGACAAGGACGGGTACTTCGATTGCGACGACTGGGACTGCAGCTGGAATCCGGCTGTGACCGTGTGCAATGGAAAGCCTAAGATTTGCGGGCAATAGACGTCTCTAGACGGCATTTATCGGCACCGCCCCAAGCCGGACGGCGCCAACAGTAGGTGATCAATGGACAAGCGTGTAGCGGGATGGATGGCAGCGGCAGTCGTCACGACTGGCATGGGCCTATGGCAAGCCGTTGGATTTGCGGATGAACCTGCAACTGGTCCCGCAGCTGCACCGGCGGCCGCACCGGCAGACAACGCCAAGCGTGAAACCAACTGCACCGACCGCAAGGACGACGACGGCGACGGCATGGTCGATTGCGCCGACGCCGACTGCCGCGACGACATCGCCTGCAAAGTGGGCTCCGGGCCTGAGAATACCAACGCGCGCTGCAGCGATTGGTTCGACAATGACGGCGACGGCCTCATCGACTGCGACGACCCCGACTGCGAAGGCGCCGGTATCACCGTGTGCAAGGGCTCGTGGAAAGGCGAGCTCAGCGGCGCTGGCCGCGCGGCCGAAAAGGGCAGCAGCGACGCCCCCGATGCGGTGGACATGCCTGAAATCGGCGAGGGCGTGGACCCGGTGGACCTCATCGGCAAGGGGCGCGACAAAGACGGCGAACGCAATGATGAAGTGTGCTCCGACGGCATCGACAACGACGGCGATGGCATGATCGACTGCGCCGACTTCGGCTGCCGATTTGACCCCGAAGTCACGGTTTGTCGTGGCAATCCGGGCATGCGCTTCTCCGTGGTCGGGCAGGTGGTGACCACCGGCCTGAAGTCCGGCAATCCGGACCAGTGGGACAGCAAGGTCAGCGACCCGACGGGTGGCACGGGCGCAACCAAGCCGGCCGTACCGTGGCAATACGACACCAATTTCGCGAAGTTGCAGCTGCGTTCCTTCGGCCCCATCGCCGGTGTGCAGAACAGCTTCTACATGCTCAGCTTGCGCGCTGAGAAGTCGCCGCGCCTGTCTTTTGCCATGTTCCAGATGCCGATCAACAACTCCGCCCACTTCTTCAATATCAACTCAGGCGGCGGTGGCTTGTCGACGGCGCTTATCATCTCGACATCCAAGCTTTTGCTCTTGGATCCAGCCTATTACATGACGACGGCCTTTGAGCAGGGCAACGGCGCCGCCACCGAAGTATTCGGCCCCCTGACTAAGGATTTTCGTTTGTTTTACCGGGTGTTTGCGGCCGGCGGCTCCGGTCGTTCCAGCGGCAATGTCGGTGGCAAGTACTTCACCTACGACAACAGCAACTACACCTACAGTGGCGGTGGCCAAGTGGGCATCAACATCTTTGGCCGACTTAGCCGCTTTGACTCGCCGTTCCTGTACACCCCGGTGCCGCTGACGTTTGGTATCACCATCGGCGGCAAGTACGATCAACGGGCCCAGGAGCGCTATCCCGCGATCAACGTCAATGCAGTGCTACGCGCCAATCGCCTTGTGGCCATTGCGGAATTCTATGGCAAGCGCGAGCTGAACTTCGGCTCGACCCAGACCGCCTGGAACGTGCAGGCCGGCTTCCTGGTATGGCCCAAGAAGATTCTGATCGCTGCTGATTACGGTATGTTCCACGCGACGCCCTACGACAATCTGCCCGCCACGGTGCAGACCGACATCAAGAATATCCTCAAGGCCCTCGATGAGCAGATGTTCCGCGCCGCTATTCACTACTACTTCTGGAAGAATATCGGGATCTTCACTATCCGCTACCGCGATCGGCACGTCCAAGGTGACACTACGCAGACTGCCCTGCATGAGCAAGAGATCATGGGTTCCGCGCAGTTCCGCTTCTAGCGACAGGGCGAGCAGCATTTTTTTTGCCGCCAAGCCATCTTTTTTGCGCCGCGCGCGACCGTTTTTCGGAAATCGAGCGATCACAGGATTCATAGGGCAATGAACGCCCGAATGGATCTGCCGTGCGCTGGCCAAATCAACTCCGTCCCCACATCCAAGGGCGCATCTGGTCTCCCGCAGCCGTGGCGCTGCTCTCGGGGCAGCTGCTGGGCCTAACGGTCGCCTTAGATTGCCTCATTGTTTCAATCGCTTGCCTAGCGCTTCTGCCGCTGATCTTGCAACGTCAGCGCGGTCCCAGTGTGGCTGCGACTTGGCTGCTGCTGCTTTTGGCCATGGCGGGGCTCAGCAGTTGGACGGTTGCAGCGACGCCTAAGCCCGTGCTGGATCTGCCCTTTCCGCGCTTGCAGCCCCCGGTGCAGGTCCTCGCCGTGCGCACGGAGCCGGCCTGGGCCCCACACGGCTTTCGCATGGAAGCGCAATGGTTACAGAGCTGTTATGCGCCGGGCGACTGCAAACTGCGCGACGGTCGCCTCGATGTGCAGGTGCACTCCTCGGAAGTGCCGCTGCATGTGGGCGATCTCCTGCGCGTGCCGGCGTTTACGCTGCCCCCGCCGGCCTATGGCAATCCGGGCGCGCGTGACCTGCGTGGACCCTGGCAGGCGCGGGGGCTGGTCGGGCAGATTCGCGTCGCTCACGTTGATCAACTGGCTATTTTTCCAAGCGATCGGCCCTGGTGGCAGTGGCCGGGGCAGCTGACGGACGCCGTCGTTCGCTGCACGGGTACTTGGCAGCGGTCTCTGGCCCAGCGCCTGAGAAAGGTGGTGCCAGGGCCTGATGGCGATGTCTTGGCGGCCCTGGCCCTGGGTGATCGGGCGAGCGTCGAGCCGCATTTGCAGGATTGGCTCAAGGCTACAGGCACTTCGCACGTCATGGCGGTGTCGGGCAGTCATTTGGCCGCGGTGGTGTGGCTGGTGCGTTGGGTTTTGCAGCGGCTCCTGCGCGGGCCACTGCGCGGACTATTGCGACGAAGGCCTTTAGATTTTTGGCTATTTGCCCCTTGCAGCACGGCGGCGTGGACCTATGCGCTGGTCACGGGTTCTGCCCAGGCAACTGTGCGAGCGGGCTGGATGGTGAGCGTGGTCCTGCTGAGCCGAGCTGTGGCGGCGCGCTTGGATATCTTTGAGTCTCTTGGACTTGGCCTGACGTGCCTGCTTATCCTCGACCCAATCGCCATGGGCGATGCCGGGTTGCAACTGTCGATCTTGGGGGTGCTAGGCCTGGTCTGGGCAGGAGGGCTGGGTGGGGAAAATCGCGGTCTTATCGGCTGGTTGCGCATGGCTTGGCGCAGCAGTCTGGCGCCGTCCGCTCTGACCGCGCCGGTCGTTCTGGCGCAGTTCGGGGCGCTGCCTTTGGTCTCGGTACCAGCCAACCTGCTGGTGGTGCCGTACGCCGGAACCTTGCTTTTGCCCTTTGCGCTGGCGCTAACAGGCCTAGCGTGCGCGCTGCCGGCCGAGTGGACGGGTTGGTTGGCACCATTGGCCCGGGGCGCTCTGTGGCCCCTGCATCGCGCTGTGGCCCTGCCGAGCGAACTGACGCCCCTGTGGCACGCCCATGGCTGGCCCGTTGTCACCGTAGGCCTTTTGCCGCCTGTGCTTGTGGCGGCGTGGTGGCACCGCAGACGCTGGCTGTGGGCGGCCGGCGTGCTAACGCTGATCGCGGCAATTAGCCTAGAGGTTCAAAGCGTAAACGAACAAGTTGCACCTGGCGATGTCCAACTGACGTTCCTGGATGTCGGCCACGGGGACTGCACGTTGTTGCGCTTTGGCGACGGCTCGACCCTGCTAGTCGATGCCGGCGGCTTTGTCGGCGACGACGGTCTGGTCGGCCGCCTCGCCGTGGTGCCGGCCCTACACGCCTTGGGGGTGAAACGCATTGATCGTATGGTGATTAGCCACGGCCATCCCGACCATGAAAACGGACTCCTGGCGGTGGCGCGCAACTTTGACGTCGGCGAACTGTGGTGGAATCGGCAGGTGCCGGGGGGCCAAGAGCATGCCCAGTTGTTGGCGATCCTCAGTCAACACCATGTTCCGATTCGCGATTTCTCCACAGGACCGCGGCACATTCAGCTTGCGGGGGTAGACATCGACGTGCTGTGGCCACCCGAGGCCCAATCGCCCCACGATACATCGCTGGATTTCAATGATAATTCACTGGTTCTGCAGGTCCAGGCCCACGGGCAAAAGCTGCTGCTCGCAGGTGACATTGAGCAAACGGCGGAGACCCGCTTACTCCAGTCAGGCGTGCTCGGCGCCGTCACGCTGATCAAGGTGCCGCACCACGGTAGTCGAACCTCCTCTACGCCTGAATTCCTTGGGCAATTGCAGCCCAAGATCGCCTTGGCGGGCGCGCGGCCTTGGGGGCCCCTGCCTTTTCCCCATGCCGAAATTCGCGCTAGGTATCAAGTGCTTGGCGTGCCCCTATGGACAAGCGATGCCGGCTATGTTCGCGGGACGGTGGGCACCACGGGGATGACGCTGACGCAGGGGGAACGGACGGCGCTGCTTGAGGCGCCTCGGGATGCGGCCAAGGAGGCGTCAAGATAGCGGGATTGCGAATGATTCTCGCCAAGAACGGCGTCACTGCGTCAGGTTCCGTCCAGCGGAACTGCGGCCGCTCAAGTATTCGAATTTGCGACGGGACTAGAACAGCCGCAGGGGCGGATTGCGCCAGGCCTGGTAGATCGGGCACTTGCGGCAGAAGGTGCAGCGGGCTTGGCAGACTTCGACGGCGACCATCGCGCGGTTCTTGCGCTTGGGACATGGCAGGTGCGATCCGCCATGTTCGCGAATTGTTTCCATGACTTTTTCCGATTCTCGGCGAAGCATGGCGGCCCGTCCTGATGGTTCCTGCAGCGGCGCAAGGCGACCCCGTCCCAGGGGTGAGGCATCGGTATAGATCTAGGCGATCTGGCTGTCAAAATGCGCTACTGCCGCGTCGACGCGCCACGATCAACCAACCGGCCAGCCAGAGCAGCCAAGCCGCGGCGGACAGCAGCAAACCGACGCGCAGCCCGGGACAGGTGTAATCAAACTGCACGTTGTGGATACCGGCGGGCAGGGAAATGGCGCGGAACATCGCGTCAGCTTTTACGATTTTGCTTGGGCGACCATCCACCTGCACCTGCCAGCCCGGGGCCCACGCGTCGCGCACGACCACGACCGTGGGCTGGGTGACTTGGGCCGTAAATGCCAGTGGACTCAGGGCGTCGCTTTGCACCGTGATCGTCGCCTGCGCCCCCGGCGTGTGCGGCAACGACTCGGACAAAAGCACCGTTTCTGGAGGCAGGCGCGGCAAAGCCAGCAGGGCCTGCTGCTCATCGGCGATGACTTGGATCTGGCCAGGGGCGGCAATGCGCGAAAAAGCCTTGGGATTGCTGCGCAGAACGCGGGCCGAATCAAAGGTTTGCGCCACGGGCCAGGCCTCAAAGGACTTCGAGGTGTTGGGGTCCGCGCCGGGGAGCAGTAGGTGAGAAACCGCTAGACGATCCAGCCAAATCGTCGGGCGGCGCGCCTGAAAGTTCACCGCGTAACCGTCCATCGGCCGCATGGCCAGTTGATTGCCGTAGCGGTTGGCGGTCGCGGTGACAGCCGGCTCGTAACCGCCAGCAATTCCAATACCTAAGGTGCCACCCCAGTCGGCCTGTCTTAGGCTGGCAGCCGTTACCAAACGATGTTGCGTGCCAATGGCCTTGGTCAAGGCTGCGCGCTCTTGAGGGGTCCAGCTGACCTCGGACTCGCCGTGAAAGGCGCCAGATTGCAAGTGCAAAGACGCCAACCACCAACCTTGGCCCACCGCCGCCACCGCCAAGAGCCAAGCTGCGGAAGGACGCCAGGCGGGACGCGCCACAGCAGCGGCGACTAGCCCGATGCACAGCGCCGCCCACGCTAGGTTTGCCTGGGCAGTCCCCAAGTAACTGGGTGCTAAGCGCAAATCCAGGCGCCCTGCCTTGGCAACATCAGCCCACCAGCCGTGATCAACGTCCATGCCGAGGTCCAAACCGAGCAACAGCAGGGCCGCCAGCGCCAAGGGAATGGCTGGCCATCGACGCAAATTCGCTGTCTTGCTCGGCTCTTGCAGCAGTAGCGCCATGCCTTGGGTCCCAAGAACCGCCAGCAGCAGCACGCCCGGCAGCACCCAGCGACCAGGCACGCGAAAGGCACCAATACCCGGAATCATATCGAGGAGATTGGGCAGAAGGGGCAGTTTGTTGCCGGCAGAAAGCGCAAAGCAAAACAGCGCGCCAAAACCAAGGATCCACGCCCGCAAACCGGCTGTACACACAGCGAAAAGCGCTAAGCCAAGCACAATGGCGCCAACAAAGGCCACAGTTTCGTGGTAGGCGACATCGACCGGCTGGGCCTGCAAACCGCCCCAAACCGTGGGCGCGATCAGGGTCCACAGCGTCTGCGGCGTCGCGGAAAATGCAAAGGCGATGTCCTGTTGACTCGCGAGGTTGCGGTTGAGGGTCCCTTGAGCCATCGCCGTGGGCAGCCACTGCATGGCGGCCAGCAGCGCCGCACCACCCACCAGCAGTAGCAGGACCGCCAAGGCTGCTACCGTCCCCGGCCAACGCTGCCAACTGCGCGGCGAAAGATCCTTGTTAGACAGGGAATTGCCTACCAGCGCCTCGGCCAGCAAGGCAAAGCAAAGACCGACTAGGGCCAGATACGTCACCTGCGGATGCCCAGCCAAGACCTGAGCGCCCAGGGCACCTACGGCTGCAAACACCGAAGACCACTGACGATTGCGCACGGCCATCAGCGCAAAGAGCCAGATCCAGGGCACCCAGGCCACGGCCTGCACCCAGCTGACATGGCCCGCATAGACATGGCCCCAGACCGGACCACTACCGACTAGTGCAGCCGCAAGCACCACACCTGGTAGCCAGCCCTTGAGGCCCGCCAACTCACCGCCCAGCCAGCGCCCAAGACGCAGGGCGCCGATAGATAAACCGAGAAGATGTAACGCTATTAGCCAACTCGAGGCCCGCAGGTCGGACAGCAGCGAGGCCAATAGGTCCGGCGGATACGTGAGACCGAGCTGCATCCCGGCGTGCGCATCAAGCCCGCCAAGCTCAAAGGGATTCCACCCCGGCCAGTGTCCGGCAAGCAGGGCTGAATGCACCATGGAACGCAGCGGAATTTGGTAGGAATAGAGGTCCGTGCCATTGCCCAGGTAGATCGACCCTTCGAGCACCAGCCACAAGGCCGGCAGCGCAATGGCCACGCCGAGCATCGCGATCACACCAAGCCCGGCCTTCTGTCTAGGATTGGCGGCGGCGAGGGCCTGCGGTGCGTTGCCTGGCACGGCCGCGTCGACCGTTGCTTTCCCTGCGTTCTTCTTCACGTTTTCACTCGCTCAGACGTCGCCGGTTCGGCCGGATCCAGGCGCCATTGTTCTGCCAAGGCCGCCAATGCAGCAAGGTTATCGGGCTCCTGCTCGGTCCGCGGAACAGCCAAAATAGGCCAAGCCTGTCCGGTGCGGGCAATTATCGCTTCGAGCTGCTGCTGATCGGCACAGGCGAGCCCCGCCAAACTGCGAGCGACCATGCTCAAGACCATTGATTCTTTTGCAAAATCGCGACCCGTTCCCGCACCATCACGGCTGAACTGGTCCAGGGCCGCTGCCAGCGCTGTCTCCAGCCGACTGCCGGCCGTCGCAGGCGCCTGGGCAAAGGGCGCGACGCGATTGACGATCATCGCCTGCACCTGCATCTTGAGTTGCCCGAGCCGCTCGCCAAGGTAGAGCGCCTGTTCCGTGCTCGCGCGATCACAGGCTGACACCAGCACGAAGGCAGTCTGCGGACTGCGCAATAGCGTTTGGACTTGGCGAGCGCGCGCAACAAATCCATCAAACGTTTCAGACAGATAACCAAAGAACTCAAGGAGATGGGCGAACATGTCGCCGCCAGTGAAACGCGATAGACCGCGCATGACCACTGAACCGGAGCGAAACGGGTGGTGGCGAACGGTACCAGCCGGCCGCAGCAGAAGGCGAAATGCCCTGGAATCAAACAGACCTACGAGTCGATCGGGCGCATCGAGAAAATCCAAGGCGTGGGCCGAGGGAGGCGTGTCCAGGATGACGAGGTCGTAATCTCCGCCGGTCGCCGATTCATACAGGCGCTCCATGGCCATGTACTCTTGGGTACCGGCCAATGCCGTAGATGCCTGTTTGTAAAAGCGATGTTCCAGGATCGCATCGCGGGCTTGAGGCGTCGGCGCATAGCGACCAATGACGCGATCAAAGGTCCTCTTGACGTCGAGCATGGCGACATCGAGTGGCACCTGCACCGCACAGCCTTGGGCAGAAAACTTTTGCACATCAATGCGTTGGACGTGCTCATCGAGGGCCTGGAGTCCCAGCGCCTGCGCCAAGCGGCGGGCGGGGTCAACTGTGAGGACCAAGGCCCGTCGCCCCATCTGCGCTGCGGCGACCCCAAGTACTGCAGATGCCGTCGTTTTTCCTACGCCGCCGGCGCCTACGCAGACAATGATGTTCTTGTCAGCAATCAGTTGAGCGATGGCGTGGGACATGAAACGACTCGGCCGTAGCAACAGCGACGACTCGATACACGCAACCGCGAGGCCCGTCAAACCGCAGCTGTCCGCCAAACTGCGCGGGGCCCACCGCCATCGCCAGTGGACAGGCGGACGCAGGCGCGCTATCCAGGATGCAGGAGGTCCAATGGACGCACGCAAAGACAGGCTCATCGAACTACTGCTACTTCACGCCTTTCAAGTCCGTGAAAATCCACCCTTTACTTTGGCAAGCGGCAAGACTTCGCCCTATTACGTCGACTGCAAGTCGATCATGTATAGCCCGGAAGGGCTTATTTTGATTGGCGCTTTGGGCTATGACGCTGTCAAGCCATTGGGTGCCCTTGCGGTCGGCGGCCTGACCTTGGGGGCCGATCCCATGGCCTGCGCGATCGCGATGCACAGCCAGCAACGGTCGCGATCGATTCGCGCCTTTGTGGTGCGCAAAGAGGTCAAGGACCACGGTAGCCAGAACTGGATCGAAGGGGACATCGCCCCGGGGACAAAAGTCTGCATTTTGGATGACGTTTTGACCAGCGGCAGTTCGGCCATCCAGGCGATCGAGCGCGCGCGGCAAGCCGGCCTCGACGTGCAGGACCTGCTAGTGTTGGTCGATCGCGAAGAGGGCGGTGCCGAAGCCGTTGAGGCCCATGGCGTTGTTGTGCACGCCGTGGTGACAGTCAGCGAACTGCTGGCTCGGCAACACGTGATGCTGGCTCACAAAACGGCTGACGTGTAGCAAGCCCGGCAGCGCAGGGGCCTCTGGCCTCAGTCAAAGGTCCAAAGGACGCCAAGGGTAATTGCGGCCATAAAGTGGCTGAAATTACTACCTAAACGCAGGCCGCCTTGGATTGTCATGTGCGGGCGTGCGAAGTCGCGAACCTGATAACGAATGCCGAATTCGGTATGACCGTCCAAGTAGTCGGCTACAATCGAGTTCATGTACGTCAGGTTGACGCCCAATTCACCGTAACCGCGAATGGCGACAAAGGCGTTGTCGGCCGTTTCCAGGCCCATCGCGCCGCCGACACCAAGCCACGGACGGCCGTCAAACAAAGCGCCTGCTTGCGCTTCAGCCGCGACGTACAAATAGCGGCGGTGACGGCTGGCAAAGGCCCGCAGGAAGGCGGCCAATGGCGGGGAACAGGTGCGGCATTCCGCCTTGACCGGTGCCCGGGTGATGCCAAAGCCGAGGAAACGGCCGGACACATCGTTGCGCTCGTAATCCAGCGCTGACGCCGATGGCTCCACTGTGGCCAGTCCGGCGACGAGCAGGACCACGGTCAACAAAGCCTTGAAAGGAACGAATTCCCGAAAAGAATTGCAGAGACGCAAGGGCGATTCCAATCCCACCCCTGAGGCGGAGCGGGCAGCGGGCGCGTTGTACCCGAGGCACCGGCAAAAGACCATGCGGGACGCACCGAGCCGTTCAGCAAACGCTGACAGCGAAAGGCACGCGGACGATAACAACTGACAATTCAATCAGAACAGGGACGAGTCACCGGCAAGCTGGGGCGACACCTCTGGGCAGGGCCTCCTCACCGCGGGCGGTGGGCCGCTTGCGTTGGTTGCCAGAACCGGCAAAATGGTTGCATGGCTCAGGCGCGCATGAAATTCAGGAGTTATTTGAGGGCGAAGCGTACTGCCCGGGGTCTAGCCGACCGGCGTGAAGGGGGGAGGTACGAACCGGACGACCAGCCCCAGGCAGACGCATCTCTGCGGCGAGCAGGACCGTGCGTGGGAGAAAAACGGCCCCGTGCGCTCATCGGTTCAATGCGTGAGCCCGCCCGTTTATTTCCCGGCCGTAGTCTCCTGGCGAAGATTCGGAAACATGCTGAATTTACTAAGTATTACCGGCGCTTGGCCCGTGCAGGGCTGCTCAGGCTCCTCCTTTTGACGCTGGCCCATTGCTCGGCGAGTGCACTGCCATGTGCTGGGGCGAACTGTGCCGCTGGCGACGCCCAGAATGCAGGCGAGGCAACTGTTGATTCTTACATTACTCTAGACGCCAGCGAGCTGCCCACAGCAGCGACGCTTACGGACCTGGGGTCTATCACGACGGCGGCTAGCGGGCTCAGCGCTGCCCTGCCCTTTGACCTAGCGGCGGACACGACAGCAATTCAGCTGGAAATCTCAGGGCTTCAGGCCTGGCAACTCACGGGAGCCGAGCTCAGCGGACCGGCAGGTCAGATCGTCGTGGCCAAGACTTGGCTCGATCTGAGCGCGCCTCAGGCGGTGTGCACAACGTGTCTCAATCGCGTGGGAACGCAGCCAGGGCAAGTCGTTATCGCAGTTCCGTCGGGCGACGCCGTGGCCGTGCAGCCGGGGCATTGGCTGCTACGCGTTGCGGCCTATGAGCGTGATTCTGAAGGCACTTTCCTCGGGCCGCGTACAGGCCCTGTCCACGTCGCCCTGGCGCGCAGGCATCAATCCTCAACCCAAGCAATGAGTTACCAGGTTGACATCAACCTCTTGTTCACCGGCGCACTGGGCATCACGGCGGCGATTGCCCCAGATTTCCCGCGTATTCAAGATGCTTTGACGACGATGAAAACCCTGCTTGCCCAGGCCAATGTGCAAGTCGCTACCGTCCGGTATACCGATGTCACGGCGCCAGCCCTGGTAATTGCCCACGACACCGGTTCAGATAGCGATATTGATGCACTTTTCGCCTCTCTGCCGCCTCAGCCCCCGGGCATCAACGTCGTGCTGGTGGACCAGTTGTTCGTGCGCGACGCCTCTCCATCGCTAGCGCCGGTTTTAGGACTTTCTGGAGGAATTCCAGGACCTTTCACCAATCACGGCCCCAGGGCCGGCGTCGTGGTTTCGCTGGCTACAGGGCCTGGGGAGGACGATGACCTTGGGTACACCTTGGCTCATGAGCTTTGTCACTACCTCGGTTTGTGGCATACCGTCGAGCAGCCCGTGGCCGGCGGGACCGCCGTGGAGGACCCTATCGAGGATACCCAGGGCAACGATACGCAAAACCTGATGAATTGGACCCATTCGCCCTTTGGCAAGGGCACGCTGACGGCCGGGCAGGTGCGCATGGTGCAGCGAAGTCCATGGCTGAGTCCGGTGCCAGGAGGAAATTGATGAAGATGCGGTGGTTCTTTTTGATCATAGGCAGTTGCGCATTCCTGACCAGCGTGGCGTCGGCAGCACCGAGGCCCCCTTGCACGGCTGCCGTACGCGGTTGGCTGCAGGCGGTGGAAGCCGTGCCGTCAGCAGCTGAACTGACCCGCGCTGGAGGGCCGCACTTGGTCGCCGATCTAGCGACTGTGATTGGCAATTCGGCGGAGAAGACCTACGCACGCCACCGGGCGGTCGCTTTCCTCGGCCTGTTGCCCAATGCCGCGGCAACGGCGGCACTGCGCAAGAACTTACACAATGGCGACGAGGGATTACGAGCCACCGCAGCTTTAGCGTGGGGTTCCGGACCAGCAGCGCGAGGCGAGGCTGGCGCCAACAAACAACTCACTGAATTGCTAAAAGATTCTCAGCGAAGCGTTCGTGCAGCGGCTGTGCGCGGACTCGGTTTTGCGGCGGACAAAGCCAACGCACGCGCCGTGTTGACCCAGCAGCAACGGACGGAAACGGACCTGGAAGTCTTGGCGCAAATTCGCACCGTTCTGGCCCGTTAGCCGCGTTGCCTGCCCAAGGCAGCGTCAGGTGGCTCGTGGCAAAATAGCTCAGAAATTCATGGCAAAGACCGCACCGCCGCCGTCACCAAGCCACATCGGCAGGATGCCCCAGGCGGTCTTGGCCGGCGCCGAATTGCTCTGGGCTACGGGTGCGTTGACCGCCAGTAAGACAGCAGCCACGCCAGCAACGACGGTCACGCCGCCACTGACGAATAACCCCAGACGTCGGCTGGTGAATTTGTCGCGCAAATCATTGCCCAGTTGGGTCACGCCCGGGCAGGTGGTGCCCGCCGCCATGCCCAGGGTGCAGGTCTTGGCTTTGCCGGTGTTGCTGTCGAGGATGTCCTTGCCTGCTGCGTCTTTTTGCGTGTATTTTTGGAGCGTTGCCTGATTAGGCGTACCCGAATCAAAGGCCTGATTGTAGTCGTCATTGGCTTGTAAGGTCAGGTAAGTAAAGACGCCTGTCGCAACAAGGCCAGCCGCGGCGACCGATCCGGCAACAATGGTCGCCGTGTAGTCATGGGGCAGGGTCCGCACATCCACGGGCAACGGCAAAACGACTTCCATTTCCTTGACTTCCCCCGGACCTACGGCCACCGCGGGGCGCTCAAAGGGCAGGCGCTTGTCCATCGTAATGCGAACTTTGTGAATGCCCGCAGGTAGTTTCAACTCTCCCTGTGTGTCCACATCCGTCGCCTTGCCATCGACTTCCAGCAAAGCGCCCGATGGCAGCCCCTTGAACTTCAAAACACCAGGCCGGTGGCGCAGTTGGTCATCGATCTCGGCGTTGCGCTTGACCGTCGCTGCGCGATCCGCGGCAAAGTCCGTCTTGTCGGTCGGCGCCTGCTTGAGGAAAAGTTCGTAATATCCCTTTGCTTTCTCCAGCTCACCCGCCCGATCCAGCGTCTTGGCGAGTGCAAGAATGATGTAGGGCTCTTTGGGAAATTTGGCCTGGGCGCGCGCGAACATGTCCAAGGCGCGGGCATAATCCTGGGCCTTTACAGCTAGTTTGCCCTGCATGAATAGTTCGAGGGCTTCATCCCTGGCCCGCGCTTCTTCTTGGGTCAGCCCGGGCTCAGAGGCGTAGGCGGCAAGCGAGGGCAAAGTGCTGAAAATAACAGCAAAAAGACCAAGAAGTACGCGACGGAGCGGCAGACAGCAAAGCGGCATGGGCGGTTCTCGCGGACGCATTGGCGCCGTGTGGATTTGGCCCCCAACCCGGCTTTGCGTCAAATTTCTGTGTCAAAACGCAGTCATTTTGCAGTGAGACCCCGTCGCGGTCGGCCCACGATGGGTTCAGGTATGTTCAGGGCAATTCAACGAATTCTTTCGCTCGGCCCGGTCCATGCACGGCAGCAGGGCTGGAGCGGAACTACTTGCTCTCGTCTTCCAACTTGAACTGATTGTGGTCGTCTTTCTTGTGCAATTTGTCGTGCTTGTCGGCAGCAGCCTTGTCCTGGGCAGCCTTGTCCGCAGCTAGCCGCTCTGCTGTCGCCTTCTCGGCGGCGGCGCGTTCCTGCTGGGCCCTATCGGCTTTGGCCTGTTCGATGCGGAGTGATTCCTGAGCCTTTTCAGCTGCTTGACGATCTGCAATTGCCCGCGATGCACCACTATCCGCCGCCTTGTGGGCGCGGTCGGCCGCTGCACGATCGGCCAAGGCCCGGTCCGCGGCCGCCTTATCGGCTAGTGCCCGGTCCGCTAAAGCTTTGTCTGCATTTGCTTTTTCCGCAGCAGCCTTGTCTGCAACTGCCTTGTCTGCCAGGGCCGGATGAACCGCCAGAGGTGCCGGCGGTGGCGTCACGACCGAATTGGTGCCGATGCCCGTAGGCGGCGACTGGGGAATCTGCAACGGGCTGCCGGAGTTGGCAGGTTGACGCCCAGGAACTGCCCCTGCTGATTGCGATTCCGCGGCGGACGGCGTTGCTGGCGCGGGCGGACTCGGCGGTGTCAGCGCTACCAGAGCCGCGATGACCACGAGCGCCAAGAAGGCGCCAATCCCGACGAACATCGGCGCCCGATTGGGGACTGGAGGCGGCGGAACTTGAGCCGGAATCTGCTCTTGCACGGCGACAACGGGTGCCTGCAGCATCGCCGTGTGGACGATGTCGATGCCCGCCGTCGCACCGCCAGCCGCCAGTGACCGCGTTTGCTGCAGCGTCACCGGCATCCGCGCGTGCTGGGCGGCGTCGTTGAGCATGACCGCCAATTCTTGCGTGGTTTGCGGGCGATCGGCCGGATTCTTGGCCAAGCACGCCAGCACAACCCTTTCCATCTCCGGAGGAATCACAGTGCCTTGGCGGACCATCGGCGGCGGCGGGTCCTTGATATGCGCCACCAGCACCGCCATCGGCGCGTCCGCAGCAAAGGGAGCCCTGCCGACCAATGCCTCGTACATCATGACGCCCAAAGCGTAAATGTCCGAGCGAGCGTCAATCGCTTCACCGCGGGCCTGCTCCGGACTCATGTACGTGGGCGTTCCCATGATCATGCCGGCTTCGGTGAGATCGGTGTCCCGGCCCGCCCCGACCTTCTGCGTCTTGGCGATGCCAAAATCCAGGACTTTGACGAAGTTCGGATCACCCGCCACCTGCACCAGCATGATGTTCTCGGGCTTGAGGTCGCGATGAATCAGGCCTGCCGCGTGCGCTTCCGTTAAAGAATTGCAGACTTGCACCATGATCGGCACCATGGTATCCCAGTGCACGGTGCGGTGGGTGTCCAGGCGTCGACCGAGGGTCTCGCCTTCGACGAACTCCATGGCCAAGTAGAGGGCGCCGTCGCTGTGCTGACCAAAGTCGAAGATACTAATCGTGTTTGGATGTCGGAGCTTGGAGGCTGTCTGCGCTTCCCGGGTGAACCGCTTGACATGTTCGAGCGACGCCAAGTGCTCCGTGCGCAGGACCTTGACAGCCACAACTTGGTCCATGTTGGTCTGCTTGCAGCGATAGACCGCGCCGAAACCACCGATTCCCAAAACGCTTTCGATCACGTACCGGCCGCCGATCACCGTGCCGGCGGGGTAGGTGGCGGGGGCGCTGTCTTGCACGTCGATGGTCGGCGCGCCGTCATCTGGACAGAGCAAAAGCTCTGTTTCCGTGGAGCATTTTGGGCAAACACGCATGGACAACCTGTGCAGCGCTGGTCATGGCGCTGGGGTATCGGAATTCGAACCCCGATTCACCGGCAAGCTACCACAAACCGCGGCAGGCTCAAGGATTTGACGCGTCTGCGGCGGGGACGGTTTGCCATGCCATCTTGACTTCGCCGGCCCAAGACCTACCGTGCGCTTTATCGGTTTGCGCCCGGCCAGTAGGGCGTCAACCGCTGACTCAAGCCTGGAAGCCCACATGCCTGCGTACGATTACCGCTGCCAAAGCTGCAATGACGTGTTTGAGAAAACCCAACGAATCACTGAGCCTGCAGGCGCGCAATGCCCCAAGTGCGGCAGTGAGAACTGCACGCGCCTAATCACCGGCGGAACCTTCCACCTCAAGGGATCCGGTTGGTACCAAAGCGATTACGGCGGCAAGAGCGGCGCGCCCCCCAAGGCCGAAGCGGCGCCAGAGAGCTGCCCCAACGCCGACTGCTGTGGCGGCTGTTCGGCGGCCGACGTCAACTAAGCACAGCAACGCCAAGTTTTGCTATGGCAACGCGTAAGCCATCGAGATCACGCCATTGGACCTAGGTGATGATCCCCGCGTGGTCATCGAGCTCGACCTGGGCGACTTCTGGCCGTGCCATCTGCACCCAATGAGGCAGGTCATCGGCAGCCACGGCGTCGAAGAAGCCATCGATCCAGACGAACATGTCTTGAGCCGTCGCCGCGCGCATGACCTTTTCGCGTAACAGAGAACCGTGCGAAAAGCCTTTGGTCATGCGGGCCAACAACTGCTTGAGGCGGCCAGGAATGGCGTGGTCTGGCATTCGCCCGCCCATCAGGTCGGCAAAGCGGTGCAGCAGTTGAGCGCGGTCGGCCGGCGTCGGGTCGCGAACGGGACGGCCAGCGATGAGGTCATCAATCTGCCTAAAAATCCAGGGGTTCATGATCGCTGCACGGCCGATCATGACGCCCTTGGCCGCCGTAGTCTGTAAGCGCCAAACGGCTTCCTGGGGCGTACAGACATCCCCCGAACCGATGACGGGCACACGGACGGCCTTGGCGACGTCGTCGACAATCTGCCAATCTGCTTTGCCGGCATAGAGTTGCATCCGCGTTCGCCCATGAACTGCAATGGCTTGGGCACCGGCGGACTCGCAAGCCTTGGCAATGGCGACGGCATTGATGCTGTCGGCGCTCCAGCCCGCGCGAATCTTGACCGTCACGGGGATACGCACCGCGGTGGCCGTGGCTTCGACAATCCGAGCCAAGGTATCGCACTGCCTCATCAATTCTGCGCCACCACCACGCTTGACCACCTTGGGTGCCGGACAGCCACAGTTGATATCCACGCCTTGTGCGCCAGATTCCTCAATCAGAACAGCGGCATGAACCATGCGCTCGAGGTCGGCTCCAAAGATTTGTACCTCAATCGGCCTTTCGATCACGGGGTCAAAGGACATGCGGGCCGCAGCCTTGAGGTTAGCCCGGGTCAACCCTTCCACGCTGATGAACTCCGTGACCAGCAGACCGACGCCCTGCTCCGAAGCCGCTTGAATTGTTTGACGAAAAGGCGAGTCCGTGACTCCGCTCATCGGCGCCAAAACAAAGGGCCTGGCGACGTGGATTTGCGTCCGCGACTGTTCCCCGATCACAAAGCCGCCAATCTGCGGAAATGGGCCAGGCCCAACGTCAACGCCTTCTGGCAGTTCTGGAGTAAGATCAGGCGCATTCGGCATGGGTGTGCGACTTCAATGTCCGCGCTAGGCGGTAGCAAAGGGGCAGAATGCGCCCACAAGGTGCGGATTCTTTTCCGTGTTTGAGCGATTCACCCAAGCGCCACCTGAGCAGGCGCCAGCTGACCAAGGGCTGTGGCAACGGTGCCCCAAGACGGCAGGAGGCGCGTACAGAAGCTAAAGCCTTGTTCGAGCACGAGTTTCCCCCGCACCGAGCTGACCTTGGGGCAGGGACACGTGGACTTCGTCCAGGTCATCCATGGTCATGTTCCATTCGCTCAGGGCGGCCTGAATCGTATGTAGCGAATTCGTTTCAGACTTACTGAGTTGGGCCTGGGCCGTTTGCTTGGCGCGTTGATCGCCCATCAAGGTGGCCAATCGCTGCGTTGCCATGCGCAGTTGGCGAATCCCGGCGATGGCAATTTGCTCTTGAAACCGCAGGGCCAGCGGACTGAAGGCGTGAAGCAGGTTTTCAAAAACATCCCTGGTTAATTCAAGGGCAATCGTCGGTTCGGCTGCAATGAGCGACGCGGACCGCGGCGACCGGTCGACCAGCGCCATCTGCCCGACGATGCTGCCCGCACGCAAGGTCGCTAGGGTCTTTTCGCCCTCGTCCGTCTTCTTAACGACCGCAACTGCGCCCGTGGCCAATAGAAAACAGGAAGCTCCGGCAGTCCCTTCCCGGCACAACACGTGGGCAACGGGAAAATCGCGGGCGGGTGCGACCGAGGCGAGGATCTTCAGCTCCGTGTTGGAATAGTCTTGTAATGCCGCGAGTTTGCGCAGGTCAACTTGGGCCACGACTCCCTCCTCCTACCAACTGGGCGCTTGGCCACGTGTACCCTGCGCCCAAGCGAACGCGCGAACGACTAGGCGGCCTAATCTCCGGACAATTTGGCCCATAGCTTTGAAAAGACAGAGACTTTTTCATCGGACGATGCCGCTGCCAAACGTTTCTTGACCGGTGCCTGCGCGGCCAACGCTTGTTCAACCTGACGGTCAATCCGGCGTAAACGGCGCGTCACATCTGCGATAATCGCGCTGACAATGGCAGCACTTGCCGCGGGCGATGTGGTCCGCAACTGCTGCAGCCCTGCCCGATTCAGTTCATAGACCAGGGTGCCCGAGGCCGCAAACACATCGGTGCTGCGCGGCGCTGGGTCCAGGGCGGCCATTTCACCAACAATTTCGCCGGACTGAATGGACCCAATCTCGCTGCGCCTTCCCTGACTATCGGTGACTTCTACGCGGAGCCGGCCATCGATGACGATGACCATGTGGTCCCCTAGAGCTCCCTGCGCGAAAACTGTTGCGCCCGTTGCGATTTCCCGCATGCGCAGGACGGCGATGACCGCATCGCAGTCCGCATCCGCAAATTCGCGAAAGAGGGGAACTCTGCGCAATAACGCGCGTTTGTCGACGACATTGGCCATTGTTGGACTCAATCGGCAGGGGTGGGACGCAATGGGCAAGGGTAGCGCCAAGTTGGCAGGACCGGGCTAGGCAAACGCCCCAAGCGTACCACAAGATCGCGGGACCGGTATAGAAGCCGAACCAGCGCAAACCAAGGGATTCCAAGGTAGAGTCGGCCGCGAGCGAACAGCGTTCGCCGACCGTGACAAGCATTTGAATATACAGACTATTGGCGCTACTGCGCCCCAAGATTGCTTGGGTGTGCCTCCCGTGCCGGCGGTCGGAGCCGCAAGCACGCGTAGAACTTGCAGGATCGCCCAGCCTTGCGCATTCTGTGGCTGATGTGGACTTCGTTGCGCCATGGCTATGTTCTCACCGCCCTGACCGCGGCCACTTTGGCACTTGGGACCGGTTGCAGCCAAGCCAAGTGCGAGCCGGGACTGTGCCCCATTGGCACCACGTGCGAGGCCAGCAGTGGTCTTTGCACGGCTCAGGCGCAGGGAACCACAGCCACACCGGGACTGCTCGGTCACAGCACATTTTTGCGTATGCCTGACGGGCAGTTGGGCGTCATTGGCTTTGCGCCTGATCGCGGGAGCTTGGTGCTGCTCACCCACGGCATAGAGGCGGACCAGACGTCCCTGATTGCGGGCACGGGCGTCGGCGGCGAACAAGCCGCGGCGGGACAGGCCTCTGCTGCAGGGCTGGACAGCCATGGAACCCTACATGTCGCGTGGTGGCGAGCCAGCGATAGTAGCATCAATTACGCGGCATTGGGCAGCAAGGGCTGGCAACGCGATGCAACTCCCCTGGCCGCAGCGGGCACGGCTGGTCGCGACCTAAGCCTGGCCACGGACGCACAAAACGTTTGGGTGGCTTGGCAAAACCTCGATCCGCCGGGCGTGCGTCTGGCGCATCGGGTGGGGAGCGTTTGGCAGACTGAGGACATGCCCCAACCGCCTGATTTACCAGGAAATCTGGGGGGATCTGTATCCCTGGCCATGCTACCGCTCGGACCAGCCGTGGCGACGTATGACAGCGCGGGCGGGGACTTGGTCCTCGGGGCTCGCGCCAATGGAACGTGGACCGTGGCCCGCTTGGATGGGCGCGATCCGTCTACCGGCGCGGATACCGGTGACGTCGGGTCGACTTGCGCCCTAGCCGCTGGTTTGGCTGGGGATTTGGTCGTGGCGTATCGCGATCGGACACGAGGACGAGTGCTCTTGGCCCGCAACCATGCCGGCGTTTTGCAACGGTTGGTGGTGGCCGGAGGCCTGGTGCAAGATCCTGAAACTGGGCTCAAACGGGTGCCCTTGTCTGGAACAGCGCTGGCGGTGGTCGTGTTGCCGAGCGACCGCGCCGTAGTAGCCTGGCAAGACGGATCAGCGATGCAAGTGCACCTAGCTGTGGAGCAGCCGTCCGGCGATTTTTCCAGTATTTCTATCGCTCAAGACGGGATTCAAGCCTGGCCGAGCCTGCTGCTGCTGCCCGATCACAGCCTAGTCGCCGCCTGGATCGCCCTGCACCCTGAGCGCGGGCCCGGGGCTGGCGTTGCGACTTGGACCGGCGTTGCGACCACGGGGGCACCATGAAGGCTGCCCAACGATTCAGTATCCTGTATTTATTCATTTTGTGTTGCTCGTGTGCCCTACCCCTGACGCCCCTATCGACCCCAGTTGCCAGCAGCCACGTGGTGGTCGGCGGTGCGCATATCGTGATTGCTGACAATGACTTACCGGCATTGGTCCAGACGATTCGCACCCGCGCAGGCTCCCAGGTGCCGTTGGAAACCGCGCCTTGGCCGATCACGGGGCTGGGCGATGCCGAACTGGCCAGTTTTTCCAGTACAATTTCAATCAATTCAGGTGTCGCCACATGGCTTCCCGATGGCCGACTGCAACTCGAGTTCGCCCTTGCCCCCCTGAACCAACTGATGGCCGTCACGACCTCGGGTCAGGCGACGTGTTCCATGGCGTGGCAAGCTGCAGGGGGAACGCTGCACGTCATTGTCCAAACTGGGCGTCAAGCCAACGGTTCTGCCGGCCCAACCCTGGATGCTGAGCCTACGTTGACGTTGGTGCAGGCCGCTGTCGTGGACACCAAGGGTTGCCTGCAGGGTGACGCCGCCGCGACGGCAGCCGTGGCTGCCCATTTCGCAGAATTGCTGGGGAATGCCTTGGGGCCTCGCTATGGGCAGGCCGCCGTTGCCGCCTTGAGGGCGACCTTCCCGGCGAGTCTTGAGGTCCAGGGACAGCTGGGCGTCGCTTCGCGCTGGTCGGAACTCCTGACGGTCCGCATTTCCAATACATATCAGGCATCTGCACCATCAAGCACGCAGTTGATCGCCCACCAAGGCACCCGTGCGGTCGCGCACTTGGATGTCGGCCTGGACCTGGACCACTCCGCTTGCGCCGTCGACGTGCCGCCGCCTCAACAACCCGCCAATCCATTGCCGCCTGACGTGCCGAATTTGCCAAGCGAACAGGCGTTCTTGCGGCGGGCCCTGGTCGTCGATGAAGCTGCGCTCGCGCACGTCGGATGGGCCATCGCTCGATCGGGCATGCTGTGCCAGGACACCCACGGCCCGCTGACCGGCCTGGGTGCCAACTGGAGTGAACAAGCTTTTGCCTCCTTGACGCCGTGGCTGCAAGGCCCGCCCACCGGCACGCGATTCTGGCCCCAAAGCAGCCCAGAACTGCGCATGGTCGACACACCGACCGGCCCCGCACTGGAGGTGCACCTGTCCCAGGCGCTGCTGGAAATTGTCGCGCCGGTAGCCGGCACAGACTTTGTCGTCCTGCGAATTCGCGGTGGATTCCGAATTGCGGTGCAGGCGGTGGCGATGGCAGGGTCGACGATCGGCTGGCAGTACCTGTCCACCCAGGTGGAAAGCACTGTCGTTACAAGCCCCTTTGCGATAGGCGGCACGGATCAGACCTCGGCCGGGCTGCCGGCTGTGGTCGATGCTGCGCTGGCCGGAATCATTCAGACCGCACCGGTGTTGCCCATGGCAGCGCTGTTGCCTCCCGGCACGGTGATGACCGGCGTTGCCCGCAGCGGTCACGGCTTGTGGCTGTGGCTTGATGGAGGTGCCGATGGTACCGGTATTTAGCAGATAATTCCAAGCCTTCCCGCAGTTCGGTAGGGCGGGATCGTCCTCAGCGTGAATGGTGAACTGCCAGTGAATCAAAGCAAAAGCGGCTTTGCCGGTCTCCCCATGTTGGCTCCAGACTTGTCGACCTCGGCTTCATCCGCTAGCATTTTGGCCCCTCATGGGCCGAGTTAGACCGACCCACCGCCGCAACAGCGACGGACAGCCAGGATTCAAACGGGGAGAATTGCGCCCATGACCTACCACGTCCTTGCCCGCCAACACCTTCCCCGCCTTGTGGTTTTCTTGTCGCTCGTAGCCACCCTTAGCGCCCGATCCGGCGTGGCGACGGCGGCGGACAAGGCTGCGGACAAGCGCACGGTCCTGCAGTTTGAAAGCACGCTCAAGGACGAAGACCAAAAGCCGGTGAGTGGCATTTTGCCGATGCTGTTTGAGCTGCGCAAAGCCAAGGGCGGCAAGGCTTTTTGGAAGGAGAAGCACTGGATCGCGGTGGACAACGGCAAGTACGCCCTGCAACTCGGCCGCACAGCCCCTTTGCCCAAGGGCTTGGATACGTCTAGCACAATCATTGCGGTTTCCATCGTCGGTGCCGGTGAAGTGCTCAGCGAGCCGCTGTCGGGCAAGCCTTTGGAAGTCCCAGGCGGCAGCGCAGGGGGAGGCGATGGCAAACGCCTTGTCCAGTATGCGGAAAAGGCTGGCTTTGCCTATGAAGCGGAGCGCGCGGGCTCGGCCGATCGCATCGGCGAATACACAGCCAAGCTCTTGGCCGAGACGCTGGAAGCCCTAGACAAACGCAAGGTCAAGATCAAAATATCCAAGAATCACATCAATTTGAGCTCGGTCGGCGGCGCTGGCGGCACCCCCTTTGAGATGGTTTGCCCCCCGGGTCTGGTCATGGTCGGTCTGCGTGGTGGCGCCGGCATTTATATCGACAACATGCAGGCCGTCTGCGCCCCACTGGAATAAGGACGGCCGCGGCGCGCTCGGGCGAACCGGCCCCGACGGAACCGGGTCGCCGGTCGGACGGTCTCATGACGATTTCATCAAATTCCTATGTAGATGCGCCGAGCCCCATCCTCACGGTCGACATCATCGTGCCCCGTCTCTTGCCCGATGGACGGGCCGGCGTGCTGCTGATCCAAAGGCGTTGGCCTCCGCATGGCTGGGCCTTACCGGGCGGGCATGTCGATGCTGGAGAGTCCTGCGAAACGGCTGCGCTACGAGAACTGCTTGAAGAAACAAGTCTTTCGGGTCAATTGCTCTACCAAATGCATACCTACTCAGACCCGAGCCGCGACCCGCGCAAGGCCACTGTCACTGTGGTCTATGTAGCCAATTCACAAGGGGAAGCGGTAGCAGCGGATGACGCCAAACACCTGCAATTCTGGCCTCTAGACGAACTACCGCCCCTTTGCTTCGATCATCGACTGATCCTGGACGATTATGTCAACGGTCGCTATCTTCCGCGCCATGCGCAGTCGTAGACAGTTGCAACCCTTGGCCATTCTCAAGGCGGACCGGCCCCTAGTCCGACCGCCCCGTAGCCTACCGCTCCTGGCGTTTGCGCTGGTCCTGGCCCTTGGGGCTTGCGCGGGCAGCAGCAGTCTCGACGGCATTTGGCGTGCCCAAGCCCCTGCCGGCCAAGCGACTTTGATCAGCCCAAATGTGGACAATCCTACGGGCGTCGAGTTGACGATCGGCATTTATGGGCCTGATCTTGCAGGGCTTCTGCGCTACTATCGTGCTGGCTCCACGGGCCCCCTGGACCGTGCCCGTTCGGCGCTTTCCCCGAATTTCGAATGCGCCTGCAACTACATGCATGACGGCCGCGCCGACCTAACCGTCAACACCGCGACTTTCGTCTTGCATGGCTGCCTGCCGGGTGCGGTGCCCAAGGGAAATGTCCAAACGCGAGGCCGGATTGCCCTCGGTGCCGATGGCCGCCTGCAGTTGACTTTGGTGGTGGACCAGCCGGGCTCCGCGCTCGATGGCCAGAGCCAAGTCCTTGTTTTTGAAAGGACTGGCCAAGCGGCCGACGTGGACCCAAGCCAGCTGGACTGCCCCTTGCCCAGCGATCCGTCCCAGGGAAATATCAACAGTGGTCTATAGTTGCGCGACATCTGGCTATCGGCAGCGCTACCGCCTGTGGCTGTTGGCATGTCTTAGCCTGTGCCTGTGCCGCACCGCATTCGCCCAAACCCAGCCTGAACTGGACGACTTGCCCATCGCCAACTTGCGCGCCAATGACGCGGCCGATGCGGACAAGCGCTTGCGATCCGTAGCGATCTTGCCCACCAAGGTGGACCTCGCGCGGCCGACGGAGCTCTTCCAGCCAGACTCCGCCCAGTCCAGTGATCTTGGCGGACAGATTGAAGATTTGCTGCACCGCACCTTGCAGGACACGCCCTTTGTTGGCGTGCGCAGCGTTGCCCAAGTTCGCCAGGAGCTGGAGTCGACGGCGAGCGCCCGGGCGATGTTTCGTGTCGCCCAGGAGAGTTACCGCATTGGCCTGGACCTCTACCTCGGCATGCAGACCAGTCGGGCCGAGGAAAGCCTGCGCCGTGCCACGCGTTTATACGCCGATATGTGGCAGGACTTGGTGGATGCCAAGCCTTTTGCCGACGCCCAGTTCATGCTCGGTGTCGCCTTGATTGAAATGGCTCGCCCCGATGGCCCGCTGGCCCTGCGCGACGCCTTCCAGATGCAGCCAAGCCGTCGATTCCGAACGAATTTCTTCCCGCCTCTGGTCAACAATGCGCTGATGCAGGCCTTGACCGACCACCGCGCTAGCGGCGATCCAAGCCACCCCTACGGTGACAACCGACGCATGACCGATCTGGCAAAACGCTTGGGTGTCAGCCAGTTGGTGATGTCGACCTTGAGGCCGGGCCATGACGGCGTCGAACTCGTGGTCGCGATCTTTGACGCCCAACACCGCGTTGTCGATATGGAATTGCACGTCCCGATGCAGGAGGCCAATGCCCGCGTCCCGGCCTTCCTCAGTCGCTGGCAGGCGTGCGTGCCCATCACCGAGTCCAGGCAGAGCAGGCGGCAGGAATCGAGTGTCCGCGTCGACACTTCCGGAGCTTATGCCCTGTACCTTAGACAGCCGACCCGCAAGAACTTTCACAGCGTCGGGTTTAGCATGGGCGTTGCCCAGGAATTCACCCGCAATATTGAATGGTTTTCCCGCGTCGCCATGTACACATCCCTGCCCGATGAGTACAGCGACTTGGTGCACAGTTTCAACTCAGTCCGCCTGCAAGGGGGCCTGTCCTTTGTGTTTCAGCGCGGCGACCTCCGCCTGTTCCTGCGCCCCGGACTTGACCTGGACTTGCTCGGCAGCTTTGCCGCCACACGAGACGCCAATTGCAAGTTATTTGGCCTTGATAGCAGACAGTGCGCCCTCAGCCACGTATCGAACCTGGATCAGCGCACCCTCGCAGGCGGCCATCTCGCCACAGGGGCCTATGTCAGCATTGGGCGCAATTTCTTCTTTCTCGTGCAGGCTTCTGCTGCAGCCTATTTCCTACCTTTGGACGGCACGGACCGTCTGAACTTCCCAGTCTCGGCCGACGTCGGTCTCGGTTTTCGCTTCTAGGTCAAGGAGTTCGCCATGGAAAACTTTCTACTGCCGGCAAACGGCATGGCGCGCCCGGTTGGCCCTATCGTTCTGGCGATCCTCGACGGCATCGGTTGGGGGCCCGAGGACGGCGGCAATGCGGTCCATCTGGCCGTCAAGCCCAACCTCAAGCGCCTGTGGCAAGACAGTCCCACACGCACCTTGCGCGCGCACGGGACGGCCGTGGGGATGCCTTCTGACGCCGACATGGGCAACAGCGAAGTCGGTCACAATGCGTTGGGCGCCGGACGCGTCTTTCGCCAAGGTGCTGCGCTGGTCCAGGATGCCATCGGCAGCGGCCGCATTTGGCAGACCGCGGCGTGGCAGTGGCTGATCGAACCGCTGCGGAACAAGCCTGACGCCACGCTGCACCTGTGCGGGCTACTGTCCGATGGCAATGTTCACGCGCACATCGACCACGTGTTCGCCCTGATTCGGCAGGCGCGGTCGGCGGGTGTACGGCGCATACGCATCCACGCGCTCGCCGATGGCCGCGATGTCGCAGACCCGTCGTTTGATCATTACATCGAACAATTACAGGCAGTTCTTGACGAAGATCCCTCCTGTGACGCCGCCCTGGCCTCTGGAGGAGGGCGAATGCGCGTGACAATGGACCGCTACGAGGCGGACTGGCGCATCGTCGAGCGCGGCTGGCAAGCACACGTCCATGGAAATGCACCCCAATTCCCCAACATCAAAGCGGCACTCCAAACGCTGCGCGCGGCGCCTGAGGGCGGCAGTGACCAGACCCTAGACGCCTTTGTTATCACGGATGCGCGCGGTGAACCCGTCGGCCCTGTCCGCGAGGGCGATAGCTTTGTGCTGTGGAACTTCCGCGGCGATCGCGCCATTGAGCTCAGCCAAGCCTTTGACCTCGATGATTTCCCTTACTTTTCTCGGGGCCAGCGCCCAGATGTACGCTTTGCCGGCATGATGCAGTATGACGGCGACCTGCACGTGCCAGCGCGCTACCTCGTGGAACCTCCTGTCATTGAACGGACTTTGGGCGAGTACCTAGCCGCCCAACGCCTGCGCACCTTTGCGTGCAGTGAGACGCAGAAGTTCGGACACGTGACCTACTTCTGGAATGGCAATCGTTCTGGGGTATTAGCCCCGGAATTCGAAGAGTATGCGGAGGTCACCAGCGACCGCATCGCCTTTGACCAAGCGCCGGCCATGAAGTGCAAGGAAATCACTGATCTCGTCATCGAAGCCCTGTCCCGGTCACCGCGCCCTGACTTTGTCCGCCTCAACTACGCCAACGGCGACATGGTCGGTCACACCGGCAACCTCGCCGCGACGGTGAAAGCGGTGGAGTACGTCGATCACGAAATCGGGCGATTACGCCAAGAAGTCGAGAGATTGCACGGCATCCTCATTGTCACTGCCGATCACGGCAATGCCGATGACATGTGGATGCGCGACGGCAAGGGCCGGCCAGTGCAGCGCGGCAGTGGGGTTCAGCCCAAGACCAGTCACACCTTGGCGCCCGTGCCGCTGACGATCATGGACGCGCGGGCCTCGCCACCGTGGAGCATGCGCGACGACCAACCCAATGCCGGTCTAGCACAGGTGGCGGCGACCATCTTGGCCCTATTTGGCCTAGAAAAACCTGGTGATTACCAGGACTCCCTGATCCAAGCGTCTTGCTCCGCACCGTAGCCTTGGCGGCAAGCGCAACACTGCAAGGGCTCGGCGGAGTCCTCGGTCTGGCGACGCAGAACTCGCCACAACCGCCCAGAATCACAGCGATCTTTTCGTGATCCTAGCTGCAACCGCCGCTGGTCTTGCCGCAATCGCAGCGATAGCACTTGCCGGCCGGGGTCATCAGGCGGCCACAGTCCGAACACAGGGGCGCATCCATGCGCGCCTGATAACCGTGTTGTTTTCCAAGCTTCACGGCCATTGTTTTCGCACCGTCTCCGCCCGCGGTCGCTGCCGATTCCGCCACGGCGCCGGGTTGCAACACCTTGACCTTGAGGGCGATGCCGGTAGACGCGGTCCGTGTCGGTTCGCCGCTCGCAACCAGAATTTCATTGGTTATTTCAGAAACTTCTGGAGGTTCCGTGTCGCCGGCGTCCAAGAACTTGAGCGCCAACCATTTGAACAGGTAGTCCGTGATCGACTTGGCAAACGGAATGTCCTTGTTGCCGGTCCAGCCCGAGGGCTCAAAGCGCGTCGAGGTGAACTTGTCGCACAAAACCTGAAGCGGAACGCCGTATTGCAGCGCTAGGGAAATAGCCGTGGCAAAGTTGTCCATCAGGCCGGAGATGGTCGAGCCTTCCTTGGCCATGGTGATGAAGACCTCGCCAGGGGTGCCATCTTCATACATACCTACAGTGACATAGCCCTCGTGGCCAGCGATGCCGAACTTGTGGGTCAGGGCTTGACGCTCGTCCGGAAGCTTGCGGCGGAAGGGACGCAGAACTTCTTTTTCGACAATGCGTTCAACGATCTTCTCGACCACCCGTTCGACCACCAGGTCCATCTGCGCCGGCGCTTTGCCTTCGACCTTGTCGTCGCGTTTGTCGCCGTCGCCTTTGTTGGTGCTCAGTGGTTGCGCCATCTTGCAGCCATCGCGATAGATCGCAACGGCTTTGACCCCGAGTTTCCATGCTTGCACGTAGGTTTCGGCGATGTCCTGCTCAGTCGCCTCGTGCGGCAAGTTCACGGTCTTGGAAATCGCGCCCGACAAGAACGGCTGGCATGCCGCCATCATCTTGAGGTGGCCCATGTAATGAATGGAACGCACGCCGTTTTGCGGTCGGAACGCGCAATCGAAGTTGGCCAAGTGCTCAGCCTTGAGGTGGGGTGCGCCTTCAATCGTATCGCTCTGATCAATATACAGCGCAATATCAGCAACTTGCTCTGGGTTGTAGCCGAGCCGCCGCAGCGCCGAGGGAACGGCCTGATTGACGATCTTCAGCGTTCCGCCGCCCACCAACTTCTTGTACTTGACCAAGGCGATGTCCGGCTCGATGCCGGTCGTGTCGCAATCCATCATGAAAGCGATGGTTCCAGTCGGTGCCAGCACGGTCACTTGGGCATTGCGATACCCATGGCGCTCGCCTACTTCTACAGCACTTTCCCACACTTGCTGCGCGGCCGCCAGCAACGGCGCGGGCACGTCCTGGGCCGACTCGATCTGTGCCACGGCAGCGCGGTGCTTGTGCATGACCGCCACCATCGGCTCCCGGTTGACGGCGTATCCGGGGAAGGCACCAATTTGCTCAGCAATCTTGGCCGACTGCAGATTGGCCTGTCCGTGCATTAGCGCCGTGATCGCTGCAGCGTAAGCCCGACCCTGGGGCGAATCGTAGCCGAGCCCTCGGGTCATCAACAGCGCGCCAAGATTGGCAAAGCCAAGGCCCAAAGGCCTGAAGTCATGGCTGTTTTTCTCAATCGCCGGCGTCGGATACGAGGCAAAGTCCACCAGGATTTCCTGGGCCGTGATCGTTAGGTCCACGGCATGACGGAACTGCTCGACATCAAACTCCAAATCTGGCAGCACGAACTTCATCAGGTTGAGCGACGCCAAATTGCACGCCGAATCGTCCAGGAACATGTACTCGCTGCATGGATTGGACGCGTGGATGCGCGCGGTGTTGGCGCACGTGTGCCAATCGTTGATGGTCGTGTCGAACTGCATGCCGGGATCGCCGCACACCCAGGTCGAATGCGCGATTTCCGCCATTAATTCGCGAGCCTTGTACGTCTTGATCGGTCGATGGTCGCGCACGGCATAGGTCGTCCAGTCCCCATCATCGACCACGGCCTGCATGAAGGCATCAGACACACGCACAGAATTATTGGAGTTTTGAAAGAATACCGAGGCATAGGCTTCGCCATCCATGCGTCCGTCATAGCCCGCTGCGATCAGGGCGTGGGCCTTGCGCTCCTCAGCCTCCTTGCAGCGAATGAAATCAACGATATCCGGGTGATCGGCGTTGAGAATTACCATCTTGGCCGCGCGGCGCGTCTTGCCACCAGATTTGATGACGCCTGCAAAGGCATCAAAACCCTTCATGAAACTTACGGGACCAGAGGCCTCGCCTCCTCCCGCCAGTTGTTCTTTGGAGGAGCGAATCGGCGACAGATTGGAGCCCGCGCCCGACCCGTACTTGAACAACATGCCTTCGGTCTTGGCGAGGCCAAGAATCGAGTCCATCGTGTCCTGTACACTGTTGATAAAACAGGCAGAGCACTGAGGATGGGCCTCAACGCCGACGTTGAACCACACCGGCGAATTGAACGACATGCGCTGGTGCAGGACCAACCAAGTCAGTTCGTCCTCGAAGGCGCGCGCGTCCTCTTCGGCTGCAAAATAGCGACCTTGACGGGCCCATTGGCCAATGGTGCCGGTGACCCGAGCGATCAGTTGCCGAACGCTCGTTTCCCGGTCCGGCGTGCCCAGGGTCCCGCGAAAGTACTTGCTGACCACCACCGCCGTGGCCGTTTGCGACCAAGCAGCAGGAATTTCGACGCCCTTTTGCTCAAAGATCACTTCGCCTTTCACGCTGGTAATGCAGGCGGTCCGGCGCTCCCAGGCCACCTCATCGAACGGATGAACGCCGACCTGGGTGTGCAGGCGGCGGCAACGCAGGCCGGGACCGCGGTCGCTACGCTGAGACGCCGGCAAAGGGGCCCCGGGCGCCTGGACGGCACCGGCAATCATCAGAGATTCACTCGCATTTTCCATCTCGTCACTGTCCTGCCGCCAACCGGCCACTACGCGCTCAATGTGCAAAGGCAGGGTGCCTCCTGCCTCCATCAACGTCGAGGATGCGTCCAGTAACAGCATGGGAGTTGTGGTCTTTTCGATCATGGCCATGGCAAAGAGTTCCTCGTGGGTGCCGACATCGCGGTCGCCCTTGCTACGTGAATTTCGGGATGGCCTGGCCGCCACCACTGCTGGTGACAAGGAGCCCGCCTGTGACACCTCCGCCTGTGGCAGAAGCGCGACAACATCATCCGCAATCTTCTGTTCTGACTGGTTTTTTTGACGCGCCGCAAGGACATGGCTGCCCTGCGCGGCCAAAGATGGCGGCTCAGCCTCAGTACGGTCCAGCGCCTGTCCGGCACCAAAGTCCAATCCGGTGGTCGTGTCGCGGTCCATGACTGCTCCGTTGGGACTAGGTAACGCCTCAAAACCACCTAAGACTCATAGTCTTTGGGCTTGTGAGCGCATCCACCCGCCTGCAGTGCACCTGCTGGACCGCCATGCCGAACGAACACCGCCTAAGGGGGCGGAGCGCGTCGGGTCGTAGGACCAGTGGGTGCAAGGTTCGTCGGCTAGCATCGAGCAAACCATTTGTTTACTCGGGCAATTCGAACCGGAAGCGGTTCATCCGTCGTCCCGACCGCGCAGGTCAGGAGCGGGCCGCAGTCAGCACCGTTCTTGGTGATTGCACTCGGCGCAAGAACGCCACGGCCTGTCTAGTGCGCATCCCCAAGGGTTGGCGCACGACAAGCCATCCCAGCTCGCGCAACAGCGCGCGTTCACGGGACGTTACAGCTGCAATCACCAGCGCGACGGTAGCCCGGCCCTCCGGTCAGGGTCAAGCAACTCGACAGTGCCACCACAAGATGTTGTGTCAAAAAATTTGTTGCCTACGACATGTAGTGGCTCGCCGCCCATAAGGCCCCAATGGCCCCGCGCCGTTGCACGTCTGTCTGCGGAGTTGCGCGACGCGCTTGTGGACAACCCGCAGCTGGCGGATCGCAAGTCCGCAGAACCGGATCGAAACCTTGGCAAGAATCCTGCTACTGGCCCGCCTCGCGGCCCCCGCCCCACCGCTGTAGCGCCCAACGCAGTGCGTGATCATCGCCGATGGGGTCCGCGACCACCTTTGATTATCTTCTCGTTTTTACAAACTATTTCCATGCCTCTGTGGACAGACTGCAGCCTGTGCCGCCGCCGGACTGCGTCAATTTCGCCCCCAAGTCCCTGCGCTGACCACGGATCCGACCGATTGCATGGAACCCTGGCAGCGATCATGGCAAGCTGCGCGCCCCGCCAAGGGAGTTTGTCGGTTCGCGGCGCTGCGAACTGCGATCGCCCATGCGGACCACGGAGGCCAGGGTGCAGTTTATCGATCATGCTGAAATTGTTGCAAAGTCTGGCGACGGTGGCCGCGGTAGTCGCCATTTTCGCCGCGAGAAGCATGTGCCTATGGGCGGCCCCGATGGCGGTGACGGCGGCCGTGGCGGCGACGTCATCCTGGTGGCCGACAACCGATCTCGCTCCCTTTTAGACTATCATCTCAACCGTTTGTATGCCGCCCAAGACGGTGTAGCCGGCAGTGGCCAACGCAAAACCGGACGCGACGGGGCCGACTTGATCTTGCCAGTTCCGCCCGGTACGCAGGTTTTCGATGCAGAATCAGGCGTTTTGCTCGCCGACATGACCACGCCCGACCAGCGCCTGATTCTGCTCAACGGCGGCAACGGTGGCTGGGGCAACGTGCACTTTGCCAGCGCAACCCACCGCGCCCCGGAGCGCGCCAACCCCGGGCTCCCCGGCCAAACGCGTTCTTTACGCTTTGAACTCAAGCTATTGGCTGATGTCGCCCTGGTCGGCTACCCCAATGCCGGCAAGTCCAGCCTCATCCGGCAGATCTCCGCGTCGCGCGCCGAGGTGGCCGACTACCCCTTCACAACGCTGGTGCCCAACCTCGGCGTCGTCCGCCACCAGGGCCGCGTCTTCACCGTCGCCGATATTCCGGGCCTCATCGAAGGCGCTGCGGACGGTGCAGGGCTTGGGCTTCAGTTCCTGCGGCACATCGAGCGATGCAGTGCCCTGGTCTTTCTACTCTCGCCCCTAGACGAAGTGCCTCCAGCCCAGGCTCTATCGATCTTGCGCCGCGAATTATCTCATTTTAACAGCGACTTACTTTCGCGACCGGCCCTTATCGTTCTCACCAAAGCAGACGTCCTGGGCCCAACCGCCCAGAGTCAGGCCGACGCGCTCAGCCAAGAGATTGGCCGACCTGTTCTGGCCATTTCTACCCTCACTGGCCTTGGCTTGCCGAGGCTTTTGCACGCACTTGCTGCGCGATTCGCGCCGACAACCGCTGACTCTCCACAGGATTTTGACCCGGTTGGCTCGTAACTTCGGGCTCCAGCCGCAGCGAAACCAAGACGCCGGCCCGCCTGCACCAATCTTCACACCCAGGCGCGCGGGAATCCGCTACAGGTACCAATAGGGTGCAATTGCGCCAACAACGCCTGAGCCCTGCCTGCGCGGTGGGTGACCAGGCGACGGACCGACACCGCCACTGTTTGGGCCGTACTTCCCTAAATAAAAACAGGGCGCTTGCCAACGCCAAGCGACAACACCGGCCTAGGACATTCGCTTGGCGAAAATGCGCTCGGGGCTAGGGCTTGGCCAAGGACAGCGGTCCGACAGGCGACTGCGCATTGACCAAGCCCCAGTACGTGCCTATACTGTCAGCGCCGCGAACCTGATTCCTCGTGCAAATGCAAGGCATTGTGCCTTGCTGCGTTGAGGGCTAGGTCCGATCAAGGTCGGGGCTCCGTGCCGCGCTGCGTGTCACTCCGTCTGAGGTGTCAAACGTGACAGACGCCCCTACTTTGTGGCAAACTCGCTCCCGCGGAGGCCAGGACTTGGTCCCCGGCTTAGAGAAAAGACTAGCAGTTTCAAGGGCCGTGCGCCCTGTTGATGCTCCAAATGCGCTACCAAATTCCGCGGCCGCTGGATCGCATCGGCCGCTCAGGCTCCCTTTGCAGGGGGACGCGATCGGCAAGGCAGCGTCTTTTCGGCAAGGCAGCGTCTTTTCGGCAAGGCAGCGTCTTTTCGGCAAGGCAGCGTCTTTTCGGCAAGGTAATTGGGCGAAGGCGGCTCAAACCGCGGCGCCATGAATGGACCGATAAGGGGTGGAATTTCAGGGTCTTCGTACAGGATCGGCCAAGTCCGGTCATTCTGCCGTCCGCGACGCACGTCGTTGACCCTAGGCTGTATGACGATGGAAATTCGATACCAAGAGTGAGGAACCATGGTTCGTGACTATGCAAAGCTGTTGAGCGCAGTTGCTGCCGTGGCCAGCTTGGTCACCGTTGCAGCTCCCGCAGCCTGGGCCCAGCCAACGCCCGCCGCAGCGGCTCCAGGGGCTACGGCGCCTTCCCCGCAGCCCGCCGGTGTGTCTGCGCCAGCCGGGACGGCGCCGACTGCACCAGGTCAGCCGGCCCCAGGCGCTCAACCAGCAGCAACAACTGGCAATTCCGACACTACTACGACCACGCCGGGTGCCTCTGTGCCGCAGTCCGGCGATGCCCAGTACGAGACGCGCCTGCGCACGATCGAAGAGCGCGTCGTTGGCATCAAAGATCGCATATACCAGACCAAGACGCGGCTTTTGTTGCTCAAAGAGCAGATCCTCGACAACGTGATCGCCGAATCGCGCGCCGTGCTCATCCACAAGAACGACATGGGCAGCTTCTTTGAACTGCAGTCCGTGCTCTACTACCTCGATGGCAAAAAGATCTATTACCAAGACAATTCAAACGGTTTGCTCAACACCCGCAAAGAATTTGAGATCTACAACGGCTCGGTGATTCCCGGCAACCATGCGCTCACGGTCGAGATGGTCTACCGCGGCAATTCGGACTTGTTCAGCTACCTAGAAGGCTATGTCTTCAAACTGAAATCAGCTTACACGTTCTATGCAGCGCGCGGCCGCGTCACCGAAGTCTCGGTCGTTGGCTATGAGCGCGGAGGCGTGGCGACGGATTTGGAAGACAAGCCGTACATCAAGTATGAAGTCAAGCAGATCCAGAACAAGAACACCAAAGTTGAGGAGGGCAAGGACGCCGGCAAGTAAGCCGAAGGGACCGGACTCAACCTCGCGTTGACGTCGGTCGTGTCCGCGCATTTCCCCCCGACCCGCGATCGACGCGGGTGGCCCTACGTTCGACGACGTGTCGCGCACAGGGCCAGCAGCCAGCGGAGCATTCAGCAAGCAATGCACTTGAGTTCGACGTCCAGACACGCGCGCAACCTCGCCAAATCGCTACCAATCCTCGCGATTGTGGCGGTCGTGGTTGCTGCCGTGCCGGTGCGAACCTGGGCCGCCGACAACGTGCGCGCCATTGAGACCGAAGCGGAAAATGTTCGCTCGGGCGTGCAGGTGATCGACTCCGACCTCAAAAACGCCATCGCCAAAGAGAACCGCTATCCCCTGGACCGCCGCTTCTTTGAAGCCCAGATGGCCTATGATCGCGGGAACTTGGCCACGGCCTCGGTGCTCTTCGTCGATTTGGTCAACAACACCCAGTTTCAGCAGTCCCGTGACTATGGTGACGCGCTCTTCATGCTCGGCGATACCCTGTTTCGCCTGCATAACTACATGGGTGCAAAGCGTTATCTAGACCAAGTCCTCCGCCTTGCCGATACCAAGAACTTCCAGAGCGCCCTGCAGGAACTTGCCGACGTCTCGGTGCGGCTGCATCGGATAGAGGAAGTCGAAGTCTATGCAAAACAACTGGATACGGTTCCTCCTGGCCAGCGCCGCAGCGAACTCTTGTACCAGTTCGGCCGCTCTTTCTTCTCGGGCCGGTCTTTCGACCGCGCCAAGGGGCTGCTCGACCAGGTCGCTCCTGGCGAAAAACGTTGGCCGCACGCACGGTTCTACATCGGTGCCATCTTCGTCGCCAAGAACAAGCCAGACGATGCCATCAAGTGCTTCCAAGACGTGGTCGAGGCCGGCAAGACCCAGAGTGCAGACCGCCGCCCAGAGCAAGATGTCTTGGATTACGCGCATGTAGCGCTGGCTCGTCTGCTCCTGCAGGCCAAGAAGTACGACGACGCTGTCTTTCACTACCAAGCCGTCGATCGCAACTCGCCGCTCTATGAAGACGCCCTGTACGAAATGGCCGCGACCCACGTGGCAGCAGGAAAGCCCAAGCAAGCCATTGAAACACTTGACGTCCTCTTGCTCACGGTCAATGACGACAACGTCGCCGTTCAGGCTGCGGTCTTGCGCGGTCGCATCAACATGCTGGCCAAACAATTCGATCAGGCCGACGCTGCGTATCAGGACGTGGTCGAACGCTACAGCGCGATCACAGGTGAATTGACGCGTTTCGCATCGTCTGACAAAAACCTCGAACAATTCTTCAGTTGGCTGCTCAACCGCGCCAGCGATGAGTTCCAGGTGGTCCGGCCAGTGTCTGAGCGTGTCGCCAAGTACTTGGAGCGCGATGAAGACATGCTGCGCGTGGTCAGCCTGTTCGACGACATGGCCGCAGAACGGGCGGATGTCAAAGAAGCCAGCAAGTTGGCGACGACAATCGAGGCAGCCCTCAAAGAAAGTAGCCGCCTTGACATGTTTCCCGAGCTCAAGGACGCGTGGCTCCGCTTGATCGAAAGCCAGAATCGCACCATGGACTTAGGCCGGCGCATCCTCGATCTCCTGTACGGCTTGGCCGAACCAAAGATGAACGCGGACGAAAAGGACCACGCCAAGGCTCTGCGCGAAAACCGCATGAAGTGGGAAGAAGCATTCCTCAAAATACCCGCAACCAAGGGCCAATACATTGAGCGGCAGACCAGCATTTCGTCGCGCCTAGCCGACGATTCGGCCGAAGTCGGGATGCTCAAGGCCAGTCTGGAGCAAGTTCGCCAGCAGATCCTAGCCGTTGAGAAGATGCTCAATGATCGTACGTTCGGCAGCGATGGTATCACCTTGGCCAAGGAAAAAGAGAAGGAATACAGGCAGAAGCTGCAAGACGAGAAAGACGAACTGCGGCGGACCTTCCGCACCATTGAAGAGTTGACGCAGGATGTCGAGGTTTCCTCGCAGGGCGTGGGGGCCGGCGACAAGGTCTCCGAAGACGAAAACCTGATTCGCGCCAACCTTGCAGCCGCCCAACGGGCCGAACAAGAGATGTATACACAGGTTTTGGAGCGTACCAACCCCAACGGTGATGACGGACGCCGCCTTCGCTTGACCCGTGGTGCGATCGATGCGCTGGCCGAACAAATGCGCTCGATTCTCAAGACGATCGCTGGACGCGCTTCGCAGCGATTGGCCGGCGTTCGCCAAGTGCTGTCTACGGAACAGCGCAATATCGCGGAATACCAAGCCACCGTTCGCAGTTATGAGGACGACTCGCGGCGCATGGCCAAGGACATTGGCTATGGCCTCATTCGCGCGGCGGAAAAGCGCTTGGCGGAGATTCTGCTCGAAGCTGACCTGGGCCTAGTCGACGTCGCATGGCAGCGTAAGCAAGAAAAAGCCAACGCGATCAAGCAACTTCAAGAGGAGCGTAGCCAGAAGGTCAAGAGCCTCGGTGACGTCCTCGACAACCTGACAGCGCCGACCAGCGGGGAGGACGAGCCATGAGCGCCCCTTGCCTGCCACGTGCCGCAGCACGACATCCACTTGCTCGACTGCTATTGCTTTTCACGGCTTTGGCCACGCTGACCCCGCAGTTGGCGAGCGCCCAACAGGTCAAGGTCATGCCGAAGTACCGGCAGGGCAGCGACTTGATCGACGATCCTGTCCAGCTCAAGTCCGAGCGCAAGACCTTCGAGGCGGCATACGAGAGCTATCGCCAATACGCCAAAGAGTACCGCGATGGCGTCAAAGACTTCATTTCACGCGAGATTCACGACCGGCAAAAGACGATCGCCAACAGCTACCAGGGCCAGATCGACGCCCTCGATCAGGCCCAGTTTGACCTGCGCCGCGATGCCATCGCCCGTCTGGAGTCGTTCATCTTCCGCCACCGCGATCACGATGCGTACACGCCAGACACGCTGTTCCGCCTCGCTGAGCTGTATTACGAAGACACCATCGCGGCTTACAACCGGTCCCAGGACAATTTCCAACGCGAAATGGACCTGTTCAACCGCGGCAAGCTGCTCGATCCGCCTCTAGACACCGAGCGAGATTTCTCAAGATCCGTGGCTATTTACAAGTATCTGCATTGGGCTCCTGACGGCACCAAGATGGACGCGCTGTCTGGCAAGCTGGCAGGAATTGTCCTCGAAAAACGTTGGCCCAACTACAAGTTCTCCGATGCTGCCATGTATTTACAGGGTTACTGCGAATACGAGGGCGGTAAGATCGAAGAAGCGATCGCCACGCTGTCCAAGCTCCAAGAGCATTACCCGGATTCGACGTACATTGCCGAAGCTTGGTTGCGCGTTGGTGAAATGTACTTCGACTCCGGCGAGTTTGAGCAGGCCGCGGCCGCCTACATGCACGCTGCCGATCGCGCGTTTAAGGTCAATGATTACAAGAACTACGCTCTGGCCCTCTACAAGCTCGGCTGGTCGAACTTCCAGTTGTACAAGTACCCCGAGGCGGTGCGCTGGTTCCTCAAAGAAATCGAGTTTGAAGACGCCAACGCCGACAAGATCAAGAGCGACAAGGACAAGCTGGATCTGCGCAAGGAAGCCATTGAATATCTGGCGAAATCCTTGGCGGAACCGAGTTGGGATGATGACGGTTGCGACGACTTTGGCAACGAAGACGCCAAGACCACCTGCCTGACCCTGGACCCGCGCCTGCGGCCAAGGCTCTACGCGGCCAGCGTGATCGAACCGAAATTCGACGACTTCCCTCAAGGTTGGAAAGCCGGCATCCAGGGCGAGGCCCTGACCCGGGTCACCACAAACTTTGAAGCCCGCGCCCAAGTCCGCAAGGACATGATGAACGGCAAGCCGTATACCTACGATATTTTAGTGACTTACGGCAACACGCTCTATGACCAGGCCCAGGACGACTACTACCGTCAGGCGGTGCTCGTGCTCAGCTACGTCATCGAGCATTGGCCCCTGGCCCGTGAAGCCCAGGCGATGCAACGCAAAGTCATCCGCGCGGTGGACATTCTGGCGGCAGCGGCCCCGAGTTACGCCAAGCAAATGGAGAAGAACCCCAAGGATGTCGCGGCCCAGCTCGGCTTCAAGATGGCGATGGACGATCAAGATCGTCAGGTCGTCGAACGTCGGCGCTACTTGCAGATGTTCGGCAAGGACTCGGAATGGTACAAGAAGTGGGGATCGGATAAGGATTTGGCGGCCCAGGTCGATGACACCGTCGCCCACGTGCGTATGGACTTTGCTCAGCTGATTCACGCCCAAGCCCAGAGCCTGCGCCGGGCCGGCAAAGAAGAGGAGGCCTTGGTCAAATACGCCGAGGCTTCCAATGAATACGAGAAGTTGCTCAAAGACGACATGGATTCGCCCAATGCCTATGAGTTGGCCTGGACCCTTTCGGAAACCCTCTGGTTTGCCGGGTCTAAGTGCGACGCGATTCGCAAAGAGGGCAACATCCTCATGCGCGGCAAGGGCCATGAAGACGAAGTGATGTTCTGGCAACCTGAGGACCTTGCGAGAATCAAGCCAGCCTGCGATTTGATGAAGAAATCCGTGCAGTACTACGCGATGGTCCGCGACTGGAAGGGTCAGCATACCCGCGGTGAGGACGGCAAGCCCTTGGACCACAAGGAAGAGGCGGGCTTTACGGCCATCGCCGCGACCGGACGGTTGCTCAATGCCCGTGCGGCCTATCCGCCCGGCGATCCGGAGCGGCTGGAAGCCCGTGAAGTCCCTGAGTTGCGTCCTTCGTCCAAGCAGGACGAGGCGGAGCAAGAGGCCAACAAAGACGCTGAGGGCATCATCCACGTCAAGCCGCAGACGATCGACGCTGCGACGGCCGAATGGCTTATCACGGTCGATGGTTACATCAAGACCAACCCGGTCAATCCCAAGGATGATCTGGAACGCATTCAGAAGCTGGCTCTGCAGGCCGCGGAATTACTGTACAAGAATCGCCACTTTGACGCCGACAAGGACGCAGTGACGCCGCGGACCACCGCCGATTTCTGGTCGGCCCGCGAACGTTTCATCTGGATTATCAACCACTACAAGACCTCCAAGCAGGCGTCTGAAGCCTACAAGGACTTGCTGACCACCTTCTTGATCGAGCACGACTACGCTAAACTGCTTGAATGGACAGAGAAAGGCGAGCAGATGGGTATCGGCGACAAGGCCGAACAGGACAAGCTCAAGGAATTGGTCAAGGAAGTTTCCTTGGGTGCGATGGCCAAGGGCGCAGAAGACCTGTTCAACAAGGCGATGGCCAAGTCTGACGCCGCCGACAAAGAGACCAATCCCGAGGAAGCCGGCAAGCAACTGGCGGAAGCCCGCAAGACCTTTGACAAAGCCGGCGACACCTACTTCGGACTGCGCAATAGCATCACGCAGAAAGAGAAGGACTACGTCAAACGCCAAAAGGCCGCCCTAATGAGCGCAGTGGCCGCCTACTACCGCGCCGAGAACTGGGACGCGTGCACCAAGGTGCTGCAAGAAGCCGAACAACGCGTCCGCGCGGCCATGAGCGATCCCAAGGAGAAGGAAGACGCCAAGAAGGCGCTGGTGCAGATCATCGAGACGCGCCGCGACATGAACGTGAAGTTCTTCCACATTCCCGAGGCCATCGCTGACAGTCGGTCCCTGTTCGACCTGGACACGAAGAACCCCTTGGCCCCCGGCTACTTGCGCGGCGCGGCCGACATGGCCGGGTACAACGGCAACTACGACTTGGCCATTCAGTTGGACAAGCAGTTTACGCAGACCTATGCCAAGGATCCCAAGCAGTTGGCTAACGTTCAGAAGCTGGCTTGGCGCATTCAGCAGGACTACCAGAAGAAGGGCGACATCAACGGCCAGATCGGCGCGCTGGAGGAGTTTATCGGCACCTACACGGGCGATAAGGCCATGACTGGCCGCGTGTTTGAGGCCATGGGCATGATCGCCGACATCTACGAGAGCCGCGGCGATCACAAGAACGCCGACAAGTTGTACCACCGCATCGTCGATGCCTTTGACAAGGGCGGCTTTGAGAAGAACGGCGGCAAGGAAGCGACGGCGACGGCCCAGTCGCAGTTCATGTTGATGAAGCCGCGCTACGACTCGTTTGTGAAGATGGATCTCGTTGAAAATACCAAACTTCCGCCGGCCAAGCGCATGCCTGACCTGCAGAATCAGTTACGCGGCATGTTGGACATCGTCCTCGGGCCTGAGAAGGCCGTGAAGAAGCCGGACGGCACGACAGAAAAAGCCCGCGGCAACGGCATGTTCGACGAGTACATGAACTCGGTGGCGACCTACGGCTCGCAGAACTGGTCCTACGCTGCATTCCTCAATCGCGGCCGCATGTTGCAGTACCTTGCTCGCGTCATCTACAAGGCGCCTGAGCCTCAAGGTCTAACGGACGCACAACTCGATGAATACCATAACTTCCTTGACCAAATCGGCGGACAACTGGAAAACCAGGCCATCCGTTCCTTGGAAACAGCATTGAAGGATGCTGAAGGAAAAGGCGTGGTTAATCAATGGGTTTCCGACTTACGCAAGGCGATGAACCAGTACAAGCCCAAGGAATACCCGCTGCTCAAGGACGAGAAACGGCTGACCTCGGATCCGGTCGGCACCCTGCCCGAAGCGGATAAGGAGCTCCGATGAACGCGCATGCACGCGTCATTGGGACGCTTTTTGCTGGCACGCGGCCGGTTGCGATGGCCGTTTTGCTCTCGCTGAGCGCGTGGGCCTGCTCCGGGCCGGAGACGGTGGACAAGCCGGTCGAGCCCAAGCCGATGCAGGATCAGCCGCCGCCTCAGGACGAGACGCCCCCGCCGCCTCCACCGCCGCCGCCGACGCCGACTTCTGTGGATCAACCGCCCGTGGATGTACCCGCCGCCGATGCGACGCCGACCGCGGACGGGGCCAAGGATGCCACCGCCGCCACAGCCGAGGTGGATCCCAACGCCCATCCGGCCGACATTCGCAAGACGTCTTCCCCCGCGGAAACATTGCTCAATGATGGCATTAATCTCGCTCGCGACAACAACCTGTTTGACGCCCGGCAGAAGCTGCAGGCGGCCACGGTACAGGATCCGAAGTCCGCGACTGCATGGTACAATTTGGCCCTAGTCCAGAGGCGATTGGGCGGGCTGGATGAGGCCATCGACTCGACCAAGAAGGCCGTCGAGGTCAACCCGACCTATGCCCGCGCCGTTGTTCTGCTTTCAGTGCTTTACCTGCGCAAGGGCGAAGGCACCCAAGCGCTGGCTGTGCTCGACGAAGCCTTGGGCAGGCGCCCTGGCGACGTCATGCTCATGGGTGCCAAAGCCCGCGTTTTGGTGGACCAAAAGGACTACCAGCGCGCCCTCGACGTGGGCCTTGCCTGTGTACGCATCGATCAGGACAACCCCGAAGCCATGCGCTACTTGGCTGAGGCCTACCTGGGCCTAGGCCGCGAAGGCTTGGCACGCTTGGCCCTTGAGCGCGCATACGCTATCTATACAGGCGATTACGAGCCGCCAGCGGGAACGACGCCCGTCGCAGGCAGTCAGCGCAAGGCCTATGAAGTGCGCACGGCGCGCGGTGGTGGCACTTGGCGCGGCATTGGCGCTGAGGCTTTGGACCGCGACGCCGGCATGGCGCACATCTACTATCTGTACGGCCAGATGGCCATGCGCAAAGGCGATGTGGTCGAAGCGCGTGAAGACTTCATGCAGTCGACCAAACTGCGGCCTGACTATGCCGAAGCGCTCAACAACCTAGGCGTTTGCTGGATCGTCGCCAAGAAGGGCGAGGAAGCTGTTGAGGCGCTGAGTAAGTGCCTGGAAATCGAGCCGAATAACTTTGAGGCTCGCGTTAATCTGGGCAGCGCTTGGCGCGTCAGCAAGGACCCCAATCGCGCCGACAAGGCCAAGGCGGAGTACGAACGGGCCCAAAAGCAGGATCCGCGTAGTCCAGCTCCGGTGTTCAACCTCGGCATCCTTTACCTCGAGACGCAGTTGCCAGACGTGGCGAGTGGAGAGGCGCGCTTCCAGAAAGCCCTTGAATACTTTGCGCAATACCGTGACATGCGCGGTTCTAGCGGCCAGGGACAGAAGGATCCGCTGGACGATTACGTTCAAGAAGCCAAGAACTTGCTGAAGATCGAGACCGATAAGCGCAAGGTCCAAGAGAAGGCCGCGACAGAGAAGGCTGACGACGCTAAGAAGAAGGCCGAAGAAGACGCCAAGAAGGCTGAACTGGCTAAAAAGAAAGCGGAAGATGACGCAGCTAAGGCGGCGGAAGAAGCCAAGAAGAAGGCGGAAGAAGACGCCCAGACGCCGCAGCCTGCGCCTCCTGGTGACACGCCTCCAGGCGACAAGGTGCCCGATAAGGTGCCGGATGGACAGCCAACGCCGCCGGCCGATCCGACGCCAGCGCCCCAGCCGACCCCGCCCGCGGATCCAGCCCCGGCTCCTACGCCGCCGGCCGATCCAGCACCGGCTCCGACGCCCCCAGCTGACCCGGCCCCAGCGCCGACACCGCCAGCTGATCCGGCTCCTGTCCCGACACCACCGACCGATGCGCCGGCACCGCCACCTCCCGATCCGCCGCCTGGCGCGTAGGCCCAAACACTCGAGGTTCGTATGCGTGCATTTCGACTCAGTTTGTGGCTTGTGGCTACCGGTCTCTGCCTGAGCGCTGTGGCATGGGCAGGCCCTCCTCCGGCCAATCAGGGCAAGATCAAGGGCAAAGGCTCCGGCAAGATTTCCGTCGACGACGCCGACAGCGGCGGCACAAGCCTCGGGGAAATCAGCATCGAAGGCCGGATCTATAAACCCTCAGTGTTCTACGTACTTGCCCGCAGCAACTTCAACTATTCGGGCATTGAGTTCAAGCAGAACTTCACCGATCGCATCGTCAAGGGCGCGCTGAAGCGACCGTTCTAGACGCGCCTTTGGGCAATTGCCGCTTCGCAGCGCCGAGATTGGGGCGCGGGCGCGGGTTGCCGAGGCAAGACGGCCTGGGACGTTGGCTCAATAGCGCGCCAGCTCCGGCAATAACACCCTGTCCTTTCAACTAGCTGAAGGCTTTCGATGAGGGCCGCGTGCCGCTTGGTCGGTCTCAAGCCTGCGGCCTCAACGACTCATTGGACGCGCTGGAACTAGGCGGATAGGCCCAATTCGATTGGTCTATTCCCGCACGCAGCCTTGCCGAGCGCTCGATCGAGAGCCGCAGTCCGGACGATTTTCGTTCTTGAAGTCGGTTGGGCAGCGTGGCTTGGCCGCGGCAGCTGGACCTGCGTGGTACGCCTTGCGCAAGCACGCACCCCTGAGCCGTAGACAGTGCCCTAGCGCGAGTCCTAATCCTCAACGTCTTTCGTAGTTCAGTGCCGGGCTCGGGACTTGAACCCGAACGGGACTCACGTCCCAAGGGATTTTAAGTCCCCTGCGTCTACCATTCCGCCAGCCCGGCTTTGCGCAGCGGCCTGGCGAAGGTGGGCAGAAAAACGAGTCTCTGCGGGCACTTTCCAGGCAGGTCGCTGCGCTGTCTTTGGTCTAGGGCCGGAGGATCACGGGCCCTGTCAACCGCTTGCACCCTCTTAGTGCTGTCCGTTGCCCGTGCCCGGCTGGCCATAGACGCCGTTGGACACTTCGATCTTATACGACGAGCACGACGCCGCGCCCGAGGCCTTGTACACCCGCATATAGTACCACGCCGAGTCGTCCTGGCAGTAGGTCATGTAATAGCCTGTGGGAATGCAGACGTAACCGCTGTTGTAGTTCATGCAGTACGGTCCGCCACCGCCCGGATAGCCCGGCGGAATGCTCCAGCCGCTATTGGACTGGTCAAAGGCCAGATTGGTCTGGCAGGGGCATTCGCCGTATTCCGACCACGCTGCGCTCGGCTGGCCGGAGGAGTTGCTCTTGTAGTTGGTGAACCAGTTGAAGTCCGTCTGACCGCAGCAGACGTTGTTGGCACCGTTGGGGCAGCCACCGCGGCTGATGTCGAAGGCCAGACCGCCTGGATTGGCCGTAAACACCGCGCGAACGTTGTACTTGTCGCACGCACCGTAGCCACTGTCGCTGGTGTCAGCCCCATAGAATGCGAACCAATCGTCATCTGTCGCATCGACGATGCGCGCGGCAATGAGGTCCTTGGCGTTGTTGTCCTGCAAGTTGGCGTCAATCACGTAGGCAGCACCACAGGTGTTGTTGGGTTCATAGGGGTCCGAACCATTGCACTCGCACCCGTCCGACAAGCTGCCGTTGAGATTGTAGAACCCAGCTTGGCAACTACCAATCGCGCACGCACCGGCCTGGCAAATCATGTTGGCGTTGGGCGCCACGCAGGCACTGCCGGCCCCTTCATCGATGACGCTGTTGCAGTTGTCGTCGACATTGTTGCACAATTCCGTCGCACCCGGGTTGATCGAGGCGCTCGACTCATTGCAGTCGCCGCCACCCTTGCTGCAGACGGGCGGCGTGCCGACCGTCGTCATCAGGGCCGTGCAGTAGCCGTCGCCGTCGGGATTGCACCCTTCATCGACCTGGCCGTTGCAGTTGTTGTCGCTGCCGTCGCAGACCTCGGGCTTGCCGGGTGCGCAGGTCGGGCAGTTGTCGTTGCAATCATTGTTGGTCTTGGAGCTGTACAGGCCCGTCGCGCCGCACAGGCACTGCGAAGAAGCCACGCCAACGCCGTCTTGGTCGCCGTCGTAGTACCACGTGGTGCAGCCCGTTGCGCCAGCCTCATCGACAATCTTGTTGCAGTTGTCGTCTTTGCCGTTGCAGACCTCAGTGGCGCCCAAGTTGACGGTTGCATCGCTGTCGTTGCAGTCGCCGCCGCCCTTGGTGCAGATGGCCGGTGTACCGACGATTTGCTTTGTCGAATCGCAGTACTTATCGCCGTCCTTGTCGCAGAGCTCATCCACCTGGGCGTTGCAGTTGTTGTCCTGATCGTCGCAGATTTCAATGGCTCCTGGGTTGACCAGTTTGTCAAACGGCGCGCAGTCATCGCCCTTGCCACCCGTGATGGTGGTCTTGGGGCACGCATTGGTCTTGGTGACCGTCTTGGTGGCGTCGCAGTAGCCATCGCCGTCCGCGTCGCAGCCTTCATCGGTGACGCCGTTGCAGTCGTTGTCCAAGGCATCGCAAATCTCAGCCGCGGCGGCCGGGTAGACGGTGTTCTTGGTGTCATCGCAGTCACCGCCAACCGTGGCCGTGTAAGGCGCCGTGGCCACGCAGTAGCAAGCCGTTGGCGAAACGCCGTAGCCGTCGCCGTCCGCGTCGGTATAGAATACCTTACATCCCACAGCGTTGAGCGCATTCAGCGAGCCGTCACAGTTGTCGTCGTACGGCGTGCTGCAGTTCTCGACAGCACCCGGATTGACTGCCTTGTTGTTGTCATCGCAGTCGTTCTTACCACTGGGGCAGACCGCCGGCGTGCCAACGACCGTCATCGCCGAGTCGCAGTACAAGTCATGGTCGTCGTCGCAACCTTCGTCAATGAGGCTGTTGCAGTTGTTGTCGACGCCGTCGCAGATTTCCGTGCCGCCCGGATTGGCCGAGGCCACGGCGTCATTGCAGTCATCGCCAGGAATCGTCTTGCCCACCGCGGGTTTGACAGACTTGGTGCACGTCGCCGTGCTGGCGATGAGCATGGAGCTATCGCAATACTGATCCGCGTCGTCGTCGCACCCTTCATCGGTTGAACCGTTGCAGTTGTTGTCAATGCCGTCGCAGATTTCCGTGGCATTGGGGTTGATGGTGAAGACCGAGTCGTTGCAGTCGCCATTGACCAGTGCAGACAACGTGCCCACTTGCAAGCATTGGCAAACAGCCGCGCCGGTGCCGTAACCGTCGGCGTCGACGTCGGTGTAGAAGTTCTTGCAAGCCGTGGCGTTGACCTTGTTGGCGATGCCATCGCAGTTGTCGTCGAACTGCGTGGCGCACGTCTCGGTCATGCCCGGGTTGATGTTCTTGTTGGTGTCGTCGCAGTCATTACCGCCCTTGGGGCAGCCGGCGCTGACCGCAACGGCACCGACGCAGTAGCCGTCGCCGTCGGTATCCTTGCAAACTTCATCGGTGCCGCCTGCGCAGTTGTCATCGATGTTGTTGCAGATTTCCGTTGCATTGGGATTCACCGCGGCGTTGAGGTCGTTGCAGTCGCCACCACCCAAGATGCAGGCCTTCGGCGTCCCGATGACGGTCTTGGCCAGGTCGCAGAACTTGTCGCCGTCTTGGTCGCACAACTCATCGGTCACGCCGTTGCAGTTGTTGTCCAAGTCGTCGCAAATCTCTGTCTTGCCAGGGTTAATCATGGCGTTGCCGTCGTCGCAGTCGTTGCCGCCCTTGGTGCAGATCACGGGCGTGCCGACCACCGTCATGGACTTGTCGCAGTACGCGTCCTTGTCGTCGTCGCAGCCATTGTCCGTGGTGCCATCGCAGTTTTGGTCAATGTTGTCACAGATTTCCACGCCCGCGGGGTTGATGCTGGCCACCGTGTCGTTGCAGTCGCCGGAGCCCAAGGAGCAGACTGGCGGCTTACCGATCACCACCATGTTGACGTCGCACCACTTGTCGCCGTCGTCATCGCAGCCTTCGTCCGTGGTCAAGTTGCAGTTGTTGTCAAAGCCGTCGCATTGCTCGCTAAGGCCTGGATTCATCAACTTATTGGTGTCATCGCAGTCGCCGTTGAGCGGCGTGATGTAGACACCCTGGGCAAAGCACTGGCAACTGCCCGCACCAATGCCATAGCCATCGGTGTCGCCGTCGGCATAGAAGTTGACGCAACCGCTGGCGCCGACGTCGTTTTGCGTACCGTTGCAGTTGTCGTCGACGCCGTTGCCGCAGATTTCAGTGGCCGACGGGTTGACCGCGGCGATGGTGTCATCGCAGTCGCCGACCTTGGCCACCAGCGCCTTCCAGCCGCCGGAGGGAACGCACAGGCATTGCGAGGCGTTGACCGCCCAACCGTCACTGTCGCCGTCCATGTAGAAGTTGGTGCAACCAGTGGCATTTTGGTCGTTGGTGCTGCCGTTGCAGTTGTCATCGACCGCTGTCGAGCACAGTTCCGCCGCGCCGGGGTTGATGCTCGCCTTGGTGTCATCGCAGTCGCCGCCGCCCTTGGGGCATGCCGCGGGCTTGCCGACCGTGACCAGCAAGGCGCTGCAGTAACCGTCGCCGTCCGCGTCGCACTTCTCATCGATCGCGCCGTCGCAGTTGTTGTCGATGCCGTCGCAGAGCTCGGGCATGCCCGGGTTCACCAAGTTGTTTTGGTCCTGGCAGTCGCCAGCCTTGGTGCCGGTGTAGTTGCCAGCCGCCTTGCACATGCACTTGGTAGCCAGGTTCTTGTCCGAGTAGGTGTCGCCATCTAGGTCGACGCCAAAGGCCAAGCAGCCCGTTGCACCAACGTCATTGGTGTCTCCATTGCAGTTGTCGTCCACCGGCGTGGCGCAGTTCTCGTTAACGCCTGGGTTGACCAAGTTGTTGGCGTCGTTGCAGTCGCCGGTTCCCTTGTTGCAGATGGTCGGGAAACCGATGACTTTCATCGCCGTGGTGCAGTAGCCGTCGCCATCCGCATTGCAACCTTCATCGGTCTGCGCGTTGCAGTTGTTGTCGATGTTGTCGCACTGTTCAACAAAGCCTGGATTTGCATTGGCATTGTTGTCGTTGCAGTCGCCGGCGCCGTAGGGGCAGACATTGGGCAGGCCGACGGTCGTCATCGTCGAATCGCAGTACTTGTCGCCGTCGTCGTCGCAGCCTTCATCGACCTTGCTGTCGCAATTGTTGTCAATGTTGTCGCAGAGTTCCGGCTTGCCTGGATTGACAGCCGCGGAGGTGTCGTTGCAATCCGTGCCCACCGATGCCGTGAAGTTGTTGGCACCGATGCACAGGCACTGCGACAAGCCAGTCAGACCAAAGCCGTCCTGATCACTGTCAAAGAAGTAGACCTTGCAGCCAACCGCACCGGGATCATTGGTGTCGCCGTTGCAGTTGTCGTCCGCCGCGGTCGAGCACATTTCCGGCGCTCCCGGGTGAATGCTGGCGACCGAGTCATTGCAGTCGTTGTTGAGCGTCGCCGTGTACGAACCGGCGGGAACGCACAGGCACTGGGCGATGTTGAGGCCATACGTGTCGGCGTCGCCGTCGAAGTAGAACTTGGTGCAGTTCACCGCGTTCACATCGTTTTGTGAGCCGTTGCAGTTGTCGTCGATGCCGTTGCCGCAGACTTCGGGCGCGCCTGGGTTCTGGTCGCTGTTGTAGTCGTCGCAATCGCCGGGACCCTTGGGGCAGACGGTCGGTAGCGGCGTCGAGACGACCATCGTCGCATCGCAGTAGCCGTCCTTGTCATCGTCGCACCCTTCGTCAGTGACGCCGTTGCAGTCCTGGTCGACGTTGTCGCACAGCTCGCCGGAGGACGGATGGATCGTCTTGTCGGTGTCATTGCAGTCGTCGCCGGCCTTGGCCTTGCCCGCTGCGGGCTTGACCGAGTTGGCGCACAAAGCGTTGCTGGTCATCTGCATATTGATGTCGCAGTAACCGTCCTTGTCGTCGTCGCAGCCTTCGTCGATGGTGCCGTCGCAGTTGTCATCGACGCCGTCGCAGATTTCCGTTCCCTGCGGGTTGATGGTCGCGTCGTTGTCGTTGCAATCCAGGTTGTTGGTCGCAGTAAAGGTACCTGCCGCGTTGCACAGGCACTTGGACGTGTTGCTGCCGTAACTGTCCGTATCCACATCGGAGTAGAAGGTGCTGCAGTTGATAGCGCCCGCATCGTTCTGGGTGCCGTTGCAGTTGTCGTCCACGCCGTTGTTGCAGATTTCGATCTTGCCGGGGTTGATGTTCTTGTTGGTGTCGTCGCAGTCGCCGCCACCCTGCGGGCAGGCCGCGATGTTGCCAATCGGTGCGGGCAGGCTGGCGTCGCAGTAGCCGTCGCCGTCGTCGTCACACCCTTCGTCGGTCTTGCCGTCGCAGTTGTCGTCGATACCATTGCAGATATCAACGGCACCCGGATTGATCGACGCGTTGGCGTCATTGCAGTCCGCCGTCTTCTTTGCCTTGAAGAGGCCGACCGGGGCGCACATGCACTTGAAATCCTTGACGCCGTAACCGTCTGAATCGCTGTCGCTGAAGTAGATGGTGCAATTGTCGACGGGATTTGGTGCCCCATTGATTTCATTGGTCAAACCGTTGCAGTTGTCGTCGTATGCGGTCGAGCAATCCTCGTTGGCGGCTGGGTTGACCTTGACCTTGGTGTCGTCGCAGTCGTCGCCAAAGCCGTTCTTCGCCGTGGTCTTGGGGCAAACGGCGGGAGCGCCGATGGTGATCATGGCGGCATCGCAGTAGCCGTCGCCGTCGTCGTCACAGCCTTCATCGATCAAGCCGTCGGAATTGTTGTCCATTCCGTCGCAGATTTCCTTGCCGCCCGGATTGATGCTCGGATCGGTGTCGACGGTGTCGCCCGGGCCCTTGGGGCAGATGTCCGGAGGCGTACCGGTCTTGGAGGTGCAAGTCACTTGAACGTCAAGGGTCTTGGGCGTGCCAAAGCAGGCATCGCCGAAGATGGTGTTGTTGACGCCGACGGTGCACGTGGCCTTGCCAACGCAGAGGTTCTTGAGGACCTGCAGCGATGTGGGCGAGTTGCATGTGCCCGCCGCATAGGAACCGCAGGAACCCACCGGATTGCCGTAGGAGGCGAAATCGACGTTGGTGATGGTCGACCCAGCAACGCACGTGATGGTCAGCGAGGTGCCTTCGGTGCCCGTTGCGCACTTCTTGGTCGTGCCGCCAACGGAAGAATAGCCCATCGAAGCATCGCAGTAGCCGTCACCGTCATCGTCGCATCCTTCGTCGATCAAGCTGTTGCAGTTGTCGTCGAAGTTGTTGCAAGACTCGGCCTGGTCGGGATTGATCGCCGCGTTGGTGTCGTTGCAGTCGCCGGGCTTGGTCGCAGTAGTTTGACCCGCGCCAAAGCACAAGCACTTCTTGGGCAGTACGCCCCACTGGTCGACGTCCACATCGGTGTAGAAGTCCGAGCAACCCTGGGCATTGATGTCGTTTTGCGTGCCCGAGCAGTCGTCGTCGATGTTGTTGCCGCAGATTTCAATCGCCGCCGGGTTGACCTTGACGTTGGTGTCGTCGCAATCGCCGCCCTTCTTGACGGTGTAGGTGGCGCTCGCCGAGCAAAGGCACTTGGACGAACCGCCGCCAAAGCCGTCACCGTCGCCGTCCACCCAGTAGTTGACGCACCCGACCGAGCCCTCTTCGTCCTGCACGCCGTTGCAGTTGTCGTCTTTGCCGTTGGCGCAGATTTCGGGCATGCCGGGATTGACGGTGGCCTGGTTGTCGTTGCAGTCGCCGGTACCCTTGGGGCAAACCGGGGGCGTGCCGATGACGGTGAGTTGCGCGTCGCAGTAGCCGTCGTTGTCCTTGTTGCAGTTTTCGTCGACCTTGCCGTCGCAGTTGTTGTCGACGCCGTCGCAGATTTCGCCGCAAGCTGCGTCGCCACAGCACGAGTCGAGGTCGGCGCAGTCGATGAGGCCGTTGCCGTTGTCGTCCAGGCCGTTGCTGCAGTTCTCGGGCGCGCCGCAGGAGAACTTGATGTCCGCCTGGCCTACTTCGCCAGTCGGGGTATCCAGCACGATGTAGTAGGTGGCGCCCTGGGCTCCTGGGAACTTGATCGGCTGCGAACCGTCGCCAGTGGCGATGCAAGCAGAGGGATCGCATTCGGAACCAGCAGCCTTGAGCACAAACCAGCGCACCTTGGGATTGGTCAGGTTGGAAACCGTCATGGTCACTGGGGCCGAGGACGAGGGCGAGAACTTGGTCGTCATCTCCTTGCCGGCATAGACATTATTCGGATCACAGCTGTAGGCACTGACACTGGTGGTCGAACCGGAACCATTGCTGACCACGGAGAGCGAACCACCGCACGTCAGCGACGCATTGGCGGTGCACGAGCAGACCGACGGGTGGCTGCAGATGCCTGTGGAGCAAAGATCATTGGTGCAACTGTTGTTATCGTCGCAATCCGAAGCGCCTTTGCACTCGACAAAGCCGTTGTCGAAGAAGTTCAGGACGCGCGACACCATGTCATTGGAAGTGTCCGGGCCTGGTTGCACACCGCCGACGAGGATCGACGAAGCGACGGTTCGATAGTTGGAATCGTCATCGTGGGCGACCTGCACGACTTGGTCAGCATTGCTGTTGTTGGCCAAGATGTTACGTGTGCGGGCCGAAGCCAGGTTGCCATACATCGTGTCATTGACGTTGTTCCAGTCCGGGCTTTGGTCGTAGGCAAACAGGTAATCTTTCACAGGGTTCTGATAGATGTCGATGTAGGGCGACGCCATGGCGGCCAAGGGACCGCTAATACCGGTGTCCAGCGAGTCGACACCAGGCGATTCCTTGAACAAGGGATGCAGGGTCGTTTGCGTATCAAACACCCAGGTATCGCCACCTTCCATGTAGACGCGGCCTGCTTGGGCGAGGTACAGCTTGAGGACAGCCGCCTCCGGCTCCTGCAGCACGTGGTTGCTCGGGTAAACGCCCAAGGCCACGAAGACGCCACTGAAGCCAGTCAGGTCGGGATAGAGGCTCAAGTCGGTGATGTGCTGAACGATCTTGCCCTGGGCCTTGATGCCCTGGAAGATCGCGTTGCCGGCTGCGGCGGGCACTTCGATCGGACGCCACACCAAGTAGCCACCCTTGTAAGTGACGGTAATGTTGAAGGTGCAGGTGCTGTAGAGCGAACCGTCCGAGACCTTGACCGTTACGGGCCAGGTGCCGACTTGATCGGTGGTCGTCGGGTTGATCGTCAGCGTGGTGTTCCAGGAGGTGTCCAGCCAGTAGTACAGCGCCGAACTCAGCGAAACAAAGGAGGGAGCGGTCACTAGGCTAAAGCTCAAGACAGCGTCCGGATCGAGGTCCGTCGCCTTGATCGGCACGTACTTCTTGGCGCCGTAGGGAACGATTTGGTCCGTGGGGCACTTGTTGAGGAGCGGCTTCTGACCCTTGACTACGCAGACGTTGTCGACGCCGAAGCCCTTGGTGTTGGCCGTGCTCGTGCCGTCCAGGCAAATGGCCAAGCGCAGGCCGTTGGAGCCGGACAGAGAAGGCGGCAGGACAAAGTCGACCGTGGCCGCATTGGCGTCTGCATTGAGGATTTCAGCGTGCACGGCCGGGGCCGTCGTCCAATCGGCGGCGGCGCCGTCGAGAGAACCGAGCACCTTGAAGTTGGTGCTGCCTACGTTCCACAGGAACTCGCGATCGAACTGCATCGTGATCGTTTGCGCGCCGGCCGCCTGGATGATTGGCGAGGCCAAGCAAGTCTGGTAGCCCACGGCCACGGGCGCCCAGTTAAAGTGCGCGTACTGGTCAGGGCCCAAAGCGCCTGCCGTCGAGGTCACCCAGTGACTGGCTGCACTCGCCTTGACGTCGGCCGGATTCCAACCCATGGTGGCCAAGTCTGGAGAACTAGCAAAGTCTTGGCAGTAACCGATGTTAACGGTACATACCGGGATCTTGGATGCGACGCACTTCTTGCTGCCGTCGGCCTGGTCGCTGCAAACGCCCTTGGCGCAAGCGCTGTTCAGGTAGGCGCAGTCAACGTCCTGGGTCGCAATCGAGCAGCAGATGTTGCTGCCGCCTACTGAGCTGTAGTGCGTGCAATCATTCTGAATGCAGTAGTCCGCGGTGCAGGCGTTGCCGTCGTTGCAGTCGTACTTGTCTAAACAGCAGTTGGCGACCTGTGCGTGTGAGCAAACGCCGTTGACGCAGGCATCGGTGGTGCAGGAGTTGTTGTCGTTGCACTCGGTGCCGTTAAACACGCCTGTGGGCGTGCAGGTGCAGCCTGCAATTTGGCCATGGACGCAACTGCCCATTTTTGTTGCAGGATCGACGCTACCGCACGAATCAGCGGTGCACTTGTCGTTGTCGTCGCAGTCGCCCGAGCTGGCGCAGCAGCCGTTCTTGGGCAGGGTGTGGCGGCATTGGTTATTGACGCAATACTCAATGGTGCAGCCGTCTTTGTCGTCGCAGGACTTCAGGGCGTCTGTGTCATCGAGGCAGCAGTTGGCCTGAGGCGCGTGGGTGCAAGCGCCGGCGACGCATTTGTCGAGCGTGCACGCTGCGTTGGGATTGGCCGGCGTCGCGCCCTTGGGCAGCGAGTCGTCGCATTCCGCGTTCGTCAAGCAGCAGGTCGGATCCTGAACATGCTTGCAAGCACCGCAACCACTGGATTTATCACAGGTATCTGTCGTGCAAGGGCTACCGTCGTCGCAGTCGATGTTCAGACTGCAAGCATCCGGATAGGGCTTGTGCTTGCAAACATTGGTCGCGTCACAGTAATCCAGCGTTGTGCAATCGGTATCGGCGCAGTCCGCCTGGGTTTTGCAGCAGGACGGATCGCCGGTGCTGGTAAACGCGCAGGTATTGCTTGAAAGGTCGCAGGTATCGACCGTGCAAGGGTTCTGGTCATTGCACAAGGTCTTGGAACTGCAGCAATTCGGCTTGTTCGAGTCGATGCCGTGGACGCAGTAGTGGTTCAAGCACGCGTCGGCGCTGCAGGGGTCGCTGTCGTCGCATTCGGCGTTGGTGTCGCAGCAGGACGGGTCCGTCTTGGTGTGTTTGCATGTATTATTCAGGAGATTGCAGGACTCGGCGGTGCAGAACAGGCCGTCATCGCAATCGGCCGGCGAAACGCAACATTCGGCGGTCTTGTTATGCTTGCAATTACCAGCAGTTGATCCATTGGGCAAGTAGCAGGAGTCCGCCGTGCAGAGGTTATAGTCGTCGCAGTCCAGGTCGGCCTTGCAGCAATCACTAACCTGAGTGGAAATGCACTGATAGTTGACGCATGTGTCCTGCGTACAGGCATTGCCGTCATTGCACTGCGTGCCAAAGTTCAAGATATCGCAGCACTTGGGCTTGGACGGATCTTGGGTGTGCGAACACTGCTTCCAGTTGCTCTGGGCGATGTCGCAGGCGTCCACGGTGCAGGGATTCTTGTCGTCGCACTTGACGTTGACCGCGTCAGAGCAACAGTCAGGCTTGAAATTGTCTTTCTGATAGCGGCATTCCAAGTCGATGCAGCTAGCTACCTGGCAGACGTCCGCACCGGTGCAGTCCGAGGCCTGGCAGCACGCGCCCAGGGGCAGGACATGCTTGCACGTGTGCAGCGGGCCGGGACCAGCCATGTCGCAGGAATCGACGGTGCAGGCTTTGCCGTCATCGCACAGATCGCCGGGCTGAGAGCAGCACTGCGGATCGGCTTTGACGTTGGTGCAAACGCCCTTGGCGCCTGACAAATCGCACTTATCGGTGGTGCAGGGGTCGCTGTCGAGGCAGTCGCTGTCGGCGGTGCAGGCCGAGCACTTGGCGGTGGCGCTGTTCGGGGTGATGCAGGTTTCGCCCGCGCCCGTCGCGCAATCCTTGGTGCTGTTGCAGCAGCCTGGGATGAAGGAGAAGACGCACTGGAAACCATTGATACCTGAACACATTTCCTGCGAACAGGCATTGCCGTCGTCGCAGTCAGCGCTCTTGGTGCACTTGTTGGCCGGATCGGTGCTCAGCGCGGTCTGCGTGATATAGAAGTGCTTGGTATCATGAGCGGTTAGATCAGTAAGAAGCTGCCCGGCCTGATCTGCCAAGTGGCATTCCACCGCGTGCATGCCCAGCTTTTGGTCCATGCTGAAGACGACCTTGTAACTGCCGGCCAAGCACCCGGATGGGTCATTGGCGCCGACCAAGGTCTGCGTGATCAGCGGGTTATCGCCGTCCAAATAGCAAATGATTTTGCTCTGGTCGGGATTGGTACCGATGTTCACGTTGCTCGTGGTCATGCAGACATTGACCGTGATCGGCGCAACGACTGTGAAGTCCGTGGCAATCGCGAAGTTCTGGATCGGTGCAAGCACCACCAGCGTCGGAGACGACAAAGCGAACGTTTCTACACCGAATTCGGCGTCGACTCCGCTCGCAAAGTCCGCGAGGCTGGCCTGGTCCGCGGTTCCCTGCCCACCCTTCGCGTTGGGCGGAGGTTCACTGCAGGCCCACATACAGGCGGCAGCCGCGAACAGCGCCACGCGCTGAAGTGCGCGTTTAGACGGCTGGTTCCGCATTACAATCCTCCTCAGCCGAAGGAACCGCAGGGGGGCCTGCCGGTTCACCGTTGTTCGTAGGAACGCCATTTTCCATCCAAAGGACGCGGATTTGCGGGCCTAGCTGGACTCTTTGGGCTTGCACTGGTGCGGCTCCTTGGCTTTATGGTCTCGCGGCCCCGTGACAAATGCCGCGGACTTCGATGCCATTTGGCGCAATGCCTTTGTGCGCGCCTGCTTCTCGTTCACGCTGCAGCCATCCGCTGATTGCGCACTCAAGCAGTCCTTGTTCCTTGCTGGCCTATCCTCCGTTTCCTTGTATTTTTATGGGGTTCAAGCGAACCGTGGTTTTGCGTCGTACCTGTGTCGACGGGCGCCAACGCCGATATCCGAACCGGCCTGGACGTCCCGACTGTGGTGCATCGGGTTGCGGGGGATCGCAACGAGTCCTGATCGTCAAACCCCGGGTGGGTCCAACGCCGTAGTCAAACCGGCAAGGTCGTTCGTGTCGGTTCGGCAAATCTTGCGAATTGACGAACTTTTCTTGTGTGACAACCGAGGCGCGCATAGCCTTGCGCACCTGCGCTGGCCCGGTGCAGGTCAGGGGACCCGCACGGCTGCGGAATGGCGAGTCCCCGATCTCTCGGTTCGTCGTATTTTCCTGCAGTTGTCATCCAGTCAGCTCGGGTCCTGGGGAGGCCCCACGCCACCTAGAAGGTGTCCGCTCTGGCTGTCGGTTGCTGCTATCACGGCATGGGAGTTGCCGTAACAGCTTGGGATTTTGCCGGTGTACTGTCTTGCGCAAGCGGCGCGCGCCTGCGCTTTTCCCGGAAGTAGAGTGCCTGAGCGGATCGGACCCTGGCACGGACAACGGGGAATCGGTCGGAAGCAAGTGTCGGGCCAGGGGATCAGCCTGCAACCACGCCAACTTGCTGGGATTTGACTGACTTGGGAGCACGCACCCCCGCCGCAGCCTGAACGCCCACAGGGTGAGGTTAGCAAAGCGACGCGGTGACTGCAACCTCTTTCGGGTCGGCGTGCATAATGCAGTGAACCCAGCCGCGCCGTATCCTCCCGGCGTCCACGCTCACCTAGCCGATAGGGGACGGTGCGAAAGCCTCGGCGAAGGTCGCCCTCGAGCCGCGGGCGCTTGGCCGATGGCGCAAATGAAAAGGCCCCGATGGCGGTAACCATCGAGGCCTCAAGCACGATTGCCTTCTGTTGTACCGGCGGCAGGACCAGGAGCCCTGACATCCACGCAGTACCGCAAGAGCCAAATTGGAGCGGGAAACGGGATTTGAACCCGCGACATCGACCTTGGCAAGGTCGCGCTCTACCGCTGAGCTATTCCCGCATTGGTATCCATTCGCTTTAGGCGACTGGACTTCAGTCTCATCAGGGCTTGACCGACGGTCAGAACCCTTGAGACAGAACAGCGTGGTGAGCTTCGCGCGGAAGCGTTCGCTGTTGCCCTGCGCTGCAAGGCGGGCGACGTTGTACCGCAACGAGGGGCCTGTGTCAAGCGGTTGGCGGTTCGCAGCCACCAACTGGCGCCCTAGTTCGGCGCATCAGGCCAAGGGAGCAGCCGATGGCGCGGCGCGGAATGCCGATTCCCCGATCCGGAGAGACGATAACGCCGAATTGTCCGCAGGTTCGCCCTAGTCGGCTGTCATGTCGGTATTGCTGTTCACGGTCTGTCCCGGCTTGATCGTGACGGTCACGGTCTTGGACACGTCGCCCTTGGTCAGCGTCAAAGTATGCTTGCCGGAAGGCAAATCGACCTTTACTGGCGTCAGGCCCAACTCTTTGCCTTTTTCCGAAACCTTGGCCCATGGCTTGGCGTTGAGCACCAAGTGGCCTGGGCCGGCGGCAACTGCGCTCGAGGCACCGGCATGGTCGGTCTTGGCTGCGGAATCCTTGGCTCCCTCTTTTTCTAGCTTAATTTCAAAGGTTTCAAGCTGAGGATTCTTGACTAGGAAGTCTTTGGTTTCCGGCTTGAAGCCTTCGGCCTTGGCCTCGACCTTGATCGTGTCGCCAAGCTTGACATTGGGCACCTTGCCGTTGCCCCCGGTTAGAGCCAATTTCTGTCCATTTACCGTCACATCCGCCGTCGGTGGCTGAACTTGAACGACGACGATCGGCGCGGCTGCGGCCTCGACTTTCACGTCGGCGTCGGGCAGCTTGATTTCCACAATTTGCCCATCAGCCTGCGGTGTTACCTTGACCAGTTCTTTGCGGTCGCGATCGCGGGCCATGATCCCGATCTCAGTGCCTTTTTCGGCGATGAGCTCGCAGTCGTCCTTGTTGGTGCACAAGATCTCGCCGCCGCTGGAAATTTCCTTGGCACCGGCGGAGTGAATCTTGAGCTTGACCTTGGGGATCGTCGGCGTAGCCACGATCTGCGAGGGCGCTTTGGGCGGCGGGGCGTTGCCACCAAGCGCCACGTAGGCCCCACCGGCGGCAATGCCGGCCACCAGGACGCCGATACCCACAAAGATGCCTGCCTTAGATTTCGCTGGTGGCTCAGGCGCTTGCCCCACCATCGTCCGATTTTGCAGGTTGGTGGTGCCGCGCGTGGGCGGGGTCAGCCGGGCCAGGGCATCGGGCAACGCCATCGTACGATCTGCGTCTGCCGGCCCCATCATGCCAAGGTTGACCGAATCGAGGGCCATGGTCTTCTCTTCGTCGGGAACCCGCGCCAGCGGGTTGGAACCCGTATTGCCGGCGCGGCGATTGGAGCCTGTTGCGCCCTTGCGCACGCCCTCCATCATCTGCTGCTCGACCTGGACATCTGTGCGCAATTTCGCAATGTCGTCGGTGAAGACGTCGTACATGTACCCTTTGAGATTGACCGCCTCTGGATCGGGCACGTTGGCGTAGAACCACCGCCGCAGTTCGCTCACAAATTGGCCCACATCGGCCTGGCGATTCTCACGATCACGCGCCAAGGACTTAAGCACGATCGCCTCAAGGTCCTTGGGCACTTCCGGGTTGAGTTCGGACGGGGGCGGCACTTCGGCTTTGAGGACGTTATTGAGGGTCTCAAAGTCCGACTCACCCACAAAAAGTCGTTTGCCTGTAAGCATTTCCCAGAGGGTGACGCCCAGCGCGAACAGATCCGATCGCCCATCGAGCGGCTTGCCGCGCGCCTGTTCAGGGCTCATGTAGGCGCATTTGCCCTTGACGGTTCCCACCCGGGTCTTGGTCGAGCGAGACGCGGCCTTGGCAATGCCGAAGTCCATGATCTTGACTTCGCCGTTGAACGAAACCATGATATTATGGGGACTTACGTCGCGATGGATGATGTTGAGCGGCGTACCGTCCACCACGCGGGTGTGCGCGTAGTGCAGGCCCTGCGAAGCTTCAATCAGGATGTAGACAGATTGGGCGATGGATAGGGGCTTGGCGTGCTTGGCACCCATGTCCAAAACACGTTTAAGATCCTGGCCTTCCACGTATTCCATCGCAATGTAAAACAAGCCATCGACTTCATCAAAGTCAAAGATCTGAACAACATTGGCGTGAGTCAACTGGGCGGCGACGCGGGCTTCGTCCTTGAACATGGTGACAAAGCCTTCATCTTCCGAAAAATGCGGAAGAATACGCTTGATCGCCACGACCTTCTCAAAGCCCTCGGCTCCGATGCTCTTGCCGCGGAAGATTTCCGCCATGCCGCCCATGGCGACTTTTTGCGTCAGGTAATATCGGCCAAAGGACTGGGGAAAGGTATTGCTGCTTCCAGTCGCCATGTTCGCTCCAGTCTCTGGCTCGGCCTTGAGGCCCGGTCCCGTTGCCACCCAGGCGGGGGTACGCGCTTTGGCGGACCCATTGGCAGCCTGGTCAATTGTTGCCCGTGGTTCCAGGCGAGAAACCACGATTGCTGTGTTGCCGAAATGCGCCGCCAGGTCGGGGCCATCCGCGCCAAAGCCAGGGGTGCCAACGGCTATGAATGCACAGGCCTGTTCCCGCGCATTGCCATTGCAAGTCCTTGCGGGCGCACGCCAAGCGGCGGAACACTAGCACGGAGCAGGCGGCGTCACAAGCGAGGTCGAGCCGTTCCGGCATGGCGCGACGCGCGCGACCTGAAGCCAGGCGATTGGTTGGCGAACCAGAGGGACTCGATTTCGCCCCAGCGCTACGGCAGTTCTGGGTCCTTCATGTCGGCCATGAGGCGGGCCCAGATTTCCGAGTCGAGCAGGCCTTCGGTATCGGCATCGGCGGCAAATGTCTCGCGATTACAACCACCTTGGGAACACTCAAAGCAGACCATCGACTTGACGCGCAGGGCGTTGGCATTCATGTAATCGTCAAGGCAGGTCGCCAAAAGAAGGTTGCGGCCGCGGTGGTTGCACCGGAACACATCGGTTAAGCGGCGGGGGCGAAGTTCATCGCCGGTGGCAACAGGCACTGCGCTGGTGGTCATGAGATTCCTTGGTGGTTGCGCGATCATCACGGGAAAACGGTGGCCGAGCATAGTCACGCCCAGCCTAAGGTCAAGCATTTTGATGTTTCGCGAAGAAATTCAGTCGATTCAATTAAGCCAATGGCCGACTTGCCCGCCGGGGGTGGACGTTGCCCGGCCGCATGTCTACCCTGTGCCTATGAAGCGAACTCGGTATAGCCAAGACCAGCCCCAAGGCCCCGTAAACGCACGCAGCGGCTGGCTTGACTCTGTAGTCAATCGCCTGTTAGCGTGCGGGGTTGCGATGCTATGCCTAGTGCCGGCACTGGCGTTTGGCTACTCAGCGGAACGCGATCGCGCGGGTCACCTCGTCACCTTTACGCGGCGGGCTATTTCGGTCTTCTGGCTACCTCAGGCCGTGGGCGATCTCACTGTAACCCAAGTGGAAAATACGATTCAGGCCGCGATCAAGGTCTGGGACTCGGCGGCCAATTCGCACATTGAACTTGGCTTTGGTGGCCGCGTCGAGACGGCCCCCGCCTTCGATATTTTTGTGCGTTTTGATGCCCAATATCAACAAGGTACTGGCGATCCGTCTGGTCGAGTCGACGTCGTGCACGACGGCAACGGCACGCTCGAGCGCGTCGACATAGTCTTGAACAACGCCGATTACCTCTGGACCCTCAGCGGCACTTCGACCCAACAGGGCAAAATCGCAGCGGACCTTCAGGGCGCCCTGGTTCATCAACTGGGCCACGCCCTCGGCCTAGGCCACAGCCGTCACGCCGACGCGGCGATGTACTTCTACCGGACCGACAAGGGCGGCCGCATTTTGAGCGACGACGATCTAGCGGGAATTCAGTGGCTTTGGCCAGCTGATCCCACGACACCCGGCCATGGCGGCAGTTGCGACGCGTGCCAGACCGATGCCGATTGCAGCACTGGACGTTGTTTTGCGTGGCAATCCGGCTGGCGACACTGTCTATTGCCCTGCACGGACCACCAAGACTGCGCCCTTGGTGAGTCATGCGCCTTGGTTGCCGGCCAAAAGGTCTGCGCGCCCAACGAGGGGAACTGCACGCCCGAAGCCAACAGCGTCGGTACCGGCCAAGTTTGCTATGCGGATTCCGCGTGCCCCAGTGGCCATATTTGTGTCACGGGGAGCCGTTACGGCTGGTGCGGGCCCTTGGCCCAGATCGACGGCGGCAACTGCCTGTGCGACGGCAACGTTTTCTTTTGCGAAGAAGGTACTTGCCGCATTGGTGGCGACGCTGCGATCGGCTCGCCCTGCATGGTCGCCTCGCAGTGCCAATTGAGCCCGACCGCACCGCCGGCGTGCGCGCCAGCACTGACTCAAGGCGGTGCATGCACTGTGGAATGTGGCAGCAACCTTCCCTGCCCAAAGAATAGCGGCATGGTCTGCAACCCGGATGGATTCTGCGCCAAGCCGGGCCCGCTTGCGGTTGGCTGGCCGTGCCAAAGCGGCTTTGACTGCGCCTCGGCTCTTTGCCTAGATAGCAGTAAGGCCAACATTCCAAAGGCTTGCAGCAAGACTTGCGAACTAGCGAGCGACTGTCCTGTCGGTACCGGCTGCCTGTCTTATCAAGGTGGACAGTACTGCTTGCCCTATGGCGACGCTGCGTTGGGCGGACCATGCACGGGCCCCGGCACCTGCGGCGGCCAAATGGCTTGCGTCATGGGCACTTGGCCAGGGTACGGCACATGCCAAGCGCCTTGCGATCCCTTCGCCGCGACCGATAGTTGCCAAGCGGGCAGCCGTTGCACTTGGGTCGGAGGCCCACTGGCCGCGCGGGGTGCTTGCTTTTCCCTGGGCCAAGGGGTAGCAGAGAATGGTGCCTGTGACGACCTAACCCCCTGTGCTGCTGGACTTTTATGCGGCTCCCTGGACGGCGTCGGTCATTGTCTCCGCCCGTGCGCTCCTGAGCCGGGGGGTAGTTGCGGCCAGCAAGGTGTCTGCACGATCGTGGCCGAACCGGCCCATGGTCCTGGCCTTTGCGCCACCGATGCCGACAAGCGTGTGGTGATTGCGACTCGGCCAAAGCTACCGTACGACAACTTCGCCGCGGCAAGCCCCGACCTGTCGACCGTCGTGCGCGCAGCGGCGTGGACGGCACCTCCCCCCGTTTCCAGCGGCGGCTGCTCGGCAGGCGCGACGGCGGACAATTCAGCCTGGGCATTGGGTATTTGTGCTGTCGTCCTGCGGGCTGCCCGACGGCGCCGCGCCTATTAGTACCTCAAACCCGAAGTTCCTTGCGGATTCGAGGCACAGTGTTTGCTTCTAGTTTCAAGGGGGCGCGCCATCTCCACTTTCGCCGTGCCAGACTTGGCACGGCTCATGCGCTGCGCCCGCCGCGGAGTCCTCTCCCCGCCCGCGCGTGCGGGCTCACCCCTGCGTTCGGCCGGGTCCCTGGCCGAAAATCCACAACGCCGAGTCCTTTGCGGTAAGCCGCAAAGGACTTGCTCGCGCGGAAAAGGTGTCCGGCCCGCAGAGTCGCCCATGTCGATCGATGAACGACGCAACCCACGGCGAACCGCGCATCAGGCGGTCGCGCTGGCCGGGGCTTTGGGGCAGGACGGCTCCAGAAGGCCCCGAATGATTCCGCCTTGCCGAAAGTGGCAGAAGGGCACGGCAAAAATGCAGCGGCCCCAATCAGAGGCGTGACGCCAACCAATCGGGGCCGCTACAAGAAACAAGACCGTGCAGTCTAAAGACTACATCTTTCCGTCGAGCACCTTCTGCACGACTTCGGTCATCTTCTCCGGCGTCATCGGCGCATTGTAGTTGCGGCCGTTGATGTACAGAGACGGCGTGCCGCGCACTTCAGCAGCGCCGGCTTCCTTGATGTCCTTGGTCAGCTTGGCTTCGTACTTCTTGCCATTGACGAAGGCTTCCGCCTTGGCGACGTCCATGCCCGCGTCCTTGGCGTACTTCTTGAGGTTCTCGGTCTGAGCCTTCTGGCGGGCGTCCATGTCGCCATCGGCAGGCATCATGTTCTGGAAGTTGTTGTAAACAACCTCTTCAAATTCCCAGAACTTGCCCTGATCTTCTGCAGCGATCGACCAATAGGCGGCCAGGCAGGCCGCCGGGTGCATGTCGCGGCTCATCGCCGTGTTGCACTGGTTAGACAGAGGGAAGTGCTTGAACACAACGGCTACTTTGCCGTGCAGACGCTTTTCCACTTCCTTGAGGGTCGGGTTGATGCGCGAGCAGAAGGGGCACTGGAAGTCCTTAAACTCAACAATCTTGACCTTGGCGTCCTTGGGACCCATGTGCGGCGAGCCGGCGTAATCGAACTCGTTGACCTTGGTCTCCAGGGGCGGCGGCGGCGTAAACTCTTTGCCGTCCGCGACGATCTTGGCGTAGACGTCCTTGGCCGCCGTACCCGACTTGACGAGCTTGTCGGCTTTTTCCAACTCTTCGTCGATCATCTTCTTGAAGTCTTCGAACGGACGCGCGCCCGAGAGCTTGCGACCATTGATGAAGAACGCCGGCGTTCCCGTGGCTTGCACCTTTTCAGCGGCAGCCTGGTCTTTCTCCACGTCAGCCTTGAACTTGTGCGCATCCATGCACTTCTGCCACTTGGCCATGTCGACGCCCACAGCCTTGGCCCGCTCGGGCAGCTGAGCGGCCTCGAGGCCCTGCTGGTTTTCGTACATATTCTTTTCCATTTCCCAGAACTTACCCTGCTCATTGGCGCAGTTGCCGGCTTCGGCCGCGCCCATGGCGAGCTTGTGGAAGTCCAGGGGCAGGTTCTTGAAGACCACGCGGACTTTGTCCTTGTAGTCTGCTTCGATCTTCTCGATCGTCGGCTGCACTTTGGAGCAGAAGGGGCACTGGAAGTCGGTAAACCACACCAGAGTTACCAGGGCATCGGCCTTGCCATTGACGGGCTCATGACCGAATACCGGCACTTTCCATACGGTTTTGTCGGCCAGCGGATCGGGCTGATCCTTCTTGCCGCCCGGAGGCGTGGCGCCCGGGGCATCGGCCGGCGGCTGAACGCCTTGGAAGACCCACTTGATCATGTTGTCGGCCAGGGCCGGGTTGTTGGCCTTGGTCAGCTTGGCCATCAGGTCCGGGCCTTTGGCACCCTTGGCAACTTCATCATTGGCCTTGGTGATCTGCTCGTCGATGATTTTCTTGAAGTTCTCTTTGGGCTGTGCACCGGAGACGTTGACACCATTGATGAAGAAGCCAGGCGTTCCATGCACGCCGAGGGCGTTGGCAACAGCCTGATCGCGATCAACCTGCTTGGCGACATCCGGATTCTTCAGGTCGGCCTCAAACTTCTTCATGTCGCAGCCGACTTCCTGCGCCCATTTCTTGTAGTTCTCGTCCGACAGTTGCTGCTGGTTCGAGAACAACTTGGCGTACATTTCCCAGAACTTACCCTGGCGATGCGCCGCAATGGCGGCAATCGCGGCCGGCTTGGCGTTCTGGTGAAACGGCAGAGGCTGGTTGACGAACACGACGCGCAGATCCTTGGGGTATTCCTTGCGGATTTCCTCCAAGGTATTGAACGCGCGGCTGCAGAAGGGGCACTGGAAGTCACTGATCTCAATGATGGTCACCTTGGCATCAACGGGACCCGTGCTCGGGGCGTTGGCCAAGTTGGCGCCTGCTGCGGCCTCGGGAGCTGCAGCCTTGGCGACGGCCTCTGGGGCTGCCGAGGGAGCGGTTGTTCCGGCCGACGGCTTGGTGGTCATTCGACCGCCGATGAAGGCCAGCATGCCCACCGCTACGATAGCGATGATGGCGTTTTCCTTCTTCATCTTTTTTCCTTTTGCGTTGTTTCTCACGCTGAGACGCGATTTCGCCCGCACGGCGCGGGCGGCCAAAGCCTGGGACAGCCGGGAGGCCCGGTCCAAGTTGGGGGGCGTTAGTGTACCTCCCCTGGCGACAATGTGCAACCCCGTTGCCGAGCGGCCTATTCCGGCCCTTGCGCGCCGGCGTCGTGTCAGGTGCAATGGACAGACAAGCGGGCAAGGATGCCGTGCTCGGAGAAACGAATTGACGTCGCGCTGCCGTTTCACTGCCCTGAAGATCTTTGGATTGTTTGTGCTTTTGACGGCCTGTCAGGCTCAATCCTCGACACCTACGCGCGATGCAGAGTCGGCAGGCCCCGTGACGGCGACGACGCCCGCGGACCTACATCGCCAAGCGTTGACGCGCGATCCTCAGGCCGTTGACGACGGGCTGCGTGGAGCCCTGACCGATTTCCGCGACAAGTTCAAATGCAACAACATTTCAGGATGTAAGCCCGAGGAGGTGCTGCTCGGCTTTGGCTGGCAGGCCCTGCCCCAGCTGCAGATGATGTTTGCCCAGGCACCCAGCCAAGCGCCTTACAGGTCGAGAATTATCAAGGTTATCGCGGAAATGCGAGCTCCCATGACCCTGGGCACATTGGCCAAGGGCCTCCAAGATCGCGATGCCGACGTGCGTGGGTATGCCGCCTATGGCCTAGCCTTGCTCGAGGCCCAGGCGTTTCGCCCCATCCTCATGAGAACAGGGCAAGATCCTGTCCCCGTTTGGCAGGCTCCGGCCCGCGTTGGTGCCCTGTGGGGGGCTGGGAGGCTGGGGGACAGCGCGTCGGCGCTTGGGTTTGTCGCCTACCTCAAGGCTTTGGCGCAAGAGAACATGGCCGGCCCGGCGTTGGCTTGGGGTGTGGAACTGTGCATGCGCCCGGAAAGCCCTGATTGTCGTGAGGTTTTGCCGACGATAGCGCGGCACGCCAGTTTTACAGCGCGGCGCCAAGCAGCTCGGGCCATGGCGGCGCGCCCGCTCATCGCGTATGCCCCAGCGCTTATTGAATTAACAGCAGATCCTGTGCATTCGATTGCCAGAGTGGCCCAGGCGGCCCTGGTTCAATTGGCCGGCGTCGACCTGCCGGATGCTGCGGCTTGGCGGGTCTGGTGCGCGCAACAACACTGCCAAGACAAAGGGTTGGGCGCGGTCAAGGAATAGTCCGCCCCGTTCACCTGTCCATCCTTGACCGACGACTCAGCGGCCAAGTCAAACAGCGCGGACCGCCCCGTCCGCGGGACAACTCCGAGCCCGCCAGCGCAACGACGACCCGACGGGCGCTGGCCAGGAGCAGATCGGCATTGGCCACGAACTGACTTGCGGTCAGCACTTCATAGCCTTGGCGGTTGAGGGCGCGCAGCGTTCGCGTATTGCGCTGATACAACACAATAATTCCAGGAGCCAGGCAAAAGGCGTTGGCACCATCGGACCACTGCTCGCGCGCGGCAGCAAGAGGGTCGCCGTCGCCGCACGGGACCGTCGTGATCGGGTGGCCGCGCTCGGCCAGTAACAAAGGCAGATCGCAGCCCAAATCGCGCTGTGGATGCTGCAAATCAACGACATGGACCCGGTCGCCCCCTGGTGACTCTGAAGAAAAAGCCGCCGGAAACAGCAGCGCTGCATGGTGGTCAATCAGGGTAAAGACCGTGTCTAAATGCATCATTGCCCGACGTTGGGGCAGGTGAACGGCCAGGACATGTTGCACGCCGCGGTCCCACAGCAGTTGCGCCAGCGCCTGGGCCGCGTGCAGCGTGGTGCGCTCGCCAACGCCGATCAGCACCGTGTCCGCAGCGACGACCAGCAAGTCTCCTCCTTCAATACAGCGCAGATCATTGATTTCATTGTCTGAAATGCGTCCGAGGCCTGGGCGAATGTCCAGACGATCGACAGCAGCAAACAGCGGATGAAAGTTGACCAAGCCCCGGGCGAGAATTCCATCGCGTTTGCGCGCGCGGGCCCGTGGATAGCCCAGCACCACGGCGTTTCCGATCATCGCGCCCAGATCCCGGGCAAAAAGCCAGTTGGGTGCTGGAAAATGCAGAAGATTCGACTGATCGTGCGGGTCCGAACCGGAAAGCAGGACCACAGCCAACGCCACAGGGTCGAGACCTAGCAGTCGCGCCCGCAAGGACCTTACCCGGGATAGCTGCGTGCCCAATTGCACTTCAAAATCAAGCACTTCATCGACAATCGCCGCCCGAGCCGTTGGGTCAGCCAGCACAGCATGAAGCAGCGTTCGCAGGTCATAGGTGCCGCGCTCGCCGGTTGCTGCGCGAATAACCGCTGTTAATTCAGCATGTTCTACTTGAAGCTGCGCCAAGAGCACGAGGTCGTCAAAGAGCAGGTAGTCCGGATTGACGACGTAATTTCCGTCCGCGCCAACACTTCCCGGCTCAATATGGTGGGGCGTCATCCGGTCGAATTCAGCGCCCGGGGCCAGGGTTAGGCAGACCGCAAGGGGCTCGACCTCGGTGAACAACGCTAAGGCATCCGCATGTGGTTGGGCCAACCAGGGCGGAGGTGACACAGCGGAGCTCACGGCACGACAACTTTGACCGTGGCTTGGGCTGACCAAACGCCCGCGGCAGGTGCGTTGTCGCCGAAGGTTTGGGCGACGCCACGGATCTCGTAAGTGCCAGACTTGTCAGTGACAAAAGACAGTTCAGCCGAAGTATTGGGTGCGCCGGTCAGCCACACCGATGAACCCGCGGGCCGGGCTGTGATGAACCATAGGAAGTAGGTCGCCGGCCACTCGTTATCCGAAATCTTGCCTAAAACATTGACGTTTCCGCCGGCGCTGAGACCGCTGGTCGGTGCTGTCAAGGTGTAAGTGGGCTGCTTATGCGACACATCAATAGAACCCATGATATTCACAGCTAAATAACTGACCGGCTTGGAGCAGGCAGCGCCGCTGAATACCCCTGGACAGTAGGTGACCAGCAAGGTGCCTTGGTAGGACTGCGCCGTTGCCTGCGGATGGAACTCAACGATCAGGTTTTGGATCGCGTGGCCGGGCACTTCCTGCAGGCTCGGCGTGATGATGGTGCCACCGGGGCCGACGAAATTCACGCCAAAATCCTTGCTGGCCGTGCCGTTCTGGCAAGGATTGGTGTCCGGCGGCGAGCCAGAAAGCACGCAGGCCCCGAGCAAGGTCGCCGAACTGCCCCCCTGATTACCGACCGGAAGCTGGATGGACTCCGTTTTGCCAACAGCGGCCTGCAGATTGATGGTGTCGGTTGCGGGCTCAATCGCCAGGGACGGCACTGTTGCGTCACTGCCCAGAATCGGCAGCGGTAACACGGCGTTGACCGACCCTTGGGTGTACGCCACTTCCAGGGTGGCATTGGGCGCCGCTGAACCGTCACTCGGGGCGGTCAAGGTCACGATGAGGTCCGCCGTCTTGTTGGCCGCGATCGCAATCGGCAATTGCGCGGACTTGCCGGTAGGTGACTCGATGGTGAAGGCGTAGGCCGCCGTCGCCGCGTCTTGGTCCGAAGGGCCATCCGCCACGACGGTGATTCCGTTTTGGTTGACGACCCAAGTGGCCGGACCATTGTTCTTGACGGTGCAAATGGCTTTCTTGCCGGTGCCCGCGCCGCCAAAGTCGTATTCGTGAATGCCACTGGCGCTGCTGCACGACACCGAGAAGGATCCTTCGACATTGCTGGCGGATATCGAGATGGACTTGACGGGATTGGCGCTGTCGCTGGTGGCGATCTGCAGCGATACCGAGTCATTGCCGTCTGTCATGTCCGGGGCGTATTGAATACAAACTTCAAGCGATTGCGTGCCGTCCGCATTGTCCGGACCGCCGTTGGCACCGATGGTCGAACCGTCATTGGGCGCCTTGGTGATCGTGAACTGCGGATTGCTCGGGTCCAACTTCGCGCTCTTAAAGGCGAGATCAGCATTGCCGCAGTTGAAAAACTTAAAGCACTGCGTCGCTGGCGTCGCAGCAGACACATTCTGGAACTGGGCCACGGAGTCCAGGCCGCAGATGGTGGCCCCTTCTGGCGTCACCGCAAAGCAAACCTTGAACGGGGCGGGCGGCACCGAAGGCCCGGTGTAGTTGACCACCAGCGTGGCTTTGCCATCGGGCGGAATATTAGGATCGGGCGTGTAAGTAACCGTCAGGGAAAGCACTTTGCCGGCAGCTAGTACCGCGATGGCGCCAGGGCACTGGGCTGGATCCTTGACCTGACCGCCGGTGATGGCGTAGGACAACTGCACATTATCTGTCGACTTCTGCCAACCAAGAGATTGAATGCACAGCGGTTTCGAGCCGGACGCGGCATGGCCGATATTCTCAAGCAGTACCGTCTTGATGTAGGTCTTGGCGCCGCGCGTCTTGTCCTGCGGATATTGCACGCAAGACTTGGCGACGTCCGGCGGCGTCTGACTGTCTACCAAAACAGCGAGTTGCGGCGGATAGTTGATGGACGGGCCTTGGCCACCCGAACAAGCCGATGCGCCCAGGGCCAGCAGCACCGCGGCCATTGCAGTCCAGGTCAAGCGGGTGCGCAGTTTGCATGCATGATTCATAGGTCAAAGCTCCGATAGGGCACGAGGACGGCGAGTTTGGCAGCAGCAGCAGGTCGCAAGAGCCAATGGTGAATGCTAGCAAAGCGCTGAGGTTAGGCCGAGGCTGCGACAGTCCGCCTGGCGCAGGACCGCATGGCACGCCCACAGTGTCCCCGATCCGCTGGCCGTGATCAAGGATAGCACAACATCTTGTAATGTATCTTGATCTTGTCACCCTTCTGCGGCATGCAGAGTCCGCCTTTGTCCGTGGCAACAAAGGACACGGAGTTGCTGGCGGCGTCGTAGGACCACGAGTTGGCCCCCTTGGCGCAGGGCTTGCCGCCAACGGTCACGTCGATCGTCGAAGGCTCGGGCGTGCGCGTCAGGAAGTACTGCTCGGTCAGCGCGAAGGCTGCATTGCCGATATCCTTGAGGATCTGCGCGTAGTTGCTGGAGCAGATACTGCCGAACTTGCCCCCCGTCTTGACGGTCAAGTCGTAGAAGCGGTCGCCGGGATCTGCTCCGCCATTTTGCTGGCAACCGTTGCCGGGATCGCCCGTGATGGCGTGAAAATGGAACAAATTCTTGTTGTTAATACCATTGATGCCGTAAAAGGCGTTGGCATAGTAGTCCACCGTGTCGGGCGATTGGTCGTCTTCATCGCCCAAGGCAACAACTTCCAAAGCTACGTTCTTGCGATGAAAGGTTCGATTGTGCCCGCCGCAGAACATCAGGCCATCGTCCGCGCCTTTGACGCACTCCGCGCCGCCCTGACAATCCGAGTTCTTGGTGCAGGCCTTACTGCCTGCCGTCTTTTGGGAATCTGCCACCAGCGGCTGGGTCAACGCGGTCAGGGCTGCGATCAGCCCCTGCTCGGTGGAGGAACCGCCCTCGCCTTGCTTGGCGAGTTCAAGCAGAAGTTGCTCGGGTGGCGCCGTCTTGTTGGTAACGATACGCACGCCGGATTTGGTATCCTGGAACTTCCCGGATTGATTCGAATCATCCATGTCGGTCGTGACCACGCCGATGTGGTAATCGTTCTGCCACAGCGTGGCAATGCCGACAAATGTCTGCATGTTCTGCGCGAGTTCGTTCTGCTTGTTGCCCATGGAGGGCGAGTTGTCGATGATGAAGACCACATCGACCTTCTTGCCGTCTGCTTGGTCGAATTCATCTGTCCATTCAGTATCTAGCGTACCTTCGCCGTTGAGCGGCACTGAGAACTGCGTGCCCATGCACCACAGGCCCGCCCCGCAATCGGCGGCAGCGGTTGGCGCCGTACAGGTCTTGCCGTTGCCCTTGCCCGTAGCGTCCGCGCATTGGCCGACCATATCGGTGAAGACGACGAGCTGGCACGAATCCTTGCCTGTATTCTGCGGGCCGTACTGAACGCCGAACTTGGCGGGCGTCGATGAGGTCAGCAGCAGCCCCGTCTTGGGAATGCCAGGCCAGTTGACCGGCACGACCTCGGGGCCACAACCCTGCGTTTCCACTTTGGTAATGTAGACGTTGGTGGTACCGATGTTGTAGGCCGTCACGGTCTGCACCGGCGACTTACAGCCAACCGAAACGATACCAAAGTCGATTTCTGCTGGCAGAACCTGCACATCGGCCTTGCCTACCTTGGCGACCAAGTTGGGGGCGGCCGCCTTGACGGCATTTTGGTCGGTGATGTTGAGGCTCGGGAAGTACTTGCTGCCGCCCGTGGCCGCATCGGTAAAGGTGAAGACCAGCAACCCGTCAATATCCGTCAACTTATTGGCCTTTCCGCCGCCAAAGGAACCCAGACTGTCAGGCGCGTCAAAAATGACCTGCATTTGCCCGCTTTGACCCGGTGCCAGGTTGAACAGCTTGGTACTTGGCGCAAAAGTGTGGAAATAGGGGCTGGTCTGCGCCTTGCACACGGACGGATTGGGCGTGCCAAGCAGGCTAAAATCGCCAAAGCAATCCAAAGCATGCACGTCCGCAAACTGGCAGTAGCCCGACCCGATGTTGGTCAGCGTGACCGAGAGGGTCTTGCTGGTGCCATAGGGCAGCAGACCGTAGTTCACCACCGGGGGCGACATGCTGATGGCGCACTCGGCCCCATCTGCGCGTTTTCCATGGAGATCGAGCACATAGTCAGGGCTCTTGCCGTCATTGGACAGGATATGCAGCTTGGCGTGCACATCGGCGCCGGTCGGACCATTGGGCGCGAACTGGACCTCAAAGGCATCGGAGCCCGAGGGTGCCAGCGTTTCACTGGCCGGGGGTTGCAGCGTTGGCTTGAAGTTGCCGGAAACAATCGAAAACTCTCCATTTGGATCGCTATCGATACTCAGCTTGCTGATGTCCACGGGCGCGGAACCCAGGTTGGTCACCTGCACAGTCTGCTTGGTCTTAACGCCTTTGGCCGCAAAGCCAAACTCGACGACATCCGACGGATTCACAACCAAAATGCCAACTTCCGTGTGGGCAAACAGGGGCACACTGAGGATGCCGCCAAATTTCGGGTCGTCCGAATGCACCTTGAGCGCGCCGATAGCCGCTCCGTCATTGGGCCAGATCTCGCTAGCATCATTGACCAAACTCAGGCTAAGGACGACACCTTGCCCCGCATCCAAGTCGATGGGGCCCTGCTTGTCCGCCGTCACCTTGGACTTGGGCCACTTGGGCATGAAGAATTCCAGTTGCGAAATGTGGACTTTGGCCGCCCCTTGGTTGAGCAACTTCAGCGGTGCCGTTATCTTGCCCCCCGGCGCCAGACCGCCGAAGTCCCGCGACCCGGGAATCGACACCAAATCCGGTGCAATTTCGCGGCCCAAGACGATGCCAGAAGCCTTCTGCAGGTCCGTGGTGCTGACCAGCAGGGCGCTTTGGTCCTTGTCGCCCATCGTCGGCGCGTAGTGCACCGTGATGCTAGCCGAGGTTCCGGGCGGAATTTGCGCTGTCAAATCAGGCATCTTGGTGATTGTGAAGTCGGTACTTCCTGTCGGCGACAGACCGGCCGAGGCCAACTGCACGGTCTTGTTGCCGGCGTTGAAGACTTGCACGACCTTGTCAGCGCCCAGCTTGGGATCTACGTCGCCAAAGTCCGCGGGATTAGGCGTCAAATAGAGGGCAGACCCGCCATCTTGCACGGTAATCGGCACCGTAAAGTGCTGCCCGGCGGCCGCGGCGGAGTTGGTGGCAAACACCAAGTTCAAAGCTTTGAGCTGCCCCGCCTTGGGCGTGTACACGACGTGCATCAAGCGGTTTTGCGCCGGCGCCAGGGAAACATTGGGCGTCGACGGGTCGAGGTCGCTAATCGAGAACTCATCGGTAGCCGGCTCAAACGTATAGCTTTGCAGGACCAGATTGCCACGATTGCCGATATTGCTGATGCGCAGCTCTAAGGTCTGCGACTGACCGGCGGCGGTTGCTGGAAAGACCAGGTGGTCGGGAACCGCACCGGGTTTTTGGTCATTGTCCAAGCAAAATGCGGCTGTGCACGGCGGCGTATTGCTACCGCTTGCGCCACTGCCATTGCTGCCACTGTTTGGGTCCGAGCAGGCGGCGAGCCAGACGACGAGGATTGAGCACGACAACGAAATAAGTCTAAGCAGTTGCCGTGTCATCATGGTCGCCTCAAGCGTGGGCCTTGCTGTCGGCCCAATTCATGCATCTGGGGATTGCGTGTATCGCGTTTATCGCGTTCAACTTTACGCGCAGCGGGCGGGCACGACGTCTGGTGCCAGACCTTTAGGGCCGGGGCCAAACAAGACGACCAATTCACCCAAAGCGACCCTCTTGGGGTGTGGCGAGTCGATCGTGAAAACGCGAGGTTACGGCCCAAGCAGCCTTGAGGCTGGCGCGCAAAATCGTTCGGATCTTGCGCGAGACCCTATAGGCCCGGCGACGGGTACTTCGGCGTAATGAAGGGCGCGCACTTGGTGGCGGCGGGGTTGCAGCCCGGCGGCGGCACGCCAGCGACGTCGACCTTGGACAACCAGTGGACATCGGCCGTGAACCACATGTCCTGCATGACCATGGAGTTCGGCGTGGTCTTGGTGAAGACCAAGTTGCCGTACACAAAAATGTTGACCGTCGGCGTCGACGGGCCAAAGCCGTGATCTTTGAAATAATGCACACCTACGTGGTAGGTCATTTGGTCTTCCGGCACGGCCAAGTTCATGTTCTCCGGGCCACCGCCATCGGTGTCATCACGGTCAAGGTGCGGATTGTCATCGATATTCGGGTCGTAAGAGCCCCATTCCAAGGTCTTGCCGGCCGACGTGGAGCAGGTATACCAGTAGCAGTCATAGGCATCGGAGAACCACGGGTCCGGCTTGCTGTCCTTGTCAAAGTCAGGCATCGAAGCAAAATCATTGGCAACGTGAAGGTCCATGTCCGAGCCGGCGTAGGGGCCTTCATCGGTCTGGTCAGCATCACCGGGGGTATTCCATGTCAACTCGACGTGCAGGGCTTGATCGGGCAGCACGTTGACCACCTGCTCGGCGGGGAAGCACGAGACCTTGCCAGCAGTGTCCGTCACCGTCAGGTGGAACTTGTACGCACCGGCGATATTGGGCTGAAACTGGACCTTAGATGCGGACTTATTGGGGAAAAAGCCGGCGACGTTGCCCTTGGGCGCAGCGACCAGCTCCCAGGCATACGTCTTGATTTGGCTGTTGCCGCTGGCCTGGCTCTTGGTCCCGTCGAGGTGGAGCATGGTCTGCGGGGTCACAGTGTCGCCTTCAGAAATCGAGATGACGGCGGTGGGGCAATCGCCCGAAGCGCCTACACCTTCGAGCGCAACCTTGGAAACGCCGTTGCCGCTGTCCGACTTGACGGTGACGGTGGCCTTGTCGGGCGTGGGTTGCTTGGTCGCTGGATCGACGGGCGAAAGGCTCGACGGCGTGTACTTGGCCGCCACCGAGACGGAGCCGTTGACCGCAATGCACACCGGCTTGGCGTCGGACGGCACTGGACCGCCCGAAGTGCTCCAATCTAGGTCAAAAGGACCCTGACCCGGCGGCTTGTCAAAAGTCGCGGAGCTGATGCACACGGGCTGATCGCCACAGCTCGACAGCTTGACCACCTTGGTGTTGGTCTGGCCGACGTTGGTGGCACCAAAAACCACGTGGTTTGGATCGATCAGCAGGCAGGGGCCGCTCGAATTGACCTTGATGTGCAGCTTCTTGAAGCCGGAACCGCCATCGGCCGTCTGCGAACCGTCATTGGTTTTGAGCACCAAATCGACCAAGTGCGGCTTGTCATCCTTACCGGTGTACACGATCTGGGCGCGAACCTTCGAACCAGGCTCAATGGTAAACGGCGGCACGATATTCTTGAGGTTTTCATCAACGAAGCTGTAGGTGAACATCGTCGGGTCGAGGGCCGAAGCGTCGACATCGGAGATATTCAGTGCGGAAGAACCGACGGAAAGTAAGTCTGAATTGCCATTCTTGTTCGCGCCGACCTGGACAAAGCCCATGTCCACGGTTTCGGGCTGCAACTGAATCCGGGCCGAACCGGCACTGGTCAGGATGTACAACTTGTAACTGTCCTGCTTGTTGTGCGAATCCGTGTTGCTGATCGTCAGGATGGCGGAGCGAGCCAGCGTGTCGTTGTACTTCTTGAAGTTGATCTGGAACTTGACGGGCGCCGCGCCAGCACCGAAGCCAACGCCTGGGAACTTAAAGCCTTCGCAGGCAACCTGATTGCCGGTGCCATCGTCGGTGCTGCAGGTCAAGGAGTTGCCACCAGCGGCTTCATCGGGCGAGGGCGCCGTGTAGGCGAGCTTGATGGAGTTAATGCCTAAGTTGGCGCTACCACTGTTGGAAACCGCCAACACCGTGTGGGATGTGTCCCCCGTCTTGACCGAGCCGGTGTCGATGTTCACCTGTCCGCCGGGTGTCAGCACCTTGCCGGCGTCGGAGTTGGTCACGACGATGAAGGGGTACTTGTTCAAGGTGAATCCGCCAGTTGGATCCGTCCCGCCCGTGTTAGAGATGGCATCCTGCCCTGCGACGATGATGTTGTTGTTGGACCCGCCACTTGGCGTGGTGGAACAGCCAACCGCAGCAGCCACGGCGATTCCGCCAACGGCCACCGAGAAGGACGGATTGCGCTTGAACATCCTGAACATGAACAGCCTCGAGTGACGTCCCAAGAACGTCCCAGGGGGAAAGAACAGCCCCAACCGACAAAGGCCGGGCGGCAGCGCGGGCGATAACCTCACCTTCGCGCGAGCGAGAACGAGGGACTGTAGCGAATCCACGCCCCTGCGATCAACCTTTTCTGGCGCGCCGTCGATCGATCAGCGCAGCGGCTGGGGTACCCAGACCCGCATCTGCTAGCCCCTCAGACCAAGGGGTCACGCAACGCCGCGATTCTTCAGTTACTTGAGCGCTGCATCCGTATGCGAGGCGACAAGTTCATTCTTGAGCGACTTCTTGAGCGAAAACAGGCGGTCCCACTTCACTTTGTCACGCCCGGTCACGGCGAGCACGGCCGGAATCTTCACCGCCCCCTCCATGATGTAGGCGTCGATGCTGATAAACTTGCTCGAGCAACCTTGTTGTTCCACGGACTTACATCGCCCATCCTGGCTCTGGGCCATGGCGGTGGAAGCCAGGGCGAAGGTACCCAGCACAACGGCAATCAGGTGAAAACTGGATGAACGCATGGGCTTGCTCCTGCGAGTGGGCCGACGCGTGGTACGCCGGGGCCATGGCCTCCACCGTACCTACGGGAGTCGCGGATAGCAAGGAGATTTTTTGCGAGATCGCCGGCCGCAAGCAAGAAGGGGCGAGTGTCAGCGAGGATTGCCCGGCACCGGCGGCAGATGTCCTGCGTGGCTGCGTCGTGATCGGCCGCGAGGTGCAACAGACGCCGATCGGGACAAAGAACTGAAACTACTTGAGGATTCGCTCTTTGCTGGTGTCCACCATCGCGGGGCGGAAGGACTTCTTGAGCTTGAGCAACTTCTCGAACTTGGCCCGCGTGCGGCTTTCCATATACAAAGCCGTGGGTTTCTTGATGTCGCCGTCGATCAACTGGTCCGAGAAATCGTAAAAGCGCGCCTTGTCTTCTTTGTCCGCTGCGTGCACTGGCCGTGCGATCCAGGACAGCGGGGCCCCGACCAGAGCAACGAGGATGAGGAGGCGAGTCAGGTTCTTCATGGCGTTCTTTCCTTGTAGCGTCTGCTCGATGGAGACGCTCATGCAGCGATCAAGGTCTATGCACGGTCTGACCCCCGGGGGGCAGATGGCGTCACTCAGAGTGCCTGCGCAGCCTAGCAATTCAGCCGGCCACCGCAAGTGCGATTCTCGCGGCAGGATGTTTGCCCTACTTGGGGGCGTCGGTCTTGGGCGCGTCGGGCTTCTTGGCGCCCTCTTCCTTGGCCTGCTTCTCAAGCAATTGACCTTGTTCAATGGCGTCAATGAAGCTGTTGATAGCCAGCAAGTTCTGATACTTGGTCTGAGCCCCTTCCGCCTTGGCCGTCGCCTCCGCCTTCTGCTTGGTCCAGTCCGCCGGGGCCTTCTTGGGCGCCTTGGCAAAGCCGGCCAGCGCCGCCTTGGTAGCTTCGCGATCGGCCTTGAGCTGCGTCGCAATCGCCTGCCGTTGTTCAGGATCTACGCCAATCGCCCGTAGGTAGCGCTTCCAGTACGTGACCGCCTTGGTGCCATCATTGAACGGTGCCTTGTTGTAGATCAGCGCCAACCGAACCACGAGCGCCGAGCGGTCCGGCTCTTTGGACAGCACTTTCTCATAGATTTCAGCCGATTTCTTGGGATCGCGCTTGCCTTCCAAGGTCAGCGCATAGCCCGTCAAGGCTTCCAAGTTCTCGGGTTCGAGCTTGAGAGCGTACGCGTACTGCTTGTCCGCATCGCGATAGTTCAAATATTCCAGATAGACAGCGCCCAAGTTCATGCGCGCCGCAATCGAGTTGGGGTTGATCTTGACGGCGCGCTCAAGGGCCGCAACCGCTTTGGGCAAATCGCCCAGACGGACGTAGGCAAGCCCGAGGTTGCCGAGCGCTTCGGCGTTGGCCGGATCCAGGGCCAGCACCTTGTCTTCCAAGATCCAGCGCGCGATTTCATTCTTATTTTGGCGCAGGTTAATGACGCCACGAATGTTCAGCGCGATCGTGTCTTCGCGGTTGTTGCGCAGCGCCTGGCGCACGAATTGCTCAGCCAATTCGAGGTTCGGCTGCTCCCCTTCCAGGTAGTACAGCGCCAGCGCGACGTTGGCCATGGAGTTGTCCGGGTCCTGGCCGCGAATGCCTTCGCAAACGCCACGTGCCTGTTCGCGCAACGCATTAGCCTTGGCCTTGTCGCCGGCTTCCAAGGCCCGGTGCGCTTCGGCCAGCCAGGCGCGGGCGATGAAGCCCTGGGCCGAAAGTTGCAGAACCTTCTCGCGATCATCCTTGGGTTCGATGGACTTAGCGGCCTCGTAGGCGTCAATGGCTTGCTTGTACTTACCCTGACGCTCCAGGGCCATGCCGAGGTTGAAGTAGGCTTCGTAGAAGCGCTTGTCACCATCGACCGCCTTTTGGAACGATTCCGCCGCACCCTGATAGTCCGGGCCGCACTTGGCACAGCGCCCATCGGCAGTCTTGCAGGCGCTTGGGCAGCCATAGGCCGCGCACTTCTTGCCGGAAACATCGTAATATTCGCCGACTTTGCAAATCAGACCGGCCGAAGAGTTGCTGGTCATTTCCTGACCCGAGCATTCGCGCACCGCGAGTTGGCAATCCTGCGATCCAGCCGGGCAGCGGACGAACATCGGACCGACGGTCTTGCCGTCAGCGGCGGGCGAAGCGGGAATTTCTTTCATCCAGTCGCCGCACCAGCGGTTGGCGCCGCCGGCTAACTCTTCCTTCTTGCAATCATAGGTTTCCAGCTCGCAGGTCATGTCGCGGCTGCCGTTGACCCAAGGCTCGCAGGGCTCGTCGACTGTCTTCTTTTCCTTCTGGCCAGCGATCGGCTTGCCGTCGTCGCCAATGGCGTCGACTTCAATTTCCTTGGATCGCGTGTACTTGGCGCAACGATTGAGCACGCACGATTCCGGCGCGTCGATAGCCACAGCTGCGCAGGATGGCGGCGCAATTCGCGCGCAATCCTTGCCGACGGACACAAATCCAGCCGGGCAGCATTCACCGCTTTCCAGGATCTGGTAAGGATTGCACTTGGGTAGCTTGCGCAAAGCGGCATTGAGGCCGTCGCGCATGGCATCTTGGGCTTTTTCGCCAATGCCTTCCAAGTAACTGCCCTGCTGCGCCATCGCGGAGCCGGCCCCCAACTGCAGAACCAGGGCCAGCATTGCGCCAAGAGCGCCGCGTTGGCTGTGGAGGAGTCGCTTCATCGCTGTCCGTCCCTTGCAATTCACCCGATTGCTTTGCATACGCTTGGTGTCGATTTCCCAGGTGGTTCGTCTATCACTTCACGTACTTGCTGAACACATGCGTTGCCCGGGGCTGGGACCTGGTTTTCTTCCAGGGTGGCGCAGGCACACCACAACGCGGTCTCTGCTGATTCAACTAACTATTTCACAGGTTTGCCCTTGTCGTCGGCCTTCTTCTCGTCGCCCTTCTTGGTCGACTTGGTGGCCGCGGCAACGTCATCTGGCTTAAAGGAAACCGTGAACTTTCCACGACGTGCGGTCGTCACAAAGGCAGCCGAAGTCGCAGCGTCCGTCGCCTTGTTGGCGTGCACGGCCGTGGTGGCCTTGGGCAGGTTGGGATCCTTCTCGACTGTCGGATACTCATCAGGGCTGATTTTCGCTGCAAACTCGCCAGCTTCCTTGGACCACTTGTTGTAGACGCCAAGGTTGTGGGCGATGTTGATGGCGTTGCGCAATGCGGAAACCGCTTGTTCTTCAATCGGTTGCGCAAATTTCTCGATGACCAAGCGGTACTCGTCAGCCACCTGCTGATTGCGGGCGACCTCAGGAGGCGTCGGCGCATTGAAGAGGTCTTCCTTGAACTTGTAGTACAGCAAACCAATGCGGAACATGGCGGCTGCCGCGTAGGCCCGGCCACCCCCGGAAGCTACGGCATCAAACACGCCGAAGTAGCTCTTCTCCGCTTTCTTGAGCAGTTCTGCCTTCTTCTGCAGCACCGAGCCCAACTGCGACATCTTCTTGACGGTCTTGAGCGTCACGGCGTCGAAGTCGTCAAAGTCGTATTCCGCTTTGTAGAACACGGCTTGGGCAGCGTAGTAGGGCGCGCGGCCCTTGTTGGCGCCTTCCTTGGCGAAGGCGACGGCGCAGGCGTCCGCAGACTTCACAACATCTTTGCGGTTCTTGTTGGAGTCAGCCAGGCGCAGCGTCTCTGTGCGACGACCCAAGGCTTCCACCGCCAAGTCCGGGCGACTGGGGAACTTGCCGACCAGACCGCCGTAGACGGCCGAGGCCTTGGCAGCGCCCTCGCTACCCATCTTCTCAAAGACGTGACCCTTCTCCATTTCCGCGTCTGCAATCAGAGCCTTGAGCTCTTTGCTGCGGTCATCGTCGCCCTTGAGGTTGCCGGCCACGGTCTCAAACTTGTCGTAGGCCGCGGCGGCTTCCTTGTACTGCTGCAAAGCATTGAGAATTGCTCCGGCATTGATCAAGGCCTGGGCTGCATCGGCATTGTCGCGGAAGGCGGCCATGTGCAAGAAGGCACCGGCGGCGTCCTCAAAGCGCGTCATCGACTCGTAAATCAAGCCGATGTTGAACATGGCTTCCGGGCCCACCTTGGCCTTGGGGAATTCCTTGACCACGCGCTCATAGGTCGTGATGGCCTTGACGTCTTCCTTCTGCTGCTCGTAGAGCAAGCCCTTGTTGTACAAGGAGGTTGCCGCCATTTCCGGCTCTTCCTTGCGGAACTCAGCCAAGATGGTGTCGTACTTCTTATGCGCGCCATCAAAGTCTTTCTTCTCCGCCATTTCCACGGCCTGCTCGGCGACCGCGACGGCAACGTACTTGCGCAAATCCTTGCGGTCAAAGACCAGAAGGGACTTGCGGGCCAGCATCTTGCGCGCCCAGTCCTCGATCTTGGCCCACTCCTTGTGGCGGGCGTAGACGTCGATCATGGTCTTGACGGCAATTTCAGCAACCTTGTTATCGGGTTGGAAGGTGTAGACCTTCTCAAGCCGCTCGACAGCCTTATCGTACTGGCCACGGTCATAATAGGTCGTCGCGGCGACATACATGATTTCAGGCACTTTCTTGCCCTTGCCACAAGCCGACTTCTTGCCCTTCTTGCACAGTTCCTGGGCGCCGAACATCAACTCCACATACTTGTCCGCGGCGTCGACGTAGTCTTTCTCCAAGGGGTGCAGTTCCTGGCGCTTCTTGGGCACCCGCGCTTCTTTGATCTGCGCTTCGGTGATTTCCTGCTTCTTTTCCTTGGTCTTAAAGGTCTTGACCGAGGTTTCCTCCGCCAGTTCCATCAGCGCCGGAGCCGTTGGGTCATCCACCCACGCGTTCTTGACGGTGTCCCACTTGGCGTGCGTCTTGGCCATCAGCTTTTCGGTCGAGTACAGCACGCCCAAGGCGGCGTCTTCGACGTATTCACCACCCGGATCGCGGCTGATGCAGTTCTTGTAAGCCACCAACGCTGCAGGGTAATCCTTGAGCTGGTCGAACAAAATCTCAGCTAGGTAGAAGCTGACCATGTAGGACTTCTTGGATGTCGGGTAACGACGCAAGAACTCTTGGTAATCCTTGGCCGCCGACCCGTACATGGGCAGGGCCTTCTCGGGATCCTTGAGTTCGTCGCCCGTCTTCTGTGCCAACTGGTGGTAGTAGTTGGAGATGTACAGCAAGTACTTCTCGCCCAGATCTGCGGACTTCTCCAGGGCTTCGGTCCCCTTTTCGCCATTGCGCTTGGCCGCAGCCACCCAGGCCGAGGTGCGGTCGTCGGTGAAGGCCAAGAAGACGCGCATGGCCTTTTCCACATCCGGGAAGTTGCCAATCTTCTTGCGGACATCCACGACCTGTTCCAGCCATTCGCCGCAGCGCATGTCGGTCGGGTGGGTCTCGACGAAGTGGCTGAGCAACTCGATGGCGTTGTCGTCTTTGTCCGTGGAAATATAGATTTCCTTCATCTCGATGAGGCGCGTCCACATCTTGGGCTCGCCTTCCACCTGGGTGAAGTAAGTCTTGGCTTCCGGCCAACCGTGGTCCAACTCTGCGAAAGCCTTGACAAGGTCCTTGAGGGCTTGGTCCTTGAACTCCATCTTGCCGCGCTCGTTGGCAGCACCGATTTCGCGAACGACAGCCTGGAAGGTATCAATTGTACGGCGGAATTCACGCAAGTTGTAGTAAACCCAGCCGAGCTTGTACAGCGCGTAGTTGTACATGGTCGAAGTCTTGAAGTTCTGCGTGATGCGCTCGTAGTTCATCTTGGCGAGCGTCAAGTTATTGGCTTCAAAGAAGTATTCAGCCAGCGCCAAGTGGGTCTGCGCAATGTACTTGGAGTTCTGGTGCTTTTGGACCAGTTGGTTGAGGTACTGCACGCCCTTGTTGCTCAGCACCTTGTCGCCCAGGGCCTTGCCCTGCTGCAACGCCGCCTTGCCGAGCCGATAGAGCACTTCGTCAATGCGGCTATAGCTGGGATATTGCTGCAAAATCTTCTCGTAATACTCGATGGACTTGGAGTAGTTCTCCACCGGAGCCACAGGCTTGGCCGGCCGACGGTTTTCAGGCAGCTTGTCCCAGGCGTCCATCTGCTTGTTGAACTCAGACATTTCAATCAGGTAGGCGTAGTGCGTCTCCTCCCACCAGTTTTCCGCCAAGCGGAACAGCAGGTCGGGCTTGATGGCATTGTCGGTAGTGCGATCGAGCAAATCCTGCGTCGTCTTAATGAGCTTGCGGCGCATGTCCGACTTCTGCTCTTGGAGCTTGCGCTCCTTGTCGGAAAAGCCGAGCGATTCCAGGCGCTCATAGTTGAAGGTGCCCTTCTTGAGCGAGTCGTCATCCTTCTTCTTGGGCGCGTCGACCCGCTTTTCCTCTTCCACCAAGGTCTTCTTCTTTTCGACCTTCTTGTCATTGGCGCCGGACTCGATTTCATCGACTTCCTGGGCCATGGCCAATGGGGCCGCCGTCGTCAAAGCCAGCGCCGCACACAGCAAGCGTGCAACGGCCTTGCCGCCCAAGCCGGACTGCGCCGAACCAAGCCCTTGAAACTGCGAAGAAGACATCAAGAATCGAATACGCATCGCGAAACCTCGTACGCCCTCGCCAGTGCGACGGGCTGCCCCAACCGGGGCGGGAACCGAACTCAGGGGCAAGGACCGCCTTGTCTAGCCTCAAACCCTGCGCAATCGCAGAAAAAGGCCAGGTCCTTGCAGGGTCCACGCACGCAAGCCTCGTCGCCAAGGTCTGCTGACAGGTGCGTGGACAGGGGCGGCCACGTCCGGACGTCGTCGACCGGAGGCGCGCCTAGGACTGCGCTAAGGCTACTTCTCCACAGGACATTGGGTCTTGAGGAAGGAGCGATAGGCGCCAATTTCGTCTTTCCAGAACTCGCCTTCAAAGGGCCAGATCATGACGTCTGAACCGGCAATCGCCACCGAGCCCGAACGCTCAACCACTTGACCGGCCTTCTCTTCGTCACCGCCAGCAGCGATCTGCTGGTCGATCTTGTCCTGGCGAGCGGTCATCACGTCGATTTGCAGTTGGTCGAGTTTGTCGGTGTACAGGTCCAGATCCTTGACGACAGTTCTCAGAGTTTTCTGAATCACGACGCCGGCTTCACTGACGCGCTCTTGGCGCAGCTGGCCCAGACGTGAGAGCAACTCTTGGCCAAAGCCGCCCAAAGCATTGAGTTGCTGCTTGACGGTAGCCTCTTCGCGTTCAATCTGCTTGATTGTCTGGTAAATATTGTAGAACTCGACGTTTTCAAGGACTGGCGACTGGAGCACCCGCGGCAGGCCGGCGGCCGACTTCTTGTTCACAGACTCCACAAAGGAGGCGTAATACTCTTCTGGCTTGCGATTCTTCTTGATGAAATCGCGCAGCGGAGGGCCTAACACCAAGATGTGGTCCTTGAACATCTTGACCGCAGCTTCGGCTTCATCGTAGCGGCAAAGGTTGACGTAGATGGTCGCCTCTAACACCCACAATTCTGGATAGAAATGGTGGGCAAAGTAGGGGCTGTGCAGCGCCTCGAAGGTGCCTAGAGCGCGGCTGGTGTCATTCTTGAGGAAGTAGGCCCAGCCCGACTCATAAAAGGCCGAAGCCAACTTCGGGGAATTGCGGGAGATCTTCTTGTAGTAGTAGATGGCCGCGTCGAACTGCTCAAACTCATAGGCAAGGCGCGCCAGGGCCAAGTAGGACAGGTCGACGACGGGCAGACCGTTATTGCCCTGCTTCTCTGCCGAAAGCACGGCTTTCTGGAAAGCCTGGCTGGCGTCGGTGATTTGCGTCTTCTTGTCCGATGTTTCGTCCTCAAAGGCGATGAGGCCCATCAGGTATTGGGCGCGGGCGTAATCCTCGGCGTTGGCATGGACCTTGTCGAGGTAGGGCTTGGCCTCATTGGACAGGCCGAAATCGTGGAGAAATTCGCCGACGAAGTAGTTGTAGCCGTCCTGGAACTCCGCCGGCTGCGAGACCACGTTGAACTTGGTCAAGTCTTCGAGCTCGGGCGGACGATAGTTGATTTTACGGCGCAATTCGCGCAGCTTGGTAAAGGCATCGCGGAAGAACGTCTTGTCTGGGCCCCCACGCACAACGTCGAGGAGTTTGGACGCACCCGACTGCCACAAGCCTGCGTTAACCAAGGCTTTAGCCACGCCGTAACTGGCGTTGTAGGCTTCATCGGAGTCCGGCGCGTAGGGCACGCCGTTGGCGCCATCGCTGACGAATTTCTCAAAGAGCTGGATGGACTTGACCCAATCGCCGTCCTCGGCATAGCGCAGACCGCGGGCCATGACCTGGTTGGCGAAGGCCTTTTGGCTGGCGCCTTGGCGTTTGCGCTCTTCTTCCGCCAAACGTAAGGCCTCTTCCTTGAGCCGCGCTTCATCCGCAGCCTGCTCGGCGGCAGAAAGCTCACGCTTTGGCTTGTCCTCGGTCTTCTTGCTCGACGCCGCGGCGGCAGCACCGCCCTGGGACGTTTGCAGCATGAACTTGATGACTTTGTCAGAGACGCCCTTCTTCTTGAGCTCCAAGATCTCCGAAGGGGCCAGTTTGAATACTGAGCCATCCTTTTGGATCTTCTTGATAATCTGCTCATCTGGCACTTCTAGGCCAGCCAGGGTGATCACGTCTTGGACGCCGATCGCAAAGGCGCGCGCCTGCGGTCCTACGACAAGGCCAGCAGCCAAGCCGAGTTGCACAGCGCGTTGCGCAAAGCGAGAGCGAATGAAGGGCAGGAGCGAGGTCATGAAGGCTCCGAAGAGGTCATTGGCTAGGCCAAGAAAGCGTTTCGGTTTCTAACGTTCGATTCGCAAAGGGCGCAGCGGTTTGCCGGTCTGGGCCCTGCAGTCAGCGGCTCGCCAAATGGCGAAACCTCCTAGACTCGGTCACTTAAGCGCATCGGTGAAGTAGGATACCGCCATGGTTGCGGAAATTGGATACGATACGCCACGGATGAAGGACGGATAAAAGTTCTGGCGATAGCCCATCTTGAGGGCAAAGTTATCGCTGAGGTAGAACATCAGGTCCGCGCCGACTTCGCCAGCAGGGCGAAATTGCTGCGTAATTGCTCCACCTTCTGCCGTAATCTCGGTCCATACGGCACCAAGGCCGAAGGTCAAGGCCAAGTCGAACTCGGTGAGGTGCGTCGAGAAAAAGCCAAGCTTGCCGTGCAGCAAGTACCAATCGGCACCGGCCGAGGCATACCCGCGCAGCGCCTGGGGCAAGCGGACCGTCAGGCCGGGACCATCGGGCCTCTCCTTGGTCAGCGCGCCCTTGAGCTGAGACTCGTTGTAGAACGAGTAAACGCTGTGAACATCCAAGGCAATGTCTTCTGAGAAGAAGTACTGATAGCCGGCGCCGACCAGCGGGTAGACAAAGAAGTCGTCATTGGGCACCGCGCCGCCGAGCAGGCTGAATCCATGCCGCGATTCTTTAATGAATCCGCGTTTTTGCACGACACGGATGCTTCGGCGGTTGGCCCATTCGAGATTGCCACCCACTGGGACACTTTCGTCGACATTGCCGTACAGGTCGCCGTTGGCTCCAAGCAAATCGGCCATCTTGTCATCGGCTTTGGCTGGGTGAGCCGCAGCCTTCTTGCCAGCGTCGGCGGGCGGGGCGTCGGCAGCGGGCGCATCGGCAGGAGCAGCCCCAGCACTGGGAGCAGGATCGTCAGCGGCGGCGGCAGGCAGGGCCATGGCGGGCACAGCCAAGCAGGCCGTGATACCCAAGGCAGCAATCGCGCAGCGGATACGGAACATCGGGCGCATCGTCATCCTCACTTGGCCCACAGGCCCTCACTTCGCAAACAAGGCCTTGCTTACTTGGCCAAGAACGCAATGCCAGCGGTGAACTCGACCGGATAAATCAGCGTGGTCGCAGGCTTGTATAGGAACTGCTTGAAGTCGACGCGCAAGTTCACGTAGCGACTCAGGTAGAAGCGAAATCCTGCGCCCCAGTGACCGGCCGGCACGTACTTGGCCACGGGAGCCACGTCGGCGCTGGTATCGATCATGGCATTGATGAGTCCGGCCCCACCCTGAATGGTCAGGTCGAAGTTTGACAATTTGCTGGCGAAAATGCCCATCTTGCCGTGAAAGGGTGCCCAGGCGATGTCCAGCGAGGTCAGCATCTTTAGCTCGGGCGGCTTGGTGGTGCCGGAGTTCAGGCTCTGGCATTTGTCGTTCTTGTCCTTGGCTGCGCAGTTCAAGAACTTCTGCAGCGCGCTTTCCCCTTGAAGCAAGTAGGAAAAGCCGCCTTCGAGCGACAATGTGTCGGTCAAGAAGTACGCCACGCGTGCGCCGACTGGCATGGGCAAGTAGTAAGAATCGTTCGGAATCACACCAAAGTGCGCCGAAAGCTCGAAGCCACCTTTGCGCTCGTAGGTCGGATTCTGAAGAGACAGCACGGACTGCTCTGTATTCCAGTACTTGCCGAGTTCGTGGTCAATGGGCTCTTCGGCCGCAACCGGTCGACCCCAAGCCACCGTCGACAGGGCCATCAGCGCGCCCAAAGTCCAGCGCAACATGGAGCGACCGGATTTCGCCATCGTTCCAAGTGTTTGAACGCCACACGACGAGGCGAGACGGTCGTCCTCAGTCGCCGGTCGCTGCAGCGCGCCGGGACGGGTCGAAGTCGGTTTAGCTTGGCGAATCATGCGCACTCCATGTCGTTGCTGACGAACGTCGTCTCCGGTAGCGGGTTCCGAGGGGGCAGGTTCAGCGCGCTCGGTTCAACACAACCTATTGCATTTGCTGCAGTCCCACAGTCGGCTCCTTTCGCTGCATCCTCAGGCCAAGGCCCGCCAACGCACGTAGAAGCCGGCCGCAGCCGCCTTGGACTAGAGCTTACAGGCAGCGTCGCACTTGTCGGTGCCACACTTGCCACCGCAGCAGCGCTTGGTGGCATCATCGTTGCAGGGCAAGCGATCGCGGCGATTGTCCGAGACGCATAAGCCATTGTCTCCACAGTGGTTGGACGAACAGAAGTCCGTGCCATTGCAGTCGGCATCTGTCTCGCACGAGCGCCGCAGCATGAGGCGACGGTCCTCGCTGGTTTGGCCCTGCCAATCGAAGTTCCACTCAGAGTTGGTCTGGTAGGACGTATCCAAGCTTGGGAACAGCGAATTTTGGAACTTGAGCGAGCCCTGCAAGCTCCACAGCGAACCCTTGGTGATGGTGTTGGTCGTAAACTTGGAGTCCTTGAAACCAACCCGCCAGGAACCGGCCATCGAGTTGCGAACGCGCTGCATGGCTTGAAGCATGGAGCTATGGGCCTGCTGGATGTCCTTGGCGAAATCATGTGTATTGATGAACTGATAGGTACCGCCGGTGCGGCAGGCAATCTCCATGAGGCGCGGGTCCGGTTGCTGATACTCGGTGGCTTGAGATTGGAATTGGACAATATCAACAGCCAGTTGCTGTCCAGCCGCCGAGAGCGTTTGCAGACGCACGAGCAGCTCGTTGTACTTGACCGTGGCGGAAGCGCAGGGCGTCCGGCAGGTCGACTTTGAGGGGTCCTTGGTCGTCAAGTCTTTGTAATTAAAATACTCTTCGGACTCGGTGCAAGTGTCTGGACCATCAGCAATCAACACGATGTGGCGGTTCTTGCCATTGAGGGCACCGCTGTACGCGGTTGTGAAGAAGGTGACTGCATTGTCAATGGCTTGCCAGATTGGCGCACGGCCCACGCCTTTG
>CAIMEY010000107.1 GCA_903840165.1 uncultured Myxococcales bacterium | reverse complement strand
GCGCCTTTCGCCGGATTCGCGCGCTTTGCTCCGCCAGCAACACGGACCGATCGCTACTCGGTTCCCGGGTCAACTCTGCACCTTGCGCAGGTAGGGCGATTTCACAGAGCAGACCCTGGGCGATTTTGGTGAGCGGTGAAGGCTCCTGGGCGGCTTGGGGGCGGCGTGCACGTTTTTTGACATTGAGCACGGTGCTCAATGTGCCATATCGCGCAGGTCAAGGGTGGCGCGGCGGTTTTGAGCGTAAAGCGGCTTAGGCCATTGGGCAAGGGGCTTGGGGGCGGTTTTGGGGGGGATTGGGTTGGATTGCGGGAAAAAGCAGAATACCGAATGCACGGTCTGACCAATTAAGGGTGTGCCCGGTCTGGACGCCCGTCTTTGACGCAACTGCTCAGCCCTTGACGCCGGCCCCGCCTAGGCGGCACGCTCGCTGCTATGAGTTCACCCTTCCTTTCGGCCCCGCCTGAGCGCTGGGTGGCCAGCAATGACCTCGCGTTTGCCCTGCGCGACAACTTTCCCGTGTCGCCCGGCCACACGCTGGTGGTGCCGCGGCGGTTGGTGGCGACGTGGTTTGAGGCAACGCGGCAAGAACAGGTGGCGATTCTGGATTTGGTGGACGTGGTCAAGACCGCCTTGGATGCTGAGCTGATGCCGGATGGCTATAACGTCGGCTTTAACGCGGGCCTGGCGGCTGGGCAAACGGTGATGCACCTGCATCTGCATGTGATTCCGCGGTTTACGGGCGATGTGGCGGATCCGCGCGGTGGGGTGCGGCATGTGATGCCGGGGAGGGGGAATTATTTGGCGGGGCCAGTCGAACGCGTGAACGCCCTGGTGACCGGCGGTACGACCGATCCCTTCTTGCACCATTTGCAAGAGCTGTTCCCCAGGGCGCACGACATCGCGATCCTGGTGGCTTTTGCCCAGCCAAGCGGAGTTCATCTGCTGTGGTCTCTGGTACAGCCAGCATTGGCTCGTGGCGCACGGCTGCGCGTTATCACCGGAGATTACATGGGGATTACGCACCCAGAAGCCTTGACGCGACTACTCGGCTGGAGTGCTTCGGAGTCGGCCGCCGGACCGCCGCCTGAGGTGCGGGTGCTGGAAACCGCAAGACTCCAGACCACTTCAAAGTCGTTTCACCCGAAAGCCTGGCTGTTGGTCGGCCAAGACTTTGGCGTGGCGTACGTAGGGTCGAGCAATGTGTCGCACGCAGCGCTAATGGATGGCATAGAGTGGAACCTGCGCATCGAGCGCGAGCGGGATCCTGCGGGATTTGCCAGGGTCCAGCAGGCGTTTGATGACCTGTGGCCAAGCACGGAAGCACTGACAAGCGCTTGGATCGACAAATATAAAGCCCGGATTCCCGAGCGATTGCCATTGGCGAACAGGGATGCCGATGGGGAGCGCGAAGTCGTCCAGCCACCGCCGCAACCGCATGCAATTCAGCTTGAAGCGCTGGAAGGATTGGCCTTGGCTCGCGCGCAAGGACGGCAGCGGTCGCTGGTCGTCATGGCGACTGGCCTAGGCAAGACTTGGCTGGCCGGTTTTGACCTGAAGGCAGCGGCGGCAGCGCTTGGCCGGACCCCACGCGTGCTGTGGCTGGCGCACCGCGATGGGTTGCTGGGGCAAGCGGCAGGTACCCTGGTGCGGCTGTTTCCGCAGGCCAGTGTTGGCTTCTTCGCTGGCAATCAAAGTGAACTCGACACAAACTTCGTGCTCGCTTCGGTCGCCAAGTTGAGTCGGCCGGAGCACTTGGCGCGGCTCGAAAGCATCGAATTCGACTACGCAGTGGTGGACGAAGTGCACCACGCAGCGGCCAAGAGCTACCAGGCCATCTTGGCCAAGCTGCGGGCCAACTTTGTCTTGGGCCTGACCGCCACGCCCGACCGCACGGACCAGGCCGATATCCAGGCCTTGCTGGATGACCACCTCGCTTTTGACGCCGGGCTTCACCGCGGCATTTCGGCCGGGCTGCTAGCGCCGTTTGCCTATTATGGACTCAAAGACTCGGCGGATTACAAGAATATCCCTTGGCGCAATGGCAAGTTTGACCCAACGGCCTTGGCGGCAGCGGTCGAGACCGAAACGCGTATGGAGCGGGCCTGGGAAAGTTGGCAAGAGCATCCCGGACGGCAAACACTGGTGTTTTGCTGCACAATTGCTCACGCCAACTACGTGTGCGCGTGGCTCAAAGCGCGTGGCGTGCGCACTGTGGCTGTGCACTCGGAGGCTGACACCAACGACCGCAGCCAAGCACTCAAGCAGCTTGTGGCTGGTGAACTCGATGCCGTGTGTGCTGTTGACCTGTTCAACGAAGGCATCGACGTGCCGAGCATCGACCGAGTCGTGATGCTTCGGCCGAGCGAGTCGCCCGTGGTGTTTTTGCAGCAGTTGGGCCGTGGTCTGCGGCGCTCCGGTGGCAAAGAGAGCCTGACAGTCATTGATTTCGTGGGCAATCATCGGGTTTTCTTGCAGCGGTTACGCACGCTCCTCGATACTGCGCCACCCGATTCAATGCGTGTGGGCCTAGCTGACTGGCTGCAAAGCGCCGCTAGACGGGCCGAGACGCCGCTGCCGGACGGGTGTTCGGTGGACTTGGCGATTGAAGCCATCGATCTCTTGGCCGAACTACTGCCTCGTGCCGACCGCAACGTGGCTGTGCGCGCCTTTCGCGAGTTGGTCGAGGCTCGTGGCAAGCGGCCGACGGCCGGAGAGCTGTACCGCCAAGGTCTGAACCCACGGGTCAAAGGCCACGCGAGTTGGTTCGCCTTTGTCGAGCAAGAAGGTCAATTGAGCGCGGACGAACGCCAAGTAGTTGACCATGCTAGCAACTTCTTGGCCGAACTGGACACCACCAAACTGACCAAGTCGTTCAAAATGGTCACGCTGCAGACGCTTATCGAATCCGACGCACTGCTCACGGGCATGGAGGTGGGCGAGCTCTGCCGTCGAGCGCACGCGGTGCTCCTGCGCTCACCAGAATTGGCCCGCGATCTCGATGGCGTGCGCGACCTAGGCGACCCGCGCCAGCCGGACCCAGCCCTGTGGCGCGCGTATTGGCGCAAGTACCCGTTGGCGGCATGGTTGGGGGAGAGCGCGGACAAGCAGAAGCGGCCGTGGTTCGTGTTACGGGATAAGGGATTACCGACGGAAAGGTTTGATCCCAAGTTTGACGTGCCAGCCCAACTCGGGCAGACACTGGTCAGCATGGTCGCCGAGTTGGTCGATTGGCGCCTGGCCGAGTATCGAGCGCGGCCGCGTACGTCGCAATTGGAACCGAGCGATACGATTGGGCTAGACGGAACAAGCGCCTTTGACTGCAAGGTGATGCAAGCGGGTGGCACGCCGCTACTCAAGCTGCAAGGGAGTGAAGCGCACCCAGCCGCACACAGGGTCGTTCAGGCGCGCATTCCCAGCGGCGAGCTGTGGACGTTCGACTTCCAAAAAATCGCGTGCAACGTCGCTTGGACTGGCACGACCAAGGTGGCCAACCAGTTGCCGGCCTTGATGCGGCGGCTGTTTGGTGAACACGCCGGCCAGCCGGGCACGGATTTTCGCGTGCGCTTTGAGCAGGATGCCAGCGGCTGGCGGGCGGTGCCCTTGGGTCAAGGCGATGCGCAGGTGTTGCCGTTGGTGCGGCGGGTCAAGGTTCCTTGCCTGCCCTCGCTCCGTGTGGCGGCGGGTTGGTCGGGAGCGAGCCAGGCCGATAGCGTGCTCGAGGCAGTCGAAGAAGTGGCCTTGCCGGGACCGATTGGCGACGGCTGCGTGGCGGTGCGTGTGAGCGGTTCGTCAATGGTAGGCTGGCGGTCTCATATTCGCGATGGCGATTGGCTGATTGTGCGGCCCCTGCCCGGGGTTGGGCTAGCGGCAGTCGAGGGAGAAATTGCAGTGATTGCCCGCGGGGATACGGACGAGCGGACCTACCACTGCAAGCGCGTGGTCCGGGATGCCGGGGGCCGGTGGTCGCTGCGGTCAGATTCGGCCGAGGTGCCAGCGATGGCGGCGGAAGAGGGCGACACAGTTGTGGGGAAGGTGGTCCGGTTTGTGCGGCCTGAGGAGTTGGCTCCAGCGATTGGGGCGGAATTTACCAGTGTTGCCGAGGCATTTGGGCTTTCCCGGGAACCCGAGGGCAAGGTCGACCGGGTGGATGGACTGCTTTTCGTACTCGCGGACAGCTTGGACGCTGCGGATGCGTTGAAGGCTTCTGTGGCGGAACGGCGGGTTGCCGAAAGGGCCTTTGTGGTCGCAGGGCCAGTTGACGCGGTGTGGCGGTTTGTTGGGTGTTCGTAACTTTCCCGTAACGCCTCCGGGGCTACCCAGGATTCGCCGCCTCAAACCGGGCCCAGCGATGCGTAACATACAACTCCCCCGACCGATCCGTGCGCGAATCCGGCAAGCGGAGTTCACTTTCATGAAACCCCTGCAGCGCGTACTTTAGGGTCGGACCGTCCGACATTTGCAGCAGACGTTCGGCCACCACTAGGCGCATGTCAGGACGCAGGCCGAGCAAATGCGCGTCAAATGCACCATGATGAAGCGAACATAGTGTTAAACCGTTGGGCACGACCGGCTCACCAATGGCTTGGGCATCGCCATCGCCCACAATGTGGGCCCGTCTGGCAAGCGCCGCCACCCCCTGCGCCAACCAGCCGCAACACCCCGAGACATGGCTGGGCCTGCAGCAGTTAGCCCAGGGCATCCTCGACCCGCTTGTTGCGCATTTCCGCCACCTTGAGCTCACATACGCCTTCGCCGGGCCCGAACTCACGCGCCACATCCGCGGCCGCATCGCCCCAGCCTTAGACCAGCACGCCGGCAGCGAGCGCAACCGCGCCGGAAAGCGGATCTGCCCCCGCGGTGGCCAAGCCTGTGACCTGCGCGTCCCCGGCGTACCCGCCAGCCAATTGGCCGAATTCATCAGCCAAAACTTGCCCTTTGACCGCCTGTACTTCCACGGCCAGGACCGCCCGGTGCACGTCAGCATCGGCCCGGACGCCAGCCGCGCCGTCTTGCACCTAGTGCCCCTGGCGAACGGACGGAGAATCCCCAGGCGAATAGCGAACTTAGCGGAACTACCGAAATTCCCGTAGGCCTGCCCACCTATCACCACAAAATCACTTTCCTATCCGTTACTTACGCACAAACCAAATCGTAGCCCGCACATGCGCGGCCGAGACTTCCCAATCGATCGCAGGCACTCCAGCGTTGCGCACCGCGGTCTGCGCCAAGCGAATGCCGACGCCAAAGCGATGCACAAGGCCCAAGACGCGCATGGCCTCGGCCAGTTCGAGGTTGCGGTAATCGGCGAAGTTCGGCTGGCCAAAATTCTCCTGGTTCACAAGGCCGTAGGGTCCGCCGGGGCTGAAGATCTCGATCCGGTCGTTGAACCACGTGATCCGAACCGGCGCGTTGGTCCCTTCGTAGCGCCGGTGCATGATGGCGTTGGCGACCAGTTGCTGCAGCGCAACCAGCGGCACGGACTCGGTCTGCCGCTCGCCACCCTCAAGGATCTCGACTGCTACCATCCGGTAGGCCTTGAGCTTGCTCATGGTCTGCGTGTAAATCTGCTCCACCTTGCCTTCAAACGCCTCCGCGTCGACGATCGGGTCCGACAGGTCCATGCCGTTGATGCGAAGAAACTGAATGTAATCACATCCGATATGAAGTCGGGGACTGCGCCCACAGACCAGAAGCCCTGTGATGGTAGGCGTGTTGCTCCCGTCCGTCAGAATCATCCGGCAGGCCTTCAGCCTGTCGAGATCGCTGCGGTCGTTCGCCGCGAGAACGTCCGGCGCAACGGCGCGCGTCACGTATTCCTCAATGAAGTAGCGCACATCCATGTCCTTGCGCTCAGCGGAATACTTGCCGGTCAAGTCCAAGGGCAGGTCATGCGCACGTCGCCGCTCGTTGAGGATGGTCTCTTCCTGACGACTGGCAGTGGCGCGCCGTGGGCCCACTCGGATGTGAATGCGCCCCTTGAAGCTGCCTGGCGGAGCAAGAGCGGGCGCAACCGTGACCACCGCAATGTCCGCCCCGGCCAATTGGCGCTTTTCGACCGACAAAGTTGGCAGGGGCAGGATGTGGCCGTCTGAGCGCATGTCTGCAAGTTGTTGCAGCAATTCATCGGTGATGGGCAAGCCGACGGGGCGGCCAGGGTCGTCAAGGCCGACGAACACAACGCCGGGCTTGGTGTGGCCGGGCAGGTCGTTGCCAAAAGGCGCAGATGGCCTCGCGAATCTTGGTAGCCGTCTCGCCGGTCAGGCGTTCCGTCCGTGCGACGCGGTCAGATTCGATGTCGGCGGCCAAGAGGGCAAGCTCCTGATCCGATAAACGAAGTTACATCATGCACGCCGCGCCGTCTCGCTAACGCAATGCGTAGCGCTAATCCCGACACGGGCTCGCCCTGGACGGCCAAAATGCCGCGCCAGCACCCTATTTTTCAACAAGCAGGCGCACATACGCAAGCACGGCAGCCAAGTCTCTGACCTGCTGCTCCCACTCGTCCAAGTGCTTGCGCGTTTCATCCTTCGAGAAATGTGCGAAGCTGTCCTCGTCAATCGTCCCCTTGGTGGCCATACTGACCGCGCGCTTGACGACCGTAAAGGCCTTGGCGAACGCGGGCAACGGCGGCCGGCCAGCCTTTGACGTAGTCGCGGCCTTGCGCACGAGGCGAATCCGTTCCTCAAAAGCACGCTTGCCGAGGTTCTCTTTGACGGCGGCTTGCGCGAGCGCGACCTTCTGTTCCCGGTCCTTGACCGGCAGCAGGAGCTTCTGGTGTGACATCGGCAATGCGTCGACAACATGCTGCGGCAGCTGGCGAATTTGGTCGTAGACAGCGCAGGAGTTCCAGACGAACTGGTACGAGACGTGCAGGTCGGAGCGCTTCTTGAGCTCCACGAAGGAAATGTGCGAGCCGCTGCGCGCGTTGAAGTGATCGACGCTACCGCCGAAGAACACGCCGATAACAACCTCAGCGACTGCGCGTGCGGTTTCTAGGCCTTTGGTGCGATAGAGCGCGTTGAGTTCCTGGACGGCGCGATCGAGCAGGGCGCCATCGACGCTGTCAGCCCCCGGCAGGTGGACTGCGAGGGCGGTCGCCTTGGACCGCGGCTTGCGCTTTCTGTCTGCGACCTTGAGGATTTCGGTTGGATTGGATGCCATTTTGCCTTCCTGCGTGCGGTAACCGCGGCGCGGCGAATTGTACTTCAGGTGCGCCGTTCCTTCCATGCGGCTAGGCGGATGCACCGCGCACCATCGCGACCCCGTGCCCCAGGTTCGGCGCGACCGGCACGTCTGGACGGCGCCCCTTTCCCCGGGGAAATGCGGAGCCTATCCGTCGCCGTCGGACCGCGCCCGTCGCCAATGGCCCAAAAACGCCAAAGGCGGCAGGCCCTTTGACCTACCGCCTCCAGCCTCAACCACACTTTACGCTATTAATTCGCGCGAGTACCGTACGTCATGTACGAGTTGCAAATCGCCCACACCCGCCCGGCCACGCCGCTGCAGCCCGCGCTCCAGCCCCACTACCGCGTAGCGCACGGATACCTGCCTGCAGGATTGGGGCCATAGCCAGGGGAACAAACACCGCGCCGCAACGCGCGATCACAGCCAGAACCACGCGCACGGGGCTGTCCCGCCGTCGTCCCGTCTAGGCCGGCAGCCGGTCGCTTGGTCAGCGGACGCCAGACGCAGCGCTCACGGCGACATCCCGCTGATGGTGCCGCCAAGGGTCGAGAAGTCGAGCGACACCGACTTGGCGTCCTTAATGCCGTCGCTGTTGCTGTCGACATCGCTCTTGATGAGCGACGATATCAACTTCTTGAGTTGGTCCTTGCCGCCGAACTGCTGGACCAGATCGTCGGGCAGCGCGTCGACGGCGCCATTGAGGTCGGTCTCCGTAATGTAGCCGCAGAGTCGGCCACCGGTCGTCGTCACCCAACTGGTGCCGTCAGTCGTCGTGCCCGTCAGAACGACGGCCGATAGGGTCAGGGCCAGTGTGACCGATGACATATTCAGGTTGAGGAAGAACTTGTCGGTCTTAGCCTCGAGCGCGCCCGAGGAGGTGGTGGCCGGCGAAAACAGCACGCGCGCAGGGCAACCCGCCGCGTCGCACTTGGTCAAATCATACGATTCCTTCTTGACCGTATACTTGCCGCCCGCCTTGGTCAGATCGACGCCGGCCGCCTTGTCCGCCGCGTCCTGATCGCCCAGCAGGACGTTGAACGAGAACGCGGTGCCGTCCGTCTTGTAGCTCTTGGGTTCGAACAACAGCACGACGGAACCCTTGTTCACAGCGTCCTGCAAGCTCGAGCCCATCAAGCTGGCAGCCCGGCCAATGCATTGTCGCCCACACCGTCCGCGTTGCCGAGCACGCCGGCTGCGTTGACGAGGTCGCACGACTTGGTCTTGTCAGAGATGTGGAGACTAACGAGTTTCTGCACCTTGTTGTCGCCGCTAATGCCCCACTTGGTGGGCGCCGCAAACGCCTTGCAGGTGCCCGGAGGCGTCGTCTCATCGCAGAATGAGCTGGCCGCGCACGGACCGCCGCACGGCGGGTAGCACGTGTTGTCGGCGCCACACTTCTGGCCGGACGGGCACGGACCGCCGCAAGGAGCCGCCTGTGCGTCCTTGACGTCGGGGCCGATGTCCGCTGGCGACGCCACGTCTTCGTTCAAGACCATGACATCGCTCACCTCGTGCATGTCGTTGCCCGCGGCATCCTTGCCCGCCGTGCTGGCGTCGACGGCAGCATATTCGCCCGTGACACCAAACGTCGTGCCGTCTGGAATTCGCGCGCACGCAGCCCACGTCAGCAGCAGGATCCATCCCATGATGCGCATCGTCGCCTCCTCAGAACGCCCAGGCCGCAGAAACACCAGCGGATCCCGGACCAGGTCCGAAAACCAAGGACTTGGACGACCGACTGAGCAGCCGAACCCCCAGACCGATTGCTCCGGCGCCAAGCACGCCAATGCCGACGGCGGCGCCCATCCGGGTGTTGATCGAACTCACCTGATTCTGCGTGTCATTTTGGCTCAGCGTCGTCCGCGGACCAGTCGTTCCGGTCGAGAACGTGTTGTCAAACGCAGCCTTGTCGCTGGCTGCCGAGCCAAACAGGACGACGGCGGCGACGACGGCGGTGGACCCCAGGACAATGGCGGTGATACCGCCGGCACGCCCCGGCTGTGGTGCCTGCGCGGGTTTCTCGGCCGCGACGTACACGACCTTTGACTTGGCCGGCTCAACCCGAACGGGCGCTGGCACGGCGATTATTCCGGGCTTGGTCACAACCGGAGTTGGCGTGGCTTTTGGAGCAGGAGGCGCCGCGCGGGGCGGTTCCGCAGCAATGGCAGGCTTGGCCTTTTCCGGCGTGCCTGTACGCGAATGGCGCCGGCCCGACTCCAGCCGCGCCTGCGCGGACACCCGATCCATGGCGTTGATAGGAGCGGCCTTGAGGTAGGCCTGGAGGTGCGACTCTGCGGCGGACCAATCTTCCATTCCTTGCTCGGCCACTGCGGCCTTGAACAGCAATTCGTAGCGTGCAGGCGCCTGGTGGTAGGCATCGAGATACAGCGTAGCTGCCAATCTGGCATCGCCCGACCGCTGCGCGGCATCTGCCTCCTTGGCCCGTGCATCGACGCGCTGCTTGTCAATCGCCTCGATGTACTCTTTGGCCCGTGGCACACGGTCGCGCAGCCCGCCGGGCGCCTCCATGAACGTACGGTAGTGGGTCAGCGCCTCGTCCGGCTGTCCAGCGAGGTCTTCCGAGCGCGCAAGGGACCACAGGTAGCTCGGTTCGTGCGACGTGCGCCAAGCGTTGAAATAGAGGGATGCAGCGCGCGTGTAATCTCCGCTTTCGTAGGCCTTGCCTGCCTGTTGGGCCATGCTCGCCGCCACGGTTGACTTGTCGGCCGCGAGGGCGGGACGCGCTGCCATGCCCAGCGAGGCCAGGGCGAAAAGGGTGGTCAGCAAAACGACGCACCGACGATGGCGGACTACGGCGTAGCGCAAAGTTCCTCCCGAAACGAAATGTGAATCCGGATTGCGCTCGATAGGCCGCGCTCCAGGTGAACCGGGTCCGCGCAGGTGTACGTAAGCGACCTAGGGTTGTCAAGTGTCGGCCCGCGCGCGTCGCCAATGGCCGCAAGTTGCGACGAACCTCCCGGACCGTAAGCCCACGCCCAAAAAGCCAATGGCGGCGGGCCCCATGACCTACGGGGCCGAGAACGCGTCGCTTCCGTTGGCGCGAAATGACCCCACCGGTCATCACGGTCAAGAAATTGTTTGGATTCCAGCCACATCGCTGACGTATGCGGGTCATGCTTTGACCGAAGCCCGTCGCGTTCTTGATCATGCCATGCCCAAATCTGCGTAATCGTGCAAGATTTTCGGCACCACGGCGGTTGACGATGCGGTGAGCGTCTTCGCCAAAGGTCACATCTAGCGTCCAGTGCAGGGTATTCTCCATTGCCCAGTATTTTCGAATAACTCGCGCAATGTCTTGGGCTGTGGCCTTCGTGTCGCCAATAATGAACTGTGTGATTTCTTTAGATATCTTTCCGGTCGAAAGCGTCTCCCGCTCGCGAGCCATCGTCACCACGCCGGCTAAGCGGTCGCGCCTTTGAGATTCAGCGCGCGAATCAAGTTAGCAATGGCTGTGTCGCGCATCAGGCGCGCAACCAGGCAAAGTCATTAGATTTATCGTCGACCTTGATTGTGCCCAGGGTCAGACCGGCGTCACTCAGATAGGCCCCAACCATGTGCACGGCCTTCAAACCGCTTGATTTATCTAAACTTCCGCGCAGAGACTTGCCGTCAAAGGC
>CAIMEY010000106.1 GCA_903840165.1 uncultured Myxococcales bacterium | reverse complement strand
GAGCCTGGGGAAAAGACTACCAGAAGCGGACGTTGAGCACAACGGACAGTCGACCAGTCGCTGACCCGGACGTGTTGACGTTGACGCGCACCAGCGGGCCATACTCCGCATAGGCAGTATTTGCCGTGCCGCGGGAGGCACCCACCGCCGTCGTCGATACCAAATCGTTTGAAATATCGACCCAATTGATGCCATCGATCGACCACTGCATCCAGACTCGAACCGTGGTTGTGCCGCCGGCGGCCGTTAGGCTGTAGACGTCAACGAAGGGGTCGACTTCCTTGGCGCGGTGCATCACGGCGATCGGCTGACCGTACGCGGTGTACGGCTGGTTGGCGGTCGAACTGCCGATGTCGGCGTCAGTCAGAATTGGAACGAGAATTGCGTTGTTATCCATCCCGGGACTCCTGTTGTCGGGCCGGCTGGAAAGGGCCGGCTGGAAAGGGCCGGCGATCGTCAACTTCGTTGAGGATATCTGGACAGCGCCTTGGTGTCAAGGGCCAGGCGCGATCGTTTTCAGCCCCGATCCATTCTCAAACCCCAGAGCACCCGCGCTCCGCGTATTCGCCGGGTACGGTCGTGTCTCGCAAGCCTCGGACGCAGGTCACCCTTGGTGTGCCGATCAGGGTAAGTTAACGTTCTGGCGAGACAATCTTCATGGGCCCGTGGATTTGAGCCCGAAATCAACTGCGATCACGGCGGCGACGTCTGCGCTAAGTGTGTGAAAAGGCGACTACCAACGGGGATCCAAAGCGCAAACACCAGTTCGTGCAGCTCGCGCCACGGCAGTGGTGGATCGGCCACGCGGACATGTTGCTGTCGTACATGTCGTTTACCCAACCATTGCAATAGTTTATAGGCTATCATGCGCAGAACTCCGAGCGCCATAGCCCTGCGATTCTGCGTGCACCACGCGCCGTCGTCCGAGAAGTGCCTAGAATGCCAAAGGAACGGTCCTACATAGGCCGGTAGTTCTGGGTTCCGCATCACAGCGTCACCAACGCGCCCCCAAACGTTTTTTCACCGCCCGCCTTGCACCCCTTGCTTTGTGCCAGTTGAACTGATAGAATCACTGTCATGAATGAGACCCGCCCACCGCTACCGAACAGCCCCTTTCCCTGGACGATTTGGAACGCCTGAGTGGCGTTTCTCGCCGTACGGTCCGCTATTACATCCAGCTTGGCCTGGTGGCCCGGCCGGTCGGCGAGACGCGTGCGGCGCATTACACTTGGGAACACCTTGCAGATTTGCTGACAATTCGGCGGCTAACGGCGCAGGGACTGGGACTGGACGCGGTAAGGCGGCAATTGCGGAGCGGCGCGGAGCTAGGTTGAAGAAGCTCTCGGCCCGCAGGAAAAAGCCATCTCGAGGCTTGTGTACGGACCGAACTAGTCGTAGATGCTCATGAAGTTGGGTGTGTGCCTGGGCCGTCGAGAAGCGGAAATTCCGCGTCCCGCCCTCGGCATTGAACCCCCATGCAATGGCAATTGCCTCAAGTAGCGTGGACTTGCCGCTGCCGTTTTCCCCTACCAGAAAAGTCACATCGGGGTGAAACTCGATGTTGTGCAGCGTCTTCACCGCCGGCAAACCAAACGGGAAGTCCAAGCTGGTCGGCAATCGATCGGGATGCCACCCGACCGTGCGCAAATACGGACGGTGCTCGCTTGCCAAAGTAAAGCTCCTGATTTCAAGCCGTTGAACCCTTATCATGCGCCACTAAACGCAGCGCGTCGCCCAGACGGGCTCTGGACGCCAAGACCGCTGCCCAACGACTCGGTGTCCGGCGTGGAGCACTGTCAAGCCCCATTTTCGCGTTTAACAGCCCACAGTTTCAACCCTGCGCCCCCCATCACGCGCCTGCCACCGGCTGCCACAGCTCGACCTTGAGCCCGTCGAGGTCGAGGATATGCGCGAAACGGCCGTTGCCTTCATCTTCGAATACCTTGAGGGGCTCGACCCCGTGGGATTTGCAGCGGTCCAGCACGGCATCGAGGTCATCGACCATGAGGTTGAACATGAATTCGCTGGTGGCGGGGGCAAAGTAGTCGGTGTCGGCCCTAAACGGCGAAAACACTGTGGCTGCTCCCGGTTGCGCTGCGGCTAGGTCGGGCGTGAACAAGGCCCCGCCCCAACTCGCGAATTCCATGCCCAGCACGCTGGCGTACCACTGACGCGTGGCATCGGGGTCGCGGGTCTTGAAGAACAGTCCGCCAATGCCTAGTATTTTTGCCATGTTTTGCCTCCATGCCGGACCGGCTCTAGCGTCGGCCGGGGGTCCAGCGTACCAATTCATCGCCGCGCCTGCCTGCCGACCGCCCTAGCAACGGGCCAACGCAGCAACAGCCCAGCACCACCGCTGGCTATTTCCCTGCCAATGCGCCTACTTCCACAGCGGTCAGGGCGCGGCTGTAGACCCGGACGCCGTCGATGAGGCCGTCGTACCAGCGGTCGTTGACCGTTTGGTCGTAATCCTTGCCCACCACAAGCCAATTGCCGGCACCGTCGGCCGTCGTCGTCAAGCCGCCAGTCAGGGCTGCAGAGGCAACAAGTCCGCCATCCACATAGAGTTTCATCGCCGCGCCGTCATAAGTCCCCGCCACGTGGTGCCATTGCCCGGCCGCGTAGTTCAGGGGCGAGGCAACCATCTTCCACCCGCCCTGCCCGAGATACCAAATCACCGGACTGGCCGAACTCCCGCAACCCAAATGCAAAACCCAGTAGGGCCGCAGGTGCACCACGCCGCAATGGGCGGTATTCCAGTTGAGCCAAGCCATCGCCGTCAGCAGCGAGGTCCCATTGGGATCCAAGCCCGCGGTTTTCTTGGTTTCTGCGTAGGCCGTCTTGCCATCAAACTGCAGGGCTGTCCCTACCTTGCCCGGCTGCCAGGTCGCATTGACCACTTGTAAATCAAAGGTATTTCCCGTCTTGTCGCTGGCCAGCTTGCCGGCGCCGTCGTCCATGTCCCACTGCGCCAAAAGCGTCGCATCATCGAGGATCTGGGCCGCCGTGCGTTCCTTATTGAAAATGCGAACTTCATCGATGGCGCCGTTGCAATAATAGGTCGCTTCGGTCGACCGGCCGATGTTCAGGGCCTGATTGCTCACATAGATGCCGCCCGCCGGCACCGCAAGGTTGGCCACTTCCAGGCCATCCAAGTACAAACGCTCGATATTGCTACCATAACTCAGCGTCAGATGATGCCAGGTCCCCGCCTTAGGCTTGGCGGCTGGCGCGTTGAAATCGTGCCACGTGCCGTCCGCGGTGCGCACGCTGCCAAAAAGGGAGCCATCGGGCGCATAACCCAGCCGAAAATCAAGGTGTTTGCTGACCGCAATCTGCCAAGTCCCCGTCAACGCATCCAGGCGCACGCGGGCCTGCACGGTCAAGGCTTGGCTGAACTGGAAGTCGGCGCTGGGCGTGGCCGATAGGTACGTGGCTTTTCCGTTATAAAGCAAGGTGTTGTCATTCCATCCGGCCTGCCACGTCGGCCCGCCCTGCAGGGTGAGCGTGTGGTTGTGACCGCTGCTGTCCACCGTGGAACTGCCTGAACCTTCTGAGAAATGCCACCAACCGACTAGGGACGGGTCGCACAGGCCGTTGGCGGGCGAAAACACGCAGCCGACCTTGGGGTCACAGGCGTCGATGGTGCAAGCGTTGCCGTCGTCGCAGGGCAGCGCGGCGCCGGGCTGACAACTGCCTTTGGCGCAGGCGTCGCCCCCGGTGCAGGCGTTGCCGTCATCGCAAACGCTTTGATTGTTCGTGTGATAGCAGCCAAGGACCGTGTCGCAACCGTCGGTCGTGCACGGATTGCCGTCGTCGCACTGTACGAATTGCCCTTTGCAGACGCCCAGTTGGCAGGCATCCTTGGCGGTGCAAGCACTGCCATCGTCACAGGCCGCCGTGGTGTTGACGTGCTGACAACCGAGCTTGGCGTCACAGGAATCGGTCGTGCAGCCATTGTCATCGTCACAGCTTGAGGCTGCGCCAGGCAGGCAGACGCCGCCACCGCACGCGTCGCCGAGGGTGCAGACGCTGTTGTCGGTGCAAGGCAGAATATTGTTTTTCGTTACGCAGCCTTTGCTGACATCGCAGCTGTCATCGGTGCACGGGTTGCCGTCATTGCAGACCGTCGCGGCACCGGGCAGGCACAGGCCTGCTTGGCAGGCGTCGCCCACGGTGCAGGCGTTGTTGTCGTCGCAGGGTAGCGCGTTGCCGAGGTGGACGCAGCCGCTCGAAGCATCACAACTATCTGATGTGCAAGGATTATTGTCGTTGCAGTCCAAGGCCCCGCCGGCCTGGCAGGCCCCGCCCTGGCATTGGTCCCCTTGGGTGCAGGCGCTGCCGTCGCTGCAGGCGATGTTGTTGCTCGCATGGACACAACCACTTGCTTTATCACATGAATCCGTGGTGCAGTCCTGGCCATCGTCGCAATTCGCAGCGCCGCCGCCCTGGCAGGCTCCGTAGGCGCAGGCGTCGCCAAGGGTGCAGGCATCGCCATCGGTGCAGGTCGCCACAGCTGCGATATTGACGCAACCCTTTGCTGGGTCACAGGAATCGTCGGTGCAGACGTTGTTGTCGTCGCAGATGACCGCGGGTCCCGCGCCGCAGACACCGTTGGCGCAGGTGTCGCCGCTGGTGCAAGCCGAGCCATCCTGACACGGCGCACTGTTGGCCACGTTGCTACAACCATTGATTTTATCACATGAATCCGTGGTGCAAACCAGGCCATCGTCACACGTAGTCGCCGCGCCGGGCAGGCAAGCGCCCCCTTGGCAGGCGTCGCCTAAGGTGCAGGCGTTGCCATCGTCGCAGGAACCGTCTAAGGGCACCGCCACGCAACCACTTGTTTTATCGCATGAATCAAGGGTACAGACCAGCCCATCGTCGCAGATCTTGGCGCCGCCACTGATGCAAGCGCCGCCCTGACACTGGTCACCGGTGGTGCAGGCATCGCCGTCGTCGCAGGCTAATGTATTGGCAACAAAGGAACATCCGCTGGCGGGCAAGCATGCGTCATCGGTGCACGGATTGAGGTCATCACAGGGGGCTGCGACGCCCGGTTTGCAGGCCGTACCTTCGCACAAATCACCGATTGTGCAGGCATTTCCGTCACTGCACACCGTTGCCGTTGGTTCATGGGCGCAAACGACGCCCATGTTGTCAATCACGCAAGCATCGGTGGTGCAGACGTTGCTGTCATCACAGGTGTTTTCATCGGTTTGACCGTTGCAGTCGTCGTCCAGCCCATTGCACGTTTCGGTCGCTGGGTCGGCTGGCACGCAGGCGCTGACATCGGCCGGAACGTCAGCCAAGGGCGCGTCGTCATTGCCAATATCGGCGAGATCGCTGCTATCTGCAACATCGACCGGCGGTTCAAGGCCATCGCCTAGTTGGTCTGCCAGAGGAGCCCCATCGTCCCAATCGCCTGTATCGATTGGGGGAAATTCTGCGACCGCTCCGGCATCGACGTCCTCAAGGCCCACATCCGCCGGGGCATCGGTCGTGGCCGCGTCGACGGCGCTGGAATCTGCAGGACCCGAGTCAGTTAACCCCTCGGTTCCACTACTATCTTGCAAGGTCGCGTCGGAAGTCGCTAGGACAGGCGCCGCCGCCGGCACATCAGCTCCACAGGAGTTCAGGGCCAAAGCCCCCAAAAGTATGGCCGTTGTCGCCCAAATCTGTCGCATCTCGCACCCCCTGGAATTCCTTTGTCGGCCTGAACGCGGCCGGCATTGTCGCACATGCCCGCAGATTTGGCGATTGGCGCGCGTCGCCCTGGGGTCTCTGAGACGCGCACGGCCTTTCACGCCGCGAAAAGACGCAACATTGCGGGGAGTTTCGAGTAGGCTGCCGGCAAGGTTGCGATTTGACGGTCGTTGAGTATGCTTGGCCCCTGGCAAAGGCACAGGGGTTCGGCCCTGCGGCGTTGCGGTCCTCCCCGGCACTGGCCCGGGAGCAACGGCAGGATAGGCACAGGCCGGCAGTACAGGAGGCGATTCATGCAGGAACTACCTGATGACCCACGTGAATTGGTCACACTGTTGCGGAACCGCGGCCCCATGACCTTGCTCTTTGACGGTCGCCATCCGGGCAACGAAGCCCTGCCGACCGATGACAACGGCGACATCATTCGCATCGATTGCAGCGCCAGTGACGAGCGTTTGACCCTGACGCCGGGCGCTCAGGTCCACATCCGCTACCTGCATGGCGAACAGCTCAAGGTCGCAAAACTAGCTTATTCTGCGCTGTTTTTTGCCTCCGGCGTGATGAATCCGACCACCCTGGGCCGCAAGGTGCTCACCGACCGTGTGCCCGCCTGTCTGGACCCGCAGCGCATGGTGAATCTACGGCGGATGCTCAACCAAATGGGCCTAGGGCCGGCGCGTCCTGGGTCGCTGGAATGGAACTTTCTAATTACAAACGAGCTTCTTGCCAGCGACGCCGACAGAAGATCCTGGTGTCCAGACCGGCTTGAGGCCGTACAGCGCTGTATCGATTCGGGAAGTGGGCATGCGGTGCTGATGGTCGATGCCTCGCCGCCGCCTGGCCAAGCGCTGATGCCTGGACAGCCGACTATCAACGAGATTGCCATTGGAAAATCGTCCAATTGGCAGAACGTGACGGTGCAAGCCAACCAACTGCAATGGACCGAGCACCGCGGCGATCAGCAAAGGTCGATGAGCGTGCCGCTGCGGGCCATTGGCGCGATTCAGGATCCTGGGGTCGGCCAGGGCTGGTGGTGGCCCGAATCGCTGCCTCAGGAACAGCGCCAACAGCTCCAAAGCAATGCGGAATTGTGGTCCATGCTCTTGCCGATGGCGGGCATTCCCCTGGCCCCGCCGGTGCCTCTGCCGGCCGGCAACCTGCAAATCCTGACCCTGGCGCCGCCGCCGATGACCGACAAGAGGGAGGCGCTAGAAACCCTTGCGCGTTCAGGCCTTTGCGTCGTGCTGGTGAATGCCCTCGCCACGCGGATGCAGCTGCCGCCCTCGCTGCCCGGCCGGGCGCGGGTCCTCATCGTGCCCTTGGGCCTGATGAACTTGCGGCCCCAACTGCAGTTTCAGGCTGACGGCTTCTCGGCCCAAATGCCTGATTTTGAAGGTAAAATCGTCCAGGTGCAAATTCCCTGGCACGCCGTGTTCCTGATTGCGTCGCCCGATGGCACCCGCCACGCTTGGTGGCCTCAGGACTACCCGGAGGTGATCGTGACGGCGCTGCACGCCCTGCGCAGTGTCCACAAGTCTGATGGCGGCGAATTGCCCAAAGAACTCAATGTGTTTGACCTTGATCCCGCGGGCGATGGCCTGGGCCTTGGCGTCGAAAGGGCGCCCGATGGCGGCGGCAACTTGGTGATTAGTCAGCCGATGGGTGGCAATGTGACCCCGCCGCCTGAAGCGCCGCCCGGAAGCGTTGCGCGCCTGGTGCTGCAGCTTTCCTTTCGCCTGCCTCCGCCCGTTTTGCAATAGCCAAGGTGATAATCTCTTGCCGATTGCTCTGTTACCTCACCCGGCTTGAGTCAGAAGGCCTGCAGCTTGCCCTGCCCCTCTGGACGAAACACCGCTGGCAGGCGATGCTTGGCCCAACCGGGTGCAGGAACTGACGGGTGAGACAGCGGTCATGGGCCGCGATGGGTGCGCAATGCCGACGTTTGTGATTCATGAACTCAACAAGTTAGCCCGCAAGGTCACGGTCAGCGACAAGACGATCCGCGTCGGGCGCGATCCGCACTGTCAGGTGGTGGTCAACGGCGCGGCTGTATCCCGCGAACACGCCATCTTTCAACTGGATGCAAGCAGCAGCAACTGGTTTGTCACCAACCAAAGCCAGACCAATCCCCTGGTGGTCGACGGTGGGCTGGTCCCCGAATCGACTTGGGTCAAGGAAGGCACGGAAATCCTCATTGGGGCCGACCACTTGGTGGTGTTTTCCCTGACCGAACAGTCGGCCAAGACGTACTTTGCTGCCGGCCGGGCGTCCTTTCTCAAGAACCGCTGCCCACAATGCCAATGGTCGGGCATGGTTAGCGCCCTTAGGCAGGACCCGCCCTGTCCACGTTGCGGCGCCACGGGTTTGGTCGGCTTCGATACGCCTCAGCATAAAGTCGTCGATTTACAAGGACTTGACGTATCGACACGGGCCATGGACCTGGATCAGGTGCGCGCCTCGCTCAAGCAGTTGCACACGGCCAAGAAGTCCCACGTCGAGCGCGTCGATGGCTGGGAAGGCGGCGCCGGTCGTCAGGACCTCAGTGAGGCAACGCCTCTGGTCATCGGCCGCAATACGACCATGCAATTGCGGGGTTTTGTCTTTGGCACGGTCGACATCACTTGGAACGGTCGCCGCTACGTGGTCAACAACCACTTGATTTTTGGCGGCTTACGCGTCAATGGCGAGCCGACCAAGTCAACGCCCGTCAAACACGGCGATATCCTTGAGATTGGCTCCAATCGACTCAAGATTGTGACGGAGTAAGCGCCCTCAGGCCGCCGCCACGGCCAAGGCGATTTCGGCCTCCAGCTCGGCCGGCTTTTGGTCGAAATAATCGGCGAGTTCAGCAAGTAAATCAGGACTTTGCCCCGACAACGCCCGCAGAAAGGCCGACCACTGCCCCGCCCGCTGCGCCGCAGAGCCTAGGGGCAGCAGTTCGGCCAGCGTCTGACAATGCCGCACTTTCTCTTGCAAAATCGCCAGCAACGGCCCGTGTGGATCGCGTTGCAAAAGGCCCTGCAAGAGCTCCGCATGGGCCGGCGGATCCTGTAGGTAGCGCTCGGTGAGTTGCTTCACGTGCTGGGGCGTGAGCGGCAGGCGTGGATGGAGCCCAAGAAAGCGCCGCAATTCCAGAGTTGGTTCGCGGAGATACCGTTCCACGAGCCAGGGAACCAAGGCTGGCGGCGGGTCGGTATTGGCCCAGAACTGCAGGGCCAGCTGCGCCTCAGCCGGCTGGCCAAAAAGCCAGAGAACTGCCAAAGAATCTTGCAGTTGCGCCTTGGCCGGGGCCGGTAGGTTCGGCCACGCGTCCTGCAACCCTTCGATGCCGAACATGGCGGTACGACTGTAAGCGGACTGATTGTGATCATTGATGAATTGGCGCGCCTGGACGAGGTCTTCGGCTTGCCAATGTTGACCCAAGGCGGAGGGCTGGCTCATGCTGCGAATTCCTTGAATTTTTGGCAGGCCGCGTAGTCGATGAGGCCGACCATCACTTCACCCGTGCCGCCCGTGGTGACGCCGTGGCATTGGCTCGGGTCGGTCACGGCGGCGAATTGGTCAAATTGCAAACCATCCCAAACGGTTGGGCGGCGAATCTGCTCCAAATGCGATCCCGCTGCGACCG
>CAIMEY010000105.1 GCA_903840165.1 uncultured Myxococcales bacterium | reverse complement strand
GGCCAGATCTCGCTTGACTCGGGCTTGAGCCGGGTGCAGGATTGGTCTGCAGCCGACGGTCGGCGGCGGATTTGGGCGGAAAATGGCACGGACTGGCGGGGCGGATGGTGGCGGATGGCGTTTGCAGATCCTACGCGCAAGCGGTGAATCTCCAACGATAACACCTCGCGGGTTCTGCTGCGCCGAACCTCGGATAGTTGCTGGCACGACCACGAGAACACGGCAACGAGAACTGCTTGACAACCGCGGGACTTGGGCGCATTTTGCCTGCGCAGGCCCGCCTCGGGCTGCAAGTGACGACGCGTGATGGGGATCGCGCTTCACCCAATTTCCACAGCAAAATTCCGCTCTTGAGGTTGTCCATGGCTCGCTCACCGCTTTTGCACAGTTTGATTCGTGAATTGGCCAAGTTTCGTCAAGCGTCGACGTTGTCGCAACAGACCGGCATTCCGCTGGATGAAGTGCTTGATATGCAACGCGATCCGGCAGTGCAACTGCAATGGGATCGCCGCAAGATGATGCAACTGGGGCTGCTTTTGGGCGCAGCGCCGGTGTTGGCGCGCTGTGGTGGCGCGACCGTGGCGGCGGTCGACGACACCGCTTTGGCCGATGCCGGCAACGGTGGCGATGCGGCGGTAAACAGTGACAAAACCGTGGTTATCGTCGGCGCAGGTATGGCCGGTTTGCATTGCGCCTACCGCCTGCAAAAAGATCACGGGATTGCGGCGACGATTTACGAAGCGCAGACGCGTACCGGCGGTCGCATGTTTACCGATCGCGAAACGTTCAAGGATCAGGATGGGATGCACTGCGAACTGGGCGGTGAGCTGATCGATACGCACCAAGTGACGATGCAGGATCTGGCCAAGGAATTGCAACTGGAGCTGCTGGATTATCACAATGAAGTCAAAGGGCTGGACCATCTAAAGGCGCATTTTGGCGGTAAATTGTATGGTTCAGCGGATCTGCTGGCGGATTGGAAAGGGGTAGCGGCCAAAATCGATGAAGCGGCCAGCGTGATTACCGATACCGACGTCTATCCGACTTACAAGAATCACGCTGGCGGTGAGGCGCTGGACAAGCTGGATTTGAAATCATTTCTCGGGACTTTGGGTGCGTCCGATGTGTTGGCCAAAGTGCTGAACATGTCCTACATCACCGAGTACGGTCTGGAGACGGAGCAGCAAAGTGCCTTGAATTTCATATATTTGGTGAGTACGGCGACGGATGCGATCGAGCTGTTCGGCGTGTCTGATGAGCGCTTTCATACCAAAACCGGCAATGATGCGTTTATCCAGAAGCTGGTGGCTGCGTTGCCGGCCGAAAAACTCAAACAGGAGCATGTACTTAAGAAGGTGGTCAAAGGATCGGATGGTCGTTACGTCGCGACTTTTGACAACAAAGGTACGGCGGTTGAAGTGAAAGCGGATCATTTGGTGCTGACGATTCCGTTTACCATGCTGCGCAACGTCGATTTGACCGGTTTGGCGCTGCCGGAGGTCAAGAAAAAGGCGATCAATGAACTTGGCTACGGCACCAACGCCAAACTGATGGTGGGCTTTGACAGCCGACCGTGGCGCGAAGCACCGAACAACGCCGGCGGCGAATCGTTCAGCGACCTCGGCTTTCAGTGCACGTGGGAAACCAGCCGCCTGCAATCGGCGACGAGCAAGGCGGGGATTATTACAAACTTCACCGGTGGCAAACACGGCGCAGATGACGTTGGCCTAGGCACACCGGCAGAACGGGCGAGCGAATTCGTCGACCAGTACGACAAGATGTATCCAGGGGTCAAAACGGCGTATAACAAGAAAGTCGCGCGGTTCCACTGGCCGAGCCATGCGTGGACCAAAGGCAGCTACCAGTGCTACCTGCCCGGCCAGTACACGACGATCCGCGGCGCTGAGGCGGAACGCTTTGAAAACATACACTTCTGCGGTGAACATACCAGCCTGCCGGATGCGGGGTTTATGGAAGGCGCGGCGGCGACCGGGGCCGATGTCGCGGCGGATATCGCAAAGGATTTGGGGGCCAACAGCGGCGGCGCGCAGCAGGCGCAGTTGCAACGGCGGATGCGCAAGCTGCAGTTGGCGTTTGCCAAAAGAAAGCGATTGGTTATGGCTTAGGGCTGGTGGATCGCCTGCGGCGGGCGGATGCGCTCCGCGCGGGGGAAGGCGCTCCGCGCGGGGAGTTGCGCCTGCGGCGCGGGCAGATGCGCTCCGCGGGGTCGCCTGCGGCGGGCCGTTTCGCCTGCGGCGACCAGGGGTTGCGAGGCGCCAACCCATTGGAACCCCTCGCCTTTTTTGTTTTATGCTGAAGGGCCAGTCGCGCACGCCCTCTCTCGCTATGACATTCGCGCTGACGCGCTCATGGCTTCGGGAGGGCGTACCACGGAGGGAGCCCGTAACCGGAGGACCGCCCGCGATCGCCCGTTGGACACGCTAATCACTGCGTTTTCAAGCTGCGCTTGAAAACGGTCATTGCCGCGTGCCCTTGCCGGGCGGGCAGGGATCGCCGACGGCGACACGCTGGCCAGAGGCGCGTGTCTGGCGGCGATTTTTAGAAGGGTTCCAAGGGTTTTGGGAGGGAGGCGGAGGAACCGCTACGCGGCCGGAAGGCGGGGAAGGCGGAGGAACCGCTGCGCGGCCGGCCAGCGCTCGCTGGTACTGCGTATCGGTCATGTTG
>CAIMEY010000104.1 GCA_903840165.1 uncultured Myxococcales bacterium | reverse complement strand
GGGCACGTGGGGCACAGGCGGCTTGTGTCCGTAATGTATAAGTGCTTGTAATTCTTTCGCGTATGCGCGCAGCAAGCCGGAACCACCCGGCCCGCGCACAAAGCAGTTGGACGCCCCAGCGACTGCGTCCGTCAAGGGAGGATGTGATGCCAATGCCCCGTCATCTAGCGAAAATCCTTACAGTTATCAGCCTTTTCACCGGGCTTCTGCTGGCGTCGGTGGCTTCGGCGCAGGTGTCCGCTGACAACCTGGGCCTGGCGGTGCAAGGGGGCGCGCAGTTCTCTAAGGCCAAGCCGCAACTGGTGTTTCACCCCGATGTCGGCTTTTCGGCCCTGCATCTGGCCTGCGACCGTTCGGACGGGCAGAAGGTCGGCATTGCGGTCGGTGCGCTCAAGGCCAATGCTGAGAAACGCGTTGTCATTGCGCAAGGTAAGGGCGTGTTCACCTACAAATGTATGGTCTCGGGCCAGTCGGGCAAGGTCAAGTTCGCGGACTGGCAAATGGAGTTTGAGACCAAGGTCGGCGAACCGCCCAAGGTGGAAGTGCGCCCTGCCGATGTCGATGAAGTCAATCACAAAATCACGCTGCGGATGAGCGAAGTGGCGGCGCGCGTGGAGCTCGACATCATCGGCGACGATGGCCGACCGATCGACCAGGTTTCTAAAGAGTTTCATGGGGATATCCCGGGAACGCCGCTGACGGTGAGCTGGAAGCAGGACGCCAACCAAGTGATGGCGCGCTTTTCGCTGCGGGCCTATGAACCGGCGGGCTACTTCAACGGCATAGAGAGCGTGACCTTTGTCGATATTCCCCATGAAGACGTGGTGTTCGAGTCCGGCAAATGGGACATTCGCCCGAGTGAAGAAGGCAAACTGTTGGCGCCCTATGCGGATATTGTGAACAATATCAAGAAGGTTCAGGGCGTTTTGCAGATTTCACTTTACATTGGCGGCTACACCGATACGGTCGGTCAGGCGGGCGATAACCTGGAGCTTTCGCGCAAGAGGGCCCATTCCATTGCCGAGTGGTTCGCTAAGAAGGGGATTTCCGCCAGCATTTTGGCCCAAGGCTTTGGCGAAACCGTGCTCAAGGTGCCAACGCCGGACAGTACCGATGAAGTGCGCAACCGCCGCGCCAGCTACGTCCTGGCCACGCAGCCCCCGCCGGCGAGCCGCGGCTTTCCTGCGCGCAACTGGGCACACGTCAAGTGAATTCTGAGCAACGCACTTCCATTGCCTTGGGTTTGCCGGCCCTGCTTGAGGCCGATGCCACGGCCCTTGCGACCTTTCGCGACCGCAGTGGCACCGAGCGCGTGGCCCTTGGGACCGGCGATGCGCCTTGGTCCGCGGTGCAGCAAGGGCTAGAGCGGCTGGCGGGCCTGAGGGTCGAAGTCGGTCGTTTTGCCTTTGATCCCGAGGCCTTTTCTGGCCTGACTCAGGCCGGGGCCCTGGCCGTACGCGCGCCTTGGCCGGGTCCGGGCACGCTGTGGTCGACCTGCGTGGCTGCGGCGCAGCAGGCTGGCCTGGTCCTGGTGGCGGAAGTGACTTGGTCGGCGACGGCAATGCCTCTGGAGATGCTGGAGCCAACCACTGGAAATGTCGTCGAGTTCCTAATCCAGCCCTCCTTGCAAGCGCCGCCAAGTTTGGCGGTGGTGCGACAACGTTTGGCCGGGCTGGAGCCGGGCAATCGGACGTTTTCGCGTTTCTGGCCTGATTGCGCGGGCTTGGGCGAGCATCCCGTGGTGCTTGTGCCGCCTTCGGCCCTCAGGGCTGCGGGCGTACAGGCAACGGCGGCGTGTAGTACATGCAGTCAAGCCCGCGCTTGTCCAGGCGTTTTGCCGGCCTTTGCGGATCAGGCCCAGGCCCTGCACAGCGCTTCTCCGCGCAGCGACACGGCGGGACTCTTGGGCGGCTTTGACCGTGATTGCGCAGAGTTGCACGGTCTTCGCTTAGGCTTGCGGCAGGCCTGGCGGCTGGCGCTGACGCAACCCCAGGTTCAGCCGTTTACCGCATTTATTCAGTCGCTTGGCCTACAGCTTGCCCGGAGCCAGCGCCTGTGGGCCGCCAGTGCCGGCGGTGCATGGCTGGAGCCTGCCGTCGATGCAAACGCCACCGATGACCAATACGTCGCGGTTGTTGCGCAAGACCTTGATTTAGCTGAGAAACTTTTGGCCCTGGAGTTGGAGAACCTGTCGATGGCCCAGGGCCAAAGCGGCGACCACCTGCAAAGGGCCCTGCGAACGGCGGCGAATCATCGGCAACTCGGCGCAGCCTATGGCTATCCGTCCTGCTGCGTCGAGGCGTTTTGCGACGCCCATGCCGAGCAGTTGCACCGTTTTCGCAGTAGTGACAATGCCTTGGCGATCCTGCGCGCGCATCTGCGGACCCAGGTGCACCATCGTTTGCTCGATACGCTATTTTCACCAACGGATACAGTGCTTTGGACGCCGCTGCGTCACTTGCCTTGCCGCTTTGACTGCACGGCTTCGCTGGCACTGGCTCGTGCTTTGCTGAGCGATGGTCCCGAGCCGCCCGCTCAGGCCGTGATTCTCCTGCAAGATGGCACGATAATCCGTTTGGATGCTGCGCACATGCAGGGCTCGACGCTGCAATTTTCCTTCGCCCAGCTGCACCCAAGTTCCGCCCTGACGCCGACCGATTGCGCCGCGCTGCACGCTGGGCTGATCGGCGGTTCATTGCGGCTTAGTCCGGGAGAATCCCTTGTGTTGATGCCTGATTCGCCCGAGACGTTCTCCTGGCCCCAGCCGGGCCACCTGCCCTGGCACCAGCGGCTGCCGTTGCTGCTGCCCTTTGGCGGGCTGAGCGAGTAGGAGACTGGGCGGTGGACGCCCGGCGATTGACGCCAAGGTGCGCGCCTTCGTACAGTGCAGCGCTCGTGCCCGCAGGAGTTGCCCATGCCCCCCACCGACCGTCAGCCCTTGGACAGTGAACAGTTTGCCGCCTCTTGCGTGGAGGCCCTGCGCGAAAAGCTGCCTGAGGCGGAAATCTCCAGTGATATCGCTGAGGATATGGCGGTGCTGACCTTCGTTCACCCAGCCCATGAAGCCACCGTGCTGCTGGTGGCTGAGGCCGGCGATGACGAAGTGCCCAGTACGCTGTTAGTCGCGGTTGTCATTGACGATTGGGCCGATACCACCGAACTGGCGCCGCGCTATTTGGCGATGAATCCGCGCCTGATGAGTTGCGCCATCGGTCTTTTGCCGTTGAATGCCGATGAGTTGGTTGTGGCCTTGACGCGAAGGCTGCCGCTGACGCCGCAAACGCCCAGCGAGGTGCTGCCCATCATCGAAGGAATGATTTGGGAATTTGCCACCTTAAGCCAGAAAATGGCCCAGGCTGAGCCGCAACCGACGCAGCCCGAGGAACAACGCTCTGCCGTCGATTTGCCCCCGCGTCCGCGCCTGATCGGCAGTCTCGACGAGCTCTAACCCATGATATGGCAACCACTTTTTCACCGCCTTGGCGCGGCTTTGGACCCAAGGTGTCGCGCGTCGTCCTGCGTGGCGATGGGCAAAGGGCTGGTCGGGCTCGGCTTTTGCGCGGCCCTGGGTCTGAGCGGTTGCACCCTTGGCGTGGCGCAAGTGGCGATGCTGCCTCCGGTTCGCGGTACGTACACCTTTTCTGGCCTCGACGCGACGGTGCGCCAAGGCAGCAGTGCGGCATCGAGCAATTTCGCATTTTCAGCTTTGGCCCCAGGCAGTTCTGGGCCGTTACCGTCGACGACCTTAGCCACAGAAGTCGCCCTCGGCTTTGATTTCCCGCGCTTTCGCCTGGCAGCCCAGGTCGGCGGGGCCAATGGCTTTGAGATCGGCCAGATCGATTTCCTCTATAAACATCCGCTGTTTGACGAGGTCGCTCCGCGCTGGCGGTTGCTTGCGGGCTTCTCCAACATCTTCGCCACGGCCCATTACACGCCGACCACGGCGCCGACGGTGCAGCTCGACAAGCCCGTGACGATCGGCAATCAAACCCTGCAAAATGGCACAGCGGTCAACATCAGTACCACCGACCAGCGCGGCGGCTGGGCGGCGGTCCTTGGCGTGGAATACTCGATTTACACTTGGCTTCACGCCTACGCGTCATTGTACGGGCGTTTCACCAGCACCACACAGCGCGGGCAGGACCAAACCGTAACCCTGCATAATGCCGATGGAACGCAGTCGGTGGTGTCGATCCAGACGGATGCGCGCTTCTCGACCCAGTACCAGAACCAAGCGATATTGCAAGCAAACTTTTCCGCGCCATCGGCTATGATGCTGCTAGGCGTGGCTGCGACGTTTCCGACCTTTGACGTGGCGCGCAGTTGGTTTGGCCACCGCGACCCGCCCATCGTGCCCCAGCCGGATCAACGCCTCGACAACACGCCGCCTCAACCCATTGAAACGCCTAATCAACCCTACCCTGAACTGCCTCCTGGCGGCGAGTATCCGCCCACCGATTGGCCGACTCCGACTCAGCCTCCCCCGCCGACTCAGCAGCCCCCGCCGACTCAGCAGCCCGAGCCGGGGCCGGGCTGACCTCTTGAATTGCCGCTTGTTATCCCTCACCATCGCACCATGCCACCGACCCTAAGGAAATCCATGAAGCATACCGCCTACGTGACCGCTGAAATTGGCCTGACTACCGCAATTCCTACGTATTCTGGCGGCCTTGGCGTTCTCGCCGGCGACCATGTCAAGGCCGCGGCCGATGCAGGCCTGCCCCTGGTGGCGGTGACGTTGTTCTACAAGCTGGGCTATGGCAAGCAGAGCATCGATGCCCAGGACCAGCAGCACCTGGACTTTCCGCGCTGCGAGCCCGGCGATGTGCTTGAATCGACTGGTGTTACCGTGACTTTGCCCCTGGAAGGCGAGAACGTGCGCATCCGCGCGTGGCGCTACTCGGTCAAGGGCCGTCATGGCCACGTGGTGCCGGTGTATTTCCTGGACAGCGATGTCGAAGGCAATAGCCCCGTCTGGAGGCCCGTGTCCAACCTGTTGTACGGCGGCGATAATCTCAATCGCTTGCGGCAGGAGGCGATCCTCGGCATTGGCGGCTACGAAGTGCTCAAAGCCCTGGGTTACAAGGACTTAAGTGCCCACCTCAACGAAGGGCATACGGCCTTCTTTGCCGCGGCCCTGCTGCGCGATGCGGGAACGGTCAAGGCGTGTAAGCAGCGCGTCCATTTTACCACGCACACGCCGGTGCCGGCGGGCTATGATCGCTTTGAACCTGCGGAGGTACGTCGCGTCGTCGGTCATTGGCTGCCCGACGAGGTCATCACCATGGGCCTGCAGGACGGGCACCTGAACATGGCGTGGCTGGCGGCGGCGCTGGCGGGGTCGATCAATGGCGTCAGTCGCATCAATGCCCAGGTGGCGCAAACGCTTTTCCCCAAGGGCACCAAGGTGGAGCCCCTGACCAATGGCGTGCACCTGCACACCTGGGTAGCGCCGGAAATGGCCGCGCTGTATGACCATTTTGTGCCTCTGTGGCGCGACCATCCCGAACACCTGACGGCGGTCCAGCATGTGCCGGGCGGCGACTTTGACGTGGCGAGGCGGCGTGCCAAGCGGGAACTGCTGGAATATGCCAACGGCGCGACCCAATTGGGCTTTGATCTTGACGTGTTGACCCTTGGGTTTGCCCGCCGCGCGGCACCGTACAAGAGGGCGACCCTGATGTTTCGCGACCTGCCCCGCCTGATTGCGTTGGGCAAGGGCAAGTTGCAGATCTTGTTTGCCGGCAAGGCCCACCAGAACGACGGGGAAGGTCGGCAGCTGGTTCATGAATTGGTCCGTCTTTCCCATGAGTTACGCGGCGAACTGCGGGTTGGCTTCCTGGAGAACTACAACATGTGGCTGGGCAAGAAGTTGACGGCCGGCGTCGACGTCTGGCTCAACAACCCGGTGCGGCCCTTGGAAGCGTGCGGAACTTCAGGGATGAAGGCGGTGCTCAACGGCGTGCCGAATCTTTCGATTCTCGACGGTTGGTGGGCAGAAGGCTGCCGCGATGGCGTCAACGGCTGGGCGGTCGGCCAGGATTGGGACAACCGCGACGACGATCGGGACGCCAATGCCCTGTACGAATCGCTAGAAAAGCATGTACTTCCGCTGTACTACGAGGACAAGGACGGCTGGCGCAACATGCAGATGCAGGCCGTCGCCACCGCGCCAGCATTTTCGGCGCAGCGGATGGTCATGGAGTACTCGCGCAAGTACTATCAGCGCAGTAAATAGCAGCAACGTTGCGCTCAGCGCCGCCAAGGCCATCGAGAATTGGAGGTCATCGTGCGTTCACGGATCAAGCTTGCAGCACTTTTGTTGACCACTGCGCTGGCCCTGACGGCCTGTGGTTCCAGCGCGGCCAGTGGCGGGGCAGATGCGCAAAGCGATGTGAAAGCAAAGGTTTGTAAGCCCTCGGACTGCACGCTGCAGCAGGTGTGCACGCTTAGCGGCGCTTGTTTGCCTTTGTTTCCGCGGATTTATTCGGTGACCCTGCAGTCGGCTGAGTTTGCGTCGTTCAACAGCACGGGCAATGGCTGGGACTGCAAGTCGACCGCAGACACGACCCCCGCCTGTTTGCCCGATGGTTACGCGCAGTTGCTGGTGGACGGTGCGGTCAAGTGCCAGACCGACGTCATCGCCGACACCAAGACGCCGGCGTGGAATAAGACGTGCGCCGTGGAGATTACGGCAAAAAGTGCTGTGGAGTTAAGGGTTTTCGACTCCGATGCGCCCAATCCGGATGAAGACACCGAGGTGCCGCCCATTGCCGACCTGGCCTCGGACTTGCGCAACGGCGTCGGCAAATATCAGTCTAGTTCTGTGACCTTGAACGTGACCTGGCAGGGCCTGCCTTAGGGGCAGTTGACGGTGTTGACGTCGGTCTTGACGAATCTGACTGGTCGTTCCTAGCTGCGGTTCAGGCTGGGCGCGTCGCCGAAGCGGCGACCGGGCTGGGATTTTCCGCCTAGGCGGCGGAAAACGGCGTCGGACGCCGCTGCTCCGCAGTCCACATCCCTCGCGCGCCAGACAAGCCTGCAACCCAGGGACAAGCCGGACCCTAGGATTTTCCCTGCAATCGCAAGAGGTTGGAATCCACCAGCTTCAGTTCACGGTCCGCAAGGTGAGCACGACCAGCGCGACATAGGCGATGGTGGTGGTCAAGCAGCCGTAGATCGCTGCGCGTCCCTGAGTGCCGGTGCCAGTTGAACGATATTCCTGTGTATAAACCGTCACATAGTTGGAGTCGTGGCCGATGAGGCGGGCCGCCGAAGGGTCGGGCGTCACCACATAGGCCACCAACACGCCGACCAGGGTCAGCAGGCAGCCAGCGCCAAACCAGAGGACAACGTTGGTGTCATTTTCGGCGTCGATCCGCGCGTCTAGCACAGGATTGACCTGGCGATTCGGCGCAGGGGCTGTGGGCGCGTAGACCGGTGCTTGGCGTTCCTGCGGCGCGTAGGTCTGCGGAGTCTCCGGCGCGACGGCGGGAGGCGGCAGGCCATCGGGCACGGCCTGACCAGGGGCCACAGGCTGCGGCAGGCTGGGGCCTTCATCGGCCACCGGCTGTTCCTGGGCCAGGGCGAGGCGAGGAAGGGCCGGCATGGCCACGGTCGCTGCGCAGAGCAGTAGACTGGTCAGCGAGCGCAACGCTTTGAAACTACGCATGATTGCTTCCTACGGACGCGCCAATGGCTGCCCCTCGAGTTTGGCGTGCGGGTCCAGGCAGGTTCGGCACCGCGGTCACCCGATCATTTTCGCGTGGAAAAATCAGGGCTTGCCGCATCGGTGCTGCCTGCATCGGCACTGGCCTTGTCCGGGCACCAGAGGTCAAAGTGCGGTGTGATAAAGGCCGACGTCGAGGCCGTGACGCCGTACAAGTCGCTAATATCCAAGTCGACTTTCAGCTTGCGACCGCTGATGACGCAGGGCTCTTTGACAAAGGCCGGAATGCCGTCGTATTCGTACCAGCCTTCGGCGTTTTTCGCAGGCGTGTGGGTCATTTCCACGCGGCCCGGCTTGACCAGATTGCCCGTCTCTGCGTCATGCATGATGACGCCGATGCGCAACTTGGTGGGGCTGACGCGGATGCTTTTGGTGCTCACCCAGACGTGCTGGCCGCCCTGGGGACCGGTGATGACCTTGGGGCTGAAGGTGCCAGAAGACCAATCGACAAAGCCAGTTCCGTCCTCATTGGCGCCGCCGACCTGGACCTTGGCGCACTCGTCGCCTTGGCAGGAGTAGGGGACTTGGACCTCGGTGGTGACGACCGTGCAGCCGCTCAAGCCCGTGGCAAGTAGGCCCAAACCGATCAGGCCAACGCCGGCAAATCGCCTGCAGGTCAATGCGGTTTGGCTTAGAATTTCGCTGTGTTTCATGTTGTCTCCATCAGCTTGTCTGCCGCAACTGAGTACGGCCCTACGACGCGAAGACGCCCGCCCCGCTGGACATCTTAGCAGGTTCTTTGCGGGGCGCTAGTACGCAAAATCTGCGCGATCCTAAGCCCCTTGACGGCAGTATCTGACCTGTCAGGCTATGGCCCGTTCGATTCGGCAACCGCAGCCAGATGGCCGCTGTCCCGCGCGGGGCAACCGGCAGTGCGTATCTCCTTGAATCTACTTGCAGAATCCCTGCAACGAACGCCGATGCCTTGGCGCCTCGGATGTGCTTTTTACTGGGCCGTGATGCCCCTTTGCGAATCGAGGATAGCTATGTCTGAGAAAACAAAGCGTTCTACCATGGGGACTTTTGCCATCGCGCTCAATGGCCTGTCCGTGCTCAAGTGGCTGGCCATCGTTGGCGCGGCGTTTTTGGTGCGCGACAAGGAAAGCGCTACGTTCACGATGGTCATGGGCGGGGCGCTCGTGGTATTCTATGCCTGGGTAACTTATGGTCTTTCGCAGGGCCTGTCCTCGGCGTGCGACCGGGCCGTGCGCGTCCATATCGTCATGGCCGTGTTGTCTGGCCTTGGAGTCATGATGGTGCTGGGCAAGCCGATGGCGCTCGCGATGCAGATCGGGTCCCTGGTCTGGCACGCTGGGACGGCGTGGGTCACCAACTCCGCGCGTAGTGATTTCAGGGAGTTGCCCGGCGGGTGGAAGTTGAACGATTAGGCCGCGGGGCTCATGGGGCGATAACAGGAAAGTCTTTGTATTTTAATGGATTTGCCGTTGATTTTTGGGCGCGTCGCGGAAGCGGCGACGGGCGCCGTCACGAATCCATTTGCAGGCTCGTAGGGCGCGAGGCTTGTCCCTCGCCGATTCGTCAGCGGCGGGGAACAAGCCCCCGCCCTACGGCAATAGCATGGAATCACAGTATCCTTGCGTGAACCAGGCAGAGCCAGGGAAGGCCGTCCCTACCCGGATGACAGCGGCCATTGAATCTCCAAGCGATTCCATGCGTTGTGCGAGGGATGTGGACTGCGGAGCAGCGGCGTCCGACGCCGTTTTCCGCCGCCGAGGCGGAAAATCCCAGCCCGGTCGCCGTTTCGGCGACGCACCCAAATGCATCGGATGACTAGCCGCCATGAAATACCACTTACTTACAGGCAGATAGCTAAAACTCCTAGCCACCCGGTTCCGCCGCCGGACATAGTTGGACCAGGCCAGTCCGCAACGACACCCCAGGGCGCGCACGGAGCAGCAGTGACCAAGCAACGAAGTGCCGCAATAGCAAAGGTTTTTCTGGCGTTCTTGGCTCTCCTGGCCGCCTGCACTGGAGCGCCTGCGAAGCCCTCAGTCACGCTAGACACCAGCTCCGCTGGCGATGCGCCCGACACCGTCCAGCCCGTCGATACGACCGGCGATGTCGCTGAAATAAACCCGCTTTCAGGCGACGATGCCGAGGCCCTGCCCGCGCCCCATACCGAGACGCTCGGCGGCAATCGGCCCGTGCCGGTGACGGTGCCAGCGACCTGGACGCCCAAGAAAAAGTGGCCCCTTATCCTGGTGTTGCATGGCTACGGCGCCAGTGGTGCGATCCAGACGGCCTACCTTGGCGTGCAATCGCGTGCAGATTCGATGGGTTTTGTCACGCTCGCCCCCGATGGCACCGTTGACGCCAATGGCAGCCGGTTTTGGAACGCGACCGCGGCCTGCTGTGATTTCGCCCATGTTGGCGTCGATGACGTCGCCTATCTGTCCGGACTCATTGATCAAGCGATTGCCGAACTGGCCGTCGACCCGGCCCGCGTCTACATCGTCGGGCATTCCAACGGCGGCTTCATGGCCTATCGCTTGGCCTGCGAACAGTCCGACAAAGTCAATGCAATCGCGGTGATTGCCGGCGCCACGGACCTGGACAAGGCGGCGTGCCCGGCGCCTAAGCCCGTCAATGTGCTGCACATTCATGGCACCAAGGATGCGACGATTGCCTATGACGGTGGTGCCAACGCGGGCGTCAAGTTCCCCAGTGCACAGGCTAGCTTAGCTCAGTGGCTCGCGCGCGATGGCTGCGGCGTAGACCCGACGACGCTGGCCACTGTTGACTTCGACAAGGCCGTGGCGGGCGACGAGACCGAGCAGCTGCAGTATCCCGGCTGCCCGTCGAACCTGGCGGTGGAGCATTGGCGGATGGTGGGCAGCGGCCATATCCCTGGATTCAATAACACTTTCCGCGACGCCCTGGCGAACTGGCTGCTGGCGCGGACCCGGCCGTAGCCCCTGGAGCCCTTGCGCGAGCTTGGCGATAATCACCAATGGTTGCCGGTGGTTCTGCCCGGAACGACGGAGGCGACTTGCAGCCTGAGGTCGGTCTACGCTTCCGAACAGGTCCTGGGCATTGCCCGTATGGCCAAGGTTCGGGCGCTAGGACAGGTAACCCTAAGTGATTTGTGGGTTACCGGAAAGCTCGCGGCGTTGTGGACTTTGCAGCCGGGGACCCGGCGCAACGCAGGGGTGAGCCCGCGCGCGGGCGGGGAGAGGTGGAGATGGCGCGCCCCCCTGAAACTAGAAGCAAACACTGTACCTCGAACCCGCAAGGAACTTCGGCTTTGAGGTATTGGTCCCCGTGCGCAATAGACCGCGACGTTCGGAGGCAAGCTGGACCTTTAGCGGAAGCGAATTCTTATTTCCGTACAGCAAGTTACCTTTGCCGCGGCGGCTGGACGAAATTGTCCTTGACGGTTCCTTGTAGACGGCCCAGACTGGGTCGGCCGCCGCTGGTCGGAGGCAATTTCGGGGCGAGGATGGGGCGAAGCGGCAGAACAGACAAGGCCTTACGCGTTGACGCGGGTCGAGTCTGGCTGCCTAGCGCGGGGGGCCTGAGCCAGCCAAAGGAGTCAAAAGTCGGCCGCACGCGCCGTTCCTGAGCACGACGTCGGGCAATTTGCCGCGATTTGTGGGGATCTGCGCGGCCAATTGGGCAAGGTGTGGTCATGCCGACTGAACGGTAGATTTTGCACGGCAAAATCCTGATTGTAGACGATTTACCGGCCAATGTGTCGCTGCTAGAGCGCATCCTGGCCAAAGCCGGCTTCGACCGGATCACCAGCACCATGGACCCCTATGCGGTATCGGAATTGCACCAACAGAATCAGTACGATTTGATTCTGCTGGACCTGCAAATGCCGCGGATGGATGGTTTTGAGGTGATGGCTGAACTTGCCCGCGTGGAGCAGGGAGACTACCTGCCCGTACTGGTCATTACCGCCCAGCCGGCCCACAAACTGCGGGCGTTGCAGGCTGGAGCCAAGGACTTTGTCAGTAAACCGTTTGATATTGCCGAGGTTTTGGCTCGGGTTCACGCGATTCTGGAAGTCCGCCTGCTGCATCAAAAGACCAAGCGCTACGCAGCGGCGCTTGAGGTCAAGGTCGCGGAAGTCGAGGCCAGCCAAGAACAAATCCGCCGGCAAGCGGAGGAAGTGCGGGCGCTCTACGATGCCGTGCTGGCCGAGCAAAAGCGGTCGATGGAACTGAGCCTGCAGCCCGGCGCGATGGTGGGCGTGGAGAAAGAGGAACGGCTGGGCACGCCGTGGTTTCATAGCCTGCGATTGAGGCATCCGTGGTTGCAAGTCAATCTTTTGACTGCGTTTATCGCTGCGGGCGTGGTGGGGATGTTTCAGGGCACCATTGACCGGCTGCTGATCCTAACGATGTTCTTGCCGGTGCTGGCGGGGCAGTCGGGCAACACGGGCAGTCAGGCGCTGGCCATCACGCTGCGTGGGATGACGTTGGGTGACTTTCGCTCCGGCAAGGAGGCCGCGATGGTGCGCAAAGAGGCGCTGCTGGGCCTGATGAACGGGGCGCTGGTCGGCCTGGTGGCGGCTACGGGCATGTTTGTCGTCGCGACGGTGCAGCAGCAGCCAAGCGCCAAGATGTTGGCGCTGGTTGTTTTCCTCGCAATGATAGGCAGTTGTGTCATCAGCGGCATCAGCGGTGCGGTGGTGCCCCTGGTTCTCAAGCGCGTGGGCGCCGACCCTGTGACGGCGTCGAGCATTTTCCTGACCACGGCGACGGATGTGGCCAGCATGTCGATGTTACTGGGCCTGGCGGCGCTGCTGGTCCGGTGAGGTCGGTAGCGGCGAAGGTACGTGGAAATGCCTATTTTACTCAGTGATTTTCTGCCAGCAATGCAGGCTGGCAGATTGGCGCCCCTGCATGACCCTGCCCGGCCGCGGCCGCTTCTTCTGCGGCCAAAAAATTCCTCGGCCAACCAAAAGGCCCTTGACGGCGCGCAGTTGCTGGGGCATTGTCGCCCAGACGGCACCACCGCAAGGTCCGGCAGCGCGGCAGGAGGCCAAGGACAGCGCAGCGGCGACATCGGTGGCCACGGTGCCGAGACCTAGGAAGGACCAAACAGCGGGCCGCGGCGGGGCGATTGGGCTACCTAAGACCTGCGTCTGTGCCGCCCCAGCGCAAACCGTACAGACGGAGTCCGCAGGATACTGACTCCAGTCGATGAGCGCAATGGCCTACGCGGCCGGCGCCAGGGACTCTTTGTCCCTGGACCCCAGCGGGGGATCACCTTGACATTGCGAAT
>CAIMEY010000103.1 GCA_903840165.1 uncultured Myxococcales bacterium | reverse complement strand
TGTCCATCAGGTGCTTTTTGACCAGCGCGGTCTTCTGCTCGGCGGTAAACTGGCGACGGGGACGACGGGACATGGAAACCTCCTGGCCGTGTGAATAGCACAGCCGCTGGGTCTGTCACGTTTCGGCTGGGGCGGGACACGACGACGGCAACGTTTGCACGACCGACAGTTGTGATAAATTAGCTGGTTGCGTGCACATCGACGCCTCATCTGCCTGCGACGACGGCAACCCCTGCACGGCGGATACCTGCGATCCCAAAGCTGGATGTGGGCATACCGCAACGCCTGGGCCCTGCGACGACGGCCTCAAGTGCACGCAAGACGACAGTTGCATCAACGGCCTGTGCAACAGCAGCACGCCAACCAACTGCGACGACGGCAATGTTTGCACCAACGACAAATGCAGTGAAAACAACGCCAACGGGTGCTACCACGAAACTGTGCCTCAGTCTTATGGCATGGCCTGCGGTCCGACAAGTGCCTGTATTTTAAGCGGGTGTGTCAATTGGTCCGAGGAACATGTGGCGATTCCTGGGGGGCCGTTCATCAAGGGCTGCACGTCGGCCGTGGGCAGCGCCGCCTGTGACGCGAATCCAGACAGCAAGAACACCGTAACAGTAGGAGATTTCCAAATAGATCGTACGGAAGTGACGGTGGCGGCGTACGCGGCCTGCGTCAAGGCCGGCGGTTGCACGACACCTGTGGTCTACGCGCCAGGTGGCCCGTCTTGCACTTGGTCGCCCAATTTCATCACGTCTAACTCGCCGGGGACAAGACCAATCAACTGTCTGACATTCAAGCAGAGTCAGGACTATTGCACTTGGCGCGGCCAGCGGCTTCCGTCCGACGCTGAATGGGAGAAAGCCGCCCGCGGTGGCTGCGAATTTTACTTAGGAAAAGATTGTGCCACAGCAGAACCGGTCTATCCTTGGGGTAACGACCCAGCCACCTGCTTGCTGGCGATCATGACCGGTGGAATTTACAAAGCCGATGTCGGCTGCCAGGGGAACTGGCCCTATCCGGTCGATTCGCGCCCCAACGGCGATAGTCCCTATGGCCTGCACGACACGGTCGGCAATGTGGCTGAACGTGTTCAGGATTGTTCACATGACTTGCCGCTCGGCGCTGGACCCAAGGATGGGTCGGCCTGGGTGGCTGGCTGCACAGGTGCCATTGATTATTTGCAACGCGTTACCCGTGGCGGCCACTATGCCAGCACGGCGGCGAGCGCGGACCTGAATGCCTGGCAGGGTACGACGACGCTGGATAGCGCGACTCTGGCAACAGTTGGCTTTAGGTGTGCGAAATCAGGGTTGAATTAGTGCCGTCTCGTGCGGCGACGGATAGCGGCGGCGCAGGTGCGAGGGGGGCGCTCCAAGCCGGTCATCGGTGGTGCAGCGAACTCGAAGGTACTGCCGTGCGCATATGCACTGTTTTCATTTTAGATTCAATAGATTGAACCGCACGTTCGACCGCACGCGCGGCAGCCTGCGCCTACCTGCACTGCCGGAGACCCAAGGGGGCCGATCCGGGCAGGCACCCATGTTGCCCTATCTTGCCTGACTTCATTGATTTTATTGATCAACACCACCCTTGACTGCATGGATTTGCTAGGGCATTGTCGCCCAGACGGCGCCACCGGAAGGTCCGGCAGCGCGGCAGGAGGGGCAAGCGAGCGGGAGCCAAGCAGCAGCGACAAGCCACAAGCCGCCCCAAGTCACGCATCACTGCTCAATAACTGGCAAAAAACCTACGAAGGGCTCAAACATGGCTGAATCGACCCTACCGCCCTTGTCCCTCCAAGACGCCGCGCGTCTGGTCGTAGAATCCAAGAGTTACGAGATCTTGGCTCCCTACCTCACAGCAGCGGCGGTGCAGGCCGACCCGCATTCGGCCAACGCAATCCTGCTCAAGCTTGCGCCCGTCAAGAAGCGCGATTCGCGTTGGCAGGCCCTGCTCTTGCCCCTGCTGGCGGATGAATCGCTGCGCGGGACGGCGCTGTATGCCCTCGGCGGCAGTCGGTCGCCGGAGGTGCTGGAGGCCATAGCAGCACAACTCCCTGTAAGTAAAACGTCTTCCCTGGCCATTGCCCTGGGCAATGCTGGCGATGTGCGTGCCCTGCCCTACCTACTGGCCCTGCTGACGACGGGCGCGGCCGACGCCTCTCCCTGGGCGCTATTCAAAGCCCTGGAGCCCATTGTGGCCCCCGCGGCGGTCGCACCGCTGATGGCATGGCTTGAGGACAATCCGAGTCACCCCGAAGCGGGCAACGCTAGGACCATACTGCGCAAAGCCGCGGCCTTGGCATCTGGCAAGCCGTTGCCACCGACCAAAGCCCCGAATTTTGAACCGTTTGTCGCCCGCCTCGTCGCGGAGGGCAAGAAGGCAGCCAAGGCCTTTGTCCGTGCCCATCCAAAGGCAACTGTGTGCGCTTTTGCTTTCGATGCAAGCCCTTACGAGGAGTACTTCGCCGCCTGCCTAGACAGCGCCGAAAGGCCTGGAGCCAGTGAGGAAACCGAAATCGGCCGCTATCAATGGCACCTCTTTCACGAATTCGAACTGCCCGTTCACAGCAAACTCGGCAAAGGGGCCATCCCGCCGTCACCGAGCGTCCAGGACGGCTATGTCGAGCATTTCTTTCGCCCTATTCTCCGGCGGGCCTGCGAAGAATTGGCCCAATGCGGTGCGTTTGATGGCTTGCGGCTGCAGCAGCCCTTTCGCATCGGCTACGCCTATCCAAGCGAATCTAGGATAGATTGCGCCATCTGGAAGCCACACTCATGACGACCCACTCGGGCGATCTCCTGCATGTCCACCTGCGCGTGCGCAATGTCGCCGCGAGTCGGGCTTGGTACCTCAAGACCCTAGAACCGCTTGGGTTTCGTGCGGCGGACGGCCCTCTAGGCTCGGTGGCCCTGGGCGTGGATGTGGCGAGAATTTGGCTGGTTCCTGCCGAACAAGGCCCAGTGGGCGGCGCGCTGGTCGCCATCGGCACGGCGCAGGAGGGCTTGGTCGACCAAATAGGCCTTGGCGCCGGTGGCCGCGGTCACATGCGCCTGACACCGCCGCGAAACGTATCGGTTTTTGTCAATGACCCCGATGGCAACACCCTCGAAGTCCAAAGCGGCCTGACGCCCCAAGCCCTGGCCGTACGTTCGCTAACTGCCCAGATTCCAGGCATTCTCTGGCCAGCACCTGGCAATCCCCAGCGCCTAATGACGCGGGACCGCTTGCTGGTGGAAGTGACGGACAGCGACCCAGCCATCGTCACGTCCCTGGGCGGCCAGCAGGCGATAGACAGCGAATTGCGTGTAGAAATAAGCACAACGGCGGACCTCGAGGCCTTGGGCCCCATCGTCGCCGCGGCCAAGTGGCGCGCTTTGAGAATGACAGTGCATTCTCTCAAGAAAGGCGTTCAATATCGCGTGATTCGCGAATTCACCGACTACCATCGGCAACACTTTGACGCCGGTGAAACCCTGACGTTTCGCGATGCCAACTACCTGCCCTATGACGATGGCTGGACCTTGTACTTTGACCCGCGCGGCGTCTGGCTGGAAGGGGCGTCAGAAGTGTGCGCCAACCTCGACGCCTACCTGGCGGAAGTTGGGCCGGGATAGGGGGAAAGGCTTGAGTTTGCTGGGTCTTCTTGCGTGACCGCCTACGGGTAAGCCCGCACGCAGCGCAGGCCGAGGTTGTAGAAGGCGCCCGATGGGGGGCCGTCGCTGCGAATGCCTGCACGCAGGAGGCCAGCGGCGTCGTACCCGAAGCAGCCTCCACGACTGACCCGGGAGGAGGCGCTACCCGGGCCCACCGGATCAACAGCAGATTCAGGACTGTACGTGCCGTACCAATCCCGTGTCCGTTCCCAAACATTGCCAGCCATGTCGTGCAAACCGTACGGGCTATCACCAGCAGGCTTGGAGCCAACTGCCCAAGTAGTGTTGGTCCCGCAACCCAACTTGCCCCCGTCGGACATCACCGCATAACTGCACGTTGCTGCAGCCTCGCCCCACGGGTAAGTCCGCATGGCAGAAGCGCAACCTGCGTCACCGGCCGTGCTGCCATTCTTCTCGCAACTACCCCGTGCCGCCATCTCCCACTGGGCCTCTGTAGGCAAATCAAAGCCCGTGCCCCGCCACTGGCAATACGCCTGCGATTGCAGCCAAGTGACAAAGTTCACTGGATTATTTGTCAGACTAGGATAGGTCGCGTACTGCGTCGGCTGCACCGAACTCGGGGCTGTACAGCCTCCCGCATCGACGCAAGCCTTGTACTGACCAACCGTCGTTTCCGTGATGTCCATGTAATAAGAAGATAATGTCACCTTGTGTTGCGGACTCTCGTTAGCATAGAGGATGCAGCTTCCATCCTTGACCGAGTTACACCCCATCCAGAACGTACCCCCTGGAATCAGGACCATTCCGGCGGATGGACTGCAGTCCGTCGGGCAGCTGACTGCCATCTCGCCACAGTCGCACTTGCCGTTACCGCAGGCCGTCGCGCCGCCCTGGCAAACGCCCTCGCTGCAGGCGTCCCCGGTGGTACAAGCGTTGCCATCTTCGCAGGTTGCCACAAGGGGCAGGTTCACGCACCCGCTCTTGGGGTCGCAACCGTCGCTGGTGCAGGCATTGCCATCCTGGCAGTTGATGGCCTTTCCAGCGCAGATGCCGGCCCCGCACACGTCGCCGTTGGTACAGGCGCTGCCGTCCTCGCACGTCGCGGTGTTGGCTAGGTTGACGCAGCCCGTCTTGGCGCTGCAACTATCGTTGGTGCAAGCGTTATTGTCGTCACATTTGACCGCGGAACCGGGATTGCACGCCCCGTCTTTGCAGCTATCCCCGGCCGTGCAAGCGTCATTGTCCGTGCAAGTGGCTGTATTTGGAACCATAACGCAGCCTGTGTTGATATCGCAGACGCCATTGGTGCAGGGGTTTTCGTCGACGCAGGATGTGGAATCCGGCACCTGAACACACCCCACCTTTGAGTCGCAAGCCGACGTGGTGCATTCAATTGCATCGTAGATGTCCTTGCACATCGTTGGAATCGGGAGCGATTTGCAGCCGCCGCTGTCGCACAGGTCCACGGTGCAGGCGTCGCCATCGTCACAGGCGCCCGCCCCCGCTTGGTGTTTGCATTGGCCACCGACGCCGCAGTAGTCAAACGTGCAGTCGTTGCCGTCGGCGCAGTCCTCGTTTCCTTTGCACAATGTAATCTTGCAGTCGCCAGGGCAGGAGAACTCCGTTTCCCCCAACGCCTTGGCGCATACCGTGTCGCCGCAGAACCCGCAGTCAACTGGACACGCGGACACTTCGCTGGTTTCGCAGACGCCGTTTCCGCACGACACCGGGCAATCCTCCGGACAGTTCGCGGCTGTTTCTGCGAACTCGCACAAGTGGTTACCACACGCCCCTGGACCGCCGTCCTTCGAACACGTCATCGGGCTCTCGGAGGCCCCGCAGACCCCGTCTCCACATGGAAGCGCGCAATCAACGTCGCAGTAGTAGGGGCCTTTCGGATCGTTTTCCTTGCAGGAGTAGCTCATGCACTTGCCGTCCCCGCAGGTACCGCAACAATCAGCGTTGCATTTTACGGGGTCCTCGCCTAGCGAGCATAATCCATCGCCACATACTGCAGGGCAGTCTGCGGGGCAATTCCCTGGATTTTCAGCCACTTCGCACACCGAATTGCCACAGACTGGCGCACCACCGTCC
>CAIMEY010000102.1 GCA_903840165.1 uncultured Myxococcales bacterium | reverse complement strand
TGTCCATCAGGTGCTTTTTGACCAGCGCGGTCTTCTGCTCGGCGGTAAACTGGCGACGGGGACGACGGGACATGGAAACCTCCTGGCCGTGTGAATAGCACAGCCGCTGGGTCTGTCACGTTTCGGCTGGGGCGGGACACGCGTGCAGCGCTATGCCTACGTTTCGCTCCGGCTCGTCCTTTGGGCTGGCGGGAAACGCAGCAACAAAAGCGTCGACCGCGAGAATCCAGTCCACTGCGGCCGGATCAAGTGGCTGTGGCTTCATGTGGACGATGCCTGCCGCGTCCTTGTTTGCTTCTTGGTCGATCGCGTCCTGCACGGCGTGATGCTCCAAACCCGGGACCTGCCGGTCGTCTAGGTGCTGCGGGTCGTGGACAGGGAGTTCCGTCTGGATCGTCAGCAGCAGCGAACGCACAGCCTGCGCCGTGTATGCGGCCTCTTCCTTGTGATCTAAAGGTTTCTGGTCGTCACCCAGCGTGTGCGGCCCCTGCCAATCGCGGACCATTTCGTAGTAGTGCAATGATTTATTTAGTATTTCTCGCCGAATCTTGATTTCACGCTGCCCGAATGGTTGCGCAGGACACTCGGGCTCCGGCGGACACCCGCCTTGGCAAAGATGGACCCTGACCATGCCCTTTTGCAGAGGCGGGTCAGGCTTTTGTGGTGCGGCAAACCACAGTGTTTCCGCCAGGGTCCAAGCCAAATCGTAAGCACCGGGCGCAGCTGGGTCGCCGAGGAGTAACTTCTCATATTCTTCGATGGCGACGATGTATTTCGCCCGGGCGCGCGGCTCCTCGCAACTTTTGCGCAGTGTTTGCGCCTGCGTGTGAATTAACATTGCAATTTGCAAAGATATTTCTGTCTGGCGACTTTCGGCAGCAGCGAGAACCGCGCCGTCGCTCTGCCACGCCTTGAACCAGGCAGTATCCTTCGAAAAAAGCATCAGATACTTACGCCGCTCGGAGATTCGCTCTTCCATGTCCTGCACCGCAGACTCGATGCTGCGTTTTGCGGCAGGATCATTAATCTTTTTCACAAGCCGGGCAACTAAATCGGGTATCTTGAACACCTGGGTCCCCAACAGGTCCATCGCCCGAATAATGCGTTGTTGGAACTTCGGAGCATCCTTGGCCAAGGGAAGTCTTGCCAATAAGTACCTATAAATCATCGCACTTTGGCGAAACGCGGCCTCTGTGCCTTGGGCGAATCGCGCATCGCCCGTCGCTCGCAGTACTTCGAGAAAATACCCCCGCTTTTCAAGCAGTTCCCGCACCACCGTCCGCTCGTGCAGGCGCTCCTCCATTTGCGCCAGCGTATTGCCGGTCAAACCCTTGTGCCAGGTAGACCACGTTTGATTATCCGGACTTAACACGCTCGCCAGATACAGGCCCGAACGAATTTGCGGATCCAGCGTGGGGCAACGCGTCTTGGCCGACTCCTCATCGCCAAAATCCGCGCAACCATTGGCATCCCAATCGGTTTGGGCCACCGTTTGCCCGAGCGCCTGCAGCGCCTGAACCCGCAACGGCTGCGTAGGTGGCATGGATACAATGGCATCAAGTGCGCGCAGCAACAGGTAAATCCCATCCTGCGGCACTTTCGCGGCGATGCCGAGTTCGACTTGCGCTTGCAGTTGCGACGGGTCTAGGGGCAGCCCAAGCTGCTGCATCGCGGGCGAATTCCGATGCGGTACAGTGGCTTCGACCAGAACAGCCGGCGCTGGTCTTTTGGGCGGCCTGGCCTGGACTAGGGCCGGGAGCAGCAGAAGCAGCAACCCGCAGGACGAGATCAGCGCTTGAAATTGGCGGAGCAAGTTCACGCGGCGCTCTCCATTGGGTCAATTTGGCTGTTCCTCTGCGGGCGCATGGAAACTGCGGCCAATTCCGGGTCCAGCGCAAGCATGCGGCGATGCGGCGCGGCGGTCAAGGCAAACCCCAGCCCGCGAACCCGCGCTGGGACAAGACGCCCATGACTCGGCGATTGCCAATGAAGTTGGCGGAGTCACAATGGGCTTGCGCTCGGATGGCGTTGCGCTGCGGACCTCGTCGCTGCCGCTGAGTTGGAGCCCAGCGCGATTTCCGGCCGGTGCAAGCCAATGCCCGCACAGGAAGCGACGTTACAGCCCAGGGGCGTCCACCGCGCGATAAATGCCTTTCATTCTAGGCGGTTTATTCCCTACATCCCCACCGAGCCTCCGCGCGCAGGCGTGCCCACGCTGTACCAGTCCAGCTTGCGCGTAAGCACCATCACCGCCGCCAGCGCCGCGAACAGCAGCCCGGCCCCCAGCAGCAACGCGTTGTCTTCAGACTGCAATAGACCGTAAAGCGCCGCGTAGAGCAGCCCGAGCAGGCCGCCAAAGCCCAGGCCCCGCAGCCAGTGCTGCAGCACGTGCATCAGGTAAAAGGCGATAAGGCCCACGCACGCCGCACTCGCCACCGCGTAAGCCGCCGCAAATGCAATATGTTCGGCCAGGGCCAGCAGCAGCAGGTAGAACATCGCCAACGCAGCACCCACTAGGCCGTACTGCAGTGGATGGATGCGCAGGCGGCGCAGCACCTCAAAAAGGAAGAAGCCGGCGAAGGTCAGGACGACAAATAAAATCGCGTACTTCAGCGCCCGGTCCGCCTGCAAATACTGGTCGACGGGCTGGATGAAGCGCACGCCGAACTCTTTGTCCTCGCCGGCGCTGTCTTTGCTGGCCTGGGCGCCGGCGTTGAACCAGGTGCTGTGCCACTCGGCCGAAAAGCCGTCGTCGCTGATGGTCCGCTGACTGGGCAGCGAGCGGCCAAAGAACGACGGATGCGGCCAGTTCGCCTTGACCTGCACGCGCGTGTCCTTGCCCACCGGGATGAAGGACAGGGCCTCGGTGCCAAAAAGCTCAAGCGGAATAGCAAATTGCACCTTGCCGGAGGTACCGAGTTGGCCCAGCGGAATCGGCGCGTGCAGGCCCGGCCCCAGGCTCTCGACCGGACTGCCCGGCAAGAAATCGAATTCCCGGCCCTGCCACTGCAGCCGCGGGCTGTTGCGGATGCCACGCACATCGCGCACGCCGAGCGCCAGGTAGCACTCGCCGATGGTGACACTCGGACTGCGCGCAAGATCAACGAGTTCAAGGTCAAACGTGCCGGTCAGCTTGGTGTCAGCGGTGTAGGTCAGCGCCTCGTAGAGCCCACGGTGCAGCGTCGCCGTGGTCACGCTACCGCTCACCTGCAAGGCTGCGGGCTGCAGCACCAACTCATGGTCTTCAAACAGTTCTTTGTTGCGCGTGACCGTGTTGGCCTTGCCGTCCTGTTGCACGACCACCTCCTCAGCCACCACTTTGCGCTCGCGGTAGGGCACCACCAGCAGGGGACCGTGCAGGCGCTGGGCACCGGCAGCGCTTTGGGCAATTTCCTGAACTACACCGCGGCTTTGCGCTTGGCGATCGCCGACCAAACCATCAATCAGGTGCAGGGGGACCAGCAGGGCCAGCATCACCGCGCCGATGACCAGCAACTTGGTGAGCGCACTGGGCGTTTTGGACTTCAGCTTCGGATAGGGCGGCGGCGGATAGGGCGGCGGCGGATAGGGCGGAGGGGGCGGCGGGTTATCGACGAGCGGTTTATCGCAAAATTCCTGAGACATAGTGGACTCCTTGGCAAGTTGGAGCCCCAGTATCTCGCCGCCCAGTGAAGGCACGATGAGCCTAGCGTGAAGTCAGGGTGAAGTCTGCTAAGTTTTGCTGGCGCGGGGCAGCGTCAGGACCGCCAGTGCGCCGCCCTCGGGCCGGTTCGTCAGTGTGGCGCTGCCGCCATGCAACTGTGCGACTTCGCGAACAAAGGGCAGCCCAAGACCCGTGCTTTTCTTGCCCGTGGCCGGCCTTTCCAGTGAGTAAAAGCGTTCAAACACGCGCTCGCGGGCAAAGTCAGGAACGCCGGTACCGCAATCGCTGACACGGACGGTGACATGGTCCGTATCTCCTTGCAATTGCAGGTCAATCGTACCGGCCAGCGGGCTGAAGTCGATGGCGTTGTCGACCAGATTGGCCAGGGCCTGCGCCAGCAAGAAGCGGTCACCCAGCAGCGAGCACTGACCTAAAACCTCTGTTTTGACCTGTAGTTGCCTGGCCTGCAGTTGTGTTTCACGCGTCGCCAACACCTCGGCCAGCAGGGCGGCTACGTCGATGACCACCGGCTGCTGCAGCCCTTGACGCGACTCCACCCGCGCTAGGCCCAGCATGCGGTCGATCAACTGCCGCAGTCGCTCTGCCTGCTCGGCGATATGTCCCGAAAAACGCACGCGATCCGCCGCGGGCAGTTCCCCCTGCAGCAGTTCGGCCGAGGCACCAATCGCCGTCAGCGGGCTCTTCATCTCGTGGGTCAGCGTGTGCACATAGCGCTCGACATACTGTTTTCCTTCGAGTTTTTCCCGCATCCCCGCCAGGGCTCGGCTCAGCGTCGCCAGTTCGCTGCTCCCGAGGTCCGGCGGCTCCGCCTTTTCGCCGCGGGTCACGCGCTCGGCATACTGCAGGAGCTGCCGCAGCGAGCCCGTAATCCACAGCGCCACGGCCACGCCAATCAAGAGGGAAAGGCCGAGCAACCATAGACCGGCCCTGAAGATTTTGCGACGACCGTTCTCGATGAACGGCGCCACGGCCAAGTTCGGCTTGGCTACGGTCAACACGCCGATGATGGTGCCGCCCCAGCGAATCGGCGCCGCCACGTGCATCACCGTCGACTCCGGCACGCTCGGGTCGCTTTGGGTACTGCGCGCGCCGTAACGCCCTCGCAACGTGAGGTAAACATCGTTCCACCGCGAAAAATCCTGCCCGACATCCTTGCCGTCCGAGTCGAATTGCACAATGCCGCGGGCGTCGGTCACATACACCCGGGTGTTGACCTTGTTCTTGGCAAAGGTCCACACCCGGGCGTGCAAGGGCTGCTCGTCAAGTCCTTGCAATACCTGAGCAAATGTGCCCTGACCGATATGGCCACTGGCCAGTTCAGGCGCTGCCAGCCGCGCGAGCACCTGCGCCGTGTCGACCAGCGTATCCTCCATGGCCTGCCGCACGCCCGGCTTGACCTCGTCCATGAAGATGTTGAGGACAAACCACGCCGCGACGCCGACGATAAGGAAGTAACCTAGCAAGATTCTTAGACTAATCTTCACGTCGCCAACTGCAGGCTGTAACCCAAGCCGCGGTGGGTGGCGATGGGGTCGCGCTCGGGGTCCACTTCATGTAGCTTGGCACGCAGGGTCTTGATATGAGTATCCACTGTGCGATCAAAGGCTTCCGCGTCGCCCCACACCCGGTCCATCAGCTGGTTGCGCGAGAAAATACGCCCCGGCTGGCTGATGAGCACCTGCAACACCCCAAATTCATAGCGTGTCAGGGGCAGCAGGCGGCCGCGGTAACGGATGCGCCCGCCCTCCGCGTCGACTTGAAACAGCGTAGGAGGCAAGGCCGCGCCACGACTACGCTTTAGGATGGTCTTGACGCGCGCACACACTTCGCGCGGGCTGAACGGCTTGGGCACGTAGTCGTCGCCGCCAATTTCGAGGCCCACCACCCGGTCGATTTCGCCGGAGCGCGCCGTCAGAAACATCAGCGGAATCTCTGACGTTTTGCGAATTTCTTTGCACAGCTCAAAGCCACTGCCGTCGGGCAGGCCCACATCGAGGATCAGCAGGTCAAAGGGGCGTTCGCGCAGCGCCTCAAGGCCCGTCTGTCCCAGCGCGCGCCACACGACCTCAAAGCCGTCGGCCTGCAGCGCGTAGACCAGGGTGTCGGCAATGGCGGCTTCGTCTTCAATCAGCAGAATCGCTGGCTTCATGCGGGGTTGCAACCTGTAGGTGTTGGGGACCGGCGACGCACTGCCTGCGGTCGACCAGTCGGGCGCGATTGCTTGCAGGAGCCCTGAGCGGGGATGGCATGGACCGCGCGGCGGCTTGAGGCATGCGTTGGGCCGAGTTCCCGGCCTCCGTCGTAGTTTTTGCCCATCCTTGCCCCGGATTCGCAGCCGTCCGTCGGCGCCGTGGCGATTCTGGGCCGGGCTCTGGCGGGCGTCAAGCGAAGTTTCTTGCTGCTGCTTAGGTGAGGTAACTATTCATTTTGTCGGAAGAACCACAGAAATGCGGCACGAGCCTGCTCAGCCGGCGTCTGGTCAAAACTGGGTGCCGGTGCACGCGCCGCCAGCTGGAATTGCTGATGGAACGCCTACAGTGACCGTCAATCCGTCGGCCGTGACGGTGTGCGTGCCCGCTGTCCATGTGCCCGCCTCGGCGCAAGTGGCTACGCCGCCGCCGCCACAGTCAGCGGTGCAACTGATCTTGACGCCAGACAAGTCGGTAAAGCAAAAGGTCGTATTTACGCTGACGTTTTGACCGCTCACGCTCAGCGAGCAGCCGGTCTGCATGACCTTGGTGCAACTGGACGACAAACAGCCCTTGGGCCAGACCACCACGCGGATGCCGCCGCCGACGGTGAGTTCGCTGGTGCCCGCGCTGTGCGGAACGACGCACAGTTTGCCGACAGGTGTGGGCGCACAATCGCCTTTGCAGCAAGGACTATTGAGCAATTCTTCGCTGGTGTAACCGACGGAGTCCATGGCGCACGAGTTGAAGACGTCATAGGCCGCGCCGGTCGTCGGGTCCACTGCGCAATTGCCGAGGCCACTGTCGCCGCCGAACTGGTCCGTACAACTCAAAAAGATAAAGGGGTTAAGATTGGGTTTACCGATGCCGGCGCAACGCAGCGGGTCGGCCAACTTCTTGGACACGGCGCAGCAACCCGGCGTGCTGTGGCATTCGCTCTCGCCCAGGCCAGTGCACACGGGCGGCACATAAGGCTCTACTTCTTGCATAGTTACATCTTGGCACGGGGCCGTGCAAACGCTTGGGCACTGCCAAACCCCGCCGATGCAAAAGCAACCCTCGTAATGGGCACAACCGCCGGAACATGGCAACATGCCTTCGCATTTTTGTTCTTCTGTGCAAGTACCCCCAGGCTGGCAGCTGTAGTAGTTTATCGCCAAGGTATAGGCATCCGTCGTCCATTCATCGTCGATGCCATCGGCCATGCCTGCCCCGCCGCCATCGGCTTGTTGCGCAGATTTCGGCTGGGCTTGGCAAGCGCCGAGCACAATGGCCAATGGGAAAATCCAATATATTTTCATAATATAACCTGGCTTCGACAATTATCGGCCTGCTTGGGGGCGAGATATCCTGAGGGTAGGGGCCGCAAGAGCCGGCCGTCACACCGCCTTTGCAGCGGGTTTTGCACCCAAACCCACAGAGCGACGGACATTCAGCCGCCAGGCGGAGAACAAACCGAAGAACTAACTGGATTTGCTGGAGAATTCTCAGCCTCCGAGCAGCCCGCCCGGCAAGGTTGTACGCTGCATGCGGGACAATTGGCAAGCGCCGACTGGCGAAGCAGCGTGGCGGCAAGAACTGCGGCCAAGGCAATATCAGGAATAAATACATAGCGTTGTTGCAGGGTATGTACCAGCCCGACCAGCACATGGTTGGCCACAGCGATGAGGGCTACGACGGCCAAGGCCAACCCCCACGACTGGCGCCGGCCAAAAGCCATGTACAATCCAGCGGCAGCGGTGGCCGCAGACAGCAACACGAAGAAACCGGCCAAAGTGCGAATTTGCTGGCCGGCGTGCGTCAGCCACCGCAGCGGATGGGCAATGATCAACGTTTTGGCAATGCGCAGGGCCTGGGCGTCAAAGGCGACGTACTGCGCGGCATCCAGTTCGCGCACGCCCAGTTGCGTCCGCATGTGCGGCAACACGACCTCGTAGAGGATGCGGTCGGCGGCGAGCTGATAGCCGTTCGGCCCATCGGTTTGCCCCGGCAAGCTGTCGTGCAGGAGTTGTTTGGCTACCAATTTGTCGCGGATTTCTTTAGTCAATTGTCGGTCGGCCGGATCGTTCAGGTCGCTGAGGTCGGCTGCTTGCGACAGATACAGCTGTTGGGCGAAGACTGGCTGGCCGCTCAATGCTGCCGGCACGAACATCCCGTTTTCCAACTGGTTGGCGATGCGCTGCGCCAACGAGCCACCAGCGCCGCCCAGCAGCACCAGCGCCGCTAGGCCAAGCCCTAGGCGCAACCGACCGCGATACAGTCCCACCACCAAGCCGTGACAGGCGACGATCGGCACAAGAATCGTCAGTTGCGTGCGGGTCGCCACCAGTAGGCCGACCAGTACCGCGGCCCGCAGCAGGGGACGTCGTGGCTCGGCCTCGCAGGCGTCAACCAGTTCGCTCAGCAGCAGCAGAAACAAGCCATAGCTCACCGCCTCGGTCAAGATTGCCCGGGTCCAAAGCGGCACTGGCGTGGCCAGCAGCAGGCACACCGCGACGGCCGGCCACGGCGCGATTTGCAACTGGCGGCGCAGGACCTGGGTCAGGCGCAGCACGCCGCCGACACACACCAGCGTCTGCAACACGACAACGGCGCGCAGCCCATGGTGCCCGAAGAGGAACGTGCAGAGATCGATGAGCCAGGGGTACACGGGCGGCCGATACACGGTGTTGAGGATGTAAGAACTGCTGTCCGGCCAAATGGTTGGCGAACTGAGCGCGGCAAAGGCCACGGTGCCTAAGGCGATGAGGAGCATGACGCGCTCGGCCGGACCCAGACGCGGCATGGAAGGCTCGGCTGCGGAAGATCGCATATTTACTCCAGGAAGAGCCGCTATGAGGCAGCTCCAGCCGAGGTTAGCGCATGGCGAAGGCTGCCAGCTTCGGTCGAGGCTCTGACAAGGCGGTAGACGGCGGCACGTTTGCTAACATCGTGATTAGCACCCGAAGTTGGTGAATGAAGGTTCGTCGCTGCCCCGTAAATCGACCGCGTCGACCCTATCGGACGGATCTGCCGCCAAAAGGTCCGCCCCATCGGAATTGGCCAGCACCACGGAATTGAACAAAGTTTTGGGGGAAGCCGCAGCATCGGGCGGCGCTGTCAATCGGCCGGGGATGCCGAAGCCCCCGCCTACCGACCCTTCGGCGGTTGCAGCTAAGGTTGATGCGTGAGTGGCGTGTGGGCCAACCGGGTACCGAGGCGCAGACGCGGGGCCCGTGATTGCGTCGTAACTGGCTGTTTCTAAGGAGTTTATCATGATCCAGGACACCACCTAGCCTGATTCTAACCGACCGGGCCGAGCTTTGTACATAGCCATCCATATAGACTATGATTCCTAGCAGTTGGCCATCATGGCCGACGGAGAAAACGGCCCAGCGCAAAGTCAAGGCCGACCGAACCCAACTGCAATCCGGCGGCCGGCATCGCTGAAGTCCATAAATTAAAAGAGTATTTTTGTTTGCATCGCGATGCCAACGTTCTAGCCGTGTACCGTAACCACCCGACCTAGACCACATTTCGCCAGCCTTGCAGACCTGCGATGCTCGACGCGCCCGCCTTCCACATCGGCGCGCAGGAGCCACAGTCATGTCCGAACGCCAACATCGCAGCCGCCAATGGTGGACTGCTGCAGT
>CAIMEY010000101.1 GCA_903840165.1 uncultured Myxococcales bacterium | reverse complement strand
GCGGGCAGGCAACCGATTAAAAATACATATGTTTTCACCAGAATCTCCAAGGTCACGTTTGCGCATCGAACCCGCCAGCACGCCGTGAGCACGCAGGTCTGCGTCAACTTGGACGCCCGCGGCCTCCGAGCGTGGACAGAAGATTTGCTCTAGTTCCGTTAATTTGGCCGCATTTGAAGCGACGCGCAATGACGTAGGATACCATCTGGCAGGCGGGGCGAGGCGGGGGGTTGGGAGAAGGCGCGTCGTTCGGGCGAAATGCTTGTATATTCAAAGAGATGTCGCAGTGGACCCCAAAGTGCACAATGCCAAAGAATATCTTTCATATTCAATAACTTACCGCAAACCATCCTTCCACTATGTCAGCCCGCGCAGTTCGCTTCCGCCAGAGGCACCGAGGCGCGCGAGAATGCCACTACAGCCAGTGTGCGGGAATTGAGCGCCTGATCGGGGTAAAGTAGCTTCGTATTCAAGCACTTGTCCCAGTGGGCACCAAAGCGGGTTATCCTCAGTCATGCCAAACAATAACGATTTAGAATCAGTACCTTGCACAATTGGACACCAAAGCCCCCTTGCCCCCGGGACCACCTACCCGCTATCCTGCCCACTGCGGACCGCAGCCACGTGGCTAAGAGGTTTGCCAACCCAGGACCTGAGTGCCAACTTCGCCGTCAGATGCCATTGCCTCCTCGGTTCCAGCGGCGGACTTCTACGCCAGCCTGCCGGCCCTGCCCGCCTTCGATCACCTGACAAATCCTGCGGTTTTCGCCTCGGTCCCCGCGGATTGGTGGCTCGTGATTGCCGACCTCGCCGGTTCGACCCAAGCCATCGAGGCGGGCCGCTATAAGGACGTCAACTTGCTCGGGGCCGCTTGCATTGCGGCGCTCAAGGAGTCGACGCAAGGTCGCGATTTTCCCTTTGTTTTTGGCGGAGATGGCGCCAGTGCGGCGATCGCTCCTCAGTGGCGGGACGCGGCAGCTGGGGCGCTGGCCTCGGTACAAGCGTTGGCGCGCGATCAGTTCCAACTGCATCTGCGCATTGGCTTTGTTTCAGTTCAAGAGGTGATCAGCCTGGGGCAGCAAACCCTGGTCGCCAAACTGCAGTTGCAAGGACAGCAGTCCATCGCCCTGTTTCGCGGCGGCGGCTTGCGGCAGGCTGAAGCCTTGGTCAAGGCCGACCCGGAGCGCTATTGCGTTGAAGTCAAAGGCGAATATACGGCGCAACTGGCAAATCTGTCCTGCCGTTGGCAACCCCTGGCGTCCCAGCATGGCACGGTGCTGTCTCTGCTCGTGAGCGCCCTGGGCCCCGACGCCGACCTGATCTACTCGAAGTTACTCTCTGAAATGACAACTCTTTTCGGCGGTCACTTGGAAAACGCCAGTCCCGTGAGCGCCGCCGCCCTGCATTACAGCCCCCTTGTGCGGCAACTACGCGATGAGCGACGCCTGCAAGCCAGTCCATGGTCGATCAGTTATCTCCGCAGAATTGTAACGCTTTTCGCTGGAACGCTGGCCTTTGGCGTGGGCCTTGCCCGCTGGCTGCCCAAGCTCAAGCGATACCAGCAAACCACTGGTTTACATTCAGATTACCGCAAGTTCGATGACATGCTACGCATGGTGCTGGATTGCACGTCCAAGCAGCGCCAGGGTTTGATTGGCCTGCTCGAACAAGCCAGAGCCCGCGGCGAAATCGCCTTTGGTATCCATGAGTCCAGCCATTGTCTGATGACCTGCTACTTGCAGTCCATGGATAGCGGTGGCCACATCCACTTCATCGATGGCAGCGACGGTGGCTACGCCATGGCCGCTAAGCAGTTGAAATTACAGTTATCTTCGACCGGGCCAAGGGCCTGAGCCGGACAAGGAAGCCGCCGATGCGTTTAGACCGTTTCATCAGTGAAGGGATGAGGGTGCCGCGAAAGCACGCGTTAACAATGGTGAAATCGGGACAGGTGACAGTCGATGGCGTCGTCGTCCGCGATGCAGGCCTGCAAATCGCCGATGGGCACACCGGGGTCTGCCACCATGACGTGCCGATTGCACCAGCCACATCGCTGCTCCTAATCCTTTACAAACCAATGGGTCATGTCACAACCACCGAGGAAGGGCGGGGCCCTACGGTCATGGACCTGGTGCCAGAACCTTTGCGACGCAAGGACTTGGCGCCCATCGGCCGCTTGGACAAGGACACGACCGGTCTGCTGCTGCTGACGACCGAGGGAAGCATCAATCATGCCCTCACTCACCCGCGCCGTCATGTGGAAAAAGCGTATGTGGCAGGCATAGATATCCCTTTGGACCCCAATGCGGCTGAACGCTTCGCGGCCGGTCTAACCCTGGCCGACGGCACCCTCTGCCAGCCCGCCGAGCTCGAGGTATTGGCCCCGCTGCAGTTGCGTATCGTCGTGCGCGAGGGCCGCTTTCACCAAGTCAAGCGGATGGTCGCAACGTGTGGCGCCACGGTTCTCACCTTACACCGGGAAAGGATTGGTCAATTGCTGCTGCCGGAAGACTTGGTGCCCGGGCAGTGCCGGCCGCTGACGACCGCTGAGTCGGCCATCCTGGGCATTTTTACGGCAAACGGCGACGCTCCGGCGTAGTGCCAGGACAAGCGGGGCGAATTCGCAAGCAATGTCAAATCTTTAGGTCGTCACCTCAGCCCCAAGCTCTGCCTCGGGCCGACGACGCCGCACAAAGCGGGACAGGGTCAGGTACACCACCGGCGTGGTGTACAGGGTCAAGGCCTGCGACGCCAGCAAGCCACCAACGATGGTAATCCCAAGCGGTCTGCGCAGTTCCGAACCGACGCCACCGCCCAGGGCCAGCGGAATCGCGCCAAACAGCGCGGCCAGCGTGGTCATCAAAATCGGCCTAAACCGCAGTAAACACGCTTGTTCAATCGCCTCTCTTGGCGTGAGTCCCAGGGTCCTCTCGGCGTCGACCGCGAAATCAATGAGCAAGATCGCGTTTTTCTTAACGATTCCGATGAGCAAAAGCAGACCAATCAGGCCGATAATCGAAAGGTCGTAGCCAAACACCAAGAGCGCGGCAATGGCGCCGATGCCGGCTGAGGGTAGCGTCGAAAGTATCGTAATTGGATGGATATAGCTCTCGTAGAGCATGCCGAGCACGATGTACACAATGACCAAAGCCGCCAAAATGAGCATCGGCTGATTGCGCAGCGAATCGTTGAACGCCTGGGCAGTCCCTTGAAAATCCGCGTGAATCTCGGCCGGCATCCGCATTTCAGCTTCGGCCTGGTGGATGGCGTCAATGGCCTGCCCGAGCGCGACGCCCGGCGCGAGGTTGAAGGACACCGTCGTCGCCGGGAACTGCCCTTGATGATTGACCGCCAGCGCCGTCGACGACACGCTGACCTTGGCCAGCGCCCCAAGAGGCACCAAATTGCCCGACGCAGAGTGCACGTAAATACCCTGTAATGCTTGTGGATTTTGCCGAAACGTCGGTCCCACTTCCATCACGACGCGGTACTCGTTCATCGGCGCATAGACGGTCGCGACCTGCCGCTGACCGAAGGCGTCATACAGCGCCTCATCGACGTCCTGCGGCGTAATCCCTAGGCGCGACGCGGTGTCCCGGTCAATCGTCACGTCGAGTTGCAATCCGGCGTCCTGTTGGTCACTGGACACGTCGCGCAACTGCTTGAGTTTGCTCATGGCCTCCTGCACCCGCGGTACCCATGTGCGTAGATCTTCTAGGTTTGCGGCCTGCAAGGTGTACTGATACTGGGTCTTGGCCATGCGCCCACCGACGCGCACGTCTTGGCTTGCCTGCAAAAACGTCTGAATACCAACAAGTTTGCCGAGCTTTGGCCTCAACTGCCCGACGATTTCATCAGCCGTCGCTTTGCGCGGCGGAATCGGGCGCAAAACCACGAACATCGTTCCAGTATTGCCGGTGCCAGCCCCCGGCCCTGCGCCGATGAACGCCACGGTGTGCACGATTTCGGGCTCGTGCGCCAGCGCCTCAATCACTTGCGTTTGCCGGGTTTTCATCGACAGGAACGACGCGTCCTGTGCCGCCTGCGTGCTACCCATGAGGACGCCGACATCTTGCTGTGGAAACAAGCCCTTAGGCACCAACCCGAACAGGTAGACATTGGCGCCCACTGTAGCCACGGTCAGCAGCAGCGTCAGCCGCGGGAAGCGCAGGCAAATCTTCAGGCCCCAATGGTAAAAACTCAGCAGACCTTGGAAAAACCCTTCAGAAACGCGGTCAAACAGGTTACCCGGCCCGGCATGATGGGGCCTGAGCAGGCGCGCGCACATCATCGGCGTCAGGGTCAGCGATACCACGGCCGACATGGCGACGGCAACAGACAAAGTCACTGCAAATTCACGGAAAAGCCGGCCGACAATTCCACCCATCAGCAGGATGGGAATGAACACGGCGAGCAGAGACACCGTGATCGAAACAATGGTAAAGCCAATGGATTTGGCACCTTCGTAGGCTGCGCGCAGGGTCGGCACGCCGCGCTCAATCAGGCGGGTGATGTTCTCGGTGACGACGATGGCATCATCTACGACGAAACCCGTTGAAATCGTAAGGGCCATCAGGGACAAGTTGTCGATGCTGTAGTCGAGCAGCCACATCACGCCGAACGTGCCGAGCAGCGACAGAGGCACCGCCACCGACGGGATAAGCGTGGCCCGCCAAGAACGAAGGAAGACAAAAACCACAAGAATAACAAGCGCAATACTGAGCAACAAAGACCGCTGCACCTCGTCCACCGACTCGCGGATGGTCAGGGTGCGGTCCAGGACCAACTCCATGTGAATCGCTGGAGAAATAGAGGCTTGCAGGCTCGGTAGGATGGCCCGCACCCCTTCATTGGTGGCGATGATGTTGGCCCCGGGCTGCTTGCGAATGACCAGCAAAATTGCGCGCTTCCCGTCTGCCCAGGCGGCGAGGCGGTCATTTTCCACGCCGTCGGTCACGGTGGCCACGTCCGCTAGGTGCGCAAGGCCATTATCGCCGCGGGCTACGGCAATCTTCTGATAATCCGCGGCCTTCCAAAGCTGGTCATTGGCATTGATTTGCGCCGACTGCACCGCCCCAGTCAGGGCACCCTTGGCCTGAATCACAGAGGATTGCGCAATCGCTGTGCGGACATCCGCGGCGGCCACCTGCATGCCCGCGAGGCGGTCCGGGTCATTTTGCACGCGCACGGCCGGCGTCAGACCACCGCCGACGAAGACTTGCCCTACCCCGGGAACTTGGGCAACGCGCTGTGCTAAAACGGTATTTGCTGCATCGAACACGTCGGGCAGCCGCATCGTGTCCGAAGTCAGGGCGATGATCATGATGGGTGTGTCGCCCGGATTCACCTTGCGATACGTGGGCCTAGACGGCATTCCCGGCGGAAGCTCGCCCCCGGCCGCAGCGATGGCCGCCTGTACGTCACGGGCCGCGGCGTCCACTGAGCGATCCATATCAAATTGCAGGGTAATCGAGGCGCTGCCCAAGGAACTCGACGAGGTCATCTCCGTCAGCCCGGCGATGCGGCCAAAGCGGCGCTCCAGCGGCGTCGCCACTGAGGAAGCCATCGTCTCTGGACTGGCCCCAGGCAAGGACGCCTGCACAGAAATCGTAGGAAAATCAACGCGTGGCAGCGGCGCAACCGGCAGGCGCGTGTAGGCCAACGCCCCGGCCAAGACGATGGCAGCCGCAAGCAGCGAGGTCGCCACGGGTCGGCTGATGAACGGCGCCGACAGATTCACGGCGTCGCCCCCAAGGGCACTCGCACGGTTTTCCTTCCAGACAACCGCTTACCCAGGCGATCCATGAACAAGTACATGACAGGCGTTGTGTAAAGCGTAAGAAATTGCGAAAGAATCAATCCTCCAACGATGGTCACGCCCAAAGGCCGCCGCAGTTCTGACCCCATGCCCGAGCCCAGCGCCAGGGGCAGCCCGCCGAGCAAGGCCGCCGCCGTCGTCATCATGATGGGCCGAAAACGCAGCAGGCAGGCCTGGTGAATCGCTTGGGTCGGCGTAAGTCCTTGGTCGCGTTGGGCTTCGAGGGCAAAATCGATCATCATGATCGCATTTTTCTTTACGATTCCAATGAGTAAGATAATGCCGATGAGCGCAATCACGCTGAAATCCATGCGCACCAGCAGCAGCGCCAAAAATGCGCCCACGCCGGCCGAGGGCAAGGTGGACAGAATCGTCACGGGGTGGATGTAACTCTCGTATAACACGCCTAAAATGATGTAGACCGTCAGCAGCGCCGCCAAGATCAGCACGGGCTCACTGGCCAAACTTTCCTCAAACGCCTGAGCGGTTCCGACAAAGGCACCGCGCAAACCGGGCGGAAGTCCAAGCTTTTCTCGGGCTAGGCGAATCGACTGCACCGCATCGCCCAGGGACTGCTCCGGCGCCAGATTGAAGGACACCGTAACGGCTGCGAACTGGCCTTGGTGGTTGACGGCCAGGGGGGCCGGCTGCGTCGAAACTTGCACTAACGAGCTGAGAACAATGGGTTGTCCCGTGTTCGAACGGACATAGAGGCGCCCGAGGGCTTCGGCCGTCTTGGCCATGCCCGGACGCATTTCCAAGATGACCCGATACAGGTTGAGTTGTGTGAAAATAATGGAGATTTGCCGCTGCCCGAAGGCGTCGTACAACGTGTCATCAATGGCCTGGGGCGACACGCCGAGCCGCGACGCCGTGTCACGGTCAATGGTCAGCATCACCTCCAACCCCGTCGCCTCCTGATCGCTAGTTACATCGCGGAGTTCTGGCAGTTTGCGTAGGGCGTCGACCAGGATCGGCGACCAGTGGCGCAGTTCATCGCGGTCGGCATCTTCCAGGGTGTACTGGAACTGCGTTCGACCGGCGCGGGTGTCAATCTGCAGGTCTTGAATCGACTGCAAGTAGACAGCAATACCTTGAAGTTCTTGAAGTTTTGGCCGCAGCCTCGCCATGATTTCGTCGGCGCTGGCGTGGCGCTTGGCCCGCGAATGGAGCGTCACGGACAGGCGACCGCTGTTGGTCGTCGGATTGGTACCGTCCGAACCAATAAAGGAGGTCACGCCGGCCACATCCGGATCGGCCAAAATCACATCCGCCGCCTGACGTTGCAGATCCATCAGCCGCGGGAAGGACACGTCGGCACTGGCCTCCGAAATCCCGAGCAGCGAACCGGTATCCTGTTGCGGAAAAAAGCCTTTGGGCACAATCAGCGCCAAGTAGCCCGTCAGCGCCAAGGTCGCGGCGGTGGCAATCAAGGTCGAGGTTTGGTGGCGAAGGACCCAGTGAACCCCTCGGTCATACAGGGCAATTGTGGCATCAAAGACTGCCTCACTGCGGCGAAACAGCCAGCCCCGAGAAGCGGTGGGCGGTTCCGGCCGGAGCAGCCACGCGCACATCATGGGCGTCAAAGTAAGCGATAACACCGCAGAAACGGCGATTGCCACGGCCAGCGTGACGGCAAACTCGCGAAACAGCCGGCCAATGAGACCGCCCATGAACAGCAAGGGAATGAGCACGGCAATCAGAGAAACCGTTAAAGATACAATGGTAAAGCCGATCTGACCGGCGCCGCGGATCGCCGCTTGAAAGGGCTTTTCGCCCTGCTCCAAATAGCGGGCGATGTTCTCAATCATCACGATGGCATCATCGACAACAAAGCCGGTGGAAATCGTCAGCGCCATGAGCGATAAGTTGTTGAGACTATAACCCAAAGCGTACATTATCCCGAAAGTGCCCACCAGCGACAACGGCACAGCAACGCTTGGAATCAGGGTGGCACGCCAGTTGCGCAAGAAGACGAAAATCACCGCAACTACAAGGCAAATCGTCAGAAGTAAGGTGTATTCCACGTCCTCCACCGATGCGCGCACGGTCTCGGTGCGGTCGGCGGCAATATCGACGCGAATCCCGTTGGGCAACGAGGCCTTGAGCTGAGGCAGCAACTGCTTCACCCGTTCAGCCACTTCGATAACATTGGCACCAGGCTGCCGCTGAATATTGAGGATAATCGCGCGCTTCTGGTCGGCCCAGCCGGCTAGCTGGTCGTTCTCCACGCCGTCGACGACTTGGGCAACCTCCTGCAGGCGAATCGGCGCGCCATTCTTATAGGCCAAGACAACTGGCCGAAAATCCACGGCATTGCTGAGCTGGTCGCTGGTAGCTAGCGCGTAGTTCTGCTTGGTGCCGTCCAAATTCCCCTTTGGCTGGTTGACGTTGGCCGCGACCAATGCCGTCCGCACATCCTCGAGGCACAGGCCCGTGCCCGCCAACGCCTCCGGGTCCACCTGCACGCGCACGGCGGGCTTCTGGCCGCCATTGATGGTCACGAGGCCAACCCCTGAAACTTGCGCGATTTTCTGCGCTAGAATCGAGTCCGCGTAATCGTCGACCTTCTCCAAAGGAACATCATCAGCCGTGACTGCCAGGGTGAGAATCGGCGTATCAGCCGGGTTACTTTTGCTGTAACTGGGCGGCGTTGGCAGGGTCCGCGGCAGCATGGACGACGCCGCATTGATGGCCGCCTGCACGTCCTGCTGCGCGCCGTCGATATCGCGGTCTAGGCTGAACTGCAACGTGATTTGCGAACTCGCAAAGCTCGATACCGAGGTCATCTGCCCAAGCGACGGCATCTGCCCGAACTGTCGCTCTAGCGGCGTCGTCACGGCCGAGGCCATTGTCTCCGGACTGGCGCCCGGCAGGTAGGTCGAGACGACGATGGTCGGGTAATCGACCTGCGGCAAGGCAGAAACGGGCAACTGCTGAAAAGCCAGCACACCCGCGAGCAACACGCCGACCATCAGCAACGTGGTCGCCACGGGACGGCGGATGAACGGCTCGGAGATGCCGCCACCGCTCATGGCGTGGCCTTTTGTGGGGGGGGTGAATAGGGTAATTCCCCTTTATTTTCAGGTTTTTGTCCCTTTGGATACCACAGCGGTTTTGCGGGCTGTTCAGCCCCCGCAGTCGTCCCGCCTTGACCGTCCGTGGCAGCACCGCTACCTGGGCCTGGGACAGGAACTGGCGGCACTTTTTCGCCTGCTAGAGGGGCAGTTGGGGAGGGGTGTTCACCTGTATTTTCAGGACTTTGTGCCTTTGGATACCAAAGCGGTTTTCCCTTGCCCTGCCCGTCCCCGCGCCCTTTACCCGGCCCGTCTCCGCCCCCCTTTCCCGCCGGCACCGGCCCGGTACCCTCCTTGCCCTCCTTGCCGGTCTTGATGCTGAGCTTGGAGCCGGGCTTGAGGCGGCTCTGGCCATCGACCACGACCCGCTGGCCGGGTGCGAGGCCCTTGACCAAGGCGTCATCCCCTTGCATGTGCTCGACTTCCACCGGCACGACTTCGGCTGCGTCGTCTTTGCCCACGGCGTAGACATAGGCCCCCTTGGGTCCGCGCTGCACGGCTACAGCGGGAATCACCGAGGCATTACGCCTTGTTGAGACCCGAAGGCGAACTTTTACAAACTGATTAGGCCACAAAGCCTTGTCTGCATTCGCGAAAATCGCCTTGAGCCTGACGGTCGCGGTACTTGCGTCAATACGATTGTCGATAACTTCCAGCGTACCTTGGCCGAGTTGTGCATCGCCGGCCCGGCTATAGACCTCCACGACAAGCTTGCCCTCGGCCATGCCGGCGCGGACGGCGGGTAAGTCGTCTTCCGGCAAGGTGAACATCACGGCAATCGGCTCTACCTGCGTAACAACGACGAGGCCATTGGCATCGGCCGCCCGTACCAAGTTGCCCGGGTCCACTTGGCGAACGCCGACAACACCGTCAATGGGCGAGGTAATCTTGCTGTAATCCAACATCAATCGCGCCGTGTCAATGGCTGCGTCGTCGGCGCGAACTTGGGCCTCGAGTTGATCGACGGATGCCTGCTGCTCGGTAAACTGTTGAACAGCAATGAGGTTTTGCGACTTGAGCTGACTGTAACGCTGCAAATTCAGTTTGGAATTGCGCAGTTGTGCGGCATCGCGGGCGTGAATCGCCTCAGCCTGATGCAGTTGGATGGTGAAGGGCCGCGCGTCGATTTGCGCCAAGATCTCGCCCTTGTGGACGGTTTGCCCTTCGGCAAAGCGGACTTCATTGAGGCGGCCATCCACCTGACTGCGCACGGTCACCGTGTAGTAGGGCGTGACCGAGCCCAGACCCTCTAGAATCACTGGCATATCGCGCTTTTCAACCGCAGCCACCAGCACAGGCACCGGACGATTCGCGGCAGAATCCCCTTTACCGGCACCCGGTTTCTTGGCATCGTCGCCAGCAGGCCGCGTCTGCCACCAATAGCCGGCACCGGCCACGACCGCAAGAAAGACAAGCAGCGCAATGACTTTGCCCACAATTCCCAACGGCGGCGGGGGCGGTGGCAAGCCCAAGCCGTCGCCAACAGCTCCAGCGGGTGCAGCCTGAGGACCGGCATTTCTCGAATCAGCAGTCACAACAGACAATTGCCCTCCCGGCAACGGCAATGAAAGGCTCGCAACATCGATCAACGCCGTGCGATCCTCGGCCCCGTTCTGACCACCTGGGGCATTTGGTGGTGGAGACGGAGGTCCGCCCGAAGTGTCTGGCCCGCTCATGGAAGCCCCAATGCGGCCAGCAACTGCGCACGGGCCATCGACAAATTGAAGCGCGCCGTCACCAGCTGCACCGCCGCGGACGTCGCCGCCAACTGCGTGTCGTTGAGTTCCAACATGCTGCTGACGCCAGCGTTGTACCGCGCCTCGGCCATACGCAACAGCTCTTTTGCATTTAAATCAGCAACTTCCGCTGCACTGATCGTCGCTTTTTGCGCGCCCACGGCCAACCGCGCCTGTTCAATGTCGGTCTGAATTTGCAACACCTGCACGGACTCCTGTGCTGCGATATTCTGCAAATTCGCTTGAGCTTCGCGGACTTGCGCCTTGTTGATGCCGCCTTGGAAGATGGGCCACGTCACCACGGCCCCCAAGTTCCAGTTCGGCACCATTCCGCCAATCGTAATGCCGACTTCCGTTGCACCCGCCGTCGCCGCAATCGTCGGCCACAGGTTGTGGTGGACGAGTTGCAACTGCAGGTCCTGTTGGCGCTTCTGCTGCGAAAGCACTTCCATTTCAGGTCTTTGCACAACCGCTTTATCCATCAAAGGCGCCAGAGGCTGCTCTTCCCCTGCAACGGCGGGCAGTTGCTCGTCCCCTACGTCAAAATCGGTGTTCCCCACCAGGCCGGCAGCCTGGTTGAGTTGAGCCCGCGCGCCGTCATAGTTGTTCTGGGCGGTGATCACGCCAACTTCGGCATTGGCGACGTTGGTTTTGGCCTGAACGAGGTCGATATCCGGTCTGGTGCCCACCTTGACAAAGCCTTGAATTTGCGTCTGATGTCGCTGCTGATTGGCGAGGTTTTCGCGCGCCACGGCAAGGACCGCTTTTTGCGCTTGAGCGACAAAAAAGGCCCGCCGAACACCCGCCACCACTTGCAACTCCGCGGCCTTTTCGCCCGACCGCAATACGTCGCGGCCCGCCTGCGCTACGGCAATTCTGTCGCGCGTCTGCCCGAAATCGTAGAGCAATTGACTGGCCGTCACGCCGATGTTGTAGGCGTCATAGGTGGGCGCCAAGCTCGTACTACTCTTGGTTGGCGAATAAGTGCCTGGATTTGCTGCGATATTACCCGTCTTGCGCTGGTACTGCGCCGTCGCATTGACCTGGGGCAGCAGGGCCGCTCCCGCCTGATCGACCCGACTCTCAGCAGCAAGTGTTGATGTCCGCGCCGCCAACAACTGTGGCTGATGGGCTTGGGCAGCCCTTTCCACGTCGGCGAGGTGGAGAACACGCCCCTCCGCCATCGCCACGGCGGCGTAACCTATCAGCATCAAGACCATTGATATTCGGACGAAAAACAGGGCTGATCGCAAATGCGGCCGCCATCGCCGCGGACGTCCGGCAACCGCGTGACATAGCCAAGGAAGAATCGATGAAACTGTATGCAATTCGCGATCTCCCGACGCGCCTCTGCGCGCCGATGCCAGCAATCGGGCAGGCCCTGCACAGGGTAACCCGCAGCCACGCACCCGTCTACGCAACGCCCGAGTGCGGTCGTCTATGCCCGGCCCCCAGCCGCCCCAACCTGCGCGAGGTATCCATCTGTCTATACAGCACTTTCTTGACTATGCTCACCTAGTGCCTCCCGAGCCTTGGCGATGCGTGACCGCAATTTCACGATTCTTTACGCGACCGGTGCACGCCGGGGCGATCGTCCGTGACGGCCTTGCACGGCCCGGAACGGCGCGTGAATTCGCCGCTTTTGCCGGCGTCGAAATGGCCACTAAATCGCCATATTTTAGGGACTTGTCCCTTTGGACACCAAGCAAAAAAGACCAACTTCCATCCAGAACCTGGCCCCCCCGCTTGCGCCCGTGCGACGGCAGGCGGATGATCCCACCGCGCCGGTTTCGCGGGCGCTGGAGTAGCCGATGAACGAACCGATGAATCCCGCCTCTTGCCCCCTGAAGCCCTGGACCGTGCCGGCGTACAACGGCGCCGATTACGCTATGGTTTCCTATGGTACAGCGCGCAACTGGATTGGCGGCGCTTTTGTCGACGCGGCGGATGGCCAGCAACAGCCGGTCCTCAATCCCCGCTATGGCCAAACCATGGGAACAGTTGTACTTTCTGGCGCTGCCGACGTGGCCCAGGCCGTACTGGTGGCCAACAAAGCCCTGCCTGGCTGGCGGTCGACGCCGATGAAGGATCGCAGCCAAATCCTGCTGAAGTTCAGAGAGTTGCTGCTGCGCGACTTGGTGGAGTTGTCCTGGCTTCTGGCAGCTGAGAACGGCAAGACCTTTGGCGAGTCCAAGGCCGACATTGAAAAAGGCATTGAATGCCTTGAGTACGCCTGCTCCTTGCCCAACATTGCCGAAGGCGGCGGCCTCGAAGTCAGCCGCGGCGTCCGCTGCGAGGTCATGTACGAACCCGTCGGCATCGTCGGCTGCATCGTCCCGTTCAATTTCCCTGTCATGGTGCCGATGTGGATGATTCCGAACGCCTTGGCGGCGGGTAACTGCGTGCTGGTCAAGCCCTCGGAAACGGTGCCCTATGGCTGCCTGCGTTTGGCGGCCCTATTGGCAGAAGCGGGCTTGCCTACAGGCGTTTTCCAAACCATCAACGGCACGCGCGCGGCGGTGGAGGCCCTGGTCGATCACCCGGACGTCGGCGCGATTGGCTTTGTCGGCTCGACGCGTGTCGCTAAGTTGCTGTATGCAAGGGGTTCTGCCCTCGGTAAGCGCATGTTGTGCCTGGGCGGCGCCAAGAATCACGTGTTGGTCGTGCCCGACGCCGATGTGGCGTTGACCGCGCAAAATGTTGTTGCATCTTCCTTTGGTTGCGCCGGTCAGCGCTGTATGGCGTCCTCCCTCATGGTGGCGGTAGGGCCGGTGCAGCACATCATCGACGCCATGGTCGTCGCGGCCAAAAACATCCAAGTTGGCAAGGACATGGGGACCATCGTCAGCGCTGAAGCCGTGACGCGCATTACCCGCTACATTGACGAGGCCGAACGTCAAGGCGCCAAGGTTCTGGTCGACGGCCGCAAGGTACAAGTACCCGGATGCGAAGGCGGATTCTGGGTTGGCCCGACGATTTTGGACCACGTCCGCCCGGACATGCCCGCGGCGTGCGACGAAATCTTCGGCCCGGTGCTGTCGATCGTCCGCGTCGACACCGTGGACCAGGGCATCGCCGTACAAAACGCCAATGCGTACGGCAATGGAGCCGCCATCTTCACAACGTCCGGCGCTGTGGCCCGCTACGCCAGCGAACGCCTGCACGCCGGCATGGTCGGGATCAACATCGGCGTGCCCGTACCCCGCGAACCCTTTGCGTTTGGCGGCTGGGGAGACTCCAAGTTCGGCCATGGCGACATGACCGGCTGGGACGGCTTCCGCTTCTGGTGCAAACCCAAGAAGATCACGTCGAAATGGGCGCTGCAGGCCGACGCAACTTGGATGTCGTGAGCCCCGAAGGCAGCGAAAACCATTGTACGTCACGGGTAAACCCCGATGCACACAGGAGGTCTGAGATGCCACGCACCCGGTCCAACGCTGCCCCGCCGTTACGGTCGCCGTTGCTGCGCCGACTGATTCTGATCAGCCTGAGCACGGTCATCAGTGCAAGTGCTTGGTCGCAAACGATTTCTCCGGAAATGCCTCTGCCACCTCCTCCGGTGTCGCGGCAAGTGCAGGAAAAGCTTCACCATGGCGACCCGTGGTACCAGCGCCTGTACAGCCTGATCACGGCCCTTTTGCAGCCGCACCCTGGGCAGATGCCCTTCGCAAATCCGTTTGATGACAATACGTTAGGCACCCAAGGTCCGCCGATTCGCCATCCTGAGCCGCCGCGCCCGCAGCCCTGATGGCAGCCTAGAACGCCGCGCCGGCCCGACATCCTCGCAGGGCTGAAACAGCGTCGGCACATGGGTGGTCGAGACCTGGCACAAGGCTTCGTGTAAATTGATGATATTACAGCAATAGTGACGATCATTGTTGGTCCCTGCTGCGTCTTGCCCAAAGGCCACTTTTTGCTCTGCATACCTCAGGGACAAGTACTTGAATTTGATGGGAAGAATTGATGGGGGAATCGTGAAATCCGCAACCAACCCAAAGCTCGCTCCGACCCGGCCAAGCGTCCTGCCCGTGGTGTGGTCTGTACCGGTGCAGGTACGCGGCCAAACCTGGCGAATGAATGGCTCTTTTGACCTAGCCCAGGCCTGCCTGCAGGACCGAGCCCTCTCGCCCGACCTCGAGAGCGCCTTGGCGCCGGCCCTCGCTGCCGTCGGGCAAGCACAATGGCGCACAACCGTCGACGTCGCGGGCGTCATCCTGAGCGTCGCCGTTGACGAGTCGACGCGGCAATTGGCGATTGGTTCTCCACGCTTTGCCGTCGAAGCGGCGCTTGTGGCCCTGTGCCCGGAGGATTCGCCAAGCTACACGCGCCTTTGCGAGTTGGTGGCGGCCTGGGACCATGCGAGTGCGGATGCCGCGCCCCTGCTGCTGCAGACGTTGGTGGCCCACCACGGGCTGCCCGATTTGCTCCAGGCTTCGGGCCAGTGGCGGGATAGCTACTCGCAATTGTTGATGAATACTCGAAAGCGCGCCGCTGTGGTCGCACGGGCCATTGCGCGCTATCGGCCGTCCAAGCTCGAGCAGATGAGCCAAATCGGCCTGGACTGGGTGGCGAACTACGCGATTTTGCGGGTGCACGCCCTGCGGTTTGTAGCCGCGCTGCCGTCCCTCGACCACGACACCGACGGCATTGAAGTCCGTAAATTGCTAGATGAAACGCTCGAACGAATCGTGGCTGACTCGCAAATTGCCCGCGCTGCCAACTGGCAGGGAGACCGTCAGGCCCTGCCCGGCTGGCTGGAACAGGCGGTCACCGCACAACGGGCTGTTTTAGCTTGGTTTTCACCAGCGACTGTGGCCCGGATGGCGCGGACCGCCGTGCAAACCATGGCGCGAATCTTCATTGCTGGTGAGGACATCGAGCGCGCAGGGCCGGCACTGCAGGCTTTGGCCGACAGTGACCGCGATGCAACCCTGGATCAACTCGGCGAATTGGTGGTTTCCGAGCCCGAGGCGGACCGCTACCTCCAAGGCGTTCTGCGCCTAGTGCAAGGGCTGACGGCCCGGTATCCGCGGGCAACGCGCAACAGTGCTGGCATTCCGCGGGGCCACGTCTCGGTGAAAGTGTCTGCACTTTCAAGCGATTACAACGCCGACGACGTGGAGGGCACTTGGCAGCGGGTGGGGCCAAGACTGCTACAGATCCTCAGGACCGCCAAGCAAGGCGGCGTATTTATTCACCTAGACGCTGAGCACTACGACGTCCGTGACCTGACCCTGGCGATGCTGGAACACAGCCTGGCGCAGCCGGACCTGCAAACCTGGGCCGATGTCGGCATCGTGGTGCAGGCGTATCTCCGCGATGCGCCAGAGCATTTGGCCCAAGTGCTCGACCTAGCCCGGCGCCGGCAAGTGCGGATGCCTGTCCGTTTGGTCAAGGGCGCGTACTGGGACGCCGAGACTACGGACGCCCTGGCCCACGACCATTTACCCCCGCAATTCCTCAACAAAGCCGAGACCGACGGCTGTTTTCAGATGCTGGCCCTGCAAATCTTGGCGCAGACCGAGTATGCGCAACTGTGCATCGGTAGTCACAATTTGCGGGACCACTGCTTTGCCCATGAGGCGCGCCTGCTGCTGTATCCTGAGGCCCCGCCGGTGGAGCACCAGTGCCTGCACATGACGTATGAAGGCCTCTCGACGGGTCTTGCTGCCCAGCGCGACGAGCACGGAAACCCTTGGGCGGTGCGCAATTACATACCCGTCGGTTCCTTGCTGGTCGGGATGGCCTACTTAGTACGGCGCATTCTTGAGAACAGTTCGCAAGTTGGCGTCTTGACTATGGCAAGAGCTGGACATGACACGGATATTGCCCTGCAGCCACCGGCCGTGGTCCTAAGCCAAGAGCCCGTGGTGCGCGACGACTTGGTCCAGGCCGACGACCGCGGAGATCTGCCGCCTTTTCGCAACGTTGCCCCGATTCGACTGGATCGGCCGGCGCACAGGGCTGCGTGGCAAAGGGCCCTGGCTGCGCGTACGTTACTGGAACGCTTTCAGCAAGGCAACCAGGCGATTACCAACCCATCGGCCCCGGATGAAGTCATCGGTCGCATAGATTTTGCTGAAAATTCAGCGGTCGACGCGGTCGTGGCTAGTGCTGTGGCTGCCGGCAGAGATTGGGCTGGGCGTCCTGTGGGGCATCGCGCCGGATTGCTTTTACGGGCTGCGGAGTTGCTGCGCGTACGCCGTCCAGATTTTGCGGCGCTCGTGTGCCTGGAAGCCGGCAAAGCACGTCTAGAGGCCCTGGGCGATGTAGATGAAGCGATTGACTTTTTGCAGTTTTACGCTCGTGAAGCCGTGCGCTGCGAAGGAACCGGGGAGCGCCAGGCCCGCGGCGTCATTGCAGTGGTGGCTCCGTGGAATTTTCCGCTGGCAATTCCAAGTGGTATGGCAGCTGCGGCCCTGGTATCCGGCAACTGCGTAGTCCTCAAGCCCGCCGAGCAAACCCCTTTAATTGCACGGGCATGGGTCGATCTCATGCACGAAGTCGGCGTGCCCGCAGCCGCGCTGCAACATCTGCCGGGCGAAGGCCTCGAAGTGGGCGCACCGCTAGTAGGGCATCCAGACGTGCAAGGTGTTGTCTTTACAGGTTCTATGGCCGTTGGCCTGCAACTGCACCGGCAAATGGCCGTCCAAGGCAAGCTGGCCATCGCTGAAATGGGCGGCAAAAACGCCATTTTGGTTACGGCAAATGCGGACTTGGATGAGGCGGTCAGCGGCAGTCTCAAGTCAGCCTTTGGGCACGCCGGGCAGAAGTGTTCGGCAGCGTCGCGTATCCTGGTCGACCTGCGGATTTTCCCGCAGTTTGTCGAGCGATTTTCTAGTGCTGCCAAGGACTTACGCCTTGGGACTGCAGAGGCGCCGGGCACACGTGTCAACCCGGTAATTTGCCGTCAGGACCAGGAGCGCCTGCGTCACGCGGCCCAGCAGGCTCGCCAAGAGGCGGAGCGGGTCGGCGGGCGGGTCTGGCTCGACCGAAGTCAAGAGACGGCGCCTGGCCACGCGGTAGGGCCTGTGGTGATTGCGCTTCCGGCCGAGGCCGCGCGGCAACCGCAGAGCTGGGCCCAGCAAGAACTGTTCGGCCCCATCGTCCACGTCATATCGGTGGCGGATCTCGAACAAGCCCTTGAACTACAAAGCACTTCGAGCTACGCGCTGACGGGAGGAATTTTCGCCCAGTGCCAAGCCGACGTCGACAAAGTGCTGACGCGGATGCAGGCGGGAAATGTCTATGTAAATCGACCGATTACGGGAGCCCGCGTGGGTGTTGAACCCTTTGGCGGATTCCTGCGCTCGGGCACCGGTCCCAAGGCGGGTGGGCGCGACTACGTCCTGGCGATGACAACTCCAGCCACAATGATCCCTAATATTGTGCCAGTTTGGAATAGAATTGGCGATGTATCTGATCACCATGATCACGCCGATCACCCGCATGACGCAGCCCCAAGCGCGTCGTGGCCCAAGCCCCTGAGCCCAAGCCTCGCTTTGCGTCTTGGTTCTGCTGTGTTGCACGCATGGACGCAGCCGACCGCCGCGTTGTCGCTAGAAGCGCGTCTCGCGTTGCAAGTGGCCCACCAAGGCTTGGAATTGCTGCCAATTCTCGCCATTCGACAGGATGCCGTGCGCGTGATTCCTGGTCAGGATAGTTACGACCGTGGCAACCTGGCACGCGGGCCGGTCCTGGCGTTGGCGACGGCTGCAGAGCCCCAACCGTCGACGCTAGCGCACGTTCTGCTTGCTATTTCAGCTGGTTGCCCGGTGCGCATTTTGGCCCAAGGGCTCGCCCTCCCGCGCTGGCAGCGGTTGGCTGAACTCGCCGATGCCGACCAGCAACTGCTTGTGATTTCAAGTGAACAGGGGCTACCCTGGCTTCAAGACGCTGCGGTAACAACGGTCCTACTCGATGGGCCCCACGCCGCCTTTGCGGACGTTTTGCAGGCGCTGGTCGAGGTCCAGGATGCCCAACCCCACCTCCGCGCGATTCACGCCAGCCAAGCGTGCGTCACTGCTCGAGAATTGGTCCTGGCGCACGTGCACGTCCGCAGCATTGCCATCCATACCATGCGCCACGGCGCCTCCCTTTCCCTGTAGCCGGTTCTGCCGATCCTTCTGGAGAAAACCATGCAAGATTGGAGCCTTGACCCGAGAATTCGCGCGATCCTGAGCAAGTTGCCCCTGCCGTTTTCCCTGCCAACGGAGTTGCGACGTACCCCAAGTCGCGCCGAGGGCGGTGAACTTGCTGGAATGCGAGCTCTTTTAACAGGGCTTGGTGATGACCTCGATCGGGCACTGCTCAGTACGGTCCGCCAAGCCGGTGCCGAAGTGGGCGTCGCGGCTGCGATTCCGTGGAGCAGCCTGCCCGTTGGCGTTCGCCATGAATCGTGGCCCGATGACACGGCAGAATCCTTGATCCAAATCGTGCGCGACGGCGGCGAGACCCCGGTCTTGCTGGTCCATCGCCTTGGCGTTGATAGCGGTGACCCGGCGCGTAATTCGCAAACAGATCGGCTATTTGCAGCAGCCCAGGCGGCCTCTCATCTGCCTGCAAACAGTCGTTTCGTCATCGTCGCCGGTAGCGATTTATCCAGTGATTCTTCGGAGTTATTGATTGCTTTGGCATCTGGAACTGTACGAACTGCATTCAAAGAGTTTGGGCGTATAGGCACAACAGCCCATCTTGTCCGCGCCCAATCGGCCGACGTCGGGGCTGTCGCGGAACTGGTCGCCTACCTCGGCGGCCCTCACGCCGCATTCGTCACTGGCCTCGACCTGCGCGCCAGCGGCGGCCAGGGGGAAATTTCGAGTGGAAACAGGACGTTAAACGGCAAACACGCCCTCGTAACCGGTGGCGCACGAGGAATTGGTGCAGCGATTGCCCTGCGCCTCGCCCAAGAGGGAGCAGCCATTTGGATCAATGACTTATCGAGCGCGGCGGCCCCGGCCGAAGCCGTGATTCAAGCGATCGTCGCCGCTGGCGGTCGGGCGCAGTTCATCGGTGCGGACCTGGGCACTGAGGCTGGAATCACTGAAATTGCAGCGTCTATAAAGGGTTCAGCGGGAAAACTGGATGTAGTCGTTCACAATGCTGGTATCACCCGCGATAAAACGTTGCGGAAGATGAGCCTGCAGAACTGGCGGCAAGTGCTGCAAATCGACCTCGGGGCGCTGGTGCGACTGCAGGCTGCACTCGATCCGCTCATGGCTAACAATAGCTCACTCATTGCAATGAGTTCGGTGATGGGCATTGCGGGCAACTTTGGCCAAGCCAACTACACGGCGGCCAAGGCGGCGGTGCTTGAGCTGACGCGGCAGTGGGCGCGCCAAGGGGCCGTGCGCGGCACGCGGGCCAACGCGATTGCCCCGGGCTTCATTCTGACGGAAATGACAGCGCAAATTCCCCTGTTCAATCGGGAAATGGCCAAGCAGCTCACGGCATTGGCACAGCCAGGCACCCCGGACGACGTGGCCGAACTGGCGTGCTTCCTAGCGAGCCCTCGCTCTAGGGCCCTCAATGGTGCCGCGCTGCGCTGCGACGGCGGCATGGCGCTGGGGGCGTAACACCGCTCCACTGCGGGGCTCTTCGCCCACGGCACAGACTGGCCCAGGTGCCGCACGCCCCAGGGCCTAAGCGGCTGCGTTGCGGTGGCGCGGAAGTGGCGGTTTGGAGAGGGGATTTATTTTGAATATCAAGGGTTTGTCCCTTTGGGCACCAAAGCAAATTAGCGCGAAATGGTAAACCGATTTCCCTTTGCAAAACAGCAAATTGCCCAGATCGCCCCGTGGGCAGGTTCCCCACCGTCGCAGCTCAAGCCAAAGCAAACCTCAAAGGTCGCCCAAGCCAGCGCACTACAACACTTTTTCGCCACTGCCTGCTTCTAACTGGGCCGGGTCATGTTGCCGCCAAGCCCTCGGTCAGGGCGCGACGGCCTTGGGCTGAGCCTGCTGGTGCTTCTTGTACTCGGTTTCGTAGTACTTCTTCTGATCGGCAGCGGACATAGACGACGCGTCGCCGTAACGCGATGGGCACTTGACGGTCAGACTCGTCGCCTGCAGCACGCCATCCTGCAAGCGCCCCTGGACGATGGCATCACGCCCTTCGGCAAAAGGATCAGGCAGCAAGCGGGGATAGGCGACCGTCAGATGGTGCCCTTGGCCATCTTCGAGGTCGAAACGGAAGGACGCACTGCTCGGCTCGCCGCGGACGCTCCCCGCCTTGACCTTGGCAGCCACTTTAATATCGCGTCCTTGCACATCTGCGCCGGGGGCCGTCAGCTGCGCCAACGTGTAGTTGTACATGCCTGCGCCGCCGGCGGTGCTGCTGCCGACCACGTACAGGCCAATTCCGAGCACAGCGATGGACACCACAACCGCCGCCCAGGGTTTCGGTCGTTTCTTTTGCAAAATAGGTGTTTGCGATGCTTGATCAACGGATGTTGTGGCCATAACGTCCCTTCAGTGCGTCCCGCGCACCGGCTAGGGTAGCACTACACGCGCGCATTGGGCAGCGGCTGCAGGATCTCGTCGCAATAAATAGTCGCATTTTCAGGTAGTTCAAACATGTTGGCATCTGCCGGTTGGCGGCAGGAGGGCAGCGCGCAGTCCCGGGTCGTGCTATTGGCGTAATTTCAGTCACTTCAGAAATCTGAACTCGGTCGAGCCCGGCGCGCGATCACGGGAGGTCCATGGGAGCATCACAATAAATATCAACAAGTTATCAGCAAGGCGCAACTGGCCGGCATGTTGGGCCTCCGACGACCGGCCTGAGCGGGCAGCATTGGACCACGCGCTACAGTTTCAATATTACAACAGTTTTTTGGCAACGTGGGTGGCTCACAGCCGAACGATCGCCGCGTTGGTCCAGGGGCTCGTCCCCCCTGAGCGCGCGCCCCTTGACTCAAGGCTGGTGATCCTTAGTTTTGCGCCCATTGTGGGCGTCTGCCACTCGCGGGGGCGCGGGAGCCCTCGACAACAGATTCACCCGTCCTTTTCTAAGGATGCGGCTCCCATGCCGCTGGAGAACGCCATGCCCGAACTCAAGCCCCAGGAGCCTCCCTCGGCCGCCTGGCCTGCCACGACATCTGAGAGCCCGGCGGAGGCCGACGAACCGCCGTCGCACGCGGAACCGACCACTCTAGCTCGGAGGCCTCAGCACAGACACCTGGAGCTACCGCTTGGGGAAAGTGGTTTGCAAACGGGCGATTTCAAATCACCACGACCTCTTGCGACCGATTCCAACGGCGACAACGTGGCCCGGCTGCCGATGGCCCGCGGCGGGAAAAAGGCGGGCCCCGCCGACAGTTCTGCGGCTCGCCCAAAGCGTGCACGCGCCAGACGGATGGCTTTCGTCTGCAACATGCGTCCCCAAATCATTCCGCAAGGTTGCGATGACGAGTTTGAGGAATACGACAGCCCGGCGACCATTGCAGCATTAGCCGGCCTATTTGCCGAAGAAGGCTACCAAGTCACCATTCTCGAAGCGGATCGCAACCTTCCGCGTCGCCTCGCTGCCGGCACGTTCGACCTTGTGTTCAACATGGCGGAGGGCAAAGGCGGGCGGTGCCGCGAAGCCCATGTGCCGGCCCTGTGTGAAATGCTGGGGTTGCACTACACCGGCTCGGACCCGCTGACGTTGGCCGCGACGCTGGACAAGGCCGTGGCCAAACGCATCGTCTCGGGAGGGCGTCAGGGCCCTAACCAAGGTGTGGCGACGCCGCGGTGGGTGCTGGTGCGCAAGTTGGAAGACCTGGCTGCATTTGACCTGCAGTTTCCGGTGTTTGCCAAGCCCAATGACGAAGGGTCGTCTAAGGGAATTACCGAGGCCAGCCGCTGCGAGACGCTTGGTGTCCTTGAGGCCATGTGCGCGCAGTTACTTGATTTGTATGGCCGGCCAGTGCTCGTAGAAGAGTTCATCCGCGGCCCTGAGGTAACGGTTGGCGTCATTGGCAACGACTGCCCAGAAGTGATTGGCATGATGCATGTTTTGCCACGTGACGGCACGCCCGTGGCCGACTTCGTGTACTCGCTTGGTGCCAAACGCGACTATGAAAATCGGGTTCGCTATGCGATTCCCCCTGAACTGCCCGACGACCTCTGTAAACGACTAGAAATCGCGGCTTTGACTGCGTATCGCCTGCTGGAATGTCGCGACGTCGCCCGTATCGATTTTCGCGTCGATGAGCACGGTGTGCCACATTTTATTGAAGCAAATCCGCTGCCTGGACTGTCGCCGCTGTCAGGCGACATCGTCATCATGGCCAAGGCAATGGGGTGGACGTGGGACGGTCTGGTGCAGCGCATCGTCCGCGAGGCTGAGTTTCGGCAGGGTCTCCTGCGGCCGACTCTGGTGCCCAACGTCAAGGGAGACGCCCGGCGAAAAGCTAGTATTTTGCCTTTGTTCGAAGCGCTGACTTCGGCGCGGGCCAAGACGTAGCGTGTGCCTCGCACCGACCACGGCAGCGGGCCAGGCCGGGCGGTCAAAAGCGACGCGGGCCGAGCGGTGGGGAGGTGCTGACGGGCGGGGGCGAAGGGCTCGACATGGCCTTTTCGCTTTGCATACCTCTAGCTCAACTCCATGACAGTAGCCGTTTTTCACGCGCCAAAGTGGCAGTTTCGGGACAGTCTGGGACTGGGCGGGGGGCGATCACGGCCGGCGGGGCTAGTTGGGGCTTGGGGCGGAGGTG
>CAIMEY010000100.1 GCA_903840165.1 uncultured Myxococcales bacterium | reverse complement strand
GTCCATCAGGTGCTTTTTGACCAGCGCGGTCTTCTGCTCGGCGGTAAACTGGCGACGGGGACGACGGGACATGGAAACCTCCTGGCCGTGTGAATAGCACAGCCGCTGGGTCTGTCACGTTTCGGCTGGGGCGGGACAGCCAGACTTGGCTCGGCTCATGCGCTGCACCCGCCGCGGAGTCCTTACCGGTAGCCCGCAAAGGACTTAGGGTTACGTGTACTAGCCCCTTTGGGGCGTGCAGGTCGGGCATCGGCGGCAGCATGTCGACCGTGACCTGGCTCAGGGGCAAGGTCTCACCCGCGGGATGCTGGGACAGCACCGCCCCCGTTGCGATCAGCGCCGTGGCGATCAAGGCTTGGGCCGCGCTGTCAGCAGCCGCCCGGAGCGGATCAGCCTGATAATTCAGCGCTTCTGCCGGGGGATTCGCCCAATCCGGTTGGCGTTCCAGCGGCTCCGATTGACGCAGCAACCCACCTCGCGGGGCGGCGAGGCCTCCCCCATTGCCGCAGCCTACCATTGGCGAGCCGGACGCGTCGAGGCAAAAGCGCTGCTCAATCGACCGCCCTGACGCCGGTTTTGCCGGCAGATGACCGCGGAGCAAACATCTGCTACAAAGCGCCGCGCGCCACCCAATGTGGCCTAGGAATCCGACCATGCCGCAGCCCGCCTCCACTGACCACGCCCTGGGCGCCCAAACGACAGCTGACCTCGCCGTTGCAACCCTCAAAGGCCTGTGTATCGACGCCATACACAAGGCGAATTCCGGCCACCCGGGAATGCCCCTGGGCTGCGCGGACATGGCACTTGTGCTGTGGCACCACGTCCTGAAATTCGACCCAAGTGACCTCAACTGGCCGGATCGCGACCGCTTTATCCTTTCGGCAGGCCATGGCTCCTCACTGCACTACGCGCTGCTGCATCTGTTTGACTGCGGTCTGACCGTGGAAGATCTCAAACAATTTCGGCAGTTACACTCAAGGACTCCAGGCCATCCGGAACGCGGCCACACCGCCGGCATTGAAGTCACCACAGGGCCTTTGGGCCAGGGACTGTGCAACGGCGTCGGCATGGCACTGACAGAAGCCAAGCTGCGCGCGGAGTTTGGCGCCGACCTGGTCAACCACTGGGTCTACGTCATCGCCGGTGACGGCTGCTTGATGGAGGGCGTGACGTCGGAAGCCAGTTCGCTGGCCGGACACCTGCAGCTCGGCCGATTGATTTGTCTCTATGATAACAACCATATCAGCATCGACGGCAACACCAACATCACGTTTACCGAAGATGTCGCCGCCCGGTACCGCGCCTATGGCTGGCAGGTACTCCATGCACAAGGGACTGATAAGCAAGGTATTTGGGCCGCTCTGACCGATGCACGGGCCGACGAGCAGCACCCCACCCTCATCATCGTCGACACGGTAATTGGCCGGGGTCTTCCTCTGCAAGGCACTGAAAAGGTGCATGGAAATCCGCCTAAGGCTGAAGAAGTCGCGGCCTGCAAGCGCGCCATCGGTCTGGACCCGGATCAGTTTTTCGCTGTAGACCCAAGCGTGTACGAGTTTGCCCGTGCTGCCAATGGCGAGCGGCAATCGGCGCGGCTCGCGTGGCAGGCCCGGGTCCAAAGCTCGCCCCAGGGAGCTGCCCTGATCGCGCAACTTCAGCCCGATTTCAGCAAATTAGCGGAGCAAGTGGCTTGGCCGCGTCAGGACCTCGACGCCCAATTGTCCACGCGCAAAGGCGGCGAAAAAGTGCTGCAGGCGCTGGCGCCGGTGGTCCCGGGATTGCTGGGCGGAAGCGCGGACTTAGGCCATTCGACCTTTACGGAAATCCTCAGCGGCGGCCACGTGGCCCCGGGCAATTACGCCGGTCGCAACGTCCACTGGGGCGTTCGTGAGCACGCTATGGGCTCGATTTGCAACGGGATTGCTGCCCATGGCGGTCTTGTACCCTTGAACTCGACGTTCCTGGTGTTCCACGACTACATGCGCCCGGCGGTTCGCTTGGCCTCGCTGATGAATCTGCAGAATATCTTTGTGTATACGCACGATTCCATCTTTGTCGGCGAGGATGGCCCGACCCACCAACCCATTGAAACGCTACAGGCCATGCGCCTGATTCCCGGTGTGGTCGTGCTCCGGCCCGCCGATTTGGCAGAGACCTGCGCGGCTTGGCTCATCGCCATGCAACGGCAACAGGCGCCGACGATTCTGAGCCTGACACGGCAGAATCTCCCCGAATTGCCCCATATAAACAATGCATTGACTGAAGTCGCCCGCGGTGCCTACATCCTTTCTCCTGAGCAGGGCACCCTGGAACTGGTCCTGCTGGCGACAGGCAGCGAGGTGCATTTGGCCCTGCAGGCGCAAAAGATCTTGCAAAACGAAGGGATGGGCGTGCGCGTGGTCTCCATGCCCAGCTGCGAGCTCTTTGCGAACCAGGAAAAGGCATATCGCGACGCAGTGTTACCTCCGGGAAGTCTGCGTTTGTCGGTCGAGGCCGGCAGCACCCAAGGCTGGCAACGCTGGGTCGGGGACCGGGGCGCCAGCATTGGCATTGACACCTTTGGTGCCAGTGCGCCTGACAAGGTTCTGGCGAAGTTCTATGGATTTACGACGGAAAACGTGGTCACGCAAGCCAAGGCGCTGTGCCATGGCTAGCACGCTCAGGTCCAGCTCGGCAAGTCGCGGTCCCGCATGACCACGGCTGCCGTCTTGCCGAGGCACCATGCCGTGGGCCTGGGCATGCAACACGGCCACGCGCTGCGGGTGACCACGGACGCGCACGAGGCTTGGCTGCAACTGTGCCAAGACCTTGATCAAGCCCGCACAGCAATTCACATTTGCGTCTACATCCTCGCTGACGACGCCGTGGGCCAACGCCTGCGCGATCGCCTGATCGCGGCCTTGGCGCGTGGCGTACTCGTGCGTCTGGACCTCGATGCCGTGGGTTGCCTTGGGCTAAGCCAGAGTCTGCTGCGTCCGCTGGCAGCTGCCGGTGGAGAAATCTATTGGTTTGAACCGCTTGGGCCGCACATGCTTTGGCTCAAACGTTGGTGGCGGCGCAATCACCGCAAAATCGTGTTGATTGACTCGGCCTTAGCCTGGGTGAGCGGCCGCAACTTCACCGAACAGTACTACGCCCTCACGCCGACCGCAGCCTGTTGGGCGGATGTCAGCGCGCGCGTGACGGGTCCTGCGGTCGCAGATATCGCCCGTGAACTCGCGGAGAAACGCCGACGCCCTGCCAAGGTGGGGCCGCCGAGCCAAGCGCCGGCCGATGGCGAATTCCTGACCGTTGCCTTTAACCGCGGTGGTCTACGTCGGGCCGATGCCAACCGCCGGTATTTGCAGGCAGTTCGCCAAGCAAAACAAAGCATTTACTTGGCCAACGCCTACTTCCTACCGCAATGGGCCTTGGAGAGGGCCCTGACCCACGCCGCGCGCCAAGGTGTCCGCATCTACGTCACCGTGCCTCATCCGCGCATTTCCGATGTACCATTGGTGGGTTTGGCGTCCATGCACGCTGTGTCGCGGTTGCTCAAGCGGGGCATTGCCGTTTACGCGATGCGGCAAACGATGCTGCACGCCAAGATTTGCACGGTCGACGGCCACTGGTGGACCCTCGGCTCGGCCAACCTGGACCCGATTTCCAGGCAACGCAACTTGGAAGCGAACCTCGTCGGGCTGGGGGCGGCTCCTGCAGCAATTCTTCAGCAATATCAAGAGGAACTGCACAAGCACGCCGACCTCTGGACCCACGAGCGCTACCTGAGTCTACCGCGTTGGCGCCGGGCTTTGGCAGCGATGGCGTGGTTGCTGCGAGCGTTTCTCTAGCTCCTGCACCACGCAATGTGCCGTCCGCGGCTGCGTCAGGTTCCGTCGCATAACACGTGAAAAATGTTCGATTCGCCATGTCCACACTTGGGCGAGGGCTGCGTCCAAAGATGTAGCGATGCTTCGGCCTCGCTGCGCCTACCCGGCACAACTTCCTACAATTGCTGCATTTACCGCCTCGGAGCCTGCCATGTCGCCCCGCCTCTTGCCTGTAGTTGTCCTGCTGAGCCTAGCTGCGTGTAGCAATGGCGCCGATTCCTCCGCTTCTGGCGGCGACGCAGGCTCGCAAATCACTGATCCTTTGGCACAATTGGCGGACGTGGCCAAGCCCCCAAAGGCGGATGCGGCCAGCGACGTTCCGCCCGTTCAGGTGCAGGACACGGGTACTGGCGGTTCGACGCCGGTGGACCCAAGCGTCGTCGACCAATGCACCCTGTGCGTGACCGACAGCGAGTGCGGACCTTCCGAGTATTGCGTTCAAATTCAAGGCAGTGCCTACTGCGCCGCGGACTGCGGCCCCGCCGGTCTGTCGGACTGCGGCAGCAGCCATGCCTGCAACTCGGTCAGCTCTGCATCGGGCGATCAGGTGCAAATCTGCGCACCTGTCTCAAGCATCTGCGGCGGCACGCCCCCCGATAACGACGCCGGCCCCACCGGTCCAGGCGAGGACACCGGTGCCGGCGACGACACGGGCACACCAGTGGCCGACGCGGGCGGCACAGGCGTAGACGATGCCGGTAGCGGTAGCACCGACGACACAGGCGGCAATTCCCCAGACAGCGGTGGGAGTTGCGCTGGACTCGTCGGCCCTGACACCCCAAGTTGCTGCAAGTGCCCTGCCGGCAAGGCGTGCTCCGCCAACGGCTGCTACGGCGGTTATGCCTGCGATAGCGTTGCCTGCAAATGCAAAGCCTTTCCCGCAGCTTGCAATGCCACGGACGCCGGCGGCAGTGACTCCGCAATAGCCGACGCTGGCCCGACCGACACGGGCGTCACGGACGCAGGCCCGGTCGACGCTGGCCCCATCCCGGCCAACTGCGGGGCCCTGGATGGTCCGTCCGTGGCGAGCTGCTGCAAGTGCACCAAGGGCAAAACGTGTGACGCCAACAACTGTTACGGCGGCTGGTTCTGCAATCATGACTCCTGCAAGTGCCAAGCCCCGCCAGCGCCCAGCACCTGCGGCGTGGATGCCGGTGCAAGCCAGGATGCGGGCGTGGTCCAAGACGCTGGTTCTACGCCAGATTCGTCCGTCAGCGACGCTTCAAGCTCCAAGGATACCGCTACCAAAGACACGGCCAGCAAAGACACAGGCAGCAAGGACAGCGGCGGCGGCGTGCAAAACGTGCCAGTGACCGGTGGGGTCTTGGATTCATTGGACTTTGCCGTTGTTGGCGACACCCGCCCGCCGAGCAAGGATGACCTCAAGGGCTACCCGACCGCGGTCGTCACCAAGATCTGGAAGGCAGTAGAGGCCGAACTCCCCCACGTACCTTTCGCAGTAACCACAGGCGATTACCAGTTCTCAAAGCCCACCGGCACCTCGGCCGCGCCCCAGTTCGACCTCTACTTGGCTGCCCTGGCGAACTACAGCGGCACGGCGTTTCACACCATGGGCAACCACGAGTGCACGGGCGCGGTGGTCAGCAACTGTGGCGCAGGGAATACAGATGGCGTTACAGTGACTTACCAAACATTCCTCGACAAGATGCTGGCGCCCCTGCAAAAGACAGAGCCGTACTACTCGGTGGATTTCCAAGCGGCAGACGGCAGCTGGACGGCCAAGTTCGTCTTTGTCGCCGCCAACGCATGGAACTCCGCCCAGGCGGCGTGGCTGGAGAAAACCTTATCCGTGGCAACCACTTATACATTCATCGTCCGCCACGAAGGTTCATCGGCCGCTCAGGCCCCGGGCGTGACGCCAAGTGCGGCCATCTACGCCAAGCACCCGTATACCTTGCTGATTGCTGGCCACACGCACACGTATGAGTATTTTTCGAAGGAAAAACAAGTCATTGTCGGCAATGGCGGCGCACCGCTGGCGACAGCGACCAACTACGGCTACGTCATCGCCCGGCGTAGAAGCTCCGATGGTGCAATGGAATTCAATGCTTATGACTACTCGACGCACGCCTCTCTGGGTGCCTTCGTGGTCAAAGCGGACGGCACGCCGACCAAATAGCCTTGTCCGGTACTTGGTGCAACCTCGCCTTGGCCCTAGGGAGACCTTGATGAACCGTCGCACCGCACATTTCCTGTTGCTTTTCTTGGTATTAACCAGCACCGCCTGTTCGTCGCCGACCACGGGCACGGGCAGCGCTGCCGGGAGCAGCAAGGACGGCGGCTTGCAGTTCACGTCGACGGACATAGGCGTGAGCGACGGCGGAATCCCGTTTGTTGACAGTGGTTTGACCTCCTCGGACAACGGTTCTGGCGCGGTCGTCGACAGCGGCGGGGTCGACACGGGCCTGGACGACCCCAATGCCACCGGCGGCAGTTGCAAGCCCGGCAGCATCATCGGCCTAGTTTGTGCGCCAAAGCAGGGAATTAGCGTCAGTTTCGCCAGCGTCACCTTCGATGCCAACACCGGCTGCTCGGCCGCCAAGCCCGTGCACGTTTCGGTCACGGCCGACGCCAAGGGCAAGTATTCCTTTGTCAATCTGCCGCCTGGCCCGGGAACGCTGACGCTGAGCAAGGGCTCCTTTCAGACCGTCCTCAATGTCACTGTGCCAGCCGGCGGCCAACTTGACTTCAGCAAAGGCCTTGATCCTACGCGCTGTTTCCAGTCCACCTCCGTCAAGATTGCCGTGTTGCTGGGCGATGCCGACCACATTGAAAAGCTCTTGGATCTATTGGGCTTTGCCTATGACGCGTATGACTCAGCCACCGGTGCCACTTCTGCCGCGGCCAAGTTGCTGGGCGATCCGCTGAAATTGCAGGGCTATGACGTAGTCTTTGCCAACTGCGGCACCCAGGTGCAGGCGATTGTCCAAGGCGTGCCGACGGCCATTACCAACCTCAAAGCCTTTGTTCTTGCTGGACATTCCCTGTACGCCAGCGATTGGGCTTGGGCCTATGTCGAATGGGCCTTCCCAGATGCTATTGAGTTTCATGGGGTTGACAACAGTTTTACCAAGGGCAGCGGACCTCCTTCCACGACCGCAGGCCCGCGCCAAGGCCCAGGGCCGACCCTGACGGCCAAGAACAAAGGCGCTGCGCCGTACGCCACCCAGGGTGCCCTGGTCGACCCCGCTTTGGCCGCCGTATTGGGCAAGAACTCGACGACAATCCAAGAGGATTTAGGCACTTGGGCAGTGATGCAAAGCGCGGGTGCGGGCACGGTCGTGTCGGTGCAAGGGCCGGTCAAGGACAGTTCGGGCGATTGGGGCACGGTGCCGATGGTAGTCACCTTCCCGCAGGGCAAAGGCCGCGTAGTTTATACGAGTTTTCACAATATTGCTCAAACTGGTGCCAATGGCTCGACAGCGGACATCCAAGCCATCCTCACGTACCTAGTGTTTACTTTGTAAAGACAGCTAGTTTTGCGCTCATGCCTTCAGCAGTCCGGGAGGAAGATGCGATGACTCTGCCAGCACGTACTACAGCGAACTTACTGATGTTCTTGTGCATTTCGTCCACGGTGTTGAACGGTTGTGCAGCGACGCCAGCGGTCAGCAGCGCAGGTGACGCGCAGTCCGTTGATGCGCAGTCCGGTGATGCGGGGCAAGCGCCTGATTCTGCAAATGATGCTGGTCAGAGTCCTGACCCTG
>CAIMEY010000099.1 GCA_903840165.1 uncultured Myxococcales bacterium | reverse complement strand
TGGGCGCTTGCTTTGATGCCGCAGTCCATGCCGGAAAAGTACTGCCGTTCCAAGTTGGTATCACCCTTGGGCGCAGCGCCGAGACAGGGTTTGTTGCTTCCGGTATCTCGAACAATGCCGGCCTGGACAAAGCGACATTTGCCTGCGTTGACCATGCCGCCCGCGCCGGCTCGCCCGAAGCCATGGAGCGGGTCGCCAATCTGCAATTTATGGAGCACGCGTGCTTTGTTGTGACCGCCGTGGCCGATGCAGTCTGGCCGTCTGCGGCAACTTTGCTGGGCTCGGCAATCAGTGGCCGGCACCCCTCGCGCTTGATTTCGTATGACACTGGACCTCGCGTTCCTTGTGATACTTTTGCACCCGCCAAGCTTGCGGAAACCGCTGTGCGGAGTGTGCCACCGATCTCCTGCGGTCACGCTCCGCAAGTCGTGGTGCGAACTCCGTTACACTTTGCTGAGTCGGCCGACGCCTCGGCAAACCCGGCGCTGCAGCCCATGGCGCTCGCTTCGATCGACGCGGGGCTGTGCCCTTGTGCCGCGGCCGCGACGGGGGACGATGCCCTTCAGGCGACTGTGAACCTGTCGGTCGGCAAGAAGCAGGCGCTCGCCGGCGTTTCCGTGTCGTCACGGCACCCTCTGTTTGCTGTGTGCGTGCGTGACGCCATCGTCGCAATGGCCAAGCCAGGCCTGACCCAGCGCGACGCGTCGTTCCAGATTCTGGTCCGTCCAGGCCCGCCTGCACCGTTCAAGAACGAGCCTCGGACCGCCACAGCCGCGTCGGTGCCAAATATGCAGATGGCAACGGAGGCGCACAACGCCGCGATCGCGCTTGACAAACAGTCCAATCCGAAGTCCGAGCCGGCGGCCGTGTTTGCCGCCTATCGTGCCGCCTGCGATCTTGGTTCGCTTGCGGCATGTAAGCGCGTCGCCGACGACGAACAGTTTGGCAGCCATGGCGTGGCCAAAGACCCAACCAAAGCGGCGGCAGATGGCTCGCGCTGCTGTGACCTTGGCGACGCTTGGGCGTGCGAAATCGAGGCCTTTGCCCTAGACAAGACGAACAAGCCTGCGGCGATTGCCAGGCGCGAGCGCGGTTGCTCACTTGGCCTGGGCGACAGTTGCGTGCGACTCGTCGCCGACTATAAGGATAAAGCCGGCCCGGTGCACGACGCTACCAAGGCGGTCGCGCAGGCGCAGCTTGTCTGCGACAAATGGCCGAAGGACTGCGTGACTCTGGCCAAAATGCTGCAAAACGGCGATGGCGTGCCGGCGGATGCTGCCAAGGCCACCTTGCTCTACGAGCGAGCCTGCGACGGCAAGAATGGAAATGCCTGCATGATTGTTGGGATTTTGCTCGATGCGGGTCGCCTCGGGCCCGTTGATCCGCAAAAGGCGTTTGCCAACTATCAGAAGGGCTGCGCCCTGCCGTCCGCGCGCACCGGAGCCTGTGTCAATGTCGCGTTTGACCTGTTCACTGGATTTGGCACGAAGGCTGATGCCGCGGCCGCGATCGCAATGCTGGAGAATCTCTGCGAGAACGACAACGATGAGGTGGCGTGCTACGACCTCGGGCTCGCCGTCATCGCCGGGCGGGGCACGCCAAAGGACGTGGCGCGGGGCCATGCGTTGCTTGCGCGCGGCGGCAATCGTTACCCCACCCTTCATCTCGCGCACGACGCGGCGCTGGGCCGTCACGGCATGAAGCTGGATCTTGAGAAGGCCGCGCAATTTATGGAAAATGCTTGCCAGGGCGATTACGACTTGGCGTGCCACGACAAACAGACGCTCAAGAGCGCTTCGCCATCGCAAGTGGTCAAGCTGGCCTCGGTTCCGAACGACGAGCCGGTGCGCTGGTGCGCCCAGTCGCAGGGCACCATGATGGTCAATTGCCATGGCGATCATGGCACTGCGCCCCAGAACGGGCACCAAAGCTTCATGGGCCTCTTCTGATTCGCTCGGCGAAAGGGCGCTGCCGCAGAGCACAATCCCGCTGCCAGCCGCAGACCGAGGTCGCCTGGCTCGCGAAAAGTACAGCGATCCGCTTGCCGCATAAAATCAGTCTAGTACGCACAGTGGGCCTGCAAATTTATCCTATTTTCCTAGGCATGCTGCGGTCGCCCTTGCGCGCCGGCTGATTGGCTAGCACACCAAGCCACTTGGCCGTCGATGCACCCAGGTGTCGAGGCGGTGCCTGACTGGAACCACAGCGCTTCGGCCAAAGCCGACGTGGACGAATAGCAGCAGGTTGGCCGTGCCAGACGGGCTCGGAGGGTGGCGAATTCTTCTTGCGAAGTAAGGGTTTGTCTTGCAGTGGCTGCAGAGCGGAATTTCACTTGACGCGGACTTGAGCCCGGTGCAGGATTTGGCTGCAGTCGACGGTCGGCGGCGGGCTTGAGCGGGAAATGGCACGGGCTGGCGGGGCGGATGGACGGTGGATGGCGTTTGCGTGTCCTTCAACGCGCGCGCCGCGTGGCGGTCCAGTCCAAGCCGATTCTGCCCTGTGACGGCGACGCTGGCACCACTGGAGCTGTGACGATGCGAGGCGACGGTTATCCGGCGCATCCATGAACGAAATCCACGCCGGCAAGCGGCTATCGCGCTGCGCCGCATGGACCGTGCGCAACAAGAGCTTTGAGGTCGCATCTGAAGCAGCTCCAGGACATGTTGGGCAACTTCGCGCGTCGCCAAGACGATTCGCCGGAGATCCGCTTTGAGAAACTGCTGATCCTCGTCATTGCGCTGGCTTGCTGCGCCTGTGGTCTGGTGTGGAGCGCCCTCTACGTCGCGGTTTTTGGCGTCGGCTTGACGATGGCCTTGCCTCTGGTGTTTGTCGCCGTCGTCGGCAGCACGATCGTTGCAGCGCATGTACGCAGGAATCATCGCCTGCTGGTTTATGCGCAACTGGCTTGCATCACGTGGATTTCCGCGTTGATCGGCTGGAGCATCGGCAGCATCCACGATTCGGGGCTGGTGATCTCGTGGAGTTTCCTGGGCCCCATTGGCGCGCTTTTGTTCCTGCCGTTGCGCAGCGCCGCGCTGTGGATGGCGCAGTTCTTGCTGATTCTGGCCATTTCCGTGTTCGTCCAACCGGCGCTGTTGGGCCATCCGCTGGTGACCTCGGCGGGAACGCGCGGGGTCTTTTACACCATGAACGTCGGCGTTTCGCTGACCGTCGTGTTCGCCGCGGCGACGTGGTTCACGCATCGGATTCAAGTGGAGCGGACACGCTCGGACGGGCTGCTGCGCAACATGCTTCCGCCGCGCGTCGCCGAAAGGCTGAAGTCCGGCGCCTTCACCATCGCCGATTCCCATGAGCAAGTCAGCGTCCTGTTTGCGGATATCGTTGGATTCACGAATTTTTCTGCGCAAGTCAGCGCGACCGAACTGGTCAGCAGCTTGAACGAGGTCTTTCGCCGCTTTGACGCCCTCTCGGCTGAATTCGGTGTGGAGAAAATCAAGACGATCGGCGACGCCTACATGGTCGCCGCAGGTGTGTCCGCCCATCGCGTCGAACACGCGCCCACGCTCGCCCGCTTTGCGCTTGCGCTCCGTGATACCGCCGCGCTGAGTGCCCGACCGGACGGGCAGCCGCTGCAGCTCCGCATCGGCATTCACACAGGCCCAGCCGTCGCCGGTGTTATTGGAACATCTCGTTTTGCTTACGATTTGTGGGGTGACACGGTCAATACCGCCAGCCGCATGGAATCCCACGGCGAGCCAGGTCGCATCCAAGTCTCTGAAGCCACGGCGGCTCTGCTCGGCCCGGAGTTCAGTCTGGAGCCGCGCGGCCAGATCGATGTCAAAGGCAAAGGCTTGATGCGCTTGTTCTTTTTGGAGCGCGCGTTTCGCTGATGATTTTCGTGACGATGACCGACTAATCCGGACGCACGCTGCCGGTGCAGACGGCTGAGGCGTTCTGGGTCTCGACCGCGCACAGCCGGAGGTTCGCGGACCCCACGCGCGGACCCCGCAATCGTCTATCGCAGCGCCTGTACGACGCAATGCGCCGGCCTCAGCTCGCCGTGGGCAGCAGGAAATTACAAAATCGTCAGAATTGACAGCTACTTTACAGCCACCTATACTGATGCGTGGGCGCGCGCAGGATCGCGCGGCGGAATTTGAACCTGCACGCGGAGTTTGGGCCATGCAAAACTGGGCAATCGCAGTAGCGGCACTGGTCGCATTGGCAATTTCAGCTTGTACATCATCGACTTCGACCCCCGAAGCAGTCTCGGGGCCGACGATCGACGATGCTTGTACCCAACTGGCAAAAGCGCGTTGCACCCGGCTGGATGAATGTTCAAAAGATGCTTTAATTCCAAAGAATTGGACTGATGCAGCGAATTGCCAGGCGCGGCAAAAACTGTCATGCGTCCAAGGTCAACGGGCTGCGAATACGGGGACAACGCCGCAACGGGCAATTGATTGTGCGATGGCGCTAACTGCGGCAACTTGCACCGAAATTTTGGCAACGGTTCCGCCAACTGCTTGCCAAGCCGCCGTTGGAACGGAGGCAAATGGGTCAGCTTGTGCTTTTGCTGGGCAATGTCAGTCGTCTTATTGTGCAATTCCAACACGTTCCAATTGCGGCACCTGCGCTCCTGCACCCAAAGTAGGTGCATCTTGTGATGTTTTTGCCAATTGCGGCCCCGCGCTCAAATGCGACGCTACTACGATGCAATGCGCCACGCCCGTCGCACTCGGCGGCGACTGCGATGCCGGGCGGACCTGCGATTCCGAAATGAGCTGCGTCGGTGCCGATGCGACCAAGTCGCTTGCCGGAAAATGTCAAACATCAGGAGCAGTTGTCGCCGCTGCCTGCGAGGGGGCCAAACTGACCCTACCAGCGTGTGACTCGTCGCTTGGCCTAGTTTGCGAGCAAAAGGCTTGTGTTGCATGGACTTTGGTCGGCGACGGCGAACCTTGCGGCACGACAGCCACAGGCGTCTACTCGCAATGCAAGTCCGGCGGCGTGTGCATCAAAGCGGTATCCACTGATAAGACAGGTCTTTGCAAAGTTGCCGTTGCCGATGGTGCAGCCTGCGACAGCGATCCGACCAAAGGTCCTCCGTGCCTCTCACCTGCGCGCTGCGTCGCCGCCAGTGCAACTACAACGGCTGGAATTTGCACGGTTCCGGATGCAGCAGTTTGCAAGTAACAATCACGGACCATTGCACGGCGGACGTTCCATTAAGCGCCTGATTTTATAGCGAATACCTGGGTCTACGCGTCCGTGTCCGTAGCGCCGACGAGGCGACGCAAACGTCCAATGCGCGGCAAGAGGCACTGCGCGCCACGGTGCTTATTTTGTTGTAAGGTTGAGTGCTTGTGGGAGTTTGGCGCAGACCTGTACTTGTCGGTCCGCTTGTCGGACCACGCGCGCACGGACACCATGCGCCCGTTGACACCACGCGCCCGTTGACACCTCCGCCACTCGTCCACGCAAGTTCCATGGCCGCTGCAAGTTCATTGGCGATGACCTGCCGATCTGGCCCGCGCTGGGGCGAGCAGGCCGCAGTTCCCCTTGAAACTAGCAGCAAACAAGTACATCTTAGCCCAGAGGGAACTTCGGGTTCGGCGTTATCCTGCTGAGGCTGATGGACGGAATTTCGCTTGACGCGGACCAGAGGCCGGGGCAGCATTGGCCGACAGCCGACGGCTAGCGGCGGGTTTGGACGGGAAAATGGCAAGAGCTGGCGGGGCGGACGGTAGGCGTACAGCGATGGCAGATTCTGCGCGGCGCCACCTCCAGGTTGAAGCCCGCTTGGCAATCCGCTGGTCGTCTGCGTGGGGGCCAGTCTCCTTTGCGCTTGCGCTGGCCCTTGGCGCGTGTCGCGGACCGGTCGAGCCGAACAACGCGTGCGTCCTGGATTGCTCAGAAATTCAAGATGATGCAGATTCTGATGCACCAGCCCCGACCGATTCGTTGTCGCCAATCCTTGATGTCCCCTCGCCTGCCGCGGACGCGTCGACCGCCAGCGTGGACAGCCAAGACGACTTTGGGGCCAGCGGCAGCGTCGATGTGGCGTCCAGCGTCGATGTGGCGGCCGAACCGGTCGATGCAGGCCTGGAAACGGATATTATTTCAGCTAATTTCACTTGGCCTGTCCATGTTTTTGCTCCTTACGTCGACGCGACCTTGTATCCTTTCCAAAAACTGACCGATGTGGCCAAATCGACCGGTCAACGCTGGTTTACATTGGCATTTATCGTCGACAAGACCGGCAGTGGTTGCGAGGCGTCTTGGGGCACCTACTACACTCTGGCCGCTGGACCTGACGCCTGGGTCGGCGGGCAACAACTGCTGATGTACGACGATCTTGCGCTATTGCGCCAGCTGTATCAAGGCGACGTGGCGGTGTCATTTGGCGGCGCATCCGGCACGCCGCTCGAGGTCGCGTGCAAGGACGTCGGGTCGTTGAAAACGCAGCTCGCAAAGGTGGTTCAGACTTTGCAGGTCCAGCGAATCGACTTCGACATCGAAGGGATTTGGTTGACCGAAACGAAGCCCGGCCAAAGCGGCGAACGGCGCGCCCAAGCCATCGCAAGCCTGCAGGACGATTTGAAAAAGGCGGGAACGCCGCTGCAGGTTTGGCTGACTTTGCCGGTCCTGCCCAGCGGTTTGGCGGCGGACGGCCTCGCCACGCTCGCACAGACATTGGAAAATGGCGTAGAATTGGGCGGAATCAATGTCATGACGATGGATTACGGCGACGGCGCAGCCCCGGCCCCTGCGGGTAAAATGGGCAAATACGCGATCGACGCGGCCACCGCTTTGCAAGCGCAACTCGGCAGCGCTTACCAAAAGATTGGAAAATCCAAGTCCCAAGCAGAGTTGTGGGCAATGGTCGGTGCGACGCCAATGGTCGGACTTAATGACGTCGCCACCGAGACATTTCATATCGCCGATGCTTCGGAGTTATTGGTCTTTGCTCAACAAAAGGGGCTGGGACTGCTCGCGATGTGGTCGGTCAACCGCGACCATCCTTGCAACCAGGCGACCGTGCAATTGAACTGTTCGTCGATTACGGACCAAGGCGTAGATTGGCAATTTACCAGCACGTTTTCGGCGCTGAACGGCAAATAGAGTCGACCTTTCGCTGGTGCACGACATTGAGCCCGAGCCGCCATCATTACCCACCACCGTCCTCGAAATCTACAGTCGCTGCAAGGGATTGCAACGCATGGGCCGCGGCTGCAGGCGCCCTTGGGTGGACGTGCGCGACCGGTTCTCCGCTGACAGCGATGGCAGACCCTGCGTGCCCATTGGGCCTTTCGCGGGCGGAATTTCGCTTGACGCGGGCCCAAGGTCGGAGCAGGATTGGCACTTGTTCAACGTCGGCTGCGGGTTTGGGCGGAAAATGGCACGGGCTGCCGGGTCCGATGCTGGCGTATGGACGGAGGATGGCGTGTGTAGACCATTACCGCCCCAACTGGCCGTCAACTACCCTTGAGGCCCGTGGAGCGCCAATAGTGCATTTCTTTTACCCATTGATCGTATTGCCCACCACAAAGGATATCTATGAATTGCCCCTTACTGATTGCCTGTGTCCTGCTCGGCGCCTCCCTGATAGCCATGCCTGCCAGTGCTGACAAGGCGGATGATGCCGTGCGTGCTGGTCTGGTCCATAAGCTCCTCGACACCAAGACCGGCGACGCGGGCCAGACGTGGTCGGCCGTCTACGAAGTCTGCGGCGAGGACTGCGAGTACGTCGCCTATGGCGGATGCAAACTTAGCAACGGCGCGGTGGATTGCGAGGTAAGCGTCTACGACGTCCCGACCAAGAAGACGAAGGTCATCTCGGTCAAGGACGCCATTCGCAAGTCAGCGGCGCTTGCCAAAGCCAAGGCCCAACTCACGGCGGCCTTTGAAGACTTGGGCAGTGTGCCGGTCTGGTTCAAGGAGACCCGGTTCGAGACCCCGCCGCAAAAGGTTGGCGTCGGAAAGCTCAGCTTGCAGTGGGACTGGAAGAAGCGGGCCCTGACGGTGGCCGGTGGCGCCAAGGCCGCTAAGAAGTTCAAGGCAGGCAAGCTCGCAAAGGGCCTCAGTATTTCGTCGGCCGCGGTCTGGTCCTACGTCGACCGCGATGGCCCAGCGGCCTATGCGTTGCTGCGGATCCACGGCGAGGGCGACGACGGCAGCAGCGGGGACGCCGTGACGGTCCTACCGTTGCCGTATGTCGCGGCGGACTGACCGAGCCGCGGGCGCACGGGGTCGAGTGGCCAGGACGCGGGCCAGCCGGAGCGCCGCGGGTTTGCCAGCCGGATTCCGAAGACATCACGGATATCAGCGGGATGCCGGCGACGACCCGCGGCCGCTGGACCGGGTAGCAGAGATGTCGACTGACGGCAGTGGTTGGTCTGCGGCCCGGACCCCCGCGCTTGTACGCAGCCCCGGCTAGACCTTGGCCGAGGACGCGGCCAAACTGCACCCGTGTCAATCGGTCGGTCGTGCTGTTTCGGACATTGCGCGGGCAAGGTGGCGTGGAATTCGTCGCAGCTCGACCCAAGGACAGCGTAGAAGATGCCATTGGAACAGAAAGCTCTGAGGTATCGAGTGCTTGAGCGCGTGTTGGGTCGCTTCTAGTGTCCGTCGATGCCGCCGAAACAACGGACGTTTCCGTCCCGAGTTGTGGCAACGGCGTCTGTGAAAGCCTTGAAACAACTTTGAATTGCGCCAAGGACTGCTGCGGCGGCGCGATGTGCGGCGACGGTCAATGCACGGCTGGCTGCGAAACCTATGGCAATTGTAGCAAAGACTGCCCCGTCGTCTGTGGCGACGGCGCTTGCTCGACCGGCGAAAACCCGAGCAATTGCAAGGAGGACTGCTGCGGAACCTGCGGCGTCGGCAAATGCGTCGGCTATGCGTGCGGCGAAGGCGACCCAACGTCCAGTGGCTGGACGCGCTAGCCAACATTGCTTGGCGGCGTTCGTAGGTCGCAACACCGTTCTTTTCGCGATTTATGGTCTGCGCGGCCGGCATTTTCGCCGGTGTCGACGGCTGCTTCGTCGGCTTGGACGCAAACGCCAATATTACCTGGCAACTGGGCAGTAGGATGAAAGAAACGCGCGGTTTGGCTGCCGACGCAAGCGGCGCCCCCATCTGGGTCGGCTCGGTGTCGGCGGGCCTGAACCTCAACGACACAGGGCTTGAACGCATCGACTTCTGGGGCAATGATTCCTGCGCCAAATCAGGGGATTGCGCGACCGCCCAAGCCGATTTCTGCAATGACAACAACGCGTGCACCGCCGATGGCTGCGCGGGGGAAGGCTGCGCCCTTGACCCTTTGACCAACACCATCAACTGCAAATCGACCAAGTGCGCCAGCACGGCCCTCAAGGACGGATCGCCCTGTGCCATTGGAAAGACTTGCTTGTCAGGGGTTTGCAAGTAGCTGGAGGCGCCCGCTCGACGCGAAGTCTGCCAAACGTCACGATTCTGGCTTGCTTTGCATCATGTCGCGTCCCGAAGCGCTGTTGGCGGAACTCTTGGGCGAGACGCCTTCCAGCGTGATCCCGAAAGCTTAAACCGCTGCTCCTTGACCCCCAGCCATGCGAGCAGCATCGTTTAGACCGGCAGCCCAACTAGGCTGCGCTGCAAGACAATTCCATGATCCAGTCTGCCATTTCCCGCAACTCCAGCGCGGCCAATCGCCCAGCTGGGTATTTTCGCTTTATGTACGGGGCGATAGCTGCTATGATTGTCGTCACAATGCCTGCCGAAGTCATCGCGGCGCCGACCGTCGCCATGGAAACCGATTCCCTGGCCCACGGGCGCTACGCCGAAATGCACGCGCGCCTGGACAAAACCATCTTTCGCGTCAAGGTCTTGAACCTGACCCTGCGCGTCGATTCTCCGACCCAACAAAAGCTGACGGCGCTGCTGGCGGGCCACGCGTACAGCGACCCGTTAGCGGACCAAGCCGCCACGCTGGTGATGGCCAGCCATGATGCCGCGGCACACCTGGTTTTTCTTCGGGATTTGAGCGTGGACCGGCTACTTGGAGGGCTGCGCGACAACCTGGCGCAAGCGCACAAAGCGGGGCTGATGACGCGCAAGCAGCACGATCTCGTGGTCGCCAATCTAACGAAATGGTTCGATTTTCTTCAGGCACGCGGCATTGAGCGTGGCGACACGTTGCTGTACCGCATCGAAGGCGACACCGTGCGAACGCAATACTGGAGTCATCACCAGCAGTTGCTGATGGACCGCGTCGACGTGGGCGTGCAAGGTCGCCTTGGTCTGCTGGCCGGTTATCTGGCGCCGGGCGGCGACTTTCGCGAACTGCTGCTGAAGTCGTTGTTTTAACGCAATTCCTCGGCTACCCTGACGGTCGACGCTGCCCCGGGGGCCCAAGCCCAAGGTGGTGTAGCCGCCCATGAGTACCCGATAGTCAATGCAGTTCCGTATAGGCATTGGCTCGCTAAGTACCTGGCAAGATTAGTGAAGTACTCCGCCTCCTGGAATCACGATACCTGACGGCGCGCATTGTTTCTTGAGGGAGACAATCCGGTGTTTGCCCGAGGAAAGGGCTTGACTGGAGGCGCAGTCGCCCACCGGTCGCTTGCCGTGCCTCGAAGGCTCGGAGAGGGCCGAATTCTTCTTGTGGGGTAGGGGTTTATGTTGCTTGGGCTAAGGGCCGGAATTTCGCTTGACGCGGGTCTTGGGCGGGTGCAGGATCGGCTTGCAGTCGCGGGGGCGGCTGCGGGACTGGGGCGGAAAATGGCGCGGGCTGGCGGGCGAACACGGATTGCAGGTCGGACGCGGGGCGATGGGCTACGCGAACGTGCGCAGACCAACGCCGCAATGACCCAGAAACTGTTGAATCGGTAGGCGATGTTCATGGCGCAATGGTCGTGCCCTGCGAACTGGTCAATCGCCGGAGTCCCGCCGATGAACGAACTCGCGGATAGGGCGAACTGACGAACAGGCCAACAATCTTGCGCCGCGGACCGCCGGGGGAGCGCTTATGAATAACATGGATTCACTTGAGATTTTAGACCTCGCTGTGCGTCTGGAGGTCGTCGCTTCGCGGATCTACCACAGTCTATCCGGCCACTTCCAAGCGCAGCCCGCGGTCAGCGAGGGGTTTGCCAAGCTCTCCGCGGAAGAACGCCAACACGCAGCCCGCATCCAGATGCTCAAATCGGAGTATGCGCGCGACCCGGAACACTTTGGCCAGCTCACCAATGCGGGTTGGGCGCTGGAGAACCTGCTGGTGTCCAGCGAGCAGTTGCTGGCCCAGCTTGAGGGACCGCCCATGGAACTTGACCTCAATTCGGTGATCGATGTGATGGTGGGCTTTGAGGAGGCCACGGCGGACCTGCACGCCGAACGTCTCGCGCAGGCTGCGCCCCCCAACACGGCTGGTTTCTTCCAATTGCTCGCCAAGCAGGACCGCAAGCACGCGGCTTTCCTTCGCGACCAGCAGTTCACGTGAACTGGCCCGCCGCCGGGCGCTGCGACCACGACTAGCAGAGGCCTTTGGGGCCATTGGTCGCAAGGCTCGCCCATGGCCGGCAATGGCCCGGGTGCCCCATGGCGGCATTGTCCAAATCAATGGAGAAGATCCAGTCGCCACCGGGCTTGATGACGTCCCTGTCCGGCCATCTGCCAGCTAACCTCGCGTAACTGCACCTGATTGAGCGGATGCCTCTTGGACGTCAGCGGCGTTCGCTTGGGGGCATCGGTCAACGTCGCGGTCTCGCTGCACAAATGCAGATTCACCCTTGACAGTTGCCGGCCTCCGGCGTGCTCCTGTCGATTGCGGCCCCTGATAGTCAAGCTCGGCCAAGCCCGCCCTTGCCGCTCAGGCCCCGACGGCGTACGCTCCCGGCGCTGGCCCTTTGCGGGTCGCGCCTGAGGCAACCCCCGCCTTGTTTTGGAAAACCTTATGAATATTCGACCAACCAGCTCCACAAGCCTGCTTCTTGCGCTTGCCGCCTTCGCCCTCGCCTGCACCAGTCCGGCCGCGTCCACGGCGGATGTTGGCGCGGCGGGCGCGGATATTCTCGAGCAAGACCTTGTTTTTACAGATCTTGTCCCTGACGTGCCTGAAGACGTGCCCGATCTGGCTGGTCAAGAGGTGAGCGTCGACGTTGCCCCAGCGGATGCACCTGATGCCGGCCCTGACCTGAGCGTCGCCGATGCGGGCTGCAGCGAAGGCGGCTGTCCCTGCACCACGAATCTGCAGTGCGATTCAGGGTTTTGCCTCGAGACCGCCGCTGGTCAGACCTGCGGCAAGCTCTGCACGGGGACCTGCGACATCGGCTTCAAATGCGCCCAGGTCACCGGCACCGGCGGCGACGTAGAAAACCTGTGCGTACCGGCATTTCCGCGGCTGTGCGAGCCTTGCAGCGCCGACAGCGATTGCAACAACGTCCTCGGCGGCGCCGACGCTCGCTGCGTGCCGTACAAGGACGCGGCGGGGTCCCTGCTCGGCGGCTTCTGCGGCAGCAAATGCGTCAGCAATCAGGACTGCATGACGGGCTATAGTTGTAAAGAACTCACAAGCTTAGGCGGCGTGGATGGCAAACAGTGCATCAAGGACGACCTCACCTGCCTGTGCGATGGTCGGGCCATCGGTTTGCAACTCGCGACCGGCTGCAGCAATGCCAATGCTTCAGGAACCTGTTTGGGAAAGCGCAGTTGCAGCATCAATGGCCTGAGCGCTTGTGACGCCAAGAGCGCCGCGCCCGAGCAATGCAACAAGATCGACGACAACTGCGATGGCCAAACCGATGAATCTGGCAGCGGATTATGCGATGATGGCCAAGCGTGCAGCTATGACAACTGCGTCAGCGGCGAATGCCAGCACCCCGCCAAGCCCGGGCCTTGCGATGACGGCAGCGCCTGCACCAGCGGTGACGAGTGCAACAACGGAAAATGCTTGGGAACATCAGTAGTTTGCGACGACGGCAACCCATGCACGACCGACAGTTGCGACCCCGTCAAAGGCTGCACCTCCGTGCCCGACGACACGGCCAGCTGCAGCGACAACAGCGTCTGTACCGTCGGCGATTTGTGCAGCAAAAGCATATGCTTGCCCGGCGCCGCCACAGTCTGCGATGACGGCAACCTGTGCACGACCGATGGCTGCGAGGCCAAAGAGGGCTGCACCTTCGTCGCCAACAATTTCACCTGCACGGACAGCAACTTGTGTACCATGGTCGATGTCTGCAAGGCGGGCGTCTGCGTGGGCAGCGGCGCCTTTCCGTGCAACGATGGCAACCCGTGCACGGACGACAGCTGTGACCCCGTCCAAGGCTGCCAATTCACCAGCAATACCGCGGCATGTGACGACAACAACAACTGCACCACGGGCGATGCGTGCATCAAGGGCACCTGCACGCCCGCGGCCCCCAGCCCCTGCGATGACGGCAACAGCTGCACGACCGAAACCTGTGATGCTAAGGGCGGTTGCAAGTCCACCAACAACACGACGGCGTGCAGCGATGACAACATCTGCACCTTCGGCGACGTCTGCGCCGGCGGACAGTGCAGCGCCGGCAAGACCTTGCAATGCAATGACGGCAATCCCTGCACCGATGACAGCTGTGACCTGAAATTAGGCTGTGTTTTCAGCAACAACGTCCAGCCATGCAGCGACGGCAACCTCTGCACCCAAGGCGACCAGTGCGGCAGCGGGGCCTGCCAGCCCGGGGCCCTGCTCCCCTGCGATGACGGCAATCCCTGCACGACCGACGCCTGCGACGCCAAGAAGGGCTGCGTAGCGACCAATAACAACGCGCCGTGCAACGACAAAAACGTCTGCACCGACGGCGATACCTGCCAAGGCGGTTCGTGCTCGGGCGGCGATGCGAAAGTCTGCGACGACGGCAATCCCTGCACCACTGACATCTGCGATGCCAGCAAAGGCTGCGTAAAGATTAGCAATGCTGAGCCCTGCAGTGACAACAATGCGTGCACGACCGGCGATGCCTGTAGCGGAGGCGTCTGCAAGCCCGGCGTGGCTACGGTATGTGACGACAATAATCCTTGCACAACAGATAGTTGCGATTTCAAGGGCGGCTGTGCCTACTTGGCCAACACCTTGCCGTGCAGTGACAACAGCGTCTGCACGCTGGGCGACGTTTGCCAAAATAGCGTTTGCAAATCGGGCGTATCTGCGACCTGTGACGACGGCAATCCCTGCACCGATGACAGCTGTGACGCGGGCAAGGGCTGCATCACCGTCGCCAACACGGCCAACTGCAGCGATGGCAACGACTGCACGGTGGGCGATGCTTGCAGCGGCGGCAGTTGCGTGCCCGGCAATGCCAAGGTATGTGATGACAAGAAGCCTTGTACGACAGACAGTTGCGATGGAAAATTGGGCTGTGTATTTGCCAACAATACGTTGCCTTGCGACGATGGCAGCATCTGCACGGTGGGGGACAAGTGCGGCGACGGTGCCTGCAGTCCGGGCGCTGCGATGGGCTGCGATGACGGCAATCCGTGCACCGACGACAGTTGCGACAGCCAGCAGGGCTGCAAACATGCCAACAACACAAGCAAATGCGATGACAACAACAGCTGTACCACCGGCGACGCCTGCAAAGCCGGGGCCTGCGTGGCGAGCAGTCCCAGCCTGTGTGACGACGGAAATCCTTGTACAACCGATGGTTGCGACCCCGCAGGTGGCTGCACCAAGGTCAACAACAGCGCGCCTTGCGATGACGGCAGCGTTTGTACCGTGGCCGACGTCTGCAGCAGCGGGGCTTGTAAGTCGGGTAGCGCCTTGGTCTGCGACGACGGCAATCCCTGCACCGACGATAGCTGCGACAAATCAGCAGGTTGTCAGCACACCGCCAACAGCGCCGCCTGCACCGACAACAACGCCTGCACCAGCAAGGACCTCTGCGCCGCCGGCCAGTGCAAGCCCGGGACAGCCGTGCCCTGCGATGACGGCAACGTCTGCACCAATGATAGCTGTGACCCGGTCAAGGGTTGCGTGACCACCAACAACGGCGCCGCTTGCTCGGACGGGAGCGTTTGCACCGGCGGCGACCTGTGCGTTGGCGGCAGCTGCGTGGCGGGCGCGGCGATTCCTTGCAGCGACGGCAACCTGTGCACCACGGATAGCTGTGATCCCGTCAAGGGTTGCGTCTTTGCCAACAACACCGCGCCGTGCGATGACGGCAACGGCTGCAGCGGCGGCGACGTCTGCGGTGCTGGGGTGTGCAAGGGCGCGCAAGCCTGCAGCATCAATGGCCAATGCACCCCCGGGGCCCAAAGCGTGGCCTGCGCGTGCAATGCCGGCTACGGCGGAAATGGCTTTGTCTGCACCGATATCAACGAATGCGCAAGCAACAACGGCGGTTGCAGCGCCAATGCCATCTGCGCCAACACGGCTGGCAGCTTCACGTGCACCTGCAACGCTGGCTACACGGGCGATGGCAAGACCTGCACCGACGTCAACGAATGTGCAAGCAATAATGGCGGTTGCAGTGCCAATGCCAACTGCGCCAACACGCCGGGCAGCTTCACCTGCACATGCCAGAGTGGCTACAGCGGCAATGGCGTGACCTGCAGCGACATCAATGAATGCGCTTTGGGTATAGCGGGTTGCAGCGGCAATGCCACTTGTGCCAACACGCCGGGCAGCTTTACCTGCACCTGCAACGCCGGCTACACGGGCGATGGCATCACTTGTGTGGCCAACGTTTGTCCCGCGGCCGTGGCCGGTTGCAATGGTTCGAGCGCCAATTTGGCAGCAATTTCATGCAATACGCTCTACGCTTCGGGCACCACGGGCGAAGGCACTTACTGGATCAAGCCCGACAGCAACCCCGCCTTCCAAGTCGCCTGCCGCAATCACGATTATGGCGGTTACACCCTGATTGCCAACCTGACCCGGGTCAACGGCTTGTTGTGGGTCAATATTCCCGTGGCCGACGGCGCGATTACGCCGCAGCAAAAGTTGTCCGACGCCCGCATCAACGCCGTTTGGGCCGCCGTGAGCACCGAACAGCGCTTGCTGGTGCGTTGTGAAGGGGGCGGCATCTGGGGCTCGGCCAAGGTCAGCAACTGGTACGCGGGCTCATTTAGCAGTGCTTTCAATAGCAACTGCGGCTTCTACTACGGACAAACCATCAACGGCTACGGCAGCAGTTGGTACCAGCAGAACGGCAGCGGCGGGTGCTTGCACGGGTCGTACACGGACATGAGCGCAACGGGCACAAGCGTCGCGTGCACCGGTAACCTACAGTTCTTACTGCGGTAATGCCGACGATGACCACGCAATTGCCGGTCCTTCTCGGGCGTCTGCAGCGTTGGCTAGAGCACAGGCCGTGGCTGCTGCAGTTGGTCGGTGCCGCCGGCGTTTTGACCCTGATTTTCTTGCAGTTTCGTCATGTCACGCTAGACGCTCGCCTGGCGGTGCCGGGGGGTGCGTGGTACTGGCTAGATGACGACCAGATGATTTCCATGCGTTACGCGCGCAACCTCGCGCAAGGCCATGGATTAACTTGGAATCCGGGCGAATATGTCGAGGGCTACAGCAACCTGCTCTGGACCCTGCTGATGGCGGCCGTGCACGCGCTTGGGGCGAGTGACGGGCACGCGGCGTTGTGGATCCACGGGCTGAGTGCGTTGCTGGACGTGGCGCTCGTGGTTTTGGCCTTGCGGTTTGCTAGTCATTTTGTGGTGTTGCCTGCCTTGGCTCAGGTGGCGCTGGCCCTGTCTCTGGCCGCCTGCATGGACGTGGCGTATTGGGCAACCCAGGGTTTTGAAACGACCTTATTGCAGGTGACCGTCCTGCTGGTCCTGGACCTGCAGATGTGCGACCATCGGCGGGGTCAGGTGCGCTGGCTACCCTATGCAATCGCGAGTCTTTTGCCGCTGATACGGGCCGATGCGCTGGGGCCGTGGCTGCTGGTGGCGGCCCTGGCGCACGTGCAGGGCAAGCGACAACGAAAAGTCTATGTCTATCTTGGCCTTTCGCTGCTGCCGGCCGCGCTGCACCTCTTATGGCGGCACCAGTACTACGGCGCGTGGTTACCCAACACCTTCGCTGTGAAAGTCCTTGGATTGCAAGACCGCTCTCTGCGCGCCGTCGGCTATTTGCAGCGCTGCGTCGGTGCCTACGGGTTGCCTTGGACGCTCGCGCTGCTGGCCAGTCTGCGCCGGGCCGACATCCGGGCCCGCAACCTGCTGCTGGTGGGCGGGGCGGCGCTGGTTGCGTACGTGCTGGCGACGGGCGGAGATGGCTTTAGTCATTGCCGTTTTGCCGCTTGGCTGGTGCCGCCGGTCTTTGCCTTGGCCTTTGTCGCGGCGGTGCAGTGGCAGTCCAAGGCGTCTTGGCCGGTGCTGGCCCTCACGGCGGTGATTGTCCTGCAATCAGGCGTGGTTCGCGGTGGGCAGCTGGACTCGGGCAATGGCGTGCCCCTGGATTCGGCGCGGGTGGCTTATCAACTCAAGCAGCGGGCGCCGGCGAACAGTTCTGTGGCGGTGATCGCTGCGGGAATTGTGCCGTATTTTACGGGGTTTCGCGCGATTGATGCGCTGGGCAAGTGCGACGCCACCGTTGCGCACCTGCCTGCACGGCAGTCGACGATGATTGGCCACGGAAAGTTCAATGGCGACTGGACGTTGCGCAGTCAGCCGGACTTTGTCATTTCCGTGGTGCCGGCTGGCCTGCTGCTTGGGGCGTTGCGGGATGCGCAGATGGGGAGGCCCTTGCCCCAGCCGGAACACCGCTATTTATTGGCGGAAAGTCGGATTTTTGCCGGCCAATATGCTGACAATGGCGTGCCGATGCCGCCCACCGTGACCGGGGTGGCCGTCTTTGCTCAGCGAGAAAGCCTTGGAAAATTAAAGGCTTTGCTGCAGGAGTCGCCGCGGTAGACCGGCAAGGGGCTGCGTGCTGTTCTGTGCCCACTGTTCTGTGCAGCCGGTGCTGAGCGGGCCCTAACGCCTTGAAGAGCCGTCGCTATTTTGGTCGCGGCCGTTCTGCCAGTCGACCATCCAGCCCGGGTACTCCGTGGGCAGGGCGCTCACGGCGTCCAAGGTAGCCAATTGCTCGCTGCTCAAAATCAGCTTTGTTGCCGAAAGGTTATCGACCAGTTGGGCCTGAGTCCGCGCGCCAATGATGACGCTGGTGACAAAAGGCTTCTGCAAAAGGTAGGCCAAGGCCACCTGGGCGACGCTGCTGCCGTGGGCCTGGGCGATGGGGCGCATGGCGTCTACGCAGGCAAATGCGCGATTCTTATCGACAATTGGGAAGTCGAACGAGGTCCGGCGGGCACCTTCAGGCCCCTTGGCATCGGCGGAGAACTTGCCGCTCAGCAGGCCGCCGGCCAGAGGCGACCATGGCAGGATGGCGAGGCCCTCGTCCTGGGCCAAGGGTGCGATTTCACGCTCAATATCCCGGCCAGCGATGGAGTAGTACATTTGGCCAGAGACAAAGCGGGCGACGCCTAGGCGGTCAGCAATTGCCAATGCTTTCATGGCTGTCCATGCAGGTAAGTTGCAGAAGCCGACGTAGCGCACCTTGCCCGAGCGAACGATGTCGCCCAGGGCCTGCACTGTTTCTTCGAGCGGCGTGGCGCGGTCGACGCCATGGATCTGGTACAAGTCCACGTAATCCGTACCTAATCGCTGCAAGCTGGCATCAATCGAGGCCAGCAAATGCTTGCGCGTCAGCCCTGCGTCGTTGGGCCCCGGCCCGGTTCGCCCCCGAGCCTTGGTCGCCAACACCAGAGATTCACGGCGTAAACCCAGCCGAGCGATCGCCGCCCCGACCAGCCGCTCGCTCTCGCCCTCGTGGTACACATTGGCGGTGTCGATGAAGTTGACGCCCGCGTCTACCGCCGCCTGCAGTTGCCCCGCGACTTCGTCCAGGCCCAGGTCGCCCATCATCGCCCAAAAACCCTTGCCGCCATAGGTCATTGTCCCCAGGCACACTTCGGAGACGAACAGCCCGGTTCGGCCCAACTTCTGATAACGCATGAAAACCTCCTGAAAATCCAGCAGGTCACCCGAGCCAACGGGCAACCGCGCCCGCCAGGGTACCGCGAGCCGCTGGCCGTGGGCAAGCTTGAGCTCAACGCTTCAAGGAAAAAGTTTGGAAAGTCAATGGATTGAAGGGGAAGCCAGCGTGCAAGGCTAGAGGCCCGCCTCCACCGCTTTGCGTCCGGCACTGACCACAGCGGCGAAGGCTTCTCCTTGCCCGCCGAAGGCCGAAAGTGGTGTTTGCCGTAGCGGAATAAGGAGTTCCTGCACAGGGCAGGGCAGGTCGGGGCGGTAGTAGGCCGCTTCGCCCGTGACATTGATGACCAGCAATCGGTGGCCGGGAAACGTTGCGCAGGCATCCTCGACCGGGACCCGTGCGACCCGATCCGTGCCCGGGTCGAGTTGGCTGCCTTGGCGTATAGCCCCTGGAAACAACAGAAGATTGTTGGCACTTCGCGTCACGGCATGGGCCAATTCGCCCTGGCGCGCGACCACCAGCTTGACACCGGTACCCTGAACCTGCTGATAACTCGTGGCAAAAGGCACCGCCGTCTGCGCCAGGTCCATGCCGCCGGTCAGGTCGTGCAGGGTGCGCTCCAGGCGGCCGAGGTCGAGCTCCTTGGGCAGGTCGCCGCGGACCCAGGAAACGAACTTGTCCAGGGCACCGCGCTGTTCCCATTCACTGTGGGCTCGCTGCTCATAACGCGCGATGAATTTGTGCCAGCGTTGGGGCGGATCCTCAGTTGGTGCGCTGACATAGAGCGCTCCCACCAAAGCACCCATGCTATTGCCATACACACAATCATTCGGCACTTTGCGCGTTTGCAAGGCTTGCAGGACCCCGAGGTGCGCCAGACCGTCGACGCCCCCCACCGACAGCACTAGGCACGTCTTGGCTTGGGGCCGCGCCATGGTGGTCTTGGCACCGCTGCAGGCTGTGGTCAGGAGCAGCAGCAGGAAGGTGAGGAAACGTAGGTGGTTCGCGGGCATGGGCACCTGTCGCGGCCGTGGAGGCGACGGCTGCAGCGTACGCGGGCGGGCGGGGGAGGGCAAGGGGTGGGGGCTTGGGCATGGGGCGCTTGGGGCTTGCGGGCGTTGGAGCTTTGTTGCCACCCTGGTTTGGGGGCGTCGCCGAAGCGGCGACCGGGCTGGGATTTTCCGCCTCGGCGGCGGAAAACGGCGTCGGACGCCGCCGCTCCGCGGTCCACATCCCTCGCCCGGGCTCAGGGAGGCTGGTCCCGACCCGCATCGGGCGGAGGCTGCTGGCGACACGAACACCTAGCCGCCCGCGGCGGCCGGCCGCCGCCATGACCACCCACCAATTCATTGGCCGGGCATGGAGTGTGGCCACGGCCGCCCTCCGGAAATCTCTGTAATCATATGACTTCTTTCGACATCACTTGCCACGGTCCGCCCGGCGCCCACGCCAGACCGCGTGCCTGGCCTCTCGCGGCGCCCTGCAGGACCGGCCACAAGAACCCGGCCAAGGCTGCAACCACCTCGCCCAGGCCCGGCGCAGCCTCAACACCGCCCTTTGGCAGAAACGCCGCCCACTGTGCCGCCTTGCCCGCGTCCGATGCGACCCCGCTGTCAGGGCGAAGGGAATCTCGAGCGGCAGCGGCATGCGCCGCCGGGCAAAGGTTCGGGTCACCGACTCGGACAGCGTAACGCCTGACAACGGAAACAGGCGACCAAGGATCCAAAGGTCGTAGTAGACTTTCATGCGGTTGTTGGCGACTCCAAGTACGGCCATCACATAGAGCTTTTCGGCGACGACAGCCTCCCGAGGGTATGCCCGCAGGGTTGCCGCTGGAAACCCGATGAGGCCCGGCACGTCAACTTCGACGGGCACTGGAAACACGTCGTCGCCGAAGCCGACATCCACTTGGATGGCGATGCGCGCGTTGCCCCGGCGAGCCGTCAGGGTGACGCGAACCCCTGGACACTCCTGGTTTCGCGGATGGTCTGGCCGACCACAGACTCCGAGTCGAACACCAGAGCATCGTCGCCATCGGTGGGCAACAAGCACAACGACCTGAAGAACTGTGCCACAGCCGCCACTTCGTTTTCGCCAACGCCAAGCAGGTCGAGGTCGCGGGTCGGGCGGTGGGGATCTTTGCTCCAGATGGCGAACAGAGTCGCTCCCTTGAGCAAGAACTGTTCACGGAACTCTGAGCCCGATAGACTGTCGACCAAGCGCTGGACGGCAAACCGGGTCAGGATGTACCCGAAGGCCTCGCCGCGTTCAGCCGCCCCGTTACGCAGTCGTTGGCGCTCCGAGGCAACAGGGTCCTTGATGGTGGCATGGGTCACCATGTTGCCTGCAAGTACGGCCTCATCACATTGGAAACACGGCAGATTCGGACGTGGCGCCAGATGTCGTCGATCGATACCTTGCCGTCGCGCCGGACTTCACGCAGGGCCTCCAGGGCCATGTCCAGGCCGACCTTGCTGCGGTACTTGAAGCAGTCTGCCAGGGTCTTGGCGACCCCGTAGACTCGGACAGTGCCGCCAACGGCTTGGTGTTCTTCGACACCCTCGGTAAGCGCCGGACCTGAGAACCACGAAAGCCGAATCGGGACACCCCTACCTCCCGGTGCTCAAGATGACCTGCAGATGGCCATCCAAACCTCAAAAGGGGCCTGGGTGGTGAGGCTGTGAAAGCGCAGCGCCGACAGCAGGAAGACGACCCCCTTCGGGACGGTCTTGCACGCAGCGATGAGACTTTCGTGCGCGCCAAGGTCGGCACCGGCAAGGTTCAGCACCCGTTCTGCTTGCGTCGAACCTTCGGTTGGTTGGGTCGCCGGGGCGCAGGGGATGTTACGTTTCATCGGCACTTCCCATCAAGTGCAGGTGCACTATGACGGGTGCCGGCAACTGGTGCCAGCAGTCGGACCAAGCCGAGGGCCGGGCCGTCGACGCGCCCGCCAAGGCTCGCAGCAACCGTTATAAATCAACGACCTAGCCGTCCGTGACGTTGGCCGCCGCCATGACAGCCCGCCAATTCATTGGCCGCGCTGGGGGTGTGGCTTGGTCCACCGGCTCAGTTCGTCCCCGCCGGCACTTCGCGACGCAAGCGCACGACAGCCAAGACCAGGGCCACCGCCGTCAGCGCCAGGAGCCACCCGCTTTCAATCGGCAAAATCCACGGGGTCAACGGGTCGGCCACGGTATTCTGTGGCATCTGCGCTAGATCCTTGACCATTTTGCTCAGGCCCGAGGCCGACGGGTAGGCCCCCAGAACCAGTAAATTGAGGTGGTGGGCGGGCGAAAAGCGGGCCAGCCAATCGCTGCCCATGGGCGAGAGCAAGTCGGCCAGCGTGAACCAACCCAGCGAAACGGCAGCGGCATTGCGAAACCAGCAGGAAAAAGCCAGAAAGATTGCGCAATAGGCCGGCGCGGCCAGCATCGTGGTCCAAGCCATGCGTGCTAACTGCGCGCTTGGCATCAGCAAAACCGTTCCCTGAACCGCCAGCACGGTGCCGAGCCACAGCAGCAGGCCCAAGGCACCCGTCAGCACCGTCGCCGCTAGCCAGCGACCCAGAGGCAGCGCGGTAGGTGCGCGTGGACGCAAGAGAAACAGGCCGAGGACGCCTGCATCGGCATCGACGCGAATGGCCGCCGTGGCTAGGCCCAGGGCAGTCAAGCCCTCAGCCCTTAAGACGAATTGGCCGAACCATTTGACCATGACGCCGGGGTCGGACAGGGACAAACGCGTCAGCCCAAAGCCGCCAAGGACCACCGCGGCGCTGACAAAGAGCCAAACGCCGAGGACGCGGAACCTGAGTAATCTTCTGATCTGTAAGGAGAAATGCACCAGGACGGCAGACAGGGCATCGAGGCGGCGTGGCTCCGGTGCGTGGGTAAAATGCCAAGCTGCATCAGCCATTAGCGAACCTCCTGGCTCAGAGCCTGGAACAGGCCGACCAAGTCATCGCCCGCCGTGCGTACCGACTGCACCCGCACCCCAGAACTGAGCACGGCCTGGGCCAAACTGCGCTGAAGGACAGCCAAATTTTCGGCCTGCACCGACAATTCTTGGCCCTCCACCCGCAGCAGCGTCACCGGTGCTACACCGAGCAGGGCCTGCCCGAGCCGCCGCGGATCATCGCACTGGATGCGAACGGCCGTGGCGCGATGGCTCAGTAACTCTTGAATCTGCTTGCGCGTTCCTGCGGCAACTACGCGACCGCGGAACAGCAGGACCAGCCAATCGGCCAGGGCTTCGACCTCTTCAAGAATGTGGCTGGACAGCACCACGCACGCGCCGGATTGCACGGCTTCGCGCATCAAAGCAGCGACTTCCAGCCTCCAGATTGGATCGAGGGCGTTGAGTGGCTCGTCGAGCAAGATCAAATCAGCCGGTAGGGCAAAGGCCTGAGCCAGTTTGACCCGTTGGCGTTGGCCTCGCGACAGACCTTGGAGAGGTTCGTGCAATTTCGCTTGCAATCCAAGGCGTTCAAGGGTCGATGCTCCCCGCGCCAGGGCCTGGGCGCGACTGAGACCCGCGCTTTGCAGGAGCATGGCGACAAAGTCGAGGGCCGTGTCACGCCGTGGCAGATCGTCGCCATCGGGGACAAAAGCGATGCGATTATCAAGCTTTGCGTGACGTCGTGGGCGGTCATCCAGCCAGGAGATGTGGCCGGAACTCGGCTCAGTCAGGCCCGCGGCAAGGTGCAGGAAGGTGGTTTTGCCGGCACCATTGGGCCCCAGTAACCCCACCAAACCAGGACGCAATTCCACGCTGGCATCGAGCAGTGCCACCCGCGCGCCATACCGACGCGTCACGCGCTGCAGGCGCAGAACCGGCATCCCGCCGTTGGGCGACGTTGCTGGCTGGGTGTTGGCGGGCAAGGCCGTGATGGGCTGGCTCATGCGCGCCCCCGACCGAGTGGTGGATTCTTGAGGTATTTCAAGAGGATGGCTGTGGATGCGGCGCCCAGGGCAAGCCACAACCCGCTGCCCAGCAGGTCAATGTGCCAGGCGAAATCCGGGTATTGGGCCCACTGGCTCGACTCCGCCATCAAGCGTTGCAACCCGCCGAGTGCATTGTGCAAATCCAGGGCGCGGCCGAGCGAATCGCGGCCCCAGGCAGCTTGCGTCACCCAGGAGGCGACCAAACTCGCAAGAATTCCGCCGCCATAGACCAGAGGAACCGTTGACGGTGCCCGCACCAGCACGCCGGCCGCCAAGGCGCTCAGGGCCACAGCCGCCGCCGCAAAAGCCGACGACAGCAGCGTGCCGAGCAGCAGGTACAGCCATATGCCCAGGGCACTGCCCGCAGAACTTCCGATGTCTAAACCGAAAACGCCCATCTGGACCAGCAAAAGCAGCGTTTGCGGTACCGCCAGCAGGGCAAAGGCCAAGGTGCCCGTGGCGGCGAGGCGGGCTACGAGGTAGTGATCGCGCTGTAACGGTCTAGAAAAATACAGCAAAAGCGCGCCAGCATTGGCGTCTCGGGTAATCAGTGGCGCAAGGCGTGAGGCGGCGAACAGCAGGAGAAAGCCCAAGTCAATGCTGAAGGACCAGCGCAAGTTCTGGAGAATGTGGGCCATTCGTTCGGCCTTGGGCACCGTCAAAGCGGCTGAAGGCAAGTTGGCCCTCACCAGCACGTAGATGGCGAACCCTATGGCGGGCAAGAGAAATCCGGCCATCTGGACCCTCACCCACCAGCCGCGAACATGGTCCAGCAGGAAGATCAGGGCCAAGCGCCGGACGCGTTGCTGCTGGGGCACAGCCTCGCCCTGGTAGAGCGAAAAGCCACCGGGGCGGAGAAAAGCCTTGGGTTGTCCCCCAGAAATGCCTTGAGTTCCAGGCTGTTGAGGGCTGGCTGCCGGAATTGGCGCAGGCGGCGGCGTGGCGGGAAGGGTTCTCACGGCGCCTCCCCAAGGGCCGCAGCGACGGCGTCTTGCCCTTGGCGGCGCAGCGGGTCATCCAGGCGCAGGTGGCGGACAAACGCGCTGCCCATGTCCTCCTCCAGTGGCCCAAAATGATGAATCGCTACATCGGCTTTGGCGATTGCCTGCCAGACCAAGGTGGCCTGGTCGACATCCGCCTCCACCAAAACGTCGCTGCGATCCAGCTGTGCGGCAATTCCTTGTTCGCGCAAGGCCTCCACCAAGCGATCGGCCTGGGCCAGCACGCCGATGCGCCAGGTATGACCATTGCTGCCGGCCCGAAACCGCGCCATATCACCGGCAAATCCCAGTTGGCCGCGGGAGATCAGGACGATGTACTGGCAAATGGCTTCCACGTCTGAGAGCACGTGGGTGGAGAGCAGGATGCTCACGCCGTGGCCGGCAATTTCCTGAATCAGCGCAAGCATTTGGGCGCGACCGTCGGGGTCCAGGCCCGCCGTCGGCTCGTCGAGCAAAAGCAGTTCCGGCCCATGCACTACGGCCATGGCCAACCGCAGCCTTTGGCGCATCCCCAGGGAATAGCCCGCGGCTAGGCGGTATCTTGCGTCAGTAAGACCAACAAGATCAAGGACTTGATGGGCTCTGCTCAGGGCATCGACGCGCGCTAGGCCGCACAGTTGCGCCGCCAGAACGACCTGCTGCAAACCATCGAGGCCTGGGAACAGGCTATCGTCCTCAGGCATATAGCCAATCTTCGCGCGCACTTGCAGGGCGTCGTCCGGCATTCGGTGGCCAAGCACGACGATATCGCCCTGATCGGCCTGATCCAGCCCGAGCAGCAAGCGAAACAGCGTCGATTTGCCGGCACCATTGGGGCCGAGCACGCCAACAATGCCTTTGGGAATCGCTAGATCCAGCCCGCGCAAAGCCTGCACTTCGTCAAAAGTGCGGCTCACTTGGCTTGCGGTGGCGATGGGCGAATCCTGGGCCATGGCAGCAGTGTCGCACGCGGAGCGGATTTTGCAACCCTGAGGCGGTCGCCGCAATCGCCAACCCTTTGCGCATCCATGTCGCGCCGGTCTGCATCCTACCAAGCGGATGCCGCGGTGGCGTCTTGGTTCGCCGATGCCCCTCGACCCGCAACCCGCTGATTCGCTGCACTATGACTACGCCTTGGTCGGCGGTGGTCTGCAAAACGCGTTGATTGCGCTGGCGATTCGTCATCATCAGCCCCAGGCCTCCATTTTGCTGGTTGAGCAGCAAGCCACACTGGGCGGTAACCACACGTGGTGCTTTCACTTTTCGGATGTGGCGCCCGCGGTGATGGCGTGGCTGCGGCCTCTGGTCGCCCACCAGTGGCCGGGGTACGAGGTTCGCTTTGCCGATTTCACCCGTCGGCTGCCCCTGGGCTATGGCGCGATGACCTCGGCGCAGCTGGCCGAAGTGGTGACAAAGACAGTGCTTTGCGGCCCCGGTGCCGTGCTGCTGAACACCGAAGTGAGCCAAGTGGCGGCCCACCAAGTGGTTTTGGCCGATGGCCGGACGCTGCACGCTCGGCTTGTGGTCGATGCCCGTGGCGCGCAGCCCGAGGCGTACGCGGGTAGGGCGGGCTGGCAGAAGTTCGTCGGGCTCGAAGTGCAGACCGTCGTGGCGCATGGCTTGGTTGAGCCGATCCTGATGGACGCGCAACTGCCGCAAATGGATGGCTTTCGCTTCATGTACGTGCTGCCGTTGGACGCCCATCGCCTGCTGGTCGAAGACACGCGCTTTGCCGACGGTGCCGACCTTGACGTTGCCGCCTTGCGCGCCGAGGTGCTGGCCTATGCACAGCACGCCGGTTGGCAGGTGGCCGCGGTGCTGAGGCAGGAGGTCGGCGTGCTGCCTATGCCATGGAAAACAAGCGAGAATCAGTCGAACCATGGGGTGCTGGTGGCCGGAATGCAAGGCGGCTGGTTTCATCCGGCGACGGGCTATTCCTTGGCCGTGGCCGCCCGGTTGGCGCAGTGGCTGGGCAGTGTGCCGCCGGATCAGGCACTGGGGGAAGGACTGAGGGATCTGGAGCAAAGCCACGGTCGCCAAAGGCATTTTGCCCACGCCATCAACTGGGCGCTGTTTCACCTCGCGGCGCCGCCGCAGCGGGTGGGGATGATGGCACGCTTTTTCCGTCGGCCCGAGGCCATCATTGCCCGCTTCTTTGCCCTGGACCTGCAACTCCTTGACATAGCTCGAATTGTCCTGGGACCGCCTCCGCGTGGGATGCGTTGGTGGCCTCGTAGCCTGGCATTGGAGGTAACGCCATGACCCCGCCCCTTCCTGCGCACCTGTCCCAACTGCTTGTACGGCCAAGCGAATCGAATCTGCCGCTGGAGCACCTCGACCAGGCTGCTGCACCGACTGCCTTGGCGCAATCGCTTGGTCCGGAGGCGGCCTTGGTGCCGACGCGGTTGTGGAATGCGGCGCTCTACGACCCGCTGCGCGACTTCCTTGCCGAGCCGGGAAAAGGCTTTCGCGCTCAGCTAGTTCGCCTTGGTTGGACCCTAGGCGGCGGAGCTGTGGATGCGTGTCCACCTGAACTCATCGTGGCCCTGGAATGGCTGCACGCAGGCTCGCTTATCGTCGATGACATTGAAGACGGCTCGGACACCCGCCGCGGTCAGCCAGCGCTGCACGTGGCGCGAGGGATGCCACTAGCGCTCAATGCCGGGAATATGCTGTATTTTTTGGCGCAGCAGCAGATTCTGGCGGCCCCGCTGCCGGCCCAGATACGCGCTGAGCTTCACGCGACGGTCGTCCAAGCCCTTCTTCGCTGCCACCACGGACAAGCGCTTGATATTGCAGCACATATCGATGAGCTGAACCAGGCCGAAGTGGCCCACGTCGTTCATGCAACCACCGCGCTCAAGACCGGTTCGCTGACGGCGCTGGCGGCGACCCTTGGCGCGAGGGCGGCGGGCGCGACGGGGGAACGGCTAGCCGCGCTGGAGGCCTTTGGCGGGCAACTAGGGGTCAGTCTGCAGATGCTCGATGACCTGGGTTCGCTCTTGTCGCCCCGGCGGCGGGCCAAGGTGCTAGAGGACCTGCGCGGTGGCCATCCAACCTGGGTGTGGGCATGGATCTCTGAAATTGTTGATCCGTTTACGTTTTCTCGGCTTCAGTCAGCCCTGCGTCTGATCCGCGCAGGAGGGCCGGAGGATGCCCTACTTGAGGAACTACATCAACGGGTTACCCACGTCGGGCGGGCGCGAGTGGCGGCGCAGCTGGAAAAGACCTTGGCGATTGTCCGGCAGGCGGTGGGCGAGGGTGCCCAACTCGACGCTGTGCACGCAGAACTGGAACGACTTAAGCGGAGTTATGTCTAAAATGACTATGAATTCTTTGAATAAATTGCCTTTGCGGGCGGCGGTCATTGGCTCAGGCTTTGGTGGCATTGCCGCCGCGATTCGCCTGCAGGCGGCAGGCGTGCAAACCACGATTTTTGAAGGCCATGATCAGCCCGGCGGTCGTGCCCGCGTCTTTACCGACAAGGGGTTTACCTTTGACGCCGGCCCGACGGTGATTACGGCGCCCGAAAGCTTGCGCGACCTGTTCAGCTTGGTCGGCCGCAGCTTGGATGAAGAAGTCGAACTGCTGCCAGTTTCGCCGTATTATCGCCTGATTTGGGACGATGGCGACCAGTTTGATTACTGTGGCGACAGCGAATCCATGGTCGAGCAGATTCGCCAGCGCAATCCAGCGGATGTCGCGGGCTACTTGAAATTCGTCGCGTACTCCAAAGCTGTGTTTGAAGCGGGCTATAAAGAGCTGGCCGGTAAGCCGTTTTTGCGCTTTACCGACATGGTTCGCGTCGCGCCCCAACTGGCCAAACTGCGGGCGGACCGGTCGGTGTACAGCACGGTGGCCAAATTTGTGCAAAATGAGCATGTGCGGCAAGCGCTTTCGTTTCACTCCCTGCTGGTGGGCGGCAATCCATTTGAAACTAGCTCGATTTACACGCTAATCCATTACCTTGAGCGACAGTGGGGTGTCTATTTTCCCAAAGGCGGTACGGGCGCGCTCATTGAGGGGCTGCTGCGGCTATTCACGTCCCTTGGCGGCGAGTTGCGGCTGTCGTGCCCGGTGGACCACATCGACGTGCTACGGCAAGAGGGCAAAACGACTCACCTTGTTCACGCCCATGACGCCGCGCCTGAACCGTTTGACCTCGTGGTGTCCAATGCGGACGTGCATCACACCTATCGCAAGCTTTATGCCAAGGACCCCAAGGCGCAAAAGCGTGCGAAAAAGCTCGAGAAAATGGACTGGTCGATGTCCCTATTCGTCCTGTACTTTGGCACGGACCGGCCCTACCGCGACGATGTTGCCCATCACACGGTCGTTTTCGGGCCGCGTTACAAGGAGTTGCTCCAAGATATCTTCCACGGGCACCAACTCCCGGACGATTTTAGCTTGTATTTGCACGCACCTACCCACACCGTTCCCCAACTGGCGCCGGCGGGTTGCGGTACCTTCTATGTGCTCTCGCCGGTGCCACACTTGGGCAATGCGCCGATTGATTGGAAAACCGTGGGGCCTCAGTACGCCGAGAAATTGCTCGAGCACCTAGAAACGCAGTTGCCCGACCTGCGCAAGCACGTGGTGACCAAACAATGGCTGACGCCTGAGGATTTTCGCGACGACCTCAACGCATACCATGGCGCAGCGTTTTCCGTGGCACCGACGCTGACCCAAAGCGCGTGGTTCCGACCGCATAACGCCGATGCCGACATCGAGGGGCTGTACATCGTCGGCGCGGGTACGCATCCGGGTGCAGGCGTGCCGGGCGTGTTGGCCTCGGCGCAGGCGACCATGCGCGTGATTGCAAAGGATTTTGGCCTGCCGACCGTGGACCCGGATGCCGTCGCGACGATGCAGCAACGGCAAACAGCTGAGCGGGCGAAGCTTGCGCGGAAGGTGGCTTAAATTATGGCGCTTTCCTCTCACGCTGGCCAGGCTGCCCAGTTGGTGATTGCCCATCATTCCAAGTCTTTTGCCTGGGCTAGTCGGCTTTTGCCGTCTGCCGCGCGTGAGGACGCTGTGATTCTCTATGCTTGGTGCCGGAGGGCGGATGATGCGGTGGACGAAGCGACTTCGCCCGCGGCGGCGGCCCAAGCGCTGCGCCAACTGCAGGACGAGCTAGCGGCCATTTATCGGCAAGAACCCCAGTCCGATCTGCTGCTTGCGGCATTTGCGGACCTGCTGCAACGTCGCAACGTGCCGGCGGTATACCCGCAGGAGTTGCTGGCGGGCATGCAGATGGACAGCGATGGAGAGCGCTACGATAACAGCGCACAATTACGGCTGTATTGCTGGCGTGTGGCCGGCGTTGTCGGCCTGATGATGTGCCATGTGATGGGGATTTCGCAGACGGCGGCCCTGCGCCAAGCGGCGCAGCTGGGTGTGGCCATGCAACTCACAAATATTTCTCGGGATGTCGCCGAGGACTGGGCGCGCGGGCGTCTCTACCTGCCGCAGGACGTGCTGGAACGTCACGGCCTGGGGATTCTACCCAGCTACCTCGACCGGCCGTTTCCGCCGTGGGCTAAACCGGCGTTGGCAGATGCTGTCCGAGAACTGCTTGACAATGCAGATGAATTGTATGCGATGGCCGACCAGGGTCTGCAAGCGCTACCTTGGCGCTGCGCCTTCGCAATTGCCTTAGCCAGCGCGGTGTATGCCGATATTGGCGTGCAATTACGCGGCCAAGGCTGCGATCCCTTGCCTGCAAGGGCCCACACAACGGCGTCGCGCAAGCTGTGGTTGACGGCGCGCACACTGGGAAGGGCTCTGCTGAACCTACCGTCGCGACTGCGGATTCTGCTGCGCGGTGGTTCTCAGGCCTATCGACCGCCCGAAGCGACGCTGCAACTCGCTGAACTGTTCGATGCGGGGCAGGCATGAGGCAACTCCCTAGAAAATTTGCGCTTATGCTCGATTCTTTAGGGCTGGAACTGCTGTCGTGGCCGTCAGCTGGGCCTTGGCTCTCGAGCAAGGCACTTTTTGCTAGCCGAAATACGGAGTTACCGCTATGTCGGTAGACGCCCTCTGCCCGGACGGCGGCGCTCAGTGGCAAGAGTCCAGGCGCCATTGCCATGGCCCCGCCTTCGATATTCCGGTCATTCCAGGCGGTTATGCGTGGTGGTACATCGATGCCATCAGCGATTGTGGGCAGTACACCCTGACCGTCATCGCCTTTGTGGGCAGCGTCTTTTCGCCCTGGTACCGCAAGGCCCGCGATGCGGGGACCAGCGATCCGCTTGCGCATTGTGCCATCAACGTCGCGCTGCATGGACCCCATGGCAATATTTGGGTTTTCACCGAGAGGCCACGTCAGGCCCACCACCGCACCGCGAGCCAACTGGACCTGGGCGGCGGAACGAAAATGCGTTGGCAGGACGGTCAGTTGGTCGTGACCCTGGACGAACAAACCAAGCCCTTCTTTGAACGCATGGTGCCACAGCTTCGCGGTGAATTACGTCTGGAACCAGGCACTTTGCACGGTCAGCCGTTGGCGCTCGATGCCCAGGGCCTGCATCGCTGGTGGTGCATTGCGCCGCACGCGCGCCTCGAGGTCACCCTGGTGCAGCCCGAGGTTCGCTTTTCGGCAAACGCGTATCACGATGCAAATCATGGTCTTGTGCCGCTAGAGTCCAGCTTTGGCGGCTGGAATTGGTGTCGCGGGTCGGTTCGGGCGGGCACTGCGGTGACGTATGACACGGTGGACAGCGCTGGGCACCTGCGCAGGCTGGGCATCGTGTTCGGGCGGGACGGTTCACGCCACGCGTTTAGGCCTGAAAATGAAGTGGATTTAGGGCGTGCGACCTGGGGAATTGACCGCGGTGTGCGCTCTGAGGGCAATGCCCGCGTGCTACGGACGCTTGAGGCCAGCCCATTCTATGCCCGCTCCCTGGTACAACTGCACTGGCTGGGGCAAACTACGACCGGCATCCATGAAACCCTCAATCTACAACGCTTTTCTGCGCCCTGGGTGCGCTTTCTGTTGCCGTGGCGGATTCGCCGCGAGCGCGTGAACGCAGCAACCCCGGCCCTTGAGGAGGCTGCGCATGTGGCGTGACCCATTGTTTTGGCTCGTTTCTGTCGCTGTGGCCTGCGCCATGGAGTTCTGGGCCCGCGGTTTGCATGACCGCCTGTGGCATGGCCCGTGGTGGCCGGCGCACCGTTCCCACCATGTGCCGCGCAAGGGACCGTTTGAATTTAATGACGTTTTTGCCTTGATGCACGCCAGCATCGCCATCGTCCTGATTGTCGGCGGTTTTCACGCCAACGCCGGGCGGGCGTCCCATGTCGCGATTGCCGTGGGGTACGGCATGACGGCCTTTGGCATGGCGTACTTCGTCGTGCACGATGGCTTCATCCATGGCCGACTGCCGGTTGGCTTTCTTAGTCGTTTTGGGTGGCTACGTCGCATCCGTAACGCCCACAATGTGCACCATCGCACCGATGCAGCGCCGTATGGCCTGTTTCTCGGCCCTCAGGAACTGCGGCAGACGCGGCGGGCGCCGCGATCATCAAGTATCGGTAATTAAAGCCTTTTTCTAGCGAAACGACAGGGCCGCCAATTCGCACATGGCCTCCGATTTTTCAACGGGCACTGATGGCGATTTTTGCTTGGCTTGACCCAGATGCCGAATCGAGTCATTCTGCCGCCATTGGCCGATTGCCCGTCGCGGGGGCCGCAACCTCGACCGATTCTTGGACGCCCGATGACCCCCTCCATGGTGCTGCTGCTCCTGTCGCCGCTGATTATTTGGCGTTTTTACTCGCGAATCCGTCGGCTGACCGTGCGCCAACGGTCCAAGGCCTGGCGGCACTGGTCTTCTGCGACGTTGTTCCCGTTGCTGATCTTGACGTTGGCGTGGACGGCGCTGGGCAAGCCCTTGGCCCTAACGAGTTTGCTGGCGGCGGCCGTGGCCGGTATTGGGCTCGCGATTTGGGGCCTGAAGCTGACGCGGTTTGAGACGACCGAACAGGGCTATTTCTATACGCCAAACGCGCACATCGGCATCGCGCTGTCGCTGTTGTTCGCTGGGCGCCTAGTGTTTCGTATCGTGAACTTGTATGGTGCGGATGTGGCCGGTGCGCCGAAAGGTTTGGGGGATTTCGCTAAAAGTCCGCTGACTTTGCTGGTGTTTGGCTTGCTCGCCGGTTACTACGCGGCCTATGCGATCGGGGTGCTGCGGTGGCGGCGAGCGCAGGCGAGGATTCCGACGTAGCCATTGATGTTTAGGCTGTTTTTGGGCGGCTGCCCGCGCCTCGGTTGCCTCGGCGCGATCACCGGGCCTGCGGTCGCACGTCGCGCGACTCGTGACGCGCATATGCTGCGCATGCGCACCACGACCCTACGGGCGCAAGTCCCTGCCGCGCGGCATCGGGGGTTTTTCTAAAGGATTCTATGGCTTTAGCGCAGTCGTGCGGGTAAGAAGCTGCGTCGGGTGGAACCTCAGGCAGTAGTCACTTTGGCCGCGCTGGCTGCCGTAATTGTTCGGTTTTTGCCGCCGGACGATATCCGGTGGAGCCGGCATCAACACAAGCCACTGTAATCGTTGGGTATTTGCTGTGGCCGCTGCAGAGACTTCCCGACGGCGTCGCGATCCTGAATATTTGCGGGCGTCAACAACAACGTCAGCAACAAACCCATTGTGTCCACGAGCAAATACTGCTGTTCAGCCGAAGTCGGCGTGGACGATTAGCGACAGATTAGCGGTGCCTGGCGCGCGCGGAAAGTGGCGAATTCTCCTTGCAGGGTAGGGATTTATCTTGCATAGGCTGCCTGGGCCAGATTTCGCTTGACGCGGGCTTGAGGCCGGTGGAGGATTGGCCCTCAGCCGACGGTCGGCGGCGGTTTCGGACGGGAGATGGCACGGACTGGCGGGGCGGATGGTGGCGGATGGACGGCGGACAGCGTTTGCATGTCTACTGGCGGTCCTGGCTCGCCATGCTGCGCTGCCGGAGGTGGCGATGCGTAGGATGATGCCTTTGCTGCTGGTGGCTGCGTGCGGCGGCGGACCGCAACCCGTGGCGGCTTTGCCCGACGCTGCGGTGGTCGATACGCAGGCATCGGACGCTGCCAAGACCGACGCGGACGCCAAGCCTGATGTGCCGGATATTGCAGATGTTCCAGACGTGATCGCCGTGCCAGACGCCGGCCAGGTGTCGGACACGGTGGCGCCTCTGGACGCGCCGACGGCGACGGACGTGGCGGACGTGGTACCGCCTGTGGATTTGGTCATGGACATGGCCGGCCCGGCGGATGCGGACGCGGGAGCGCCGGAGGTAGTCATCGACGTGGCAGGTTATCCCAGCGACGTCGGTTTTGCCCCGGCGCCGGACGCCAAAGCCGTGCCGCTCGGGACGTGTCTCGTGCTGATGAAGACGCCAAGCGGGGTGGAAATGGCCAAGTGGGCGACCAGTACGGACGTGCTAGGCGTCGACTGGACCTGCCCGGACCCGGCCAAGTACCAGCTCAAGGCCTGTGGCCACGGAACGACCGCCGAAGATCCGGTGACGCCCATGGTTCACATCTATCCGCCGTCGCCCATCACGTACACCGAAGCACCGCCGACGATCGGACCGCATCGGCCGGATTGGGCGACGTTTGGTGAGTTTGCTTTCCTGCCTGAGCAACGGTGGTTGCACAACCTGGAACACGGCGCGGTCGCGCTGCTCTACCATCCGTGCGCGCCGCAGGCCATGGTGGAGTCGCTGCGGGCTTTCGCCAAGGCGCAGGTGCCGCTGCCAGGCGACCCGGCGTACCGGCAGATCCTGTCGCCGTACCCGAATCTGCCGCACGCGATTGCACTTGTGACGTGGGGACAGATCTACTACGCCGATTGTGTGCAACCGCAGGAGATGGAGGCCTGGCTCCTGGCGCACTACAACAAGGCGGCGGAAAACGAGGCAAGTCCAGGCGGCTATTACGACTTGTTCTTAGCGCCGCTCACGCCTTGAATTCAGTCGCAAATGCTGGCTACCAACCTGGCACCGTCGCATGTCAGGCCGCGTTCACAGTCGCCCCAATTATCGCATTGCGCGCCCCGTTCGAGCCGCGGTTAGCAGACGCCGTCCCCGCAACGCAAGCCACCGACGCAATCCCATGTGTCGTTGCAGGGTTCGCCGTTGCGGCTGAGTGGCAGGCACGGGCCATTGCGGGCAGCGGCCGTAGAAGCCCGTTTGTGCGTTGCACGGCCCATCGACGTGGGTGGGACCGCGGCAATGGCCGCCGAGGCAACCCAGCGGATACGCACACTCACTGACGTCGGAGCATGCCTAGCCGATGCCGGTCTGCGCGGCGCAAGTGTGGTTTGTGGCCTGGCAGAACAAGCCTGTCGACCAGCCATTGCGGCAAGCCAGCTGGAAGCGGCTGATGACCATAACATCCTAATTCACCTAAAGAATGAATGGGCCGGGGGCCTCAAGTCCGTGCTTGTGTCACCGCGGGATTTGGCAATACGCGCCCTGGCGCAGGTTCCGTTGCCTCGGCGTCTAAGCCTTTGCTATCATGGCTGTTTTACCCCGAACTCGCACCTGCTCCAGCTGGTGGTTCCGGCGGGTGCCATGGCCAAGGCTCAGCGCCAGAAGTCCTGCGTGGAAAAGGATGAAACCACAATGCTTACATGGAGTTTAGCGCTTCGCCGGGACTTCGGCTGGGACGTCTTGAAATGTCCCTGCGGCGGCACGTGCAAGGTTGTTGCCGCAGTGCAGGATGCACCAAAGGGGCCTACCTGCTGCACGGCTACATGAGCCCGCCGGTTCTGGACGTCAGCTTTGCCGCAGTGGAGTCTGAGCCGCCGTTCCGGGGAAAAATGGGCCCCCCCGACCACGACATCACCGGTGCCTGCTTCGCCGTTGGTTTGGAAATTCAAACGCTTGACGGCGCACACTATGGCTGGGCGGCCAAGACTTGGCACGTCAAGCCACCACCTGGACAGTAGGGTCAGACGGCAGGAAGTTTCTCGAAGCAAACTGACCCTGATCGCCGGATAAGTCCATGAAGTGTAAGGCCTTATCAGGCCAAATGGCTGTTCAGGGTGTGCACTGAATTCCACATTGCAATCCAACGCTGAAATCAACGACAAATTCAATACCTTCCCAATGCCCGCGCCGCTGCCAAAGCCGCATCGACCACCGGGCTCGGCCAAGCGCCCAGGCCGACCACAGCGAGCAGGCTGACGACGATCGCGGCACAAAGCGCACGGCTAACCGGCACTTTGCCGTCCCTACCGCGACCGGATACTGAATGCCGTAGTCTGATGCAATGGCCTACGCGGCCGGCGCCAGGGAATCTTTGTCCCTGGACCCCAGCGGGGGATCACCGTAAGTCCCCGACGCCTGACGCATTCCGCTGCCCATCCCCGTCTGGCAAGCTGCCCCGTGCACGCGCCAAATTCACCGGCGCACCGCAAGAAGAGCTATGCGAGATCGGCACAACCGCGCCTGGTGGTGCCAGATCGTGGACCAGTGGCAGCGTTCAAACCAAACGGCCGAGCGGTTCGGGGCAGAAAAGGACCTGCAAAGAAGAGAGGTACGACCGGCGTCCAGGTGATCTTGCCGAATTTCACGCCACTACCGGTGCAGTTTCACCGGCGTTCAGGAAATGCCACTCGCTATGTTGAATTTCTAATCATGTTGGAAAAATAAACAACGGCGCCAGCTTCGTTGACCGGCGTGTTGGCTAGAAATAGCTTGAAAATCTATGCATTAAATGAAGGCGCCCAGTTGGCACGGTCCTTGCTCTGGTCTACAATACCGGCCACCTGAACGCGCCGGCCTGGAGCACTGCCATGCAGCCCTTTCGCAGTTTCGTGATTGTTTATCTGGTGTTCTTGGTCGCAGGCTTCGGTTGCAGCAACGCCTTCGACACAAGTGGTCAGGCCAGCAGCCCGGCCACCTCGTCGGCAAGCGACCCGAGTGGCGGCAAGTCCACAAGTACTGAAGATTCGTTCGCTCTCCCCGCAGGCGGCGATGCTAGCAGTTCGGACGCCGGTGGCACGGCGTCGCCCCCCGCCACCACAGGCCAAGGCGAGGCCTATCAGGCCGGGACGCTGACGGCCGGGGACTGGAGCGACAACTTGAACATGGGCTGGTTTGCCAGCTATCTCAAGGAGATGGCGGACGCCAACCCGCAGTGGGCCACGCTACCGCTGACGCAGCGGGTTCTGGTGCAGGTCCTGACCCCTGGGGGCGTGCCAGTCGGCGGCGTGCGGATTCGGCTGCTGGTGGCCAACCAGGTTGTTTCACAAACATTTTCGGGCACCGATGGCCTCGGGGCGGTATTGCCCTCAGGCGAACCCGGGGGGCGGAGCATCGAGGCGCAACTGGGCGCGGCGGCTCCGGTCGTCGTGGCGCTGCCGGAAGCGCAGACCAGCCTGACGGTGACGCTGCCCGTGGCGGCTCCGGCGGTCGCTGGCATGGACCTGGCATTTGTCGTCGACGTGACCGGCTCGATGGGGGATGAACTCGGCTTTCTAAAAGCAGAAGTGGAGGCCATCGTCAGTCAAGTGCAGGCCAAGTCTGGCAATGCCAACCTGCGCTTTGGGCTGGTGGTCTACCGCGACGATGGCGACGAGTTTGTCGTGAAGTCTTTCGATTTCACAACGGATCTTAAGGCATTCAAGGCGAACTTGGCGGCTCAAAGTGCAGACGGCGGCGGCGATACGCCGGAAGCGGTTCCCCAAGCCTTTGCGGCTGCAGCCAAGCTCAGTTGGCGACCCGACAACGTCGCGCGCGTGGTCGTACACATCGCCGATGCCGAACCGCATGAGACAGAGTTTGCTAAGTACTTCATGGCAGTTCAAGCCCTGCAGGCCCAAGGCGTCCGCGTCTATCCCGTGGCGTCGAGCGGCCACGACGACGGCTGCGAATACGTGATGCGGGCCGCCGCCGTCCTCACCGCCGGGCGCTACGTGTTCCTGACCGACGACTCGGGCGTGGGCGTTGCCCAGGGGCACGCAAAGCCGCATATCCCTTGTTTTGACGTGGAGTTGCTGCTGACCAAGCTGGTCCGCTTGCTGGCGGCGGAGTTGCAGGGGAGCTATATCCCCGCAGATCCAAAGGCGATTATCAGCTCGTCGGGGGACCCAAAGGAAGGTGCCTGCCAGCTCGATGCCGGCGTAATGACCTATATTTACTAGTCTCCATGCCTGCTTACCCATGGCCGCGCCTTGGGCTGCAGATTCACCCGTCCAAGGTCACCGTCGTAGTGCGCCAGGACCCGCTTGTCCATCACATGGCGCCAGAGCGGCGGCAGCAGGGCCAGCAGCAGCATCGTCGCGTAACCAGACGGCAATTGCGGCGATTCGGCGAAATGGCGCAGCACTTGGTAGCGCCGCCCAGGCCAGGCGTGGTGGTCCGAGTGGCGGGCCAGGTTGTACAGCAGCAGGTTGGACGCAGCTTGGCTCGAATTCCAACTGTGCTGCGGCGTACACCGCTCGTATTTGCCGCTCGGGTCTCGCTGGCGCAAGAGGCCATAATGCTCAAGGTAATTAATGACTTCTAGCATCGAAAATCCCACCACCGCCTGCCCAACGAGCAGGGGCAGCAGGGTCGGGCCAAGCCAGAGCAGCAAGGCGGAAAACAGCACGAGCGTCATAGTCCAGGCTGTAAGCACCTGATTATGCAGGGTAAAAGGCGAGCGTCCATGGCGCTCCAGCCGACGTTTCTCCAGCTGCCAGGCGGAGTTCAGGGCGCCCAGCACCGTCCGCGGCCAAAACGCGTAGAAGGACTCGCCAAGTCGGGCGCTCGCCGGGTCTTCGGGCGTTGCGACCCGGGTGTGGTGGCCGACGTTGTGCTCGACAAAGAAGTGGCCATAGGCCGTTTGCGCCAAAGCGACTCGCGCAAGCCACCGTTCTAGCTGCGTTTTCTTGTGCCCAAGCTCATGCGCCGTGGCGATGGCGACACCGCCGACCACGCCCAAGGTCAGGCACAGGCCGACGCGGTCAACGGCCAGCAGCCCCGGTTGGCGCACGGCGACCCAGCAGCCGGCGATAAAGCTGGCGTATTGAACGGGGACAAAGACGAAGGTGCACCAGCGGTAGTAGCGGTCGGCTTCG
>CAIMEY010000098.1 GCA_903840165.1 uncultured Myxococcales bacterium | reverse complement strand
TGCCGTCGATGGTATTATCGAGGTCAGTTGCGGGGGTTACGCCTGTTGCCGGGGTATTGCTGCCGCAGCTTAGGCCCGTCAGGGCGCTCAAGGCCAAAACCACGCAGCGCCCGAAGTAGGGACGCTGAATCAAAGACGTTTAACTACACGCAACGTTGTCCATGGGGGTCCCCTACTCCGGCGTCGGCCGGCGCAACCTGGGTCGTGCCAGCACGGATTGGGTAAACTTGATGCCCAATCGCGCGCGGCAAGTCTTAACGCAATGCGTTATACGCCCCGCGGCCGCTTGCGCAAGGACCCGCAGTCGCTGCCTCCATGTCGAAATAGATTAGTTAAGTCAAGATGATCCGTCTCAACCGCCATGAGTCAGCCGGCAGTGTCGCGGAACTCTGCAACCTGACCCGATGCGTCTTGGCCGCACGACACCAAAGATTTCAAAGTGTTATCGGGCCAGTCCCGCATCTCAGGTGGCGTCGCAAGCGCCTGCTGCCATCGTGGAGGTCGTTACGATCCTTCACAGCTGTGTCAAGATGGCACGCAGCAGGATGGCGTCGACCCGTCCTAGGCATGGAATCGACTCACGAATTGGATACAGATAAACGCCGTCCACGGTCTCGAGCCCACCGCTGAGCGGCAGCACAATGAGTCCACCGGCGGCATTGCGCAGGGACCGTCGCGCAATTGCCTGATTGCACGCGGCAACTACGCGTTCAGAGGACAAAACAAGGGCCAAGCCCGTGCGCGGGCAGGTCCAGGGGATGGCGTCATGGGAACTCATGGTTGCCTTGGCTTTTCTCCCGCTCGTAAACGCTCGAAAACGGCCCGGGTCTGCTGGGCCGCAAGGCGCCAACTCAACTGTGAAGCGCGTGCCAAGCCCTTCTGGCGCAGTTCAAATCGCAGCGAGTCGTCGGTGAGGAGCCGCGAAAGGCCTCCCGCCATTTCGTCCAGCGAAAGCGGATCAACGGCCAGTGCGGCACCGGCAGCGACCTCGTCCAATGAACTGCCGCGCGAAGTCAGCACGGGGGTGCCCATGGCCATGGCTTCGGCAACGGGGAGGCCAAAGCCTTCGTAAAGACTGGGGTAGCACAGAGCGATGGCCTCGTGGTAGAGCACGCGCAACGCCTCGGCCGACACATAGCCCAGCTTGTGGATGCGCGCCTGAAGCGGCGATTGCTGCAAAGCCGAATGAATATCCTCATCTCGCCAGCCGCGACCACCGGCAATGACTAGGTGGACCTCGGGATGGGCGGAGGCGACCCTTTCGAATACGCTAATCAAACGACTGAGATTCTTTCGTGGTTCGAGCGTGCCGACGGCCAGGACGTAGTGATCGGGTAGTTTGAGCGTCTGCCGGTGCAGCGCGACTTCGCCGGCCGTGGGCATGGAATTGTAGGAATCATCCGCAGCAAGAGGTATGGCGACAATTCGCTCAGGATCACAAGGCAAGAGGCGAATGACGTCTCGCCGCGTCGCCTCAGAGGGGGTCAGAACCGCAGCGGCCCGACGCACCAAGGTGGGTAGCAGCGCCCGCTGCAACACGCGTTTCTTAAAGGTGAAAGTCTCTGGATAGAGAAAGACAGCAAGGTCGTGCACCGTTACCACATAGGGGCAGGTGGGGAAAATCGGCGCCATGTAGTTAGGAAAGAACGCAAAATCAGGACGCAATCGTGCTGTTTGCAGGGGAAGGGCCGTTTGCAACCATACGGCGCGCACAGGAAAGCGGGGCCCGATGTGCGGCATTGGAGCAGGTCCAAGCTCGGAAAAGCCTATGTTGCTCGCGGCGTACAGGGTGTCCTCGGGATGATCCACCAGCCAGGCCCGCAGCAGTCGTTCGGTGTACAGACCAATTCCCGTGCGCTCGGGCGCCCATGTAGTCACGTCGACGACGATGCGCAAGGGAGCGCTCATGCAACCTCTTGTCCATGAAGGAGAAAATGTAGCACTGTTGGGTAGACCTCCTCAGGAGCCTGCCTACCGAGGACCAGGTCCATATGTCCATAGTCCGCGCCGCGCCCGTGCTTCTTGCCTAATATAAACACAGACTTTGCTGCCTTGGTGTCTCGCCCCCAGGCGTCGATGGCGCCCTGCATCGCACTCAGTGGGCCCAGGCGATCGGCTGCCCCGACAACAAACAGGACCGGGGTCGTGACCGCACTCAAGGCCGGCAGAATGGGTTGGCCATCAATCTCAATTGTTCCGCCGGCTTGAGACCAGCGCATCAGTTCCCATAGTAGCGGGCCCGGAATGTTCGCAACCCCATCGACCAAATTCTCTCGCATTCTGCCGGGTTGCGTGTTGGCTGCGGCAAAGACCAGCGGCGAGATGAAGAGGGGAAGGGCCTCGCACCACGGCGCATAGATCCCCGCAAGTAGTTGTAACGGCACAGAAATAGGCGGAACTCGGCCGAGAAAACGCGGCAGGGGCCAGGGTGCCACGATGCGGGCCGGGGAGCCAAAGATGACCACGCGACGCACCTGGGCTACCGGCAAATACCGGCCCAGAGCGGCGTAGAGCAGGATGCCACCCATCGAGAAACCGCAGTAATCAAGCTGGGTTTGCCCTGTGCGGCGCAGGACTTCGGCAACGGCTTCTGGGAGGTCGCACTTGGCCATTGCGGTAAACGTTGCGCCCTTCTTCTCCTGGCGGCTCAAGTCGTTGCGCCCGCTGCGCAGGGTCAGGAGCCACACATCGCGTCCGGCCGCAGCAACGCATCGAGCAAAAGACCAGGGAGATTTCGCATCTAGATTCCGATGGTTGACTGCGATGCCATGGACCATCAAAACGGGCGTCGCGTCGGTAGCGATCATGCCCTGCAAGCGCCGAAGTTCAAAGGCACTTCCGTCCGATGTGGCGATACGGACCACCAGGTCGTAGTCCGCAGGCACGCTGAGACGGCGACGCCAGAAGGTGAGATGAGCCCAAGTAGCGATTGCGACAAGGCTTAGCCCGACCAGCAGCCCGATGGGCCAAGCCCAGCAGCCAAGGCCTGGTCCAGCACAAGCGCAAAGAAAAGCCATGGTTAGCGTCCTCGCTGCGGGTCAGTGTGGTCACCCCAGCCGATGGCAGGCGTGGCCGGTGAAAAACCACAAGAATAATCGTATGCCATCACGCGGGGCCCCAGATGCCGGATAGGGGACGCGAGCGTGGCTGACTGGCCAGCACTTCGTCGTAGATGTCCTCGTACCGAGCGGCGACATGCTTGATATCAAAGCGCGTTTCGACGAGGCGCCGGCCCACATCGGCCAAGGCTTCCAGGCGTTCGGGCACGCGCAGGAGCTCAACGACGGCAACGGCCAAACCGACTGGATCCAAAGGTGGAACGCCCAGTGCAGCACCGGCTTGCACCAGTTCAGTCAAGGGCGGCTTGTGGGCGACGACCGTGGCGACGTGTTCGGCCATGCCTTCGAGCAGCACCATCGGCAAATCCATCTTTTGCGCGTGGCTATCGGCCGGAAAGACCTGAATCTGCGATACGGCAAAGAGCTCGCGTAAGCTTGAGACTTCATTTAGAAAGGACACGTGTTGGGCAATGCCGTCGGCCGTGATGGCTTGCTTAATGCGCGCTTCTTCCTGGGCGTCTTCAGGGCCGCGAATTCGACAGGCGAGGACGAAATGAGCCTCTGTTTCTCGAAGGATACGTGGCATCGCCGCGGCAATGGTGCGGGCGGCGTTGGAATGGGCGTAGTCGCCCGCGTAGATCACGACAGGGGTTCCCAGTGGAATTCGATACTTGCGCCGAATCGCGGCCTTTTCGCCCGCAGGCACCGGCGTTCTCAACTCAATCCCCGGTGGCACCCAGATGGTCGAGGCGATTCCTTCAGCAATCAGGCGGTGTTGGGTCTCTTGGGTCAGGCAAACTACTGGCGCGCCAGCCAGGGCCCGACCGATACCCAGCGTCGTCCGTGGGGCCCGCACCAAGGTATGCACTACTGGCAAACCGCTCAGGCGCGCGGCCGCCCGCACGACATTGGCCACCAGCCAGTCCGCCGGCCATACCAAGTGGACAACTGCAGTTCCGCGTTGATCAATCAGCCGACCAAACAGGCCAATGCGTCGGCCGATGGGCGTGTCGCCGCCGATGCGCGGTCCCCACGCCGGCTCGGTCTCGAGCTGCGGTTCGCTCAGGACCACGCCCTCGTGGGTGAGGACGCGCGCGCTATAGCGCTGTAAATTAGAGGCAATTGCTCGGACTAGGTTCTTGTCGCTGCGTGTCCACGGCGGCTCTACGGGGCCCGACAAGAACAGGACGCGTTGCCCGGTGCTCATGACTGCACCACCGGACTGATCGGCGCGGCAAGAGCCTGAGTCGCTTGCTGAAACCGCTGATGCAGCGCCGTCGTTTCCTCTAGGGGCAGCGCGCGGCTTGGATGCAAGAGTTGAATGCGCCAAGTCTGCGCAATTCCTAATGTTTCATCACCATCGGCCGCCGATGCGTACAGAAGTTCCACCTGGCAGTGGATCTGCGGGTCATCGGGCCTCACACTGCGCAGTGCTAGGTCGACATCATGAGCCCGTACAGGCGGTTGTACGGTCAGCGTCAAGTCCAAGTAGCTCGGTGCGTGCGGCACGGGAGCCTTGCCCAGGACGGGCAGGGTCGGCAGCTCCGACAGCAGGCGGAGATCCAACTCAGCCACGACAACTTCTGCTGGCACTTCAAAGGCTTGACGCACGCGCGGATGGAGCATGCCGACATATCCCACGGCCACACCGCCGACCTGCAGCACCGCCGTCCGCTGGGGATGCAGCCAAGACGCGCCGATGTCCGGAAGCGCTGGATTCCATAAAGTGTTTTCCGTCCACGGCAGGCATTGCAGGGTGCCCGCGCCGGTCGTTGCCGCGACGTCCTGCAGGGCCATGACTGCTTCGCTGTAGAGGCGCCGCGTCAATTCTGGCGGAGGTGCAGCGGTTTTCATGCCTTCGGCGCCGCCACCAAGGCGTTCGCCCAGCACCAAGCCCAGACGCATCGGCTGCAGCGGTAGGGGACGCGCCTTGTCGCTGGCTTGCTCGCAACTCTGGCGTAACTCTGGGTCCATCCTCGCCAAATAGGCGTCACGGGCAGGCCCCAGCTGACGCAGGACGGCCGGCAGCCCCCAATCCAGGTGCGGATCGCTACGCAACGGATCGCTTTCATCGCCGACGGGCACAAAGGCGCGGCCGATCTCAAAGAGCCCAATCTGCAAGCCTTTTTTCGCCACCTGCCGACCGTCGCCCGTGCTGAGGTTGCGCTCCAGGGCGGCCAGTAGATTGCCGGCCAGATTGCGGCGCATGGCTTGGTGCGGCGCGCTGATGGCGTTGAGCACCGCCTGACGCGGCAGGCCATGCTCGTGCAATCCCAAGCGAGTTCGCTCAGTTTCGTGGTCAAAGCCGTAGAGGATGACCTCGGTAAGTCCATGGCCGTCAACTAGTCGCTGCCGCAATTGCCGTTCGAGCAGGCGTAGATACGGCGTCTCAGACGGCCGAGCGGGCACCAGCGGAGCGATACTGGCGATGTTGCTGTAGCCGTAGTGACGTCCCAGTTCCTCAATCAAATCATCGGCAATTCGCACGTCCTTGGTGGCGCGGAACGATGGCACGGTTACGGTCATGGCGTCGCCCTGCCGCTGGACGACAAAAGCTAGGCGGTGCAGGCAGTTGTCGACCCATTGGTCGCTCATCTCTTCGGGCGAGACGCCGAGGCGGGCGCGCAAATACGTCGAAGTCGTCTGCAGCAACACCGGGGGCGTTGGCGACTGAGCGAAGGGGCCATTGTCCGACAAATTGCTGACAATCCGAGCATTTGGCGACCAAGACTGCAGCAACTGCAGGGCGCGCAGGGCCGCAGTGTGGGCCAGATGCGGATCCAGCGCCTTTTCAAAACGCGCCGAACTTTCGCTGCGCAGGCCAAGGCGCATCGCTGTCTTGCGAATCGCCGGGGCGTCAAAGCAAGCTGCTTCAAGCACCAAACTTTTGGTATCCGCTTTAATTTCACTGTTCTCGCCGCCCATGATGCCGGCCAGAGCCACGGCCCCCTCAGCGTCGGCGATCACGCAATCCTGGGGTTGCAGGTTGCGCAACTGCCCGTCCAGGGTCGTGATCTGCTCGCCGGTCCTTGCCAAGCGCACTTCCAGACGCGCACCGCGCAAATCCCGTGCGTCAAAGGCGTGCAGGGGATTGCCGGTTTCCAGCATCACCCAGTTGGTCGCGTCGACGGCATTGTTGATAGGGCGAACACCGCAACGCCGCAATTGCAAACGACTATCGACGGGGCTCGGCGCGATGTCCAGGCCATCCACCCGGGCGCACAAGTAGCGCGGGCAGGGCGCCAAAGGCGAGACGGTCACCGGCAGCGGATCGCCTTGTCCCAGGCGGACTTGCACATCGAGGGACCGCAGCGGTTGGCCGATCATTGCCGCAATTTCCCGCGCCATCCCGTACTGTCCCCACAGGTCGGGGCGGTGGGTAATCGCTTTGTTGTCAACGTCGTAGATGACATCGGTGATCGCCACGGCGTCCGGCAGCGACGTACCCGCGGGCGCACTGCAACCGTCGAGTTCCAAAAGCCCCGCGTGATCATCGGAGAGGCCCAAATCCGCCTCGCTCGCCAACATGCCCGGGGACGCAATTCCCCGCACCGCGCCGTCACGAACCTCAATGCCCGAAGGGAGTTTGACCCCAGGCGGCACAAAGGGCACCCGCAGTCCAACGCGCACATTGGGCGCCCCGCAGACAACGGTCACGGTTCGCTGGCCAATATCCACGGTAACCACCCGGAGTTTATCCGCATTTGGGTGTGGTTCCACTGCGATGACGTTGGCTACGCAGACGGCGCCTAGGCCTTGGCCATGTTGGTGAACGCCGTCGATCTCCGCGACCGTACAAGTAAATCGTTGGGCAAAGGCCACGGGATCCACGCCCGCAGTGTCCACCCATTGGGAAATCCAGCGCCAACTGACGATCATCGGGGGCCCCGTCGAAGCAAGAGAACATCGGTCTACCTAGGCGGCTGGGCGCAAACCCAACGGAATTGCCTAGAATTGCCCAAGAAAACGGGCATCGCCGGACAGCAGTAAGCGCACATCCGGGACGCCAAAGCGCATCATGACAAGTCTCGATAATCCAAGGCCAAACGCCCAGCCTTGCCATTCGTTTGGGTCTAGGCCGCCCATGCGCAGAACTTGAGGATGCACCAAGCCACAGGGCAAAAGTTCAAGCCACCCAGACTGTTTGCAGACGCTGCAGCCAGCGCCAGCACAGACTTGGCAACTGATGTCGAGCTCAAAACCGGGTTCCACGAACGGAAAATAGCCTGGTCTTAGGCGCACTTGTACGTCGCGGCGCAGAATCGCCGACAGCAGAGTCCGCATCGAATCGAGCAGGTGCCCGACCGATACGTGCCGGTCGATCATCAACCCTTCGACCTGGTGGAATGTATGCTCATGGCTGGCGTCGGTCGCCTCATAACGATAGACTTTTCCAGGGAAAATCGCGCGAAACGGCGGGGCAAACTGATGCATAGCCCGCACCTGACCCGCCGACGTGTGGGTTCGCAGCAGTTGCCGGCCCTGGCCTTCGGGCGCCTGCAGCCAAAAAGTGTCCTGCATCTCGCGGGCTGGGTGCCAGCCGGGGATGTTGAGCGCTTCAAAATTGTCGAACTCGCTTTCTACTTCTGGGCAGTCAAGTACATGAAAGCCCATGGTTTCAAACACTCGCTCGACATCGGCCTGCACCTGCGACAGGGGGTGGACATGGCCCGGACGCCCGGGGGCAGGCGGCAGCGTCACGTCAAAGCTTGTGTCCGCCAATTCCTGCGTAATCACAAGGTCTTCTAGCGTGGTTCTTTGAGTGCTAATGGCCTGTTCAATGCGGGTTTTCAGCTCGCCAACCGCAGCGCCATAGGCGCGCTTGTCCTCATTGGGCAGTGTCGCCAAACGCCGGGTCAGGCCAGTGATTTCCCCTTTTTTACCAAGGGATTCTACTTCGACCTGCCTCAAGGCCTGCAGCTCAGCGGTGGCGGCAATGGCAACAAGCCAGCGCTCGGCCGCCTCACTCAGTTCCTGTTGCCAACTAAGGGGTTGGGGCTGCGCCATGGGACTCCGTGCCGGTAGGTTGGGCGGCGCAAGGGGAGCCCAATGCCCGGCCAGTTGCCGCCTCATGCTAATTTGCGCAATAAATAGCTGCGATTGCGTTAGAATCTAGGGCCAACCACAGCGGTGATCCTGTCCCTAGGCGCTTTGAGCCTGGGCGGGATCTGGGCTCAGCCCTTAGTCATTGCGCTTGATGATATGGAAACCAAAGCTGGTTTCAACGATATCGATTTGGCCCACGCCCAGCGACAGGGACAACTGCTTGAACGGCGGAACCAAGCCGGCCTCAGGCGTCACGGGATAGGTGCCGCCACCCGGATCTTGGCTGTTCTTCTTCATAGCCGCCGCAAAATCCGCTCCAGTCTTGCGGACTTCGTGCAGCAGATCGATGGCCAACTTCTTGGCCTCTTCCTTGGTCCGCGTCACGTTCTCGCCGGGCAAAGACCCTTGGTAGCCGATCAGGATATGGCTGACCGTGGCCTTGACGGGCTTGGGATCCTGCACCGTCGGACACGTCTTGGGGTTTTCCCCAGCCGCTGGGCAGGCATCCGTGGCGACCTTCTCGAGGGGCTTTTCAGGCGCCTTGAAATCAAACGGCAAACGCTTCATGACGTGATAGCCGAACTTGGTCTCGACCACGTCGATCTGCCCTTCGCCCAGGGACAGAGCCATCGCTGTAAAAGCAGGCACATAGCGCATGCGCAGGTCCGGCGTGATCTTGTAAATGCCGGGGCCTGGGTCCGAGGAGTGCGCCCAGATCAACTTGACGAAATCCGCTCCCGTTTTGCGGGCTTCGTGCGCCACTTGCACGGCCAGTTGCTTGGCTTGGTCCTGATTGCGGCCAATCTTCTTGCCAGGCAGGGATCCGTCCCAACCGATCAAGACGTGGCCGACCTGAATGTTGTCATCGACTTTGTCAGGCTTCTTGGGGCAGGTGGCTGCGTCCTCGCCCGGAGCCGGGCACGCATCGGTCAAAATGCTGGCGCCAAGCGGACCTTTGGCCGCCGCACCTGCTGTCGCCGAGGCCGCTTTGGCCGGGTCTACCGCGGGCGTCGGCGGGGTCGCCTTGGCTGCTGAGGCCTCTGCAGTTGCCGGAGCGACCGGCGGCGAGCCTTCTGCGGGCTGAGTATTTTGCGCCTTATTACAGGCAACTAGGGCCGTGGGGAGCACAGCCGCCATCAGGACGCGGAACCAGAGATGTCGCAACATGAGGACCTTTTGCAGCAGGTAGCAGCACCGCGGATCCGTCCGGGTGGCGGCGGGGATTGTGCGCTGGACGTGGCGGCCGGTCAAACCCGGGGCAGTTGATCGAGTCGGCGGCACGGCGGTCCGTCTAGCGAAGCTCTGTCGCCGGCTAATCACATGTTAGCAAACGATTTTATTCCAGACACGCGCCAGGAGTAGACCTCTTGAGGCGCGCTTTGCCGACGCTTGGGTCCAGGTCGGGTACGCGGGTATCGTCGCGTTTGGGCCCCACGGCGCCCGGCCGCATGCGTGAAAATGACCCGAAATAACGGGTGAATAGTCCTTGCGAATAGTCTGGACGTGCCGCGCGTTACAGTGGCCGCTGCGGGTTGACTTGTTGCCGGCGATGCCTATCCTAGGGCACGGCGCGGGACAATCAGCCTGAGTTTGGTCGCGGTCCCAGGGTTCGCGGACGGGTTGTGTAAGTCGATTGGCAAATCACCATGGGGTGGTGAGGCCGCAACGGTCGCACAATGGCGCATGGATAAAGCGTCGAATTTCGGAGGAAAAAACATGTTCAAGTTCAGTCAATCTCTCCTGATCGTCGGCTCGTCGGCCCTGTTGGCCACAGCGGCGTGTTCTTCCACGACCGGCGCCGATGCCGACGCTGCTGACGGCACCTACACGGGTGGCGATACCAATACGGGTACCGACACCGGCACGGGCACGGACACCACGGGCACCGATACCGGCCCTACCAAGCAGACTTTCCAGTCGATCGTCGTTTGGGATCACTCCGAGGAGCAGCTTGACTGCACCAAGGCGGGCAGCCCCGGCACGGACCTCGATGCCGTTGGTCTGTACCGCGGTGGCGCGCTCATCGCCGTTGGCAAGGTGAAGTCCGGCGTGTTTGCTCAGGGTTCAACGCCGCTTTGCCCCTCGAGCGCCAAGATCGATGCCAAGCAAGTTGACTACCCGGTAGGCCCGGTCAACGGCCATGTCTACAGCGACAAGCCAGACACCGGTTACTTCAGCCTCAACGGCGGCTCTATGGAACTGCAGTTCGGCGCCTGCTCAGCCTCGACGGCGGACCCGGCTTCCTGCGACGGCACAGGAGCTCATGTCGACCTGCAGGATGGCGATGAGCTCGCGGTGTGGGAAGTCGACGACACCTACCTGCCAGACGGCAAGGGCGTGCAAAAGGGCTTTGCCTACGCACAGTGTGCCTGCTACGCCGATGAATACCAGGTCGACATCCGCCCGACCGCGGGTGCTGACACCGGTTCGGTCACGTTCCCGGCGGCTGGCGCGGGCGACTCGGCGGACAAGAAGTGGTTCGCCGGTACCCACGATGGCACCAGCTACGACCGCATCAAGATCGTGCTCCCGAAATAGTGCCGTGATTGCTGGATGATCCACGAGGTATCCTGGGCAACTGGGGTACCTCGTGGCGTTTTTGCACCCCGCGATCGATGGGCCAGCCGTTGGCGTGGGTTTGCTGGACAACGCAGCGTAACCGCATACTATGCAGACCCAGGTGGGTGTGGACGGCACCAGGGGCGCGGAGCTTGCATGGCCAAGGTTGGAACAGCGGGGCTAGCTTGGGTCGGGATGGTTGTGGCCGTCGCCCTGTGCGCGGGATGGCCCGCTCAGGCTCAAGCTGCCGGCGGCGCAAAGGCAAAGTCCCCAGAAGTCAAAGCCAAAGACGCTGACTCTAAGAAGACTACGCCAACCGCTGAGGCTCGTCCGGCCGACAAGCCAGAGGCACGCCCGGAACCCGATCAAACGCCCGTCGGCGAAGATGCCCTGCGATTGGGGCCCTTTGCGCCGCCGCCAAAGCCCTTTCCGTTTCCATTGTTGGGTGATGAGCGCGCCAAAGAGCTGTTCGTCGACCGCGCCGGAAACTTGTACAAGGAAAGACCGTACAGCGGTCAAGTTCCTGATTGGAATAGCGAAACAGCGCCAACGCAAGTTGGGCGTTGCAAAGTCGAGCCGCAGCAATTGACCTGGGTCGGATTCCAGAACAATGCCGATGGGTCGCGCGTCTATGTTCAACTCGAGAAGGCGGCTTGTGGCTACGTGTACCGCCCGGACGACCTCCACGTGGTCATTGATCTGCCGCAAGTAACGATTTCGAATGCGAATTTAAAGAACGAGATTCTCACTGGGGCCTTTCCCACGGCGGTTGAGTTCATCAAGACCGAAGAAATTGCGGGTCGTGGAACGCGGATCACGGTTGTCTTGCGGGACAAACAGCCCTATCTTTCAGCGCACTTGGGTCGGTATGTGTTCGTCGACATCCAGCGCCCGATCGCGGCAGCAGCGCCTGTCCCATCTGCTGCTGGTCGCTGAAACATTTGCAATTCCAAGCTGTTCTGGGGCATTGTCACGCATCTGCTGCCCCTTCGCAGCGGCCGCGGCGCAAGCGCGGTGACGAACGGCTCGACCCCTCGGAATCGTTCCTTTATTGCTAACAAAAGCAGCCGGTTTGGATCGGGCGGGCGTGGACGCCGCGACGGACTGGCCTCAAGCATGGACGCGCATGACCAAGCAACCGAAAGAAAGTATTGGGCAAGCATCAGCAACCACGGGTGTTGAGGCGGAGACCCCCGTGGCGACCGTTCAAGCCCGCGCGCCACAGACGCCAAGGGCGAAAAAGCCAAAACAAACAGAAGATTCCCCTTCTCCTTCAGGAGATGTCGCCCCTGTGGCCGCGCCTGCTGCCAAGGCAACTCGCGTCGCCAAGAAAACCAAGGTGATGCCTGAGGTTACGCCCATCCCTGGCCGACCTCAGCTTGATCTGTTGGTGGAATTGCCGGTGGTGGAGCCTGTGGTTGCGCCACCATCGGTGCCGCCTACTGCTGCTCTTGGGCCAGCGCAGCGCGAACTCCGGAAAGAAAAACGAAGCCCAAATGAGGGGTTAAAGGACGATCGACCCAAGCCTAGCCCGGTGATCCCGCCACCTGCCAATCCGCAGAGGCCGGCCGTGGACATGGCCGATCGAGCCTCGCGCTACGCTCGCCGGCCGCCGACGATTGCCGAAGACCGGGCGGAACTGCCTGTTGCGCCTCCACTTTCGATGGCGCAACGGGCTGCTCGGGCCAGTCAACACCATCGCCCGGCGACCAACGAATCTGCGGCAATTCCGGCACCGGCAAGCGGCGTCAAGCCTTTGGATATGGCTGAAATTGCTGCGCGAAACCGGGCTGCTCGGGACAGCGCACTGCGCGAGCGTCGCCTAGAAATTCCCCAAGCCTTGCCAGTGCCTGCCAAGCCCGCGTTAAGTATGGCAGAAAGGGCCGCGCGGCATGCCCAAGGCCGCCGTGCATTGATCGACGATGCACCAGCCGAGCCTGCGACTGGGCCCGTGGCAACTGCCGCGCCATCTGCTGCGCAACCGCCTGTAACGCAAGAGGTTCACGACGGCCCAACGATGGCAGAGCGCGCGGCGACTGCACTGCACAAGCGCGTGCCAGTTGCTGAGCCCGTGCCACCCGCGGCCGCAGTGTCTGCACCAGCTGCTGCAGTTCGTAGCACGGCAATTGCTATAGTAACGCGAAATCATGCGCGAAATTTGGCCAACACTGTCAAACAGTGGCGCCGCGTTGCCCAGCAGGTGGATATGCACTGGTGGGCTATCGACCTAGGGTCAACGGACGACAGCGCTGACATTGCCCAGGCAGAGCATCTGCAACTGCTTGTTTTTCCAGGCGGATATGCTGCGCCACTGACCACGCTTGATGCGGCCGTCGCGGCGATCGGTGCCGATCTGCTGTTGCTGGTCGATGGCGATGCTGAGCCCAATCCTGAGGTTCTTCAACTGCTTTCCGTCGTTCGGGCCGGGCACGCTGTGGCGATGGCACCGTCTGCACAGCCCGTCGCGATGGCCATCGATGCGCAGCGCTGGCGTCAAGCAGCCCAGGGTTCGGGCGACTGGCTGACCCGTCAACGGCATTTGGGCGAGCCGCGCTGCTTGGGTGGTGGTGGAATTCAGCCGCAAGGTCGCGGACTTCTGGCTGCAGCCGTCCACGTGCGCAAGCGTGAGCGCCTGATCGACCTGGCGCGCTCGCTGATGTGCACAGTTCGCGGGCTATGGCCTGCTAAGTAGGTCTGGACGCAGCATATTCAGGTCTTTGGGGCAATGATTCTGCCCTCGCAGCCGGGTGGTGGGCAGTGAGGTGTTAGTCGGCTTTCTTGGGCGACGCGGGTGCTTCGGGGGCTGCCGCTGCCTTGGCCTTGCCAGACCCCGCCGCGTTGGATCCACCGGGAGCCTGCTGCTGTGCCGCAGGGCGTGACCGAGCCAATTCCTCTTGCAAAGCCCTTAGTTGCTCGCCCGCCCAAGTCTGATTCTTGACGTCCCCGGCGCGTTTGGCGACATCAGCTAGCTTGACAAGCGCAGCCCTGCGACCGTTTGCATCCGTGGCCTTATCGACCAAGGCCCGCGCAGCAGCTACATCGCTGTCAACTTTGCCTTTCTTGGCCGAATCGCCCGAGGCAATGCCATCGGCCTTGGCCTGTTCGCTGACGATAGCGGCCCCCGCTTGGCCTACATCCTGGGCGCGGGCAGGTGCTGCAACCTGACGAGTTGCTTGCTTTTCTTCCTTCGAGGCAAATTCGTTGCGGTCGGCGACGCTCTTCTTATCGGCAGACTCAGCCTTGGCGGCGCGGCGGAAATTGGCTTCAGCCGCCGGCGGTGGCGCGGCATCTGCAACCTGAGCGGCCGGCCCGGCTCGTCCTCCGGCTGCAGCACCCTTGGCCAACCCTGCTTGGGGAAAGGTATTTTCTTCGTCCATCGCCTTGCCGCGCGGCGCTACCGGCATCTGGGCGTCGTCCTGAGCAACCTGTTGCATTGCCTGCGTATTTTCATAGTCCGTCGGGCCAAGCGAGGCAGGCTGAGCCGCGATTACCCGCGTTGGCTTGGGCATCGGCGCGGACGCTGCAACCTGAGCCGCAGGGGCATCGGCTTTCGCGCGAGGTTCACCTGCCACTTCACGGCCAAAGCTCGGAGCCGCGCCAGCGCTCGCTTGTGGAGCATCAGCGGCAGCTCCCGGGGCGCCTGTGCCGGCTGAGGGCGGCGGGATGGCTCCTGCCGGCGCAGCGGCCTGCTGATCGGCAGGGACAGCTGCCGCGCTCGCAGGCGCTGCTTGTCGGGCAATTGGCTGATCTTGCTGGGCTGTCTTCAGTTCCGCTGCAGGAGCTTGCACCGGGGCTGCGGGCCTATCGGTCCGCACGGACAGCGCAACCGCCAAGGCCGTCGCCGTCGCCAAGCCCAGAACAGGACCAGGCTTGAGGAGCGCAGCAAAGATCTGCGACCAAAGACTACGCTTTTCCTGGGCTTGGGTGGCCTGCACGGCCGCGGCCATGATCACCCCGCGGATGGAAGGCGGCAGCTCTGGCAAAGGCTGAGCCTGAACGCGGCGGTGAACACGCACAAATTCATCGACTTCTGTGAGCCAAGACGGCGGAACCTCGTCCGCGCTACCACCAGCCTGGCGCCGCTCAAAGGCGTCGATCAGCCGTGCATCCGCATGGATCTCTGGGGTATTTTCAGTTTTCTTGTTCCGGTCCACCATGACCTTTACCCCGTTGTCCCCGCGCCTTGTTAGCGGCGCAGGCCTCTTGCGATGGCGTCCACCGCCTCGATCCGAATCAGATTTTCCAGTCTGTCCTTCTGCGCGGTGCTATCATCGCCCCGCTTCGTTCATCCAGTTCGTTCATCCAACCCAGAGGCCGTGCGAGTCGCGGCCCCTTGTACTTCAAGATCCACAGCATCAAGATAGGCGTCCCCTGCCTCGGGGCCAAACGCTGCCTTAGCAAAAATCGATCAGTGCGTCGCGTAGTGCCTTGAGTGCATAGCGCATTCGGCTCTTGACCGTATTCTCATTGCACTGCGTCGCCTCGGCGATTTCGGCAAAGCTCAGGCCGCCCATTTCGCGCATGGCGAAGACTTCGCGTTGTTCTTCAGGCAGAAGCGCCATGGCCGCCTCGTAGGCGTGGCGAAACTGTCCGTCCGCGGTGTTGCGCAGGGCATCGCCGCCGACCATGTCGCTGGCCAACCGATCGCCCAGGGTTGGCCCGTCACCGTCGCCGGTGGGCGCATCCAGAGACGGACCGCTGCGAAAGCGATCGCGCCGCGACGCATCGATGCACAGGTTGCGGGCAATCGTGTACAGCCAGGTGCGGAACTTGGCTTGCCCCTTGAAACCTTGACCATTTTTCACGACGCGCAGGAACGCATCCTGCACCACGTCGTCCGGGCGTCGGGCTCCTTGCTGGGCCGCAAAGGCCAACAGCGGCCGGGCGTGCCGGTCGTACAGGAGCCCCAGGGCCCGCGCGTCACCGGCGAGGAAGCGCTCCATCAGCGCCTCGTCACTTGGCTCTTGCGGCCCTGCCAGCGCACTGAACAGCAGCGAGAGGAGGCCCATGCGCCTGCACCCCTAGGACGTCTCGGTTGGCAAAACGATCTGCGCCGCCCCAGCTAGGCCCCATGGCCTGATGGATCCGCAACGCGCACGCCACTGTAGCAAGGTGGAGCGCCGTGGCAAGTCCAGCCAAGCGTCGGGAATACTTGCGCGGTGCCGCGGCTTTGGCACCATAGGCTCGCCCGCGTTGGCAAGGAGATGTCTGTCTATGTTGCGCACGGCGCCCTGGATCACCGGCTTGGTTCTCTTGCTAAGCGTTGGATTTATTGAGCGATCTGCGTTCGCCGTCGGCACATGCGGCACGATCATTCAGTGCGGCTCGGGCCTGGACTACTTCACCATCGACGCGTTGCCCGCTTCTTCGCGCACTCCCCAGTGGATTCTCAAGAATTGCAAGTGCATATGGCGCGGCGGTAGCAGTCACGGCGCTGCTCGGGGCAGTGGCGCGACAACGGTCTTGCAGGCCGACGCATTGCCGCCGGCCGATCACGTTCAGCAACCGATAGCTCGAGATCCAAAGGGAAAACTGGGGCCTACGCCGGCTCCTTTGGCCGATGTGACGATGGATGCGGCCGAGTCGCCCTTTGCCACCGACCTCAGCGGGGCCGCTAGCCGCTACAAGTTGCCCGTGCACCTGCTGCGCGCCGTGATGCATGTAGAAAGTGGTGGAAATCCAATGGCTCAGTCCAACAAAGGGGCCGTGGGCTTGATGCAGTTACTGCCCGTGACCGCGACCGCCTTGGGCGTCGATGACATCCACGACACGGCGCAAAACATCATGGGTGGAGCCCGGTTTCTGCGCATTCTCGCCAACCGCTTTGACGGCGATTTGGTCAAGGTGCTGTCCGCGTACCACGCCGGATCGATGCGGGTGCAAGGGCGCGATGCCACGCCGTTCGCCGCGACCGACGATTACGTGCGCAAGGTCCTGCGCCTGTACTACCAATACCGCGACCAAACTGCCCGCCGGGGTTAAGCTTTCTAGTCTCAGCACAATTTTCGCTTTGCAACGGCGCTGGCCTATGTTGAAGTGATCGGGTGTCTTTGCGGTGGATTGCCGCGGTCATCCAATGGGCAACGCGTTGTGCAGCTCCGGGTTGAACGTGACGACGGTGGCGCCCGATCGCGACCGTCGGTTGGCATTTTTGCCGATATTCCGCGCGGTTGCCTGGCCGTTGCTCGTCCTTATCGCCGCGTTGTCCGCCTGCACCACGACGCCCGTGGCCAATGGCCACGCCTGTGGCAGCAATGCCGAGTGCCTCAGCGGATTTTGTAGTGGCGACAGCCTGTTGCACCAATCTTTCCAATGCCAGGATCCCAGTGCCGATCGGGACCACGATGGCGTCGATGAGCGGCATGAACGCCTGTATCACCTCGATCCCCTCGTTGCCGATTCCGATGGCGATGGCGTCAGCGACGGCACCGAGTACGGCCCGGACCCTGAAAAGCCAATCGATACAGATGGTGACGGCAAGATCGACGCGCGAGAAAGCAGTCTGCTCGACGCGGACGGGGACTGCTTGGTCGACCCCCTGGACCCTGAGGACACGGCCCCTGCCTCGCCGGCGGCCCTGGCTGCAGCCCGCTGCACTGTGGGAATCTGCGCACAAGCCATTGCAGCGCAATGCGATTCAGCGACGCGCCAAGTCTCGTGCACCTTCACGGCTGGCGTGCCCTACGAGCCGAACGGTGAAACACTCTGCGATCTCAAGGACAATGACTGCGATGGTTCAACCGATGAAGGGTTAGACGGACTGGCTGGTGCGGCCTGTCAAGCCGTTGGCGTCTGTGCGGGGGCGGCGAAGTCCAGCTGTAGTCAGGGTAAGTGGTTGTGCAACTTCACGATTTTGCCCGACTACCAGTCCATCGAGACCCACTGCGACGGCAAGGACAATGATTGCGATGGTGTGACAGATAACCCTGGAATATGTAACGATAACCTTCCTTGCACCGTCGATACCTGCGCGGCCAACGGCTGTCAGTTCGGGCCCGATGACAAAGCTTGCAGTGACGGAAACCCTTGCACTTACGACAGTTGTGTGCCCGGCACCGGCTGCCGCATCGTCCCGCGTATTGGCCCTTGCGACGATGGCCTCATCTGCACCCAGGGTGAATTTTGCCAAAAAGGTCAATGTGTTGGCGGCACACCCGTGCCTTGTGACGATGGCAACCAATGCACCTTGGACTTGTGCGACTCGGTCAAGGGCTGCATTGGGCCCCCTTTGCCCGCGGGATCGCCTTGCAACCCGGAATTGCCCTGTAAACAAGCAGGTACGTGTGGCAACGGCGTCTGCACGCCCACGCAGGACGTCTCTTGCGACGATGGCAGCCCGTGCACCCAAGACGCGTGCGATCTGGTGAGCGGAGAATGCCTGCATTTGCCTGTACAAGCAGCATGTTCTGACGGAAACCCCTGCACCACCGGCGACTCCTGTGTCGACAAAGTCTGCGTGGGACAGCCCGTTGATACCTGCTGCAAGTTGGACAGCGACTGCATCGACAACTCCGCGTGCACAATCGATAATTGCATGCAGGGCATTTGCGTCAATGACATCGTGGCGGGTACCGGTCTGGCATGCGATGACGGCAATGCGTGTACGGTAGGTGATAAGTGCCTGCTTGGGGTCTGTGTAAGTTCGCAAAACAACAAGTGTAATGATGCAAACCCGTGCACGCTCGACACCTGCTCCCCAAGCCTCGGCTGCCAGCATCTACCTCTGGCCGACGGGGCGAACTGCGACGACGGCGACGTCTGCAATGGCATCGCCCACTGCCTGAGCGGGGCCTGTGATCTCGGAACTCCGCTGAATTGCAGCGATCCCAACCCCTGCACCATCGACAGCTGCGACAAGCAGAAGGGGTGCCAGTTCACGGCTACGGCCGGATCCTGCAATGATGGAAACGCCTGCACCAGCAAAGACACTTGCGGTTCAGGTAGTTGTGTAGGCGTAGCTTTGCTGTGCACGGACAACAACCCGTGCACCGCGGACAGTTGCGACGTCGTCAAAGGCTGTGTTTATTCGCCAATTTCCGGCATCTGCACGGACGGCAATGCCTGCACAACGGGTGATGCGTGCAGCGCTGGCCTGTGCCAGGGAATCGGCGCCGCCTGCGACGACAACAATGCCTGCACGGTGGATAAGTGCGATGCTAAGTCAGGGTGTTTGCACGATAAAGCTGGCGCTGATGGCACTGCTTGCAGTGACGGAACCGCGTGCACGGTCGGCGACGCCTGCGCCCAAGGGAGTTGTTTGGCAGGAACGACCATCACCTGCGACGACGGCAACAGTTGCACCGACGACAGTTGTGATGCGATTTCAGGATTTTGCAAACACATTCAGAACAGCGTCCCTTGCAACGACGGCTCGGCGTGCACGCAAAATGCCGTTTGCAACAAAGGGGTTTGCAAAGGTTCCTATCCGGCGGGTTGCTGCAAGCTGAGCGCCGATTGCGATGACGGCAACAACTGCACCGTTGATGCCTGCAACAAGACGACAAGCGCCTGTTCTCACACATTATTGGAGGGGCAGGCGTGTGAAGATGGCAGCAAATGCACGGTCGGCGACGTCTGCACCAAAGGCGCCTGCCTGGGCGGCAGCAACTTGGGGTGTGATGACTCTAAGCCGTGTACCGCCGATTTCTGTTTACCAACAAGTGGTTGCGGGCACCTTGCTTTGATCAGCGGCCCTTGTTCCGACGGTGATCCGTGCAACGGCCTCGAAACCTGCGCCCCTGCAGGCTGCCTTGCTGGCGTGCCGATCGACTGCAATGACAACAATGTCTGTACCTTAGACGGATGTGACAAGACCGGCTGTACCCACGCTTGGCTCAAACCGGGCACGGCATGCAGTGACGGTTCCGCGTGCACCACCGCGGACGCGTGCGACGGCAAGGGTAGTTGCAAGGGTAACTATTCGGAAGGATTGGGCTGCTGCAAGTTGGACAGCCAATGCGACGACGGGTACGCGTGCACGACGGACAGCTGTAACACCGCCCTGGCACAATGCATTTTCTCGCCATTGCTTTGCACCACTGCGGACATCTGTCAGGCCGCCTACTGCCAGGACGGCGCGTGCGTGATGGGGGATGCCTGCGCGTCGCCCAACGTCTATGCTCAAGATTTCTCAACACTACCAGGGGGGTGGCAGTTGATCGCCAGTGAAGCAATCCCCGCGGCCGGGCTTTCCTGGGCTCCGACGACCGACACGGCCGCAGGGGATACCCAACCAAGCCTGCATGTCGGGTATGGAAATGGCATTTATCAAGCCATTTTACCGGCTTTGGCACTGCCGGTGGGAAAGTATACGCTGACCCTGCACCTGCGGCTGGACATCGATGGCACGGACTGCACGCAGGGGGTTGTTCAGATCCTCTATGATGGCGTGCCTCTGGGCGATTCGTTTTGTCAATCCATGCCTTTGCAGCAATTGGTGCAAAGACCTCTGCTGGTCACAGCGACCAGCAAGCCCGCCGTCCTGATGATTCAGTTTCAGGCGGCGGCCAAGATAACCGATGTAAAACGGGGTGTTTGGGTCGATGGTTTATCGATTCGCGCCCTGCCTGACCAGACCTGTGTTTGTACCAAGTAACATTGGTCGTATTCCAAAGGGAAAATCATGTTTGTACGTATCTTTCTTGCATCGACCCTGGGCCTTATCGCCGGCTGCGTCGTTTCCTCAGCCGCCACAACCGGCGGCACAGGCGATTGCACGCAGACCGCGACCGTCAGCAATGTCAGCGGCAAGCTACACGGCCAAGCCTGCACGCAAAATAGCGAATGTAAATACGGTGTTTGCAGTCAGACAGCCATGGTCCTGGTGGGTGTCGGCAGCATCGGCATTTGCACCAAGGAGTGCAACTGCGGCGCCAACAGCAGTTGTGACTTGGACAACATCCTGGATGCAAACAAGAATGTCGTCTCTGGCTTCGATTGCGCGCGCCAAGGGTCGCAGGCCCAGTGTGCCTACCAATGCACCAGCGATGACCAATGCAAGGCTTGGAATCCCAGTTTGCCTTACTGCTTAGCGGGTTACGACAACTACTTCAGTGTTGGCACCCACGTTTGCGCAGCCAAACCAGCCCCGTAGTCCACAGGCGGCTCGTCAGCCTAAGCCACCGAATTGCTCAGCCCTGGCGACCCTTGGGCCGGCGGCATCGGGCGATCCCCGGCGGAAGCCTTACGAATTTCGACGCGAATGACACGCGTGTCGTCGGCCTGCAAGATGCGGAAGAGCAGGGCCTGCCACTGCAATTCCTCACCGGCTACAGGGACATGCCCCAACTCATCGACCAGGAAGCCGCCTACGGTGCTATATCCTGCATTTTCAGGAAGTTCTAGGTCGTGCAGGTCGTTGAGTTCGCGGATATCCACTTGGGCGTCAACGTGCCAGCCATCAGGTCCCGCAGGCACAATGGCCGGTCCCGGGTGGTCATATTCGTCATAAATTTCACCGACTAGCTGTTCAAGCACGTCCTCCATGGTGACAATACCGGCGGTCCCGCCATGCTCGTCGACAACCACGGCCATCCAAACGTTGGCCTGGCGCATTTCCTTAAGCAAGTCGATGACTTTCTTGTTTTCGTGGACATAGCGCAAGTCGCGGATGTGATCACTCAGGCGGAACTGATCCGTGCGGCCATCGAGCACGGCCTCCAGCAGGTCCTTGGCATTGAAGAAACCGATGATTTTATCGATGGATTTCTCGTACACGGGGTAACGGCTGAAGCGGTTGCTGCGCACGGTCTCGGCGATCAGCGAGAATCCAGCCGTGTTGGGCAAACCGTCGATTTGGGTGCGCGGGGTCATGATCGACTTGGCGGTCAAGTCATTTAGATCAAACACGTTTTGCAGAATATCGCCGCGATCTTCATCGATGCTGCCGGCTTCACTGCCAATGCGCACCATGTCCTCGATTTGCTCCTCGGTCACCTGAACGGCCGAAGGCGTCTCTTTGCCCCCCAGGGCGCGAACGATGTGCATTGCCACCCAGATCATCGACCAGGTAAGCCAGCGTGTCGCTTGATGAAACGCCCAAACGACGTGCAGAAGCGGCACAAACCAGTCTGGATGGCTCTTGGCCAGCGTTTTGGGCGCAATTTCACCGCCGATCAGGATCACGACCGTGAGCAGCGAAATTGCCGCGGCCTCGACCCAGGACGGTTCCAGGCCCCACCCGTGGGCAAGACGCAGCGCCATGGAGGTCGCGATCGCAGAAGAGAGGATATTTGCTAGGGTATTGCCGGCCAGAAGAGTCGTCAGCACTTGTGACGGTTCGCTGATCCACAAGGTCAACAGGCGCCGGTTGCCAATCTTTTGCTCGATCAACTTGCGAACACGGTGTTCGCCCATGCCAGTGAGCGACGTTTCCGTTCCGGCAAAAATGAAAGAAGCAACCAGAGATAGCGCGAGCACGAGCAGGCGCATAGCTAGTTCATCGGCGGTTGGCACACCAGCGGGCACGCCAGGTAGGGACGGGTCCACCTTGTCGATCCAGGGCCGCGACTCTGCGACGTAATTGCTATATAGCACGCACTGGGGCGACGGGCAATGTTGTCGTCGAACGAATGCGTTTTCTTTAGAAAGTCAGGCAATTAGGGCAACAAGACCACTGCGTTGGCTTGGCCCGGCGACTCGTGGATGGTTCGCGTCGCCAGCACGCCGCCGGTGACGCCGCCGATGACCACAACGCCGATCGCGCTCCAGAACCACCACTTGCCGAGGATGGACTTGTCTTCCTTTTCCACGGCCGCAGGCACCGGCTTGAGGTCGATTTGCACGCTGGTTTCTTCACCGGCTTTGACCAGCAATTGGCGTTCGTCAGGGAGATAACCAGCTGTAGCGATTTGTAATTTGTGAACACCGGGCTCGACGTCACCGTCAAACGGCGTACGGCCAATGGCTTTGCCGTTGAGCAGAACCTGGGCCCGCACGATATTGCAGTTGATTTTGACAATGCCGCCCGTGGGCACCAGATCCGCTTCGACCGTGGACGTTTGTCCGGCACCGGCGAGAACCGTCTCCACGACTGGGGCAAACCCGCGTTTCTGAACGCGAATCGAGTAGGTTTGCCCCGGCTTGACCTCGATGGGGTTGCTCAGGGGTACTTCGCCGACTTCCTCATCGTTTACATAGACTTTGGCGCCGCGCGTGGTCGACGAGATTTCGATCAGCGCCTTGTCTCCCGCCACATGCTTGCCGGCGGCAAAAACCGGGCTGGACCAGATGGGTCCGAGCGCAAGTGTGCAAATCAACACAGCAAGTAGTCCGGCGCGCGGGAAAATGGCGATCATCGTGACCTCAACCAGTAGGAGATTCAGCATGCGACGAGAACGCGTCCGAAGCAACCCCGATCTGTTGCTGCCACGCCATCGGCAAGCAGAACCTTTGCTGTTCGCGCTAGTACCAAGGCCTGGTGTGGCCGCCTGCCGGCGCTCGTCGCGGTCAGGAAAACCTTTTCCGATTAAGCGATTGGGCTCTGTTCTTCCTCGACCTCGCGTTGCTTCTTGCGCTTGCGCGTGACCGGTCGGCAGCCAAGGGTGTGTTGCACGTCGCGGGCTGCTGCGCGAACGGTCGATGGCCCGGCAGCCTCGGCTTGGGTGGCGAACCGCGCGGCATCCCAGGTATCTGCGAATACCTGAAGAGGAGCGGCACATTGCGGATCGATCGTGCCCACCCGCTGGGCGACCATCTGCCAAGTTTCATAGGGTTGGCGCGCCCAGCCGTGCCGAGTCAGGGCCCTTTCCACATGCCGATTTGCCGCTCTTAGGTCGGCGTGAAGAGGACTTCCACCGGTCGGACGTCTCGCCAACCAGACAAAGGCACCAATGGCGAGCAGCGCTAGGCCGACGACGATCAACCAAGGCAACTTGCGCGGCTTTTCGGTCTTGTCGGCCTCCCTGTCGCTCTGGGTGGTCAAGGCGTGGCCAGCATCTGGACTGCGCATCGACTTGAATACGCTACCGATTCCTTTCATGAATTCGATCTGCCTTTCGAGGTCGTACTCCACCACCCATTGATACCAGAGCAGCGAGGCCTGGTCGCTCAACTGCCGCAGCCACGCGCCCGTCCCCTCGTCCGGGGGCGCCACCTGCCCGGCCGCCGGCGTCGGATCGAAGGTGCGCCAGCCCATTTCGGGAAAGAACACCTCCACCCAGGCATGGGCGTCGGCCTGACGAACCATGCGATAGTTGCCGTAAGGATTGATTTGTCCGCCAGAAAAGCCGTGAACGAGCCGGGCCGCGTGCCCCAAAGAGCGCAGCATCAGCGTCATGGACGAGGCGAAGAATTCGCAATGGCCACGCTTGTTGCCAAAGAGGAAGTCTTCTAACGGCTTTTGCGCATCTTGATCGCCGGCCAGGGAGTAGGTCCAACCGGTGCGCAGCCCCTCTTCGATGGCGCGCACTTGCTCGAGCCGGTTGGTCTTGTTGCCGACCAGTTTACGGGCCAAGGCGGCGATGCGCGGGTCGAGGTTGGCGGGCAACTGGGTCCAACGTTGGGTAATGCGTCGCGGTAAATCAATTGGCGCATCATGTAGTTGGCGCGTGTCGGTGGCCGCATCTTGGGGCTCAATCACCTCCGCCGTGTAATGCAGTGCCGTGTCAGGGGGCGCCTTGTAGCTGAGGTCGCCGGCTGGCGTCAGGGAGACTCGCCGCTTGCGACCGCGCAAGTAGTCGAAGCGAACGTCAAGTAATTCAATGTTTTCCGTGCGAGGCGGCGCAAACAGCACCTTGGTATCCTGGCCCAGGGGCTCCAAGTAGACCTCAGCCTTCCAGGTCCTTTCGCTATTCGGGTCGGCCGCCTTAGTCGTGGGCACCGCATAATGTCCAGCTGTTTGGCCCAGTTCCCAGGCTGTCTCGGCGGGACGCGTCCAGCCCGTGCCAGTGAACTGGTCAAAGCTGATGCCACGCAGGCGCAGCGGCAGCTCAAGGCGACGCGGATCGTCCGGAAACGTAACGCGCGCAACCACTTCGGCCGAAGTCTTGAGTTGTCCGAACTGGCCCAACTCAGCATCGGTGCCAAACCCGACGACGTTCTTGGCCCCCCGGGTTTGCGCAAAGAAGAATCCCATGCCTAAGCGCGGAAAAAGAAAGAAGAAAAGTGCGGAGATCGCCAGGACGGCCAAGGCCAGCGCCGCGGTCGCGCCAAACCAGCGCTTGGTGAGCAAACGCGTTGTTCGCCAACGCAAAACGCCATCGGCGACCGGTGGGTCAGGCCACACCACCTGAGGCGCCTGAGGCAAGGCCTTGCGAAGGCCAAACCAGCGGCGCGTAGGAGGTAGCTCCGGGTATAAATGCTCTGGACCCGTGCAGGTTTGGAGTTCGATTTCGCGACTCAGGTGCAGCAGGGCCATGCCCCACATTGTCAGCACGGTGTAGCCCAAAAAACACAGGGCGAACGCGGGCCCGGGGTACACGACTGCCGATACGAGCAGAAGTACAAAAGATAGGGCGATCAACTGTAGATAATCTTTTGAAAATCTCCGCTGAAACAGGCGGCTGACGGTCATGAGCAGTGCAAAGGTGATGGCGTGCACCAGCCAGCGGCTATCCTGAATCGACCAGGCGATAAGGCCAAAAAACGCGGCGATCAGCGCAGTTGTCCAAACGCGAGCCGTTCCTGGCCGGGGTGGCGAACCGTGCGGATCGCGCAGCAAACTGCCGATCAGCGCCGCAAGAAATGCGCCGGGCAGCCAAATGCCAATCTCCCCCGAGAGCACCAGTGGCAGGAACGCAAGAAAGACAAGGCTATAGGCCACCGCCACCAGGGAACGTTGCAGATTCATACGCCTCCCCCATGTCGCGCAATATGGCGAATTGACTGAAGGCTTCCGTCATCGGCCAGCGTGACTGCAACGTCGGCTGGGCCTAGAGGGACCTCGGCACGGCTGGCAAAGGTGACTACGAATATTTCTGCAGGGCCTGAGATTACAGGCCATTGCAAGGCTTCGCCGGCTTGCATGCCCGTGGCGCGAGCGGCGCACTGTTCGGCCAGGGCCAGCCACGGCGCGTCTTCCACCGGCCAATCGGCGGGAGGCACGCGGTCTGCGGGCACAAGCTGGGCCAAGAGTTCGCGGAATTGCGTGAGGCTATCCCCTGTTAGCCCTGGGTCAGTTTGGGCCGCCACCTGACCTTGCAGGGTATGCAAGGCGACAGCGACACCGGCGCGCAGCAGGCTGGCACACAGACCGGCGACTACGGCACAGGCTTTGTCCAAATCCTGAGGCATTGCCAGGGTATGCGGCGAAAGGTGGGCAAAGCGTACCACGGCGACACGGCTGGACTCGGCCTCCCACTCGCGGGCGATGAGTCGGTCGCGGCGTGCCGAGAGTTTCCAATGAATATCACGCAATGGGTCACCGGGTCGGGCATCGCGCAGGCCCCTAAACGTGTCCCCTGGGCCGGCTTGCTGACTGCTGTGCCACGCACCTCGCTGGGCCGCACCGCGCCAGGGCAGGTACACGTCCGCCACGGGGGGCAGAACCAGGAACTCCGCCGGGTCCTCAAAGAGGCGGGTCTTCCTGGCAAAACCAAAGGGATATGCCGTCGTTATTTGCAGCCCCACCGTGCGCAAGGGGCCGCGTTGGCTCGGTCGGAGCAGGGCGATAGCCTGTCCAGTTTCGCGGGGTTGCAGGTGGAGCAGGTAGCCAGGGCGAAATTCGACCCCGGGCTGATCGACGAGTTCGCCGACTTCCATGTGTAAAGCCGCGCGATTCTTGTCATTTTTTACTTCGATACGCAGCCGACTGACATCGCTTGGCTCGAGCAAGCGTGGGTAGTGACGGGTCAGCACGAGGTCGCGCAGCGCCCACTCCGATAGCAAGCCCGACACCGAAATCACGCTGATCACCAGAGACAGGACCAAATACAGCAGGTTGTTACCGGTATTGACCGCGCCGGCCCCAAGCAACAGGGCAATCCCGATGATCCACTTGCCTTCCCGGGTGACGACCAACTTGCGCGGAAATAGCCGGTTGGAACGCCCGAGACTTCGCCAGAAACCCAAGCGTTTCCGACGAATTCTCTGCATAGCTTGGCGGCGTAAGGCGATCAGGGGCGAACTGGGGTGGGCCATGAGGTCGCTGCGCGGCAGAGGACCGCGGAGATCAACGCTACAACGGCCTTGGGCATTGCGGAAGGGGTTACAATTCGCGGCCGAACCGTGAACTGTCCGCGATACTCGGGGGCGTGGGTGTAATCGCTTGAAAGTGCGCGGATTGATCGACCAAGGAGTGGCGCGTTTGACCGCAGGCCTCTTCCTCGCTACTGTCGCGCGCACGCGGGCGTCTTGTCGCCCGATCGCTTTTGGGGTTGCCATGGCCGAATCTGTTGAACTGCGTACCTTTACCCACATTGACAGCCTGCAGCCGCAGGTGGCTGCGTTTATTGCGACCGTCGCCCGTGGCTTCTTGCCGCTTGAGTCGCAGGCTGCGCTGCTGGTCGAAGTGGCGCCAGGCATGTCCATCAACAATGTGACCGACGCTGTGCTCAAGCAAACCGAAGCAATTCCAGGTATGCAGATCGTCGAGCGCGCCTTCGGCATGTTGGAAGTTCACCACTTTGACCAGGGCCAGGTGAAGGCGGCGGGCCAAGCGGTACTGGACTGGTTTGGTGCCAAGGAAGAGGAGCGCCTCAAGCCTAGGATTATGACATCGCAAGTGATTACGGGTATTGAAGGCTACCACACCATGCTCATCAACCGGATGCGCCATGGCGATGTGATCCTGCAGGGGCAAACCCTGTACGTCCTTGAGGTGCACCCGGCCGGCTATGCGCTGCTAGCGACCAACGAGGCCGAAAAAGCGGCGCATATCAACGTGCTTGAGATGATCACCTACGGTGCTTTCGGTCGCGTGTGGCTCGGCGGCGACGAAGAGAACATCGCTCAGGCAGCCAAGGCCGTTGAAAGTGTGCTGGCCAGCGTTTCTGGCCGCGAAAACAAGGGCGACCGACCGGGGTGAGTTTGGTCTCGGCTGAACATTGACAAGCTCTCAAGATCTCTAGATTTTGGCCTGAATTTGTACGGTTGCCCGCGTGTCGTTGACGTCGTGAAATGGTAGCCAGACGCCGCCCTGATCCGCAGCCCCTTGGGGTACTTGGCTCAGGGGCATGGTGCCGGCTTGCACGCGGTGGACGGTGAAATCGACCAAGAAGCGCAAATTCGCTGAAATATCCAAGTTAAGCGCTGCGGAACTCAGCCAGTGGGCCCCCACCGGCTTGTCCCGGTCGACGTCTAGCCATTCAACCCGCGCCGCGGGCAGCAAAATGGTCTTGCCCAGTGGCACTTTAGCCACGGCCAGCAGCCACCAGCCCAGGAACTTGCGCGCATCCTGGCCTGTCTCTGGATTGTGGCGATAGGCGATGTCTGTGCGATCTCCGCCCAGGACTTCGCCGCGAATTTCATAGTGTTTCTTCTGCCACATCGCATCGGCGCTCCAGGCCCAGCCAGCGTCTTGCTGCCCATCGGCCGTCTGGTTGCCCAAGGTAGTGGCCCGCCGCCGCCATGCCAGGTCAGCGCCGAGGTGCAAGTTCTTGATCGGCGTGCTTTCCAGACGGCCATTGATGAGGCCATCGACGCGGCTATCTGAGCCGACATGGCCCCCTTGGTAGGCAGCCAACTGCATCTTAAGCCAGCGCTTTTTCGCCAGAGGTCGGATGCTGACCTCGGCACCGATGTCCCGCCCGCCGAAGCCGGTGTCCTTGATCAGCGTGTCGCCCAGGCCCGTATCGGCAAACTCATAGTCGGCGATTGGCAGCAATTCCAGCAGTGAAAACAAGCGCTTGAATAGCCCAGCAGTGACCTTGACGCGCGATGAAGGAGCCCATTGCGCGTAGGCGAACTTGATCGCTCGAACGGTGTTGTTGCGTTGTAAGTCCGCAAAATCGACCATGAAACGGCCGCTCAGCTCAGGGGAAACTTGCCCAGCGATGCGGACGAAGGCGCGGTTTAGGGTCCAGCCGTCATTGGCCTGGGACAGGTCGCGCTCGCCGGTTCTTGAAGAAGTTGGCCACGTTTGCATGTACCGCGTCTGGACCAGCGAGCGAATGCCAAGGCCCGGCCCCACTTCATCGCCAAAGGGATCGCCTGACGTGGTCACCGTGGCAGCGCCTACCTCGGCCGCCGGTTCGGGGGATGTTTCATCGGCAAAACCGGTCGTTGCGCCGGCCAGGGTCCCCGCAACCGCACAGATCTGCCAGAAATATCGAGTGATTGCCATAGGTTGCGCTCCTTTGCGCCTGTGCAAGACACCCAACGGCCCCTCGGGGGTGATACCACCGCAGCAAATCCTGACGGATCGCTAGCTATAGCGCCAATTGGTGGGCAATTCCGGCCCATTGCTTGAGATCGAGCGCTTCCCCCCGCACGCGCGGATCCAGGCCCAAGGCGTCCAAAGCAGCCAGTACGCGCGCCGGGTCATGCCCAGACAAAAGTAGCGAATTCACAAGGGTCTTACGACGGGCGGCAAAGCCATCGGTGACCAGTTTGGAAAAGCGCGGCCAGTCTTTGATTGAAAATCGGGGCGATTCAAGAGGTTCCAAAACAATCACCGCGCTTTCGACCTTGGGCGCTGGCGTAAAGGCTCCGCGGCCGACGCGCAGACCTATGCGAATATCGGCAAGCATCTGAATCTTTACGCTGATTTGGCCGTATTCGGGGCTCGACGCATGGCCAATCAACCGGGCGGCGACTTCCTTTTGCACCATGAAGACCAACCGGGCGGGCTTGGCTTCGAGTGTCGCAAAAAGAATAGGAATTGCTGCGTAGTAGGGCAAGTTGCCGACAACCACCGGATGGGGCCCCAGGCCGGGATCCGCCAATAGCGCGGGCCAGTCCAATTCCGCAGCATCGCCTAGGTGGATGGGCAATTCAGAACCGAATCGCGCACGTAGGATCGGCACCAACGAGGCATCCCGCTCCACGGTATGCAGGGGCGCGCCGAGTTTCAGTAGATATTCTGTAAGGTTGCCTGTGCCAGGGCCGATTTCAATGATGCCACTGCCCGCCGCCGGTTGAGCCAGGGCCGCAATGCGCGCCAGGACCCCGGTATCATGCAAGAAGTTCTGCCCCAACGACTTTTTGGCTTGCACGTGGGGGGACTGGGCCGTGGACTCAGGGCGCTCTCGGCGTGGCGACGATTTCACGAGGAACTCCTGGGGACTGAGGCTTCGACGCTCGCAGCCGTCCTGCGGTTTTGACCGGTCGCCACGGCATCAAGCTGATGCGCATCATCAGAATAGCCTTGATCTACAAGCGCTTCACCGAGCCCAGCGACCATGGCGCCATTGTCTGTGCAATAGGCCGCGGGCACGGGCCAACACCGCAGTCCCGCCGCCGCGCAGGCTTGGTTCATCCACTGGCGCAAACCCCGGTTGGCTGCAACACCGCCAGCCAAGACGATGTCTTGTAACTGCAATTGCTGGGCGGCCCGCACCGAGACGCTGACAAGCTGGCGCACGGCGGCGTGCTGGAAGCTGGCGCACAGGTCTGCTACCGTAACGTCATCCAAGACGGCATTCTGACTGCGAATTTGCTCGATAAGCAGCCGGCCGGCTGTCTTTAATCCGCTGAAACTAAAAGCAAAATCGTCTCGCCCTTTCATGCCGCCGGGCAAGGCGTACGCGTTGGCGCGGCCTTGTTGGGCCCTGAGGTCCACTTGGGGGCCGCCGGGGTAGGGTAATTCGAGCATTCTGGCAAACTTATCAAAGGCTTCCCCGGCCGCATCGTCCAGGGTGCGACCCACCTGCTGCATCCGCCCGGGGCCGTCCACGCGGTACAAGCTGCTGTGCCCGCCCGACACAGCTAAGGCGAGAAAGGGCACCTTCGGCCGGGGCCAGTTCACCGACTCAGTCTGATCTGGAGGGCGCAATTGGCTAGCCCAAACATGGGCTTGAATGTGGTCAATCCCGATAATCGGCACCTGCCACGCCAGAGCCAATGCTTTGGCCGTTTGCACGCCGACCAGGAGTGCGCCGATGAGGCCAGGGCGATTTGTCACCGCAATTGCGCGCAGTTGCTTGGGCCCAATGCCGACGTCGCCCAGGGCCAGTTCAATGGTCGGCAGAATCGTCAACAAGTGATTGCGGGCGGCGATTTCCGGTACAACACCGCCAAACCGTTGATGCATCGGGATTTGCGTGGCGACCCGGTTGGTCCAGACGATACCATGACGCACCACGGCGACGGCGGTCTCGTCACACGAAGACTCAATGCCAAGGACGAAACCATCTGTGGGAACAATGGCTTGGGTGCTGGCGGCGTTCAAGTGCCACCGCCGGCCTTGCCGGTGTTGCTGGCGGCGAACACGGCCTTGTACAGCAACCGGGCGCGAGCCGCGTGGCGGGCTTCCCGGTTGCCCAGATACGCCTCCAAATGGGCGCGTGCGGCGTCTCGCTGGCCGAATTCCGCTTCCAGAATACTTAGGTGCAGCAGAGCTTCCGGCGCCGCTTGACTGGATTGCACCAGCGTCTGCAAAAGGGCCATCGCCTGGGCGTCATGGCCACGGTCGATGAGCTCGACGGCCGCGCGATACGACGTCATATCAAGGTGTTCCCGAGCCACAGGTGGCGAGGGCCAGGCAATGACTAGCACCAAGGCGAGCAGGGCAACCCCACCGACCGTCCAAGCCAGCCAGCGTCGCCTTGCGCTGGGCGGCTGCGGCGGCGGTTCCTCGTCCTCCAGGGATTCGGGCGGCTTGGGCGCGGCCGGGACCCACGCGTAAGGTCGAGCCGAAAGTCGCTGTCCTTCCTCTGCACGTTCAGGGGGTTGCGAGATCCGCAGTGGCGTTGGCTGGCGGCCCAGGCGTTCACCGGGCACAGCGCCCAGCCGGCTGGTCGATGCCCGCTTGCTCAGCGGCGGCAGATTGCGGCCCGTGAGCTCTGCGACAGTTGCCGTTACTTCTTTGGTGACGCTGGGATCCGGACCGACGTCGACGCCAAACCAACCGGTGACCATGCCTTTGCGAGGCATGGACGCAGAGGCCATCGCGTTGTCAGGTCCTACAGAGGCAGGGCGTCTGGACGGCAGCGCCGGCGGCACATCGGTATCCTGCGCCGCATCAGCCACAGCCGAAAGGAGGATGGCCGTGGAATCAATGAGTTTTCCATCTGCACTCACCCGATAGCGGTGGGTCGTCGGATGGGCGTCGCGAGCCGGCAACTGCGGGCTGTCGACCATGGGCATGGCCCCCGCAGCGAGCAGACTGCCGCCACGGGCCGGGAGAGAAAGCGCCTGACTGCTGCGCGCGGCCGGTGACAACTGCCCCGTTTGCCGGGCCGCTTCACGCCGGGGCTTGGCCGAGTCCGGCTCGAGCGTCGCAGAGACCGTCGCGCCCACAGGTGCGGTTTCGATTTGCGGAATGACTGCGCCACGTTTGATGCGCGTCTCCAGGGCCGCAAACGCTTCCAGTTCGTCATCCCCGTCGCCATCAATGGCATCAGCCAGCACGGCCCCCGTGGCAATGCGCCGGAACATGGCTTCTGCCACCACGGGCAAGGGGCGAACGCGTTCCCAGCGAACCGTGCAGACACAATCGGCATAGGGCAGATTCTGCCGCGCTTCCTGTACGCGGCGGGTGTATTCATTGGCCACGGCCAGCAGCCCGACCGAGGCCCCAGACAGCGTCGGGGGGCCGCTGTAAGCCAGCGGTTCTACTTGCCAAATCCCATCGCGCCAGCACGCCAGCCTTTCTAGGACGTGCCGTCCGGTGTCGCCGTCACACTCGGCGTGGACAAGTTCACCGTCGACGATGGCGACAACTGCCTGGCGACCCAAGGATTCTAGATGAATTTCGACGTTGCGTCCGCCTGTCAGGCCATGGCCCCTTTCGATCAGGCGGCCCAGTAAATCCAGCAGGTGTTCGTCGCGGAGTTGGCCAACCTGTTGAGTAGTTGGGCTTTCTATGGCCGGATCGGCGTGGGCTGCCTGCACCAGGGCCGTGAGTTCGGCCCCATTGACCGGTCGCACAGCAACGCCGGCCCACCCATGGCTTTGGGCCATTTGTTCGGCCGCTTCCCGCTGACTCCGCAGGACCACGGCGACAAAGCCAGGCCGCATCGCTCGTTCCAGTACGCTGAGGTAGAGCGCCTCGGTCTCATGAACATCGCGGAATGCGCCCACCAGAACGATCGGAGCTCGACCATTTTTCCGTTCATGTTCCTGGAGTTGCTGCAGCACCGACGGTGTGTCCCGCACGGCCTGCGCCGAGAGGCCGGACTGCACCAAGTCAAGGGCGAGCATCCCAGCTTCGATGGGGTCATCGGCAACAACAATGACAGATTGTGGGAGGGAGAGCGCCATGAAGGCCTACCATGGCAGACAAGGGCGCGTGCTTCAAGCTCCCGGTGTCCATCCGCAGGTTGCAAAGACGATTTGCGGCAAAAACACAACCGCCCCGGCTAGCAGAATCGCACGATCGCCCAAGCCGTTAGACAACTTGGGCGATCCTCTATGCGAATCCGCCGCCGGAGCGGGGTGCGATCAACAGGTTTTCCGCGCGATCGACCTGAGACGCCAAGCTGTCTCGGGTCTCAGGCTTCGCGGCCGAACGGTCACTGAGCAGGGCAACCTCACCGGCGAAGGATTGGTTGCCAAGCTATTGTATCCAAACTAGATTTTGCCGAGGAGCATGAACGAAATCACCAGCGAGTAGATGACCAGGGATTCGATAATGGCCAGTGAGAGCAGCAGTGGCGTGAGCAATTCCTTGGCGGCTGCGGGGTTGCGACCAATGCCTTCGAGGGCAGCGGCAGCGGCCTTGCCTTGACCGAGGGCACCACCGGCAGCGGCGATGCCGAGGCCAAGCGCCAGGGACAGGCCGATCGTGGCCTTGGCCATGTCTGGGGTGCCACCGCCTTCAGCGGCGAACGCCGTGGCGGAAAGGAGCAGCATCGAGCAAAGGAAGGTCAACGCGGCAGCCGCATTACGCTTGAAGTTCATGAAATCCTCCGGAGAAAAATCGGCCCAGGGCCGCAGAGAAAACGGTGTAGAAACTGAGTCTAGGCAAAGTCGAGCGGACCCCATGTCCACCCTGACGTGTCTGACTCTTTGAGCCGGGTGCTGATGCCGGAGCTTGGTGCTCGCTCAGCCTTGGGTACCACTCTGGGTATCCATTGAAATCATGCTGATTTCTCGCCTTCCCTGAGGTTGGCGACCCCGCCCTGCCGGCCGCTTCGCAACGGCCTGCTAATGCCCACCCGGCGCGCCATGCGCCTCGTGCCCTTCGTCGTGATCGTGATGAGCGACGGCCATGGACAGATACACTGTCGACAGCAGGACGAAGACCAGGGTCTGGATGCACACCACCAGCAGGCCCAGGGCCATCATCGGCAGGGGCAGCAGCGGGATGTGGAATCCAAGAAAAATATCAAGGACTTTGTGGTCGCCGGTCATGTTGCCGAGCAGACGCAAAGACAAGGAGATCGGCCGCACGCAGTGGCTGATGACTTCAATGACGATCATCAGCGGCGCCATAGCTAGGATGGGGCCAGCGAAGTGTTTGGCATACCCTACAGGGCCTTGCACGCGCAGACCCGAGATGTGCGTGGCCAGGAACACGGTCAGGCCCATCACGATATTGGTGTTCAGGTTGGCCGTCGGCGGTGCGCCACCAGGCAGCAAAGCGAGCGCATTCATTGCGAAAATATACAGGGCCAGGGTGCCGACGATGGGGAAATGCCGCTTGGCTTCGGCTTCGCCCATCATGTTCTTCATCAGGTTCCAGACGGCGCCGATGATGAGCTCAAAGAACATGAAAACACTAACTTTTCGCGCGGGCAGCACGCCGGCATCTGGATCGCGGCTGAGCACGCGACGCGACACCAGGGCCCCGAGCAGGACCAGGGCAAAGGCGATCGCAGCCATAAAGACGTGGGTCAGCTGGCCTTGCTCGACGAAATCCTCATGATCTTTGAGGGACTTGGCCGCGACGTTGCTGGCGATCGCCGTGCGCAGTTGGCGCTGCTGCTGATCATTGAACAGCATCGTGAACCAACTCAGGGCTTCGCCGTGTTCACCAGCCTCAGCCGCCGCGTGTTCGGCGATTTGTCCAGGGTGTTCAGCAACTTGAGCCGCTGCTGCCTCGACAGGGACGGGAGCCTCGGCAAACAGAGCACTCGCCCCCAGGACGGAAAAGAGACCAGCAATAACAACAATCTTGCGCAGCATCAGCGCACCTCTACGGCTGCCGTGGCTGCCGTACGTCGTCCCAGGACCGCCGTGGCCGCCAAGCAGGCGGGCATCAGGGTCAGGGCAAGAAGAAAAGTCAAAGGATCCGGATGGATGACGTGCCAAATGGCGCCGATGAGACCGGCGAGCAAGGCGAACTTGGCCAGCATCAGGAAGATCGCCGAATTCTTATGGTCGGTTTGGCCCCCGACAAGGCGCAGCGCCAGCCAAGCCAGGGCGCGCAAGTTTAGCCAACCTACCAAGCTTGCAGTGAAAACGGCTGCCATTTGATTGCCAGTCCCCAGCAACCAAGTACCGAGCAGGGCCAGCGCCGTCACGCCCGCCTGCAGCCGCTCCGACCGACGAACGACCCAAAGATCGATCGCGCCCGGGAGGCTCGAAGTTGGCATGGGGTTTGGGCTAGATTCGCTCATGTTTATCGCAGGTTTACGCCGGGCACAGGGTGCATTAGGTGGAACAGGTCGGGCTAGGAACTTGGGTCAGTCTTGATCGCGGCAGCGGCGCTCCCGGCCATCGTTCGTGGCCGAACTAATGGGGTTGCAGCATTTGCCACGGAGCGAATCCCTTTTCATGTCGCGACTTTCAAAGAGTTGGGGTGGCTCTAGGCCACCGCGACTCAGTGAAGTTTCGTTTCAAGATTTTGCAAGCCAAATCAGTAGGTTGTGTTGACCAGAGCCGCAAAGGTTCGCCAACTCGGCGCGGTACGTACCATGCCGGCAGCCGTTCGGTCAAGATGAACGTCCACAGCGGCAGAGGTGGCGCGGTCGGGCGAATTTGGCAGGGGTTCTGACGGCCCTGATCTGCGGGCCGGGCGCGATAGCCGGGTCGGGCAAATGCCAGACAGGACGCCAAGTTTTGACAGCCCGCGGCGTCGGCTGCATGGTGTAAGGGTCACAGGCGCCGTTGGGTGCGCGCCGGTCAAGCGCTTGGATGGCACCACACGACGTAGCTTCCCGCAATAACTTGCGATTTGACCTTCCGCAGGCCGGTCAGTTGCTACGCGCGACGCAGGCTCAGCGGCGGCGCTGGGTGCAGGCCCTGGCCCTTGAGTCGGTGGCGCTGGCGGGTGTCACCGCAGTCGCATTCAGTTGTGTGACTTCCTTTTTAGTTCTCATGACTTCGCAAACAACCGGTGCGGGGGCCTGGCTGATTGGGGTCGGCCTGGTCCTTGGACTGACCGTCGGTCTGATGCACGGCTGGCGGCAAACCCGCAAAACATCGAGCCTTTCGCGGTGGGCAGCCAATCAGATTCTCACCGCGGCCGATGGGACCCGGGCTGGCGCCGAACTGCTGCGCTCGGCCCTCGAAATTGCCCAAGCCGCTGAATCTGTTCCTGTTGCCCAGATGCCGCTGCAGCTCGGATCGCCGCTGCTCGTCGCTTCCACGTTGCGCTTGGCCGAGTTGCAACTGCCGGCCATTGACACGGCCCTTGGACTCGTTCAGCGGAGAATCAAACGCAATAGTATAGGGTTAGCCCTGTTGCTCGCGCTTGCGGTTGGCGCCGTGCTGCTCTTCCCTAGTGCCTGGCGGCAACTCACGCGTCCCCGCGAATCCACGGGTCCGCAAGTTCGCGACGTCGGTACCTTGGTGGCGGATCAGAAATTGCGCTTAGAACCGCCTCTTTATGCGAGAAAGCGCCTGCCGACCCGCGACGAAGATGGCGGCGAAGGACGGGTTCTGCGCGGTGGACGGGTAACGGTGACTGCCGAAGCGCTGCCCGGACTCACCTTAACTGCTGTGGAATTCGACGTCGGCCATGGGCGTTTTGAGTACGGTCCGGTGCTGGAAACGGGGCCGCGCCGCGTGCGCTGGAGTCGGGCGGTGCTCGCCGCTACGCGCTACCGGTATCGCGGAGTCGACGCGGAGCAAAATCCCCTGCGAGAACAGACATTTCGCGAACTGCGCGTCGATGAAGATCAGCCGCCCAGGGCGCAAATCCTCAAGCCTCAGGGGGAGATAGAGGTCCGCGCCGGTGAGATCATCAGCCTCGAGGGTGAGGTCAGCGACGATTTGGGGCTTCAGCAAGTGGATTTGGTCGTTGCGCGGCCTGGAAATGGCGTGGAAAGACGAAGTATTGCGTTGCAGCCCGAGCAGACTCGTTGGCCTGTCACCGAGACGTTGGCCGTCGATTCGCTGCAGTTACGCCCTGGCGATGTGGCCTTGGTTCACTTGGAGGCGGTCGACAATAACCCCTTAGAAGGACAGCATAAAGGTGAGTCAACCAAGCTGCGGCTGCGCATGTTCTCCGCCGACCGCTACCACCTGCACAACCTGGACCTTTTGGCCGAGCTGACGGAACTGTGGACGCAGCGCCTCGGCGACAGGCTGGATCGCGATCCTGCTCAAAAGCAAACGGATTTGTCTGTCGTCCTGCGTGCTCGTGCGGAGATGGCGCAGCAAGAGCAACGGGCCCTGGAAAGCTTGAGGGCGGCCCGCACGCAACTCGGCGACGATCGGCTGGGTCGGGGACAGTCTGCTGCAGATCTAATGGAAATTGAAAGGCAATTGTCGGATGTGCTCGCTGACGAAAACAGAGTCGCTGGGCGAATCGATGCGGCTGCCAGCGGCTATCCGGCGGTCCAGGCGGTCTATACGCTGCAAAATCAACATGCTTTGGTGATCGCTGCGCAGGAACAGGCAGCTTGGGCGCTCGGGCAGGTGGCTTCGGCTGAGCACGAGGCCGACTTGGCTCGGCAAGGAAAGGCCGTGGCCGACACCGAGAAACAGCTTGTTTCTACATTGGAAAAGCTTGCGGATCAGGGGTCAGCGCCTCTGCAGACCGAGGCTGAGCGCCTGCTGGACCAACTGGAGCAGCAGATGGATCGCATGGCCACTCAGGCCAATAAGCAAGCCCACATCGTACCTTATGAGCACCTCAACCCCGGCGGCATCGATGCCCTGGGGCTGCAACGGACCATGGCCGACCAGAGGGGAGACCTGAGTGAAGTTCGGCAATTGCTTCGACAAGGCAAGGCGCGCGAAGCCCTGGACCGAATGCGACAAATTCGCGAGGCGATGGATGGGCAGCTGGATTCGGTGCAGACGGGCGTAGATCGCCAGCGAAGTTCAGAAGATGCGGCGTTGGCCCGCCTTGTGCAGGACCTTCGCCATGGCGTGGCCCGCGCGCAACAGGGGCAGGGGCAGTTGCGCGATGAATTGAGACCGGCAGCGGAAGAACAGGAACATAATACCGCAGAACGACTCAAGAATGCCAAAGTCAGCCTCTTGCCGGCCGTGCTGGACGTGCTTCAAGACGCCATGGCCGCCGTTCGGCCCCAACGCTTGCAAACCAAGGACTTGCGTTCAAGTCGTCCCCTGCAGGCGGCGCGAACGGCCATGCAGTCGGCGGCGCAGGCTTTGGAACGTGGGCAGTACGATGTCGCCCTGCAATCATTGATAGAGTCTGAGGATTTGCTCGGTGCGACCCAGAGGGCGGTCGATGAAGATCCCAGCGACGATGGGGCCCGCGAACTGGCAGCGGATGCGGCGAGGCTGGCGGCGGCTGCGGACAAAATTGCTAAAGCTTCTGGGCGATTGCGTGAGATGCTGCCGAGTCCCGCTGAAGTCTTGAGGCCGGCGACGCGCGCCCGGATGGAGGGCGATGGCGTTGTTGAAGAGCAATTGCGCCGCGCTTTACAGACCTTGCGTGACAAGCTCGCCCAAGCCGACCGCCATCCAGCCCTGCAACGGCAGGTGGGCGATCGCCTCGACCATGCCCTGGAAGTGATGAGGCAGGCCAGTGAGTCCTTGCGCGGTGCTGATGCACGCCGAGCTTTTGAGCAAACGGCAGAAATTCTAGATAGTTTGGAGAGGGCCCAGCAACTCCTCGACAACCGCGAAGGCCCTCAGAAGAGTGGCGCTCAGCCGGGCGACGCGGTGGGCATGGGCGCCCCGGATCAACCGGTCGAGTTGCGCCAGGACAATCAAAGCGATGAAGCGCAGCGATTCCGAGAAGATGTGCTGCGGGCGATGCAGAACAAGGCCCCGCCCGCCTATCAAGAACGCCTGCAACGCTACTGGAAAGCGATTGCCCGGTAAGCGCAGCTACTGGTAGCCGCCGGTGCACGATTCTTCATTGAAAAAGGGACATTGTGGCAGGTTCTCCCACAGGATGGGCGTGGCGTCTTTGCAGATCAGCACGGGGTCCTGGCAGTACTCGAGCACATACTGGCGCACGATTTGCAGTTCACAGCCGCCGCTATTGGGCACGACATATAAATCGTCATAGGTTGCGCCATCTTGGCGGACGGCATAACGGCGGATGTGGGCTGGATGGCACTTCTTCCACGCCGCTTCAATACACGATTCGGCGGTGTGTGCGGCGGGCAGCGTTAGGCACGAAGCCACTGGAAACGATTGGTATCCGCACTCTTGGATGTTGGGGCCAGCCGCCGCTTTGGCCGCAATGCGCGCGTCGGTGCCACAGTCATGGCTGCACGCCCAGCAAAGTAGGACAACGAGTGTGGGCCAAGCGGATTTCACGGCCTCTGCATACCTGTTCCGTTCCTCGGCTGCAACCGGGGCTTGACATGGACCGGCCCCATCCTTTCCTGCCTGAGGCCCTTGGATTGAACCAACTGAGATAACAGTTGAATATTCTGCCCGTCTATAGCGGAGAGGCCGAGGTCGCGTTGCTGCCTGCCCGTCGTCCTCGGAGGTCGGGTCAGCAGGCGGATAGCCAGTCACCCGGGAATTTGATTCCCAAAGGAAATTGCCATGCAGCCCAGCAAGTTGACGAACAATGCGCAGGCCGCGATCAAGTTGGCCAGTGAAGAGGCGATTCGCCGCAGCCACCAGTTTATCGAGCCAGAGCACGTCCTTTGGGCGCTGACTGGGCAAGTGGAGGGCTTGGTTAAGCCCTTGCTTGGCAAGCTGGAAGTGCCGGTCGAGCCGTTGCACGAAGAGTTGGAGCGCGCCGTGTCGCGTCTGCCGGCCGTGCGCGGGCAGGGCAGTCAGGGGCTGATGGCCTCGGAACGGTTTCAGGCGTACATGGAGGAGGTTGAGCGGGAACGTATCAAATTTAAAGATGATTTTGCTTCCACAGAGCATTTGCTTCTGGCGTTGCTGGCGGACCGCAAAGGTACCGCTGGCCAGGCGTTGGCTGTGCGGGGCCTGACGCGCGAGAAACTCCTTACTGCACTCAAGCCCTTGCGTGGCTCCACCCGAGTGACGGGTGAGGATGCGGAATCGCAGTTCCAGGCCCTGGAAAAGTATGCGCGGGACCTGACGGCGGTGGCGGCCCAAGGCAAGCTCGATCCCGTGGTGGGACGTGATGATGAAATCCGGCGGGTGATGCAGGTGCTGTCGCGTCGCCGCAAGAATAACCCTGTTTTAATTGGCGATCCTGGCGTCGGCAAGACGGCCATCGTCGAAGGACTTGCCCAGCGTATCGTCTCGGGCGATGTGCCCGAAGGGCTGAAAGGAAAAAAGATTTTTGCGCTGGACTTGGCTTCGATGGTCGCCGGCAGCAAGTACCGCGGCGAGTTTGAAGAACGCCTCAAGGCTGTGCTCAAGGAACTCGTTGATTACCAGGGCGAAGTGGTGCTGTTTATCGACGAACTGCACAACCTCGTGGGTGCGGGCAAGGGCGAAGGTGCGATGGACGCCTCAAACATGCTCAAACCGGCCCTGGCGCGTGGGGAATTGCACTGCATCGGCGCGACTACGCTCGACGAGTACCGCAAATACGTGGAGAAGGACCCGGCGCTGGAGCGGCGCTTTCAGCCCGTCCTGTGCGGGGAACCCAGCGTACCAGATACGATTTCTATTCTGCGCGGCCTCAAGGAGAAGTACGAAGTTCATCACGGCGTGCGGATTCAAGATGCGGCTTTGGTGGCGGCCGCGACGCTGTCGGACCGGTACATCGCAGACCGGTTCTTGCCAGATAAAGCCATTGATCTGATGGATGAAGCAGCAAGTCGCTTGCGCATTGAGATCGACAGCCTGCCCACCGAAATTGACCAAATGCAGCGGCGTGTCCAACGGTTGGAGATTGAGCAGTCCGCTCTGCAGCGCGAGGAAGACGCGGCCTCCAAGGAGCGGCTCAAAGCCTTGCAGCAGGAACTCGCTGATCTAAAAGAACAAGCGAGCGCCAAGCGGGCCGAATGGCAGCGAGAAAAGACCCTGATCGATACGATTCGCACCCACAAGGAGCGGCTCGAAGAGCTGACCATTCAACTGGAATCGGCGGAACGACGCTACGACAATGAGACGGCGGCCAAGCTGCGGTACGGAGAAATCCCCGCGCTGGAGCAGGAAGTCAAAGAGGCCCGGGTCAAGCTGGAAGAGGTTCAAAAAACAGGGAAAATGCTCAATGAAGAGGTCAGCGCCGACGAAGTCGCCAAAGTGGTCAGCGCTTGGACCGGCGTGCCTGTGACGCGGATGCTCGAGAGCGAAATGCGCAAGCTGCTGCAACTCGAGCAGCACCTGCAAAAACGCGTGGTGCATCAAGAGGAAGCCATTGAATCTGTAGCCAATGCGGTCCGTCGTTCGCGCTCTGGCCTGCAGGACCCCAATCGGCCCATGGGCAGTTTCATCTTCCTGGGGCCCACAGGTGTAGGCAAGACAGAACTCGTTAAGACGCTTGCGGAATTCCTGTTTGACGACGATCGCGCCATGGTTCGCTTGGACATGAGCGAATACATGGAAAAACATACAGTTGCGCGGCTAATCGGCGCGCCTCCCGGCTATGTCGGACATGAAGAGGGCGGCCAACTGACAGAAGCTGTGCGGCGTCGTCCTTACTGCGTTGTTTTGTTGGATGAAATCGAAAAGGCGCACCCGGATGTCGTCAACGTGCTGCTGCAGGTGCTCGATGAAGGTCGCCTCACCGATTCTCAGGGGCGAACGGTCGATTTCCGCAACACGTTGGTGCTGATGACATCGAACATCGGCAGTACAGACATCCTTGAATCTAAAGGGGATCGGGCGGTCAAAGCGGTGGTGGAGATGGCGTTGCGCCAGCACTTCCGGCCCGAATTCCTCAACCGCATCGACGAGGTTGTGGTCTTCAACTCCTTGCGCCAACAGGATATGCAGCGGATCGTCGAGATCCAGTTGGCGCGTTTTGCCAAGAGGCTCGAAGACCGCAAGCTGAGTCTGCTGGTCACCCAGGAGGCGCAAACGCTTTTGGCGCACGAGGGGTACGACGCCATGTACGGCGCGCGGCCACTCAAGCGGACCATCCAGCTGCTCTTGGAAAACCCAATGGCTTCAAAGATCTTGGAGGGCAAGTACCTGCCGGGGGACAAGATTGTCGTCAGCGTGGTGCAAGACAAACTGCACTTTGATGTCGCTGGGTAAAGAGCGGCTTGAAATTACGTCGCTTTTTCCCGATAGCCCCGTTGCTGCTTTGTGGCTCTCAGCGACACTTGCGGAACTGTGGCCATGGTAGGCCTAGGCATCGGACGGCTTTGACGGCAAGCTTTGAGCCCAGGAAGGGACGCGTTTGGCCCGCAACCGTGAGGATCCAACATGGCCAATACCTTGCGTTTTGTTCGTGCGGATGCGACGCCTCAATCGGCCGAACGCAAGAGTCGTCGCGATGACCCGCGCATGGCCTCGCGGATGGTCGGGCTGGACAGCGTGACCGCCCCAGACCGGGTTCAGGGGATTATTCTGGGCGTGGCGGACGACCGCGGCGTGCGCCTCGAAGGAGGGCGGGCCGGCGCTGCCGATGGTCCAGCGAGGTTTCGCGATTACTTTGGCAGACTTTCTGCGCCTCAGGATTTGCCCGCGGGCGCAATCTTGCAGGCTGGGGACCTCATGCCGGCCGAGCATACCGCGGAAACCCACGCCCGACTCGCTGAAGTGATTGGTGTTTTGCGCGAACGGTTTCCTCGTGCGCGCCTAGTGGTTGTTGGCGGCGGCTTTGACCACGCCTATGGAGCCGTCCTGGGGCTGGCTCGTGGATTGCCAGGGCCTGACGCCACCGTGGGCGTCTTGCAAGTGGACGCCCGCCCTCAGGTTCGGCCCTTCACCGGCGAACCGCACAGTGCCTCTGCGACGCGCCGGCTGCTGAGCGAGCCCGCGGCCCACGTCACGCCCTCTTCGCTGGCGCTGTGGGGCTTGCAACGCGCCTACTGTGCCTCGGCGCACTGGCAGTACCTGCAACAGCTTGGCGTAGCCATGTGGTCTCAGGCGCAGATTCCCGACGGCGACCAAGCGGCAGGGCAGCAGTTGATTGGCGTGCTCCAGGGCTTGGCCAGTTCCACAGGAGCCATGGCCTTGTCTTTGAATTTACATGCTTTTTCGCAAGGTGTCGCCCCTGGAGTCAGTTCGCCATCGCCCGTTGGCGTTCCCTTGCCTGCCGTTGTGGCAATAGCCGCGCACCTATCGACGCTGAACGTGCCGACTCAGTTGGGTATTTATGAACTCAATCCCCGCTTCGACCAGGACGGAGCCACAGCCCGAGTCGCCGCCCGCGTGGCCTGGAGCTACCTCACAGGCCTCTGCTGAGAACGTCTCATAACCAATTACTATTGAAGGGATTCTTTCGTTGGGTCACCCGTCAGTGGCGCGCATCCACACCGGCGGGCAAGCCCTCGTGAATCCCGAGATCATCGCTGGCGTAGGCCGCTGGATTGGCCAGGAAAGCCGTGGGGTTCTTGAGCCGAAGGGCGTGTTGCAGGGCCTGATCGGTGTGCTCCACCAGGATGATTTCCATCTCGCTGAGCACTTCCTTCGGAATATCGTCCAGATCGCGTTCATTTTCCCTGGGGCAGATCACCTTGCGCAAGCCAGCGCGGTGGGCGGCAATCACCTTCTCCTTGAGCCCTCCGATAGCTAACACCCTGCCGCGCAAGGTAATTTCGCCGGTCATCGCCACATCATGGCGTACAGGAATCAGGGTCAAGGCCGAGGTCAGAGCGCTCGCAATCGCAATACCCGCCGAGGGACCATCTTTGGGAATCGCACCTTCCGGGAAGTGCACGTGCAGATCGACCTTGCCGTGGAAGTCCTTACCTAGGCCCAAGGCATTGCCGCGGGAGCGGACGTAACTCAGCGCTGCTTCGACACTTTCCTTCATGACGTCGCCCAGTTTTCCGGTTACCGTCATTTTTCCTTTGCCCGGCACCAGCGACACTTCCACTAGCAGCAAGTCGCCGCCGACGCTTGTGACCGCCAAACCATTGGCGACGCCGACCCTGTCCTGCTGTTCGCCAGCCGTTCGCTTGTACTTTTCAGCGCCTAGCAACTCTTTGACCAGAGCCGCGCTCACGACCCATTTCTTCTTGCGCCCCTTCTTCGGTTCGCTCAGGTGTTTGGTTGCGATCTTGCGGCAAACAGAGCCGATTTGTCGTTCCAGGTTGCGGACGCCCGCCTCGCGCGTATGGCCGCGAATCAAGGATTCAAGCGCTTCTTCTTCAAAAATGACGGAGAGTTGCTTGAGTCCCGTCTCCTCTAGCTGCCGGGGCACCAAGTACGTTTTCGCGATTTGCAGCTTGTCGACCTCGGTGTACCCGCCGAGCTCAATGATCTCAAGCCGATCGGACAGGGCCCACGGAATGGCCTGCAGGTTATTCGCCGTCGTCAAAAACAGCACTTTGGACAGGTCATAGTCCAGGTCGATGTAGTGGTCGACAAAGGCCTCATTTTGTTCGGGATCCAGCACTTCCAACAACGCCGCACTGGGATCACCGCGGAAGTCCATGGACATCTTGTCGATTTCGTCCAGCAAAATCACCGGATTAGAAGTCCCGGCCCTCTTGATGGCGTGGATGATCTTGCCGGGCAAGGCGCCGACATAAGTCCGCCGGTGACCACGGATTTCCGCTTCGTCGCGTACACCGCCAAGGGAAACGCGAACGAATTTGCGGTCCATGGCCCGTGCAATCGATTTGGCCAGTGAGGTCTTGCCCACGCCCGGAGGGCCGACCAAGCAAAGCACCGGCCCGCGACCGACTTGGCCGCGCAGTTGCTGGACGGCCAAGTATTCCAGAATGCGTTCCTTGGGTTTGTCCAGGCCGTAGTGATCGGCATCCAAGATTTTGCGCACTTCGGCGACGTCTAGCTTGTCCGCGGTCCACGTCGCCCAAGGCAGGGATAAGACCCAATCGACGTACGTGCGAATCACACCGGATTCCGCAGACATCGGGTTCATCATCTTGAGCTTTTTGAACTCGCGTTCCAGCCGGCCCTTGGCCTCTTCGGGCAGGGCTTTGTCCTGGATCTGCTTCCACAACTCCTCAAGTTCATTCTTAAACTCGTCGGCCTGCTGTTCGGCTTCGGCCTGCCCTTGCCCCTGCTGGGCCGCCTGCGCCTGGTTCGGGTTTTGGGCCCGCTTGCGCACCTTGGCCTCAACAGACAGCGCTTCCGTCTCGGTTTGCAGCAACTCCACCAGACGTTGCAGACGAAGGTAACGGTCTGCCATGGAAAGCAATTCTTGGCGTTCGGCGATCTTAAAGCCGACGTGGGCGGCAATGGTGTCGGCCAACTGCCCCGCATCGTCAATGGCGGCGACGGAGAGCAAAACCTCTGGGGGAATGCGGCGATTGACCTTGATGTAATCGTCAAAGGCTTGGCGGGCCAAGTCGCGCATTTCTGAAGCGACGGTCTCCGAAACTTCCGTTTCCTTGTCGGTGTCGAGGCGCGTCACATGCGCGCAGAGAAAGGGAGAGCCTTCGACAAAGTTCTGAATCTTTGCGCGGACTTTTCCCTCGATCAACACCTTGACCGTTCCGTCCGGCAGGCGCAGGATTTGCGCCACGGTCCCAATGCAGGCGATGTCATACATATCGGCCGGTTGCGGATCATTGGTGCGGGCGTTGAGCTGCGCCACCACCAGGATGTCCTTGTGTGGGCGCTCAAAGGCTGCCTCCAGCGCCGCTACGGAGCGTTCCCGGCCGACAAAGAGTGGCACTACCATATGCGGAAAAACCACTACATCACGCAGGGGTAGAACGGGCAGATGATCCGGGGGCAGTGGGGCGAAATCGGCCATGAACGCTCTCCGGGCCTGGTCGGGCGGCCCATGGTTCACACGCAAGGTTGCGGCGGCCGCCTTGTCAATGGGGGGCAAGTACCTGATGACCCGGAGAGAGAGAGCTGCTCCCCAAGATTGCCCGGTCATCTCTCTATCAATTCAAGTTGTTGCTGTGCCTCGCTTTGGCAGGATTCCTGCCGCAAAACCCGCCCCTCTGCGGGGCCCGGACGTTCGACAGCGCAAGGACCTTGTCCTACCATGGTTGCTGTTCGACGCGAACATTGGCCGCGGCTAGCCCGGTCAAATGGTATTTCAACTACATGTGATTCTTCGCGATTTGAGGATATTTCTATGCCCAGTCCCCTCCCTGCGGCCGATCGATTGGTCTGTGCGGTCATGGCCGGCGGTTCTGGCACCCGATTCTGGCCCCTCTCTCGGCACCATGAACCCAAACAACTTTTGAAGTTCTTTGGTGAAAAGTCCCTACTACGCATCACCATGGACCGCGTGGCCGAACTGTGCCCGCCTCAGCGCCAACTCTGTGTAACGGCTCAGCGTTTGGTGCCGGCGGTGCAGGCCGACCTGCCCGACCTCGGGTCCAACCAGATCATTGGCGAGCCAGTGGCACGGAACACCGCTCCGTGCATGGCGATTGCTGCAATTGTCGCCCAGCAAATGCGGCCTGATGCAATTTTGGTGCTCCTGCCGGCGGACCACTTTGTTGCCGACGCCGCGCGTTTTCGGGCCGCGCTGCAGGTCGCCGCTAAGCAGGCGGATACTGGCAAGATTGTTACGCTCGGTGTGACGCCGACAGCGCCTGAAACGGGCTACGGCTACATTGAGGTTGGTGCCTCGCTGTCCAAGGCCGAGGACGGTCTATTTGCCGTGCAACGCTTTGTAGAAAAACCAGATTTGGCGACGGCCCAAGAGTACCTGGTCAGCGGGCAGTACCTGTGGAATGCGGGCGTATTTGTGCTCCGCGCGGACACAGCGCTGCGGGCGCTCGATGCGCATGTGCCTGCTGTTACATCGGCTTTCTCCGAAATTCGCCTGAGTGGCCTAAGGCCGGGCAGCCAAGCCTTTGCCGCGGCGCTGCAGGTCGCCTTCGAGCGCAGCCCGAGTATCAGCATTGATTACGGGGTGATGGAGCACGAGTCGGACATTTCCGTGGTGCGTCTGGACGCTGGCTGGTCTGACGTCGGCACTTGGCAGAGCGTGGTCGGCCTGAAGCCCGCGTCGTCGGCCAACTTCCTGCATGGCCCTGTGATTGCACAAGATTGTCATGACAGCGTCCTGATTTCCCAGGGGCCTCTGCTCGCCGCCGTCGGCCTGCGCCACACGGCCGTGGTCGTGACGCCGGACGCAACGCTGGTGCTGCCCTTGGAGCGCAGCCAAGACGTCCGCCAGATAGTGGCGGAACTGCAGAAGCTTGGCCGCACGGACCTTTTGTAGCGCAATCCGTTCCCGTCAGATGCGCCCTAGCGATTGCTGGCCAACACATTGAATTTCAAGCGATAGCACTGCGCGTAATCTAGGTGGGCGGCGTTTGGCTACCGGCAAATTGGTCGGTGGCCTCGATCAGGTGGTGCAGGGTACCCGGCTCCATGGCGGCATGGCCGGCGTCGGCAACGATGTGCAACTTCGCTTCTGGAAAGGCTTTATGTAGATCCCAAGCGGACTGCATCGGGCAGACGACGTCGTAACGTCCCTGAACGATGACGGTCGGGATATGGCGGATCTTGTCGACATCTTGCAAGAGCTGGTCATCACAGCGAAACCAGGCGTTGTGGACGAAGTAGTGGCATTCGATCCGCGCGAAAGCCAGGGCAAAATCGTCTTCACCATAGTGCGAGACCATCGTCGGATCGTAGTATAAACGAGAAGTTGACCCCTCCCAGATGCTCCAGGCCCGCGCGGCCGCTAGTTGCACCTGCCGATCGGGATGGGTTAGGCGGCGGTAGTAGGCGGCCATCAGGTCGCCGCGTTCGGCCGGGTCGATGGCTTTGAGGTATTGCTCCCAGGCGTCGGCGAAGAGGTGCGAGGCGCCCTCTTGATAGAACCAGCGCAACTCAGACTTTCGCAACAGGAAAATCCCGCGAAGGACCAGTTCGCTGACCCGCTCGGGGTGCTGCTGCGCGTAGGCCAGGGCCAGCGTCGAGCCCCAGGACCCGCCGAAGACTTGCCAGCTTTCGATGCCCAGGTGCTGGCGCAGCGCTTCCATGTCGGCCACCAGGTGCCAGGTGGTGTTGTCGGTCAGTTCGGCATGCGGCGTCGAGCGGCCGCAACCGCGCTGATCGAAGAGAATAATTCGGTATTTGTCCGGGTTGAAGAACTGCCTTTGCCAAGTGTCGCAGCCGCCGCCAGGACCGCCGTGGACAAAGACTGCGGGCTTGCCGTGCGGATTGCCGGATTGCTCGTAGTAGATTGAATGTAAAGAGGAAACATTGAGTCGTCCCTGATCCCAGGGTTCAATGGCGGGATAGAGCGTACGCATGGGAACCTCCTGCCGCGATGGCCCTGGCAAGGGTCAGCGCATGGGTGCGAAATGGGGAATTATCAAGCGGGTTTATCGATGCGGCCGTCCGGGTATCGGGCCAAGCGCTGCTGTTCTGGGCCATGCACCGGGTCGACGCGGGGCCACGGCCAGCCGCCAAAACCGGTGCGTTGGTAGTCCGCAAAAGTCTGCTGGATTTCGGCTTGGGTGTTCATGACGAAGGGGCCATACTGGACCACCGGTTCGGCGATGGGTTTTCCTTGCAATACAAGCAATTCCACATCCTGACTGCCAGCGGTCAGTTGCAAGGCCGCCTCAGGTCGTACCGCGATGGCCTGCCGGACTGCCACCGTGCGCGGGCCAATCGTCAACTCCTTGCCTTCAAAGAAGTAAATCACCCGATTGCTCCCCGGTTGGGCAGCGGGCAGCGTCCATTGCGCCCCGGCCTGCAGCTTGAGCGTCCAAATCGCGACGTCCGACCCCGCTTGATGGGCCCAGGAATTGGGGGGCGGTTCTGGCCCCACCAGATCGCCAATACTACCGGCGATTACAGAGATCTCTATGGATTTTCCCTGTTGGTCCTCGAGGCGCTGCCGCGGGATCGTGTCGGCCCAGAACATGGAGAAATAGGGGGCGACCATCTTGCTGGCGCGGGGCAGGTTGAGCCAGATCTGGAACAATTCCACAGGATTGGGCGCGTCGCTTCGCAAGAGCGGAAACATCTCCGCATGTTGAATGCCCTGGCCGGCCGTCAGCCATTGCACGTCGCCCTGGCCGTAACGAGCCGCAGCGCCCAGAGAATCCGAATGATCCAGCAGACCTTTGCGGACCACGGTCACGGTTTCAAAGCCCCGGTGCGGGTGTTGCGGAAAGCCCGGCACCTGCTGGCCGTGGTACATGTTCCAGCCGTCTTTGTTCGCGAAGTCTTGGCCTATTTGTCGGCCTCGCAAGGAATCAATCGGGCCAAACTGCGCGTTGCCCGCTGGGTAGGCATCGTTGTGATGCATGCAGAATAAAAAGGGATTCTGCGTTTGCCACGGCGTGCGCAGGGGCTCAGCGGACAGAATTGCGTCCGGTTGCGGCGTGCCGAGGGGGTTGGGCAAGGCGGGCATCAAGGGCTCCAATGGCGACCGCTATCGGCCCGTTCGAATCGACAACCCTTGGCGAAGCGCGAATATTCCCTTGGATTTTTCTGGGATTGCGAGCGTTGCTGCCGTTTGCCCCGCAGCGGTCGCGGTGTCGCTAGCCATCGGCCAGGGGTGTGCAGACAGCCATCGTCTGGCCAGGAGGCTACTTGTGCCAAGTCAGGACGGACGAGGAAAGGATCGTCTGTTCATTCCAGACGTTGCGCACGATGACCTGGGCGTCAAAAGTGTAATGGACGGTTTTGGCGAAGTCTTCGCCCGCCGGCAGGCTGAACTTGCCGGTGACCCAGTCGGTCTTGCCCACGGCCGAAGAATGGCCGAGGTCGACTTCGTGCAGCATCCGTTCGGCAGGGCCGGTGTCAGCATTGAAATACAAGAGAATCTTGCCGTTTTGGCCGTTGGCGGGCCCTTGCAGGCGGCAGCCCACGTAGATGACGCCCGGGCCGTCAAAATGCGTAGCGAATCCAGTATGTCCCTTGCCTCCAGCTGGCAGTGCATTGCGCGAATAGACGCAGACCACTTCGCCGTTGTCCTTCTTGCCCAAGCCCCCATTGGCCTTGAACATTTGCTCCAAGGAAGCGTCATAAGCCTTGCTGACGTCGTGCGCCAGACCGCGCAGCCACTCATTGGGCTTGCGATCCTCGTTGCGGAACAGCGTAAACATCTTGTTGCGCGCCCACTTGGGGTCTTCCTTGAGGGCGCCGCGAATCGCCTTTTCCAGGACCTGCGGTTCGGCCTTGCTGACTTCGTCGAGCATCGAGTCCACTAAAGGCTGGAATTTCGCGTTCTTGAACGTGCATTTGGGCACCGACTCGCCATTGGCATCTTTGACGACGGCGCAATCCGTCTCGCAGTGCACTGCAATGGTCGTGTCGATCTTGTCCCAGCGGTCATAGGCGGCCTTGGCCTCGTCCAGAGAATGGATCTGGGCCGCAAGCAACTCTTTGGTATCCTTGCGATTTCCGTCGATCCAGTCCTGGCAGCGCTTGTTGGCTTCCTCGGCATCGCTGAGCTCGGCCGGCGCATTGCCCCGTGGCTTCGAAGCCTTGGCGCTACTTCCGGCATTGCCTTGTGTTTGCGCGTTGTTATTGCCGCTGTTGCCGTTGTCCCGGCCGACATCGAGGTTCAACTCACCCTTGCGCAAGTTGGCTACCGCGTTGCAAGCTGATAACGATGCAATCCCTAACAAACTGAGCGCCATTGCCCAGCTGAGACTTCCAATATGCTTCATGAAATGGCCTCCCACAGAGTCGTTGCTGTAATGCTGACATCGTTTGCCGATCTGCGCAACGAATTGGTCAGGTCTCCGCGCGTGGGTCTAGGGCGTCACGAAGCCCATCTCCAAGAAAACTAAGGGAAAAAAGCGTAATCGACAAGGCGCCAGCGGGCCAGATTAGCAGCCAAGGCTGGTCCTGCAGTAGCCGAGCCCCTTCGGCCAGCAGCGTGCCCCAAGACGCATCGGGAGGCTGCACGCCAAGTCCAAGAAAAGACAGGAAAGCTTCTTCCAAGATCACGCCAGGAACCGACAGTGTCGCGTACACCACGATCGGGCCCAAGGCGTTGGGCAAGATGTGGCGGAACAGAATTCGTGGCGCGGACAGCCCCAAAGCTCTTGCTGCTTCAACGAATTCGCGGTGGCGCAGGCTCAGGACCTGAGCGCGGACGATCCGGGCCATCGTCAGCCAGGACACCGCGCCTAGGGCGACGAACAGATTGAGCGTGGAGCGCCCGGCAACTACCAACAACACAATGACAAGAAACAGAAAAGGCAGTCCATACAGGACGTCGACCGTGCGCATCATCAGCCCATCGATGCGGCGACTGGCGTAACCGGCGATGGCGCCGTAGGAAACGCCGATCAGCAGGCTGACCAAGGTCGCTAGCAGGCCGATGGTCAAGCTCATCCTCGCCCCGTACAGCAGACGCACCAGCAGGTCGCGGCCCTTTTGGTCGGTGCCGAGCCAGAAACGGTGCATCCGCGGGAGACCTTGAAATTCAAGGCGATCAATAGCCAAGTCGTGGTTGGTATCCCAGTGCTGTAGCAACTGGTCGGGCTGCAGGCGCGTGCGAAGGGTTGAGGCCGCAATGTCCTGACGCGTGAGTAGTGCCTTGGGATCTTTGCTTAAGAGGGCCCAACCGGCGTCACCGACGAGCCCTAGTTGTCGCGCGGCCTCCCGGGTGCGAAGGTCGGCAATCTGTCTGAGTTGATTGGGAAACTCTTGACGCGATAGCAGGCCGTCTGGCTCGGAGACCGCGGTCCCCGGCACGGTATGGCCGGAGGCTCGGTCGAACTGGTCGGGCAAGAACGCGTAGAAACGTTCGGCATCTTGCAGGGTTTCCAGCTCCGGGCACCGCCATTGACCGGCTAGAATCGCCAGCGTTTCGGCCAGAGGCACCCGGCTGGGCTCGGGCCATTGCGCCTGGGGTCCTAAGGCCATCTGCAATAGATGCAACGCTTTTTCGTCGGTGTCGAGGTTTGGCTGCGGGTCCAAGCGACACTGAATCGCGCCGTTGCGCTGCCAGTCAACTAGGGGCCAAGCGGTGGAGTCGCCATCGTAATCGCGGTAATCCAAAGAACTATCTTGGGTACCGGGCGGCGCAAAGGCAAAGGCAGGATGCTGTTCCTCGGGCGAAAAGCCGATGCACGCGCGGGCCCATAGCGGAGCGGCAAAGCCCAGGACTGCCATGGTTGCGGCCACCCAAGCACCGGCCACGGCCATCCGATTGCGACGAAGGCGGGCCAGGGCAGCCTGTCCGGGCGACAGGGACCTCATGGCGCCCCCAGGCGAATCCGCGGGTCCAGGGCGGCGTGGACAATGTCGACGGCCAAGTTGCTGACGATCAGCAGCGCCGAGTACAGCACAACTGTGCCCATGACCAGCGGATAGTCGCGATTGACCGCTGCGGTGACGAAGTACTCGCCGATGCCCGGAATCGAGAACACCCGTTCGACGACCACCGAGCCAGTGACAATGCCTGCTAGCGCGGGCCCCAAGAAGGTAACCGCAGGCAAAATAGCGGGTTTTAGGGCGTGACGGCGGAGAATCTGCCCCTGCGAAAGCCCCTTGGCCCGGGCTGTGCGAATCCAGTTCTGGCCAACCACGTCAAGCAGGCCGGCCCGCGTCAGGCGCGCGAACCAAGCCGCGTAGACCAGTCCAAGGGTCAGCGTCGGCAGAATCTTGACCTGGGCGTGGGGCCAATCCCAGGCCAGGAATTCCCAGCCTCCCCAAGAAAGCCATTGCAATTGAACGCAAAAGACCAGCAATAGCAAGGTGCCCAGGACCAGCGAGGAGGCCGAAACCAGCAGCAGGGCCGCCGTCATCGCTAGGGTGTCGAGCCACGTGTTGCGGTACCATCCGGCCAATAGGCCCAGGCTAATGCCGAAAATCATGGCAAAAAACAGTGCGTAGAGGCCCAATTCGAGCGAGACGGGAAAGGCGCTGGCCAAGGTCTCGGCGACGCTGCGTGTGCCGCCCGAGGCGTAGGTCACGCCGAAATCCAGATGGGTGTAACTCCACATCATTCTGAGGTATTGCTCGCCAAGGCTGCAATCGCGCACCAAAAGCGCCTCGCCGGGGATCAAGGTGCGGCCGACCGGGCCCAGCGTGGCCGCGACGGTCATGTCTTTCGGGGCGAGAATGGGAATTTCGCCTTGCTGAGTCTGCACATACGCCAGAGGCTGCCCCCGGGGCACAACCTCAGACTGGCGCACTGCAAATCGCTTCAGCGTGCCCGCGATGGGGCTAGGCACATCGCGCCCAAGGCCAAAACTGCGCTTGAGGTTGGCCACGACGGCGGCAGGTAGCGGTTTTTCCTTGTCAAAAGGCCCTCCTGGCGCTAGGCGCATCAGCACAAAGGAGATGCTGAGAATCACCCACAGTGTCAGCAGGCCCTGCACCAGACGGATGGCAGCAAAGCGCAGCATTTACAAGGACTCCGCGGATGGCGACTGGCTTGCCGGGCGGGCAGAGGGGACCGTCAGGGCCGGCAGATGTAGCTGTGCACCACCTTGAATTTGCGCCAGTTCTTGGGCATCGGCAAAGCGAATGTACTTGAGCGGGTGGGCGTCCTGCATGTGGCGTTCATAGCCCAAGACATAGGGTTTGACCAAGTAATTCCAGGTGTAATGGTACACTGGCAGCATAGGTAGGTCGGTGTTGAGCTGCTGTTCTGCCAGAGTTATCAAGGTGTTGCGCTTCTGCGTGTCGACCTCGGCGGCAATGGCGGCGATGCGGGCATCGTACGTGGCGTTGCGGTAGCCCGAGTAGTTTGCCTTGCTTTGGCTGTGGAAAACTTCAAGAAAGGTCAATGGATCTGGGTAGTCCGCGCACCAAGAGGAGCGGCCAATGGCAAAATCGCCGGCCTGCAGGGCCTTGAGCAAGGAGCCCCACTCCATGTTGATGAGTTCCAAGCGAATTCCCAGATTTTCTTGGAGATTTCGTTGCACGAACTCGGCGATAACGCGGTGGCCCTCGCCGGTGTTGAAGGAAAATCGAATGGGCGGCAGGCCCAAGCCGTGGGGGTGACCCGCCTCGGCGAGCAATTGTCGAGCTCGCTCAGGATCATAGCCGTCTCCTGCGGGACTTTGGTAGCCATGGCTGTTGCTGAACAGGGCTGGCACAGCACCGCTGGCGATAGGCTGGCCACCGCGCAACACGTGAACTGCCAAGCGTTCTTTGTCGATGGCGAGATTGATCGCCTGGCGAATCCGCGGGTCATCCAGAGGAGGGCGGTCGACGCGTAAGCTAAAGTAATACGAACATAATTTGGGGTCTGTTCGCAGGTCGACCCGGCCAGATGCCCGCAGGGCCGGCAACTTGTCCATCGGCAGGGCCGTATCGCCGTGCCACTGGGTTCGGCCGACTTCGTACCAGTCAAAGGCGGTTTGGTCGCTGTCCGTCAAGAGGATTTCAATGCCATCGAGCCACACCGATGGCGCATCCCAGTAGGTGGGATTGCGTTTGAGGATCGCGTGCTTGCGGTCTTGGTATGCACTCAGGACAAAGGGGCCGTTGCTAGCGATATGCCCCGGTTCCACCCAAGCGGCACCCCAGCGCTGTACTAAATGGCGGGGCGTGGGCACGTAGGGCATTTCGCAGAGCAGAGCCTCAAAAAATGGCGTAGGATTAGTGAGTTGCACGCGAAGGGTCAGAGGGTCCAGCACCGAGATCCCGACGTGCTGCGGATTGGGGTCCTCGCCGCTGTTCAACGCCTGAGCGCCCTTGACAAACCACAGCAACTGGGCAGAGCGCGACGCCGTCTTGGGCTCAAGCACGCGCAGCCAGCTCCAGGCGAAATCTTCAGCCGTGAGCGGGGTTCCGTCGCTCCAGCGCAGGTTCGTTCGCAAATGAAAGGTCCAGGTCAAGCCGTCCGCTGAAACGTCTCGGGATTGCGCCATGGCTGGCACCGCTGGGCCATCTCCGCGGTTGTACACGTACAACCCTTCAAAAACGTTCATCATAAGATGATGGCCAGCCGTATCTGCGACTTGAGCGGGGTCGAGCAACTCCGCGCTAGTACTGGCAAAACGGAGGATTCGGTCTTTTGGTGGCGTCTGGGCCAAAACGGTGTGATTGTCGGCCAACGTCGTGCGCGGTCGCGGCGAGCAGCCCAGCAAGGCCAACAGGGCGCACATGCCCATCACGCGAACCACGGCGGGGCCCATGGTCTACTCCTGAGCCGGTAAGCCGAACAATCGCGCGGCGTTGCCGTACAATACCTGCCGGCGCAGTGCAGGCTCATGGGCGGCTAGGAACACCTTGGCCAGCGCAATCCCCTGGTGATAGAACGGCCAGTCGCTGCCAAAAACCACGCGATCGCCCGGGGCTTGATCGAGGATTTGCCGGACACTGCTGAGCGACTGGCTCGATAACTCTAGGTACACATTGCGATACTTCTTGGCATAGGCCAAGGCCTCGGGCATTTGCAGTGCGCCCGCGTGGCCCAGGATGAATGTCGTCTGGGGATTCTCTGCCAGGGCCCGTTCGTAATGGCGCACCTGCGACAAGTAGCGGCCCAGCTTGGTCTCGATGTCCACGGGACCACAGTGGAAAAGCACTGGTAGACCGTTTTGCCCACAGAGGTCGTAGAGCTTCATCGCTCGCGCGTCATCGGGGCGCACCATCTGCACAGCCGGGTGGACCTTGATGCCACGGGCACCCAAAGCCATTTGCCGCGCCAGGTTACGGCGCATGCCCGGTCGATACGGGTGAACCGAGCCAAAACAGACGGCGTCCTTTCTGCCACGGACTGTGCGCAGCCAGTGGCCGGCATTGTCCGATAACAACGGAAAATCAATCGGTAAAAGCACAGTCTGGGTGATGCCCAGCTCGGTCATCTCCCGGCTGAGGTTGGCCATGGTGTGGGTTTGCCTCATGCCGCTGCCCGTCAAAGATCCTGTGCTTAAATCCTTTGTCAGCCTTTGGATATCGTCCGCCGCGAAGTTCCTGTTGACGTAGACCTCCAGGTCAATGGAGCGCTCTTTGGGCAGGTAATGTGCTGTCTCGTTATGCCCTTGCAGCAGGTCGACCCGCGGCGGCAGCACGTAGCTCAGCGCCAGATGCGTATGCAGGTCGATGGCCGGCCCCAGGCTAGGATCGGCCAAGACCAAACGGCCATCGCGCGCCTCAAAGAATGGCAACCTTGCGAGATCAAGAAGATTTTCAAACCGACTGGGCAACATGGGCGCGGACTCATCGCCCGGAGCGTGGCCGAGCGTAGGCCTGATCATACGCTAGGTTGCTGCCCGCGGACAGCACCAACGCCCTCTATGTTCCTGCGCGCTGCGGCAGAAGAAAACGAGTCGTGCCATGGGGTTGCTTGCTAGTACACGTAACCCTAAGTCCTTTCGGGTGTACTGCAAAGGACTCGGCGTTGCGGACTCTGCAACTAGGGACCCGGCCGAACGCAGGGGAGAGCCCGCGCGCGCGGGCGAGGGGGGCGCGGGCCCCCTGAAACTAGAAGCAAATACTGTATCTCCAAACTGGGAGGAACTTCCGGTTTGCAGGGACTAGTGGTGCTCGCCGTGGGCCACTAGCAAATCTTCCGGGTGGTCTTGGGCGAGTTGCTCTGGGTTCACCAGGTCGGCGTGCTTGGTCGGGAACAGCCGATACAGCAGCGGCAGCATAAACAAGGACAGGGCCAGCGACGACACAAGGCCGCCGACCACCACAATCGCCAAAGGTTTCTGAGAGTCAGAGCCAATGCCTGTAGACAGTGCCGCCGGCAGCAGCCCCAGGGTTGCTACCAAGGCCGTCATGGTGATCGGGCGCAATCGCAGGTCGGCGGCGCGCACAATGGCAGTTGACACATCCATGCCAGTTACCCGCAACTCATTGATATACGCCACTAAAATGACGCCCGTCTGCACCGATACGCCAAAGAGCGCCAGAAAGCCAACGCCCGAAGCGACCGAGAAGTTGTTGTGCGTCATCAGCAACGCCGCCAGACCGCCAAAGGGGGACGTTAGCAACACATTGACAAGAATCAGGGTTGCTTCGCGCGGGCGCTTGAACATCAGCATCAGAAGGGCAAAGACAGCCAGGATCGTCGCGGGAATGACGATGGAAAGTCGCTTACCGGCGCGGCGTGCGCTCTCAAACTCGCCGGCCCAAGTGGCGTTGTAGCCCGTGGGCAGCTTGATGGCCGCATCGACCTTGGCCTGGGCCTCAGCGACGGCACTGCCCAAGTCACGGTCGCGCACGCTGAATTTGATGGCGATGTAGCGGCGATTGGCCTCGCGGAAGATGCGCGAAGCACCCCCCTCGACGGTCACGTCCGCCACCATCGCTAGTGGTACGGTCACCCCGTCGTGCTTGAGCGGAACGGGCAATCGCCGCAAAGCGTCGATAGTGTCGCGCTTTTCCTCCTCATAGCGCACCACCAAGTCGTGGCGGCGCTCGCCTTCGACGATTTCGGTCACGGGCTTGCCGCCCACGCCTGCCTCGATGAATTTCTCGACTTCCTGCACAGTTAGCCCGTAACGTTCGGCACGCGCGCGATTGATCGCGACGTGGATGTTGGACTGGCCTAGCTCGCGAAAAATACCCAAGTCTTCAATGCCTTGAATATCGCGCATGGCATGGGCGGCCTTGCGGGCCAAGTCGTCCAGGGCGTTGAGGTCGTTGCCGATGATCTTCAGACACAACTGTCCCTTGACCCCGGATACCGCCTCCTCGACATTGTCAGAAATCGGTTGCGAAAAGCCTACTTCCACGCCAGGCACCACGGACAGCGCTTCGGACATGGCCTGGATGAGTTCGTCCTTCTTGCCGTGAAATTTCGGTCGCCAGACCTCGTGATCGGTCAAAAGAAGAAGAAATTCAGCGTTATAGAAGCCCGTCGGGTCCGTGCCGTCGTCAGGGCGCCCGATCTGCGTCGACATCATGCGAACTTCAGGAAACTCCGCGAGAATGGCGCGCAATCCCCGGGTATGATTGCCCTTGGCCTCCCCCGCAGTTGGCGGTTCATCGCGGCCGTCGACCATGGCTTCGGACTCCGCCAGGCTGATGTTGGCCGGCATCGACACGCGGACCCACAGTGCGCCTTCATCCAGGTGGGGCAGGAACTCAGAGCCAATGTGACTGGCCATGATCGCGTCAGCACCGATCAGTAAGCCCGCGACTACAAAGGCTATCCACGGACGCTTGAGCAGCGTGCGGAGTGTCGGCAGGTAGGACCAGCGCATCAGGCTCAGAAGCGGATTGTTAAACTCCTTGATTTTACCTTTGAATAGGAAGGTGGTCAGCACCGGGACCAGGGTGATCGCCAACACCAGCGCGCCGAACAAGGCAAAGGCGACGGTCCACGCCATGGGCGAAAACAGTTTCCCTTCCACTCGTTGCAGCGTGAAAATCGGTAGATAGGCCGTGACGATAATGGCGATGGCAAAAACGATGGGCCGCGAGACCTCTTTGGACGCTGCCTTCACCAAGTCTTGCAGGTCATACCTCTGATTGTGTTCCTGTTTCTCGGCAATGAGTCGGAAGATGTTCTCGACCATGACGATGGAACCATCGACAATCATGCCAAAATCGACGGCGCCGATGGAGAGGAGGTTGGCGGGGATCTTGGATAAATCCATGAAAATGAAGGCAATAAGCAGGGAAAGCGGAATCGTAATCGCGACGATCATCGCGGCCCGTACGTTGCCCAGGAAGATAAAGAGGATCAGCGTCACCAGACCAATGCCTTCCATCAGGTTGTGCATCACGGTATGGGTCGTCAGATGCATTAACTCCGTGCGATCATGATGGATATGCATCTTGACGCCACGGGGGAGGACCGTGTGGTTGATAAGCTCGATGTGTTCGTGCACGCGTTCGAGGACCGTCTCCGCTTGCTCGCCTTTGCGTAACAATACTGTGGCCTTGACTACATCCTTGTCGTTGTCGATCGACACCCGGCCCATGCGCGGCTGATAGCCAATCTGCACCTTGGCCACATGGCGCACCCGAATGGGCGTGCCGTCGCGGGAAGTCACGGCCACATCGCCAATTTGCTCGGGCGTTAGTAGCCCAATTCCGCGGACATTGAGGGCAGCAGGACCAAAGCGCACCACGCCGCCGCCGGCATTGCCGTTGGCAGCCGTTAGCGCATCCTCGACATCCTGGACGGTCAGGCCCCTGGCCGACAACAGCGAAGGGTCGATCAACACCTGGTATTGCTTCAGGGTTCCGCCAAAGCTTGCGACATCGGCAACACCTGGCGTTGCGAGCAGTTCGCGTTCAACGACCCATTCTTCTAAGTCCTTGAGTTCACTGAGCGGCTTAGGCGGAACGTCCAGATCCTCCTTTTCGCACTCGGGAACCTTGGTCTGGGCGCAATTGACGAGATTGTAACGAAGAATCTCGCCCACCGGGCTGGCCAGAGGCCCTAGCGCCACTTGGGCCCCATCGGGCAAATCGATCTGGCCCAGGCGTCCTGTCACCATCTGGCGGGCAAAGTAACTATCGGTGCCGTCTTCGAAAATCAGCGTGACGACGGAAAGTCCGGCGATCGACGTAGACCGTACGGCTGTTTGCTTGGGTACGCCGTTCATCTGCCGCTCGACCGGCAAGGTGATCTGGCGCTCGACCTCTTCGGCGGCGTGGCCGGGCCATTGGGTGATGATTTGCACCCAAGTATCAGCGACATCGGGGTAGGCCTCGATGGGCAAGTTCATGAAGGCGTTGACGCCAAGGGCGATCAGGGCCAAGCAGGCGGCCAGGATCAAGCCTCGTTGGCGCAACGCGAATTCGACAATGTTCTGAATCATCAGCAGGCTCCAGGCAGGGAAGTATCCCAAGTCGCGGCTGCGGCTGGACGCAGGGGTGAGCCCGCAGGCGCGGGCGAGAGGGCAGCGGGCCCCCTTGAAACTAGAAGCAAATCCAGTACATCCGAGCCCCGAAGGAAATTCCGGTTTGCGGTACTACAGGGCTTCATTGGCTTCGGCGTCCAGCAGGATGGCACCTTGGGTCACGACCAAGTCGCCGTTCTTGACACCGTCGAGCAGCATGACGTGTGAGCCCTGCTGCTCTCCGAGCTTGACTTCGCGTTGCTTGTAGGATCCGTCTGTTTGCTGAATAAAAACAAAGAATTGGTCGCGGCGGGCTAGCACGGCGCTGGTGGGAACTTCGACCGCCCCCGGCGCCTGGGTGCGAACCTCCACTTGCGCAAACATCCCTGGTCGCAAAAGGTTATTCGGGTTGTCGATCTCAATGCGCGTGCGAATGGCCCGGGTGACTTGGTCGACGATGTCGCCTACATAGGTGATCTTGCCTTCGAATTTGCCCTCCGGCAGAGCTGGCACAAACACTGTGGCCTCAGCGCCTTGCTTGACCAGGGGCAGGTCCTGTTCATATAGGTCAGCAATAACCCATACTTTGCTCAGGTCGGCGACGCGCAGCAGCGGATCCTGCTGATCGACATGCACTTCATTGCCAACCATGACGTTGCGCTCGACGACGATTCCGTCAATGGGCGAACGCAGGCGATAATCCGCCGACCCATCGCCGCCACCGACCGCAGCAAGCGACGAAGAGGCGCGTCTTTCTTCATCGCGCGTCTGCGCTAACTGCGCTTGTGCGGTCTGTAATTCAGCCTGACTGGCCGCGCCCTCTTTGACCAACGCTGCTGTGCGCGACATCGTGTGCTCGGCCAAGATTCGTGCCGTGCGCGCTTCTGCGACCTGGGCCTGCGAATTGGCAATATCGGGCGAGTGAATCGTCAATAATACGTCTGTTTTCTTGACCTTATCTCCGGTCACGACGTCGACGCTGGCAACACGTCCTTGCACGGGCGGGCCGATGGTCGCCAGCAGGCGTTCGTCAAAGGCGACACGCGCGACTAGGGTGCGCGCATGGGGCGACGAGGCTGGGCGCGCGGGCTCAACCTTGACGAATTGTTGGCTTTCTCCCTTAAGAACCACGGCGCCATCTTTGCGCCGTTCGTGGCTCGGCGGCACATCGGCTGGCTTGGGTTGGCTGCAGGCACCAATGGCCAGGGCCAGCACGAGCCAATGACCTGAACGCGCTCGGAGCACCTGAGGCGTCGATGAATTCATCCGAATTTGCACCATGTTCTGTTTCCTTGCACGTGGTCGAGGCTGCCTGGGGGCACCAGTTGTCGCCGCCCGGGGGGCGAGGGCTAGCCCCCCGCTTTTCTCCAATCCGATAGATTGACAATCGTTCCTTGTACTTGTACGCCATAGAGACCAGCGAGGGCTGAGGCACTTGGCTAATTGGATCCGCCTGCTTGGACCGCTTGGCGCAGGCGCAAGGCCGCGTCCTGCATGGACTCTGCGAGGTCGACTAGGCGCAACTGGGCGTCTCGTTTGGCCGTGAACGCGTCGACCAACTCGAGCACGGAAACCTTTCCGCCGCGATAGCCCGCCATCGCTTGATCGCCCATGTTCTGAGCGCTGGTTGCGCCAGAGTCGCGGAATTTGGCAAAGGCATCGTTTCGTCGCTGCACTTCGTCCCACGCCGCGCGAACGCGTTGTTCGGCTTGTACGTCGAGGGAACGCATTTGCTCATGGGCCGATTCAGATCGCGCGACGGCCGCTGCAATCGTTCCTTGGCCGTGGTCATTGACCAGCAGCGGTACGGTAATGCCCACGGTAAAGTCCAGTTCTCCTGAGGAGTTGCCGTACTGTACCCCACCGCGAAGGCCAAAGCCCGGCAAGATCGACTTTTTAGCGACGCTGACCTGCGTTTGCGCGGCGTGTTCACGCTGGCGAGCGGCCTGCAAGTCTGGACGATTGCTGTGGGTTTCTTCGACCAGCCGTTCGGCCGCCACAGGTGTTTCGCTCAGGTAGAGGTCGAGCGCCGGTAGCCCGTGCACCTGATAGTCCGGGTTCCCCACGGCAATGCGAAGTTCGCCTTTCGCTGCAATGACGTCTGCTTCCGCCTCGCCGAGCATGGACCGCGCCAAAGCGATGGCGATGGTCATTCGCGAGCCGTCGAACTGGGGGGCGGCCCCATCACGGACCCGCGCCCCAACCACGCCGTCGGCAAACTGCAGTCGATTCACGGATTGACGATGCACTTCCACGCGCGTCGCTGCTGCGACCAGGTGCTGGCATGCTCGTTGAACGGCAACGGAAAGTTGACGCTCAAGGGCTTGGCTGTCGGATTGCACCGCGTCGTGAATCCACTGGGCCGCTTCCCGGCGGGCTTTGGGCGCACCGGCCGTTTCTAGGAACTGCGTGTAGCCAGCGGCGGCAAAACCCAATGCAGAATCAACGCTTGGATTAGTTGTTACTGCGCGAAGATAGGACGCATCGAGTTGCGGATTGCTCCAAAGACCCGCAGCGACGGCATCGGCGGCGGCGGCTCGAATATCGGCCCGAGCGGCGCTGAGCTGAGGGTGGCCGCTACGCATGGCCTCAAGCGCCTCCGTCACGGGGAAGATCGGCCCTTCGCCGGGGCGAGGAAACGCTGTCACAGAAGGGGGTTGATTGCTACCCTTGCCCGGCACCGGCGCCGCAGTCGAAGCGTTCGGTCCCCCGCCGACCGGTTGTGGCGCGGCGACCGCAAGAGGGGCTGCAACCACTGTCGATGCGATCAACAAAATCAAAAGATTTCGCACGTTTGTGGTCATCGTCTGCGCTCCAATGAACATGCCTGGCTGCATCTTGGCTCTCCGCCTCCAACTGTTCGCACCCTTGGCTCAAGCGACGATAGGCCTACTCGGGCCCGGCCAAGGCGCATTGGCGTGGGTGAAAGTGCTCGACTTATTTGCGCAATCCAGTGCGGTTGACCGACTCGTCGGCCCGGCCATACCCAGTTGAACACCCCAGACCCGCACTTCATTTCCGCATGGGTTCATGTCCGCGCCTGGGCCCAGCCCCTCCGGCCGGACAAGGACAACGCTGCCGTACAGACGCGCGCCAGCGTCAATTGAAGACAGGTCTCCGTGGACTGGCCTTTCGCGTCGTTCGGCGCGACTCCCAAGAGCCGAGCGCACTTGAAGCCTCTTATTGAAGGTAAGTCGTTGGCGTCGCCCTCGCACGCGTTGCCCGGGGCACAGAATCTGCGGAAAACGGGCAAACGCAAAATTTGTTGTCAAGCATTCAATGATAATGCTCGTTTGCCCCGTCGTGCCGCCTCAAGAAGTTGCCGCAACAAATCGTTCGACGCGGTTGCGGCCCCGGGCCTTGGCTTGGTAGAGCGCCTGATCAGATCGAGCGATCAATTGCTCATAATCTTGAGCATCTTGGGGGCAATTGGCAAGTCCGACGCTGACTGTCATCGGGCCAACCGGATGCCCAGTGCTGTGATCAAAATCGTAGGTAGCCACCGCACTTCGGATTCGCTCAGCGATTTCAAGCCCTTGTATGGCATCGGTATCAACCAGGATGGCGGCAAACTCTTCTCCGCCGTAGCGGCTGAGCGTGTCCGTGGTCCTCAGTCCGACCTGGAGGATGTGCGCAATATCGCGAAGAATCAGGTCGCCCACTGGGTGGCCGAGTCGATCGTTGAGCGCCTTGAAGTGATCGACATCGAACATCAAAAGGGTCGTGGTCCCCGTTTGCTGAGGCGTGATCCGCCTTTCAATCGTCGTGGAAAAGTGGCGTCGATTCTTGACGTTGGTCAGCGCGTCCGTACTCGCTAGGCGCGCGAGCTCGGTGTTGGCACTGTGCAGAGCCGCATTGACATCAGCCAATTCGCGACTCTTTTTCTCTACTTCTGCTGTACGTTCCTGAACCTTTTGCTCCAGGGCCTGCGTACTCAGTTCAATTTCGCTGGCCATGGCGTCAAAAACCTGGGCCAACCGTCCAAGTTCGTCGCCGCGTTGTAGCCCAGTTCGAGCCTGTAACTGCCCACGGGCAATGAGTTCTGCGGCCGTTGCCAGGGCGCGGACCGGCCTAACCACCAGCCGCGACAGCCCCACGTACAGCAGCAGTCCTAGGGCACCGGCTAGGCCCAGGGCTAGGCCTGTGAGCAGGAACTTGAGTTCGCTCAACTGTCGGTCTAAGTCTCCGAGATCAAAGGCAGCAACCAGGGTTCCCCAGCGTAAGCCGGACACAGTCGGCATGGACACCAGCAGCAAACGTTTGCCTTCCGGGCTGACCTGCTCACGCCACAGGGCATCGGGCGATTGCACGGCACGTCGGGCAAAATCGGCATCTAATTCAGCTCTTGCGGCTGCTCGCAACTCGGTGAAGGTGCCCGTCTCGGACCGGGCCAGCACGTGGCTGTCGGCGTCCAGCATCGCGACAGCAAGGACGTGCATGTGCTCGCCGCCAACGCGGGTAACTTCGGTCAGGTAGCCGTCCAACTGGTCCAGGGCGTGCATTGCCACCGTGATCGCGCAAGGCACCGACAAAGTGCCCAGCAGCGCTGCTGCTCGGGTGCGGGCTTCTTCGCGATACGCAGACTCGACGATGCGGACGGTGATGGCACCACCCACGGCGATCGCGATGAAGAGCGTACCTGCAGCTAAGAGCGCAAGTCTCAAGCCGATTCGCGAGCGAATGGCGGCGATTCCAATCATCGTCCCGCCTCCGTGGCGCTGTGAGCCAGAGGCAAGATCGTCGGGTCATGGTGGCGGACTCGGCTCAGGACCGCGCGAACGTCATCATAATCGCGGTCTTGGGCAGCGATCCAGGCGCTGATTCCTGTGGCTCTGCCGAGGATTTCGCGACCTCGGCGGCTCCTTGTGTCGATGTGCTGAAACACGGTCGACAATTTGGCGATCACAGCCGGGCTTAGGCCAGCCCGCGCGCACAGGGCATCATAAGGAACCCGGCCAGCCTTAAAGAGAATTCGAACCTCGGCCGATGCGCCGGACTGATCTTCGGTCAAGGTGCCTGACGAGATCGCCGCCGCGTCCACACGGCCTGAGGCAACGGCTTGCAGGGATGCCGGGTGAGTTCCTGAAAACTCAAGGTGTTGGAAGTCCTTCTTCGGGTCTAAGCCGCCGTCGAGGATAGCCACGTAGGGAAAAAGGAAGCCCGACGCAGACAAGGGATCGACAAAGGCAATTCGCTTGCCCTTGAGGTCGCTTAGGCCTTGCAGGGAGCTGTCGGCGCGCACGGCCAGATAGGAAGAGTAGTCGGTGCTACCGTAAGTCATTGTTCTGGCAAGCAATTGCAGGTCGGGCTGCCTCTCCTTGGCCAGTACGTAGGTCAGCGGCGACAGCAGCGCGATATCCATCGTTCCCCGGGCCATCGCATCGACCAATTCCCCATAAGTTTGGGTGACGGTCACTTCAATGCCGATCCCGAGGGCAGCCCCAACCTCATCGGCCACCGGCTGCATCTGCACGTGCAGTTGTCGCGCAGCAAGGTAAGGGGTTATTCCGAAACGTAATTTCGTGATGCTGGCTGGTAGGTCGCCAGGGGCAAGGTGAAGGTCCGCCGTCTCCATCGGCTTGGCGGCCAGGGGCACCATGCCCTGCAGGGAGCCCTGTTCGGGCGGTGACTTACATCCGCAGATCGCGGCAACTGCTGAGCAAGACAGCGCAAGGCTGAGTCTTCGCAACGGGCCGCCTTTGGGCAGCGTCGTCGACAACATCGGCATCGGCCACGGGTTGGCGCTGTCTATCGCGCGACGCCTACGATCGCACCATTGCGCCGTTGTGGTCAAATGGGGGGCGTCGATTCTGTGTAGGGCCCAGGCGCAAGCGCCCCATGGTCGGGCGTTGTGGGCGGGCAGGACCCCTGGTTCAGTCGGCTAGGCGTCGCGAGCGCTGCAACATCCAGCCGAGCGAGAACGACAAGAACGCAGCCTGAATGCCAAGTTGCAAGTTGGGCGGACAAAGGGGCAGGCCGAGAAATTTGTGCGCTTGCGCGGCGATCGACGGCACAGAAAACCAGTAGTAGAGGCCCGCAGCGCAGCCGGCGCTGAGGCGGGTCAGGGTCGCGCGTCCGAGGCCCAGACCGAGCGCAGACCACAGGGCGGTAGAGACTGCGGCACCAGCGGCGACGTAGGCGTAGATCGCTAACACAGAACTCTGCGCCGGCACTAAGAAATAGGCGCCAACGAAGCCCGGAAATGCGGCGACGAAGACGCCGGTGGGCGTGCTCAGCAGTCCCAAAGCGGTTGGCTTGGGGCTGGCGGCTCCATCGGACAAAATCTCAATTGATGTGCGCGGTTGTAGGTCGTAGCAGGCGCGAACACAGGCCGTGCACTGGCTGCAGTGGCGGTGGGGCACGGTGATGAGGGGGGCCTGCCCGTACAGCCTCTCCACAGGTAGAACGGGGCAGATGCTCGAACACCATGCAGATTTGTTGCGAAATTTGAGGGTGCCGACCACTCCGATGCCGACGACCGTGAGCACAAAAGCTGCCAATGCGGGGCCATTGTCATTGAGTACGACCAAGCGCAACGGCACGATGATAAACAGCAAAACCGCGGCAATCAGGGGCGCTACCTGCCGATTGGCGAAGGCAGGCGTCGTGGAGCCGCCAAAGCCAAAGACGACGGGCAATTGGCTCAGCACTGCAATGGGGCACAGATTGCGCCAGACCCCCGGTGCTAAGAGCAAACTGACTGGAACCAAAGGCACAAGACATGACCACGTGATAAATAGGCCTAGTGCCGGCGACAGCACCAAGGTTGCAAGCACGGCCAGCGCGACAACTACCGAAGTTGCCTGTGCAATTCTCCAAACTAGCATCCAGTTACTCCTGGGGCCCCAGCGCCTGCGCGGTCAAGCCTGGAATTGATTGTGCGCGCCGAACCCAGAGGGCCCTTGCGGCGAACATTACTGGCCGGCGCGGTCCACCGCAAATCGAAAGACTTGTTCGTATTTCTGCGCAGATAGCCGCCACGACAGGTCCTGCGCCATGCCATTGCGCTGCAGGGCCTGCCACTGCGCCGGACGTTCGTAGAACGTCGACATTGCCTGGTCCATCGCCCAACGCAGGCCATCCAATGTATCGTGCTCAAAGACAAATCCGGTCGCCGTGCCCTCGCTCAGCGTCTTGGGCGTGAGCGGCACCACCGTGTCGACCAGGCCGCCGACACCTCGGACCACTGGAATTGTGCCAAAACGCAAGGAATAAAGCTGTGATAGACCGCAAGGCTCATAGCGGCTTGGCATCAGGGTCATGTCCGCGCCGGCCAGCACCTGATGAGCCAGGACCGGGTCGTGGGCCAACTGAACGCGGACATGTTGGCCAAATCCCGCTTCCAGATGCTGAAACCACCGCTCGATGGCCGGTTCGCCCTGACCGAGCAAAAGGATGCGCACCCCACGGCCTGCAAGGTAAGGCACTAATTCTGCAACTAAATCCAGGCCCTTCTGCGCCGCGAAACGACTGACAATGCCCACCACTGGGCGAGGATCGTCGGGGTCCATGCGGGCCATCTCTAGCAAGTGGCGGCGGCACAAGCGTTTGCCCGATAGGTCCTGCCGGGAAAACCGCGAGATAAGATTATGATCATTCTGGGGATTCCACAGGTCCGTGTCGATGCCATTGACGATGCCGACCAGCCGCGAACCATGGGCACGGAGCACACCATCGAGTCGTTCGCCAAAGGCCGGTGTGCGAATTTCATCGGCATAACGCGGACTCACAGTGGTGATCGCTTGCGCCGAGGCGATCCCCGCCTTGAGCCAATTCTGGCGGCCATGAAATTCAAGCAGTTCTGGGTGGAAGGCCTCCGGGCCAAAGCCGGCAAGGGGTAGCATTTCTGCTGGAAAAACGCCTTGATAGGCGAGGTTGTGTATCGTCAATACCGAAGCCGAATTGGGCAAGCGGGCTCGATACGCACCGCGCAAGAACACGGGAATTAAAGCGCTATGCCAGTCGTGGCAGTGAAATACGTTCGGCGGTCCGCGCATCAGCCAAGCTGCCGAGGCCAGGACTCCGCGGGAAAATGTAGAAAAGCGAGCACAATCATCATCATGCCCGTAGAGTCCATCGCGATCGAACAGCGAAGGGCAGTCCAGTGCGTAGACCGTCAAGCTTCCGGCCGACCCTGACTCGTGCGATTGGGCGTGGGCCGGCGGATGGACCTGCAACCAACGACTGTCGACGCGACGGTTGCCGAGTTGCACGGTGCAAATAGCACCAGTGTCCTGTAATGTTGCACCATCGTTGGCGATATTTCGTCTAGCTAGGCGATAGAGGGGAAAGAAGACGGCGACGTCGTGGCCCAATTTCGCCAACGCGCGCGGCAGGGCCCCCGCCACTTCGCCCAGGCCTCCAGAGGCGCAATATGGCGAAATTTCAGCGCTTGCAAAGGCTATCTTGAGGCGACGCTGTGCAGGCAGCCCGGCGGCGTCGGTCTTGGCGGGAGCGGACACGGGTTTTCCTCAGCGCAAAGCACTCGGCCCGCACGCAGACGCAGTGTGGCGCAGTGCAGGCAATTGCCTAGGTGTTAAGTGGTTTTTGTCGAATCGTTGCTGTGGCGGCGGGCTGCGACGTAGGTATCGGCCCGAGTCCGCATCAAATCCGCCGTTGCCGGATCCTGTTGGAGCATGGCCACCATATCCTGTGCAATTTCAATAGGCCCAGTTCGCGGCACAAAGGTGCCCTTGGGCAGGACAATGATACCTTTGGGCGTATGGAATGGAAATCGCAAGCGATCTGCATCGGGGTCGTAACCAATGGTCGTGCCCTCAGCGACCGTGACGTTGTTGTCCATCATCACGTTCTTGACCCAGCAGTGTCGGCCAATGCGGTTGCGGCCATTGAGGACACTGTTCTCTATGCTGGCGAAACGATGGAAATAGCAGTCGACTCCGGCGACCACGTTGACCAACATCGCGCCCGAAACGATGGTGCCATCGCAGACCACCGAATCGACCACTTGGCCAAATTCCCGTTGTTTTCCAGCGAGAACAAACTTGGCAGGCGGCAAATTCGTGGTGGCCGAGCGAATGGGCCAATGGCGGTTGTACAAGTTGAAGGCGGGAAGCACGGCACGTAGGTCCAAATTCGCTTCAAAATACGCGTCTAGGGTGCCGACATCCCGCCAATAGGGCAGGGCGTCCGGGGCTTCGCCTTCGACCTTGTTGGTCGAGAAATCGTAAATAAATACCCGATATCCGTCGCGAACCATCGCGGGAATCAGATCCTTGCCGAAGTCGTGGCTCGAGGTGGTCGACGTCGAATCGGCCACCAGCATTTCTTCCAATACCTTGCGTTTAAAGAAGTAATTGCCCATGGAGACCAGGCACATGTCGGGATCGCCTGGCATGGTCGCGGCCTCTTCGATGCTCGGTTTTTCCTGGAAACCGGTGATTCGGCCGGTAGCGTCCACTTGGATCACCCCGAATTGATTGGCTTCTTCCTTGGAGACGGGAAAGGCCGCAATCGTCAGGTCGGCGTCCATGGCGACGTGGTGCGCTTCCATCTGATCGACGGCGATCTTGTAAATGTGGTCGCCACCAAAGACAGCCACGTGATCGGCGTGATCGTCATGAATAAGATTGAGGTTTTGGTAGACGCTGTCGGCCGTTCCTTCGTACCAATGTTCGCCGCGCCGCATCTGCGCGGGCACTGGCTCAATGAACTGGTCGGCCAGCAATCCGCCCATGCGCCACGTATGATTCAAGTGGCGAATCAACGAGGAAGCCATGTACTGCGTCAACACCAGGATCCGGGTGTAGCCGGAATTGACGAAGTTGGACAGGACGAAATCGACGATTCGGTAGCGACCGCCAAAAGGCACGGCCGGCTTGGCGCGGTGCGAAGTCAGCGGAGCCAATCGCGAACCTTTGCCGCCTGCCAGCACCATCGCCAGTGTACGGGGCATCCAGACCTCCAGGTGGCGCAAAAGGCCGCCTTGGCCGCAGTGTGCCGGAGCGATGCCCGGGTGTCGAGGTATCTGATCCAGCCAACGACGCCTCTGCCGAGCCACGTTTGCCCAGTAGTAGCGACGATTGAGCGCAGAATCGGCATTTCAGCTGGGCCGGATCAGGCTTAGTCCGTGATGCAGTCGGCCAGGGGACCGCTGCACTTTTGCGCAAGGCAGGCGCTGGTGCAGGCGTTGTCGCCATTGCAGTTGCTGCAGTTTTGCAGAGAGCAGGTCCACAAAGCGTCGAGAAATAAAACGCTTTGCGGCTTGGCCTTGCCTATGCAGGCCCAGCTGCAAGGGTTGTTGCCTGCGCACGCCTGTGTGCACTGCGTGGTGGCTTTGCAGCCCTGGTCGGCTGATGGCGAGGCATAACACTTTGCAATCAAAGGAATGCACGATTCGGTCTGCGGCTTGCTGGAGCAGCCGATGAGCCCGGCGATCTGGCTCTGCGCGGCGGGCGTGCCGTTGGCGTAACAGGCGCTGGCGATGCTCATCAGTTTGCCGGCATACTGGTCGGTGCAATCAAAGGTTGTGGCGCAGTCCTGGGAGCCCGAGGTGTTATTTGCCACACAAGCCAGGAACTGTGCGGCACAATTCTTGCCTAGGCACTGGTTCATGCACGACTCATCGCTGGCCGTGGCGCAGGCCGGAAGGCAGATCGCCGTTTGGCATTCAGCAAGGGGGGCAAATAGGTAGTTGGCATACAAGGATCCGGCGGTTGCTGCCTTGGCGACGCAAGCTGCGCTAGGGCTTATCTTTCCGCAGTTTTCCTGCTCCAAAAGGTAGACGCCGAGGCAGCTGTTGATGGCCCCGCCATAGATGTCGGCTGCGTCCGGGAAGGCTGCGTCGTCATACCCTTGCCAGTCGATGAATTGCCCGTCGTTACCGGTGTCTTGCAAGCCCTCGGTCTGCCAAGCGTCGTCGCTGCTGTCCTGTAAACCCTCGGTTTGCCAGCCATCGTTGCCGCCGTCTTGCAAGCCTTCGGTCTGCCAAGCGTCGTCGCTGCTGTCCTGTAAGCCCTCGGTTTGCCAGACATCATCGCCACCGTCTTGCAAGCCTTCGGTTTGTCCAGCGTCGGCCACGGCATCCAGTTCTTGCGCATCGGTTGGCGAAGGCGCGTCAAAAAGAGCTGTATCATCAATGGCATCAGGGGCATCCGTCACGACTACATCGCCCAATGAATCACCGGCTGAACCGCCGTCGTCCGTCGCAGTGGCGTCGCTGCCCTGATCAACCTCTGCGGTGCCAGCGTCAGGCGTTTGGACGTCAGCAGGGGCAATGGGCTTGCAAACCTTTGTTGTTTCCTGGCATTGCCAGCCCTCTGGACAGTTGCCGGCGGTGCACGGTTGGCTGCAAACGGTGGCCTCTGGTCCCAACGTGCACAAAAGGCTCAGGCATTGGGCGCTGTAGTCGCACGGACAGCCGAAGGGCCGGTTGGCGCCCAAACAGGTCTGGTCGATATCCCATTGAATATCAGGCAGGTAGCTCGTGTCTGCGCCGGCATCTGCCGCAGGCCCAGCGTCGACATCTGGTCCCCAACTGTCCAAATCGCCATCAGCTGTCACCGAAACGTCGTTGGCACCCGCATCAAAGGTCCCGCCGCCATCCGTGGCAGTGGCATCAGCACTTTGTGTGATTTCGGAAGCATCTGAGTCGGTTGCGGCATCGTACAGGCTGGCCCCAGCGTCAGCGGCTTGACCGTTCCACGACACGTAGCCCGTCGTTTCGCCATTTGCGCTGTCGGCACCTAAAGTTGCGGCACCTGTGAGTTGGGGCTGTGACGCGACCAATCCACCCTTGGCGTCCCAATCCGTGCACGCTGTCGCAGCTGTGGCGGCGAAGAACATCAGTAAAAGCAGGCGATTGACAGGTGTAGCCCTGGCTGAGCGTCGGTTCATGCGTGCCTGCCTCGGTGGGTGCGCTGCCTGGGTGGCCTTGGGGCGCGATCAATCACGTCGTCTAGCCTAGGCAAAAACGCCAGCGCCGGCCACCCCTGGGGGAACCGGCGCTGGTGATGGGTCCTGAACCGAGCGTGATTGCTGCGCGCGTGCGGGCTCTGAGCGAACCCCTTGGCGCAGTTGCGCGGCAACTCTACATTTCTACCGGGATCTTGGCGCTGCTCTGTCGGCGATTGCGTTCGCGACCTTCACGGCGCTCGGCCGCCTGTTCGAATTGGCGCATGATCTTGTCGACGGCCGCATCGACCGCCTTGGGCAGCTTGGCTTCATGGGCCTTGGCTACCATGTCATGCTCGCCGGTCATGGACACCGTGACTTCAAAGCCTGCCGGTGTCTCTAACGCGACCACGCGGGCAGCAATCGATTTGCCCCAGCGCGACTCCAGTTTTCCCAGCTTTTGCTCCAAGTGCTTGTGCACGTACTGATCGAGTCCAGGTTTGCGATTCTGTTGCGACAGTTTCATGACGACTGTCAGATCCATGGATAACCTCCGGCCATGGGCGGCGTGGGTTGAGCCAAGCGAAGGTCGCCTTGCACTGCGCCGCCGAGCGTACCTGCTTTCCAGAATAGCCCGCAGCGGGCTCTCCGTCACATCATTGGCGAAAAAAGTGGTCGGAGCCGGCTCAAGGACGGCCGAGGCGCACGTTCGCGAGCCCAAGTGGCTGGCAGCATCTGGGTATAAGTGCTTGAAACAATGTTGGATTATTCCAGAAAACCCGACGTGATCGCGCGCTCGATGGTGCAGGTCGCGACGTCTATCAGCCGCGCCGACAATGGTGGCCTTAAGCGCATCAGATTCAAAACGAAATCGGCGGCTTGCGAGGCTCGAACCTCCCGCAAACCGCCGAAATCAGGAGCAGGGCGCGGCGCCTGGGCGCCCCGACAATGCGCTTAGGCCACAGTCCAGGTCTGGCGTCCGTCAAGTAAGGCTTGCAGATCAGGGGTCTTGCCTGCCTGAACCTCGACGATCTGCGCCTGCACCAGCTGGTCGTACACCGGCCTCTGCACGTCGCGGAGCACGCCAACGGGCACCGGGAAGTCGGGCCATTCCATCCGCGAAAGGATGAAGGCATGGGCCGGATCGTCATCATGGGCGTCATGCACCCACAAGTCCGCTTCGGTAATGCCATTTTCGCCGATCTGGACGACCTGAGCCTTGGTGCCGACCAGGCGAATGCCCTTGTCGCGATGTTCGCCGAAGATCATGGGCTTGCCATGCTCGAGAAGGATTGTCCGCTCAGCGCGCACGTCCTTGGCCGAGAGGTGATCCCAAGCACCATCGTTGAAGATGTTGCAATTCTGCATGATTTCCACAAAGGCCGTGCCGTTGTGGGCGCCTGCAGCGGCTAGCACGTCCGCCGCGGTCTTGGCGTCGACATCGATGAAGCGACCTAGGAAGGTCGACTCGGCACCGACAGCCAGAGAGGCCGGCTTAAAGGGGTTGTCGACGCTGCCGAACGGCGAAGACTTGGTCTTCTTGCCAAATTCCGACGTCGGCGAGTACTGACCCTTGGTCAAGCCGTAGATGCGGTTGTTGAACAAAAGCACCTTGATGTCGACGTTGCGCCGCAGCAAGTGGATGAAATGATTGCCACCGATGGACAACGAGTCACCGTCGCCCGTGGCCATCCACACCTGCAGGTCCGGGCGGGCGAGCTTGAGTCCCGTAGCGATCGCCGGCGCGCGGCCGTGAATGCTATGGAAACCATAGGTATTCATGTAGTACGGAAAACGCGACGAGCAGCCAATGCCGGCCACCGTCGCGATGTTGTGCGGTTCAATGCCCTGCTTGGCCAATGCGCGTTGCACAGCCGCCAAGATGGCGTAATCGCCGCAGCCCGGGCACCAGCGAACTTCTTGATCCGTAGCGAAATCTTTGGGCTTGAGCGCGGTATTGATGGGGATGTTGGTCGTCATTTCCGACTCCCTTTGGGTCCCGCAGGACCCGTTCCTTGGCCTGATCAGCTCAGGCAATCGAGTTTGCTTGCAACTGCACGTCTGGGTCGTCCGCCTGCCGTGGCCGCCTTTGCGATGGCAGGTGAGATGGCGCCGTTATTGCGCAAGGTGCTCCACGATGGCGTTCTTGACTTCGCCGACCGAGAGGGGCTGCCCGGCGATCCGGTTGTAACCCTTTGCATCGATAGCGAACTTTCCGCGAATCACCTGAAGCAACTGGCCGTTGTTGATTTCCGGAATGAGCACCGTGCGGAAGCGGCCCAGGATGGCCTCCAGATCGGCCGGCAGCGGATTGAGCCAACGCAAGTGCAGGTGGGAAACGGACTTTCCTTCGGCCCGCAGTTCGCGCACGGCGGTCAAGCAACTGCCGTAGGTCGAACCCCAGGCCAGCACCAGAACGTCGCCGTGATCGTCGCCGAGCAGATGGCTGGGCCCGATGTCCTGCGCGACGCCGTCCACCTTGGCTTGGCGAATCTTGATCATTTTGTGGTGGTTGGCCGGATCATAGCTGATGTGCCCGGTTTTGTCCCATTTCTCAATGCCGCCGATGCGGTGTTCCAGGCCTTTGGTGCCGAGTTGAATCCACGGGCGAGCCAGCGTTGTCGGGTCGCGCCCGTAGGGCTCGAAGGGCTGTCCGCCAAGCTTTTCGACCGAGTCAAGCATTTCAACCTTGATTTCAGGAAGATCCTTGACATCGGGAATGCGCCACGGCTCCGCACCGTTGGCGATGGAGCCATCGGTCAGCAGCATCACCGGCGTCATGTACTTCATGGCGACGCGGCAGGCTTCATACGCACATTCAAAGGCATCGGCAGGGCTGCGGCTGGCAATCACTGGCACGGGGCACTCGCCATTGCGCCCGAAGATCGCCTGGAACAGGTCGGCTTGCTCGGTCTTGGTCGGCAGGCCGGTCGAAGGGCCACCGCGTTGCACATTGACGATAACGAGCGGCAATTCGGTCATCACAGCCAAGCCAATCGCCTCTGACTTCAGCGCCACGCCGGGGCCGGAGGTACCCGTGGTCGCCAACTGATTGCCAAAGGCGGCGCCGATGGCCGAGCAAATGGCGGCAATTTCGTCCTCGGCCTGAAAGCAGCGAACGCCAAAATCTTTATGCGCGGCAAGGGTATGCAGGATGTCCGTTGCCGGCGTGATCGGGTAGCTGCCATAGAACAGCGTCCGACCAGACTGGTGCGCCGCAGCGATCAGGCCTAGCGCGGTGGCTTCATTGCCGGAAATGCTGCGGTATTTGCCGGGGACGATGTCGTCCGCGGCCGGCACGGTGTAGCGAATGCTGAATAGTTCCGTGTTCTCGCCGTAGTCCCAGCCGGCGTGAAAGACGCGCAAGTTGGCGTCCTTGAGCTGGGGCTTCTTGGCGAACTTATGCTTGATGTCGTCTTCTACCACGCTGATCGGGCGGTCGAAGAGCCAAAACACGAGGCCCAGCGCGAAGTAGTTCTTGCAGCGCTCGACTTCCTTGGCCGTCAGGCCCATGTCGCTCAAGGCGTCATTGGTCAGGCGCGCTAGGTCGACGACGAACAGTTGGTAGCCCGACAAAGACTCGTTATCCAACGGGTTTTCAGTGAACCCGGCCATCTTGAGGTTCTTGGCCGAAAACGCATCGCGGTTGGCGATGAGAATCCCGTTGGGTTTGAGCCATTTACGATTGGCCGCAAGGGCCGCCGGATTCATTACCACCAACACGTCGGCACGATCGCCCGGCGTGAAGATGTCGCGGCTGGCGAAGTGCAGCTGGAATCCCGAAACGCCGGCCAAAGTGCCAGCAGGTGCGCGGATTTCCGCGGGATAGTCGGGGAACGTCGCCGTGTCATTGCCGTGCAGTGCCGACGCAGACGTGAACTGACTGCCCGTTAACTGAATACCGTCACCGGAATCGCCGGCGAAACGAATCACAACAGATTCGCGTGTTTGCGCAGCCTTCTTGGAACTGTGCAGTTGCGCGTTCGAGGTGGACATGGGGCCCTCCTGCTGACCCGAATTGGCGCTCGCGGCGCCTCGGGCAGCGGATAACGTAGGGTTGGACAATGCCTCGGGGTCGCTAGGCCTCGGGGTTGCAAGCGTTTGCGGGGCCAAATCAGGCCTCGCAGGATTCGGAATCACGTCACGTTCTGGGTCCGCTCAGGCGCGCTGAGACACGGGGACCGCGGGCTATTGTGCAAGCCTTTCCGGCGAGTTGGCGGCAGGTTCAGCGGCGTGTCTATTCGCCGTCGCCCTTGGGCCGTTGCCGAAGCAGGGTTGCACTATTGGTCGTCGTCGTCGCTTTCATCCTGAGTCTGCACAGTTGGCGGAGTCGCCAGCACTCCCGCGTCGCGGGCGATGGCCTTGCGCCGCCGATTCAGCCGGGGTTTGACCCCTGCCGCCAGCGCCACTGCCCCTGCCTTGGCGTGCATGTGCACCGCCGAAAGGTCCGTCTTGTGGCCGCGCAGCAGGGCTATGGAGCCAAAGACGTACAGGCCGATAAAGGCCGCCAACACTAGGATTTCTCGCATGAAATCAGGATCCATCTGTCTCTCCGCAGCGGCGCTAACCGGGCCGCCATCAGGGTCATTTCCCCCAGTCCTCGCACCCATTGTGAGGTCAAGCGCCTGCTGGCCTTGACCGTTCTCTCGGGTCTGGGCGCCATCGCTGGTCGTCCGCCAAACCCCTGAATTTTCTGGCATCTGCCTCGTCGGCAGCGCTCGTGACAGCCGTCTCGGCGCGCTAGGCGCCCACCTCAGCCAGCAAGGGCCTCCAAGTCGAACCGTCCTTTGAATCGCGAATCTCGACGCCCAGTTGGGCCAATTGACCGCGCAGTTCGTCTGCCCGACCCCAGTCCTTGTCCAGACGAGCCTGTGCGCGCGCCTGCAGCAGTGCCTCAACTTGTTCAAGCGTATCACTGCCTTGGGGGAACAACCGCTGGCGGGCTCCCTCAAGAATCTGCGCCACAATGGTGGCCGGATCATGCTGAAAGACGCCTAATAGTTGCCCCGCTTGCGCAGCCAAAGCCCGAACATGACTGATAATTTCCAGATTGCCAGCCGCCTTGGGCTTGAGCAGCGCCGCACCCAGGGCATTCATCGGCTCGGACAAGGCTGCCAAAGCCCGCGGTGTCGAAAAGTCGTCAGCCAGTGCTTCGAGCAATTCGCGACGACTTTCAGTCACTAAGCTAGGTTCCTCACCGATGGTCGGCACCAGTACGCCGTTCCCGGTCGGTTGCCGCCCCGCCAGAACCGCGTCGGCCGCGGCCAGCTTTTCATAGACGCCCAACACCCGTCGCGTCGCTTCCTCCAGGGCCTTATCGCTGAAGTTTTGCGGATGTAGGTAGTGGGTCGTCAGCAAGAAGAAGCGCAGGGCTTGGGGATGAAAGCGCGCCAGGACATCGCGGATCGTGAAGAAATTGCCTAACGATTTCGACATCTTTTCCGAGTCGATAGTCAGAAAGCCGAGGTGCATCCAGCCATGAGCAAAACCGCCACCATTGGCCGCCTTGCTTTGGGCGATCTCGTTGTCATGATGCGGAAAGATCAAGTCTTTTCCGCCACCGTGCAAATCAAAGTCCTGGCCCAGGTGCTTGCAGGACATGGCCGAGCACTCAATGTGCCAGCCCGGCCGACCCTTGCCCCAAGGAGAATCCCATTGTGGTTCACCGGGTTTGGCGGCCTTCCACAGTGCAAAGTCGGCTTGACTGCGCTTGCGGGCGTCGTGGGAGACACGGTCCGAAGCGCCGTCCTGGTTGTCGTCCTGACTGCGGCCAGAAAGGGCGCCATAGGCAGGGAACCGCGCGACATCAAAGTAGACATCGTGATTGGTCGCAGTCGAGTCGGTCGAGGCGTATTCGCTCGGCACAACGTAGGCGTGGCCGCGGGCGACGATTTGTTCGATCATCTCAACAATTTCAGGAATGTGGGTTGTGACCAGCGGCTCTACGTCCGGGTCCTCGCAATCCAGGGCCCGCATGTCGTCGTGAAAAGCCGCAATAAAGCGCGTGGTTAGCGAACCGCAATCTTCTCTATTTTCAAGGGCCCGACGGATGATCTTGTCATCGACATCGGTGAAATTGCGCACGTAGCGAACGTGGTAGCCCATGGCGCGCAAAGCCCGCTGAACTACGTCGAAAAACACGTAGACGCGCGCATGACCGACGTGGCTGTAGTCGTACACCGTGACGCCGCACACATACAGACTGATCGCGCCCTCAATGCGGGGCTCGAACAATTCCTTCTGTTTGGTCAAGGTGTTGTAAATACGTAGCTGCACGATGGGCCGGTCCTTGCTGAACGGGCGCCCGGGCTTGGGGCGACGGCACTGCACGGCGCGACTGCATCGACGCACCGTCGCGGCGGGGCGATAGTGTAGCCGCTGTGCTCGCTAACGGCAAGGGCAGTCCCCAGACAGTTCCGCGTCACGACGCGCAACTCAGCGTGCCTGCATCGGTTCACCGGTGTCTGCGCGGCCCAGCAGCCCTGTTGGTCAACGGCCTTAGGTGTTGATTCGCAAAACCAATTGCCCGGCACCTGCCCGCGGCAGCGTTTGCCTGCGGGGGAAATGACCGTTGAGCTTGTGCGCTTGGCGCAGTACAGTTGGCCGCGGTCGCCCCCCGGCCTCCAGTCTAACATTTCGAATGGTTAGGAGAAACCGATGCACGCCGACCCCGTGACTGCCGACGTCCATGCCCCGACTCCGCAGGCGCTTCCGGACCTGCTGCTAGTGCCAGAAGAAGACCGCGACCGGGTATGGTTTGAGCACTACTACCAAGGCGACAGCCAAAAACAGTTAACGGTGCGCGCTGTTGTCATGGGCAGCCTGCTCGGTACCTTCATGTCCCTGTCCAACCTCTATGTCGGCCTCAAGACCGGCTGGGGCCTGGGCGTCGCGATCACCGCATGCATCCTCAGCTACGCGATTTGGCAGGTTTTTCTCAAGTTGGGCTGGGCGATAACGCCGATGACCATCCTGGAAAACAACTGCATGCAATCCACCGCCAGTTCCGCAGGCATGTCCACCGGCGGCACCATGGTCTCAGCGATCGGCGCGTACTTGCTCATTACGGGCAAGAATATTCCGTTTTGGCCTCTTTTTTGGTGGACGGCCTTTCTCGCCCTGCTCGGCGTGTGCATGGCCGTTCCCATGAAGCGGCAGATGATCAACCGTGAACAGCTGAAATTTCCTTCAGGTTTGGCGGCGGCCGAGACGTTGCGCTCGCTGCATGCGGCCGGGGGCGATGCCGTCGTCAAGGCCAAGGCCCTGTTCTACGCCCTGGGCGCAGGCCTTGTGATCAAGTGGCTCATCGATGGCCAGGGCGCCTTGGTGGCCAAGAAGCTTGTGCCAGCGTGGTTGGCGATTCCCTCTGAGATTGCCTTGACTTTCGGTCTCGGGCGGCGCACGGCTGAGGGCTTTGCCATCGCCTTGCCAGTCGATCCCCTGATGATGGCGGCGGGGGCGATCGTCGGCTTGCGCACGGCCGCATCCATGGCCATTGGTGCCGTCCTGGTCTTTGGTGTTATTGCGCCCAAGCTCGACGAAGCCAACGTTTTCGCAGAGATGAAGGTGCTCGACTTGCAGGCCCAGGTCAAAGCCAACCGCGACATGCAGGTCGGGGCTTCGCCGGCGCGCCAGCAGGAGTTGCAGCAGGTGATTGAGGGGCAACTGGTTAAAATTGCGCATGTTCAGAAGGAAGGCGTGTCCCCCGATAGCATGGTGCGCAAGTGGTCGCTGTGGACCGGTTCGGCGACGATGGTGACCGGGGGCCTGACGGCTTTTGCCTTTCAGTGGCGCAGTATGGCCCGAGCGCTCGCGGGTCTGTCGTCCGTATTTCGTCGCCGCAAGCCCCAACAGGACGATCCGTTGGCCAGGATCGAAGTGCCCAATAGTTGGATGGCCCTGGGGCTGGGCATCTCCGGCACAGGCTGCATTGCCATTCTTCAAATAGAATGGGGTGTTGCTTGGTATTGGGGCCTCATGGCGGTCCTGCTGTCCTTTGTCCTCAGTTTGGTCGCTTGTCGCGCTACGGGTGAGACCGACATCACGCCCATCGGTGCCATGGGCAAGGTCACCCAGTTGTTTTACGGGGTTACATTGCCCAGCAACGCCATCGCCAACCTGATGACGGCTGGGGTCACGGCCGGGGCGGCGACTTCGTCGGCGGACTTGCTGACAGACCTCAAGTCCGGGTATTTGCTGGGCGCTAACCCGCGCAAGCAGTTCTTGGCTCAGTCCTGGGGCATCCTCGCAGGCACGCTGGTGGTGGTGCCGGTTTGGTACGTCCTGGTGCCCGATGCCAGCGCGATTGGCACGTCGTCCAAGGCCTTTCCCGCCCCTGCAGCAGAGGTTTGGGCCAGTGTTTCCAAGCTACTATCGCAGGGTTTGTCGTCCATGCACCCCACCGTGCTGCGCGGCATGATTGTCGGAGCCGTGCTCGGCGTGGTGCTGACCGTGGCCGAACAGCTGGCGCCGCCTAAGATTCGGCGTTGGTTGCCCTCGGCGACCGGGCTCGGCCTAGCGTGTGTGATTAACTTCCCAGATTCAATCGCATTTTTCTTTGGTGCCCTGGGCGCCTGGGTCTGGCAAAAAGCCAACGCGCAAAACGCTGAACAACTTTTGGTTCCCGTGGCTTCGGGCGTAATTGCTGGTGAATCGATTCTCGGCATTGGCATTGCGCTGGCCCAAGCGGGCGGCGTGCTGTAGGCTTTTGCCGAACAAGCAGCAAAGGATTCAAATGACGCGTGAAATAGCAGATATGCACGGAAAGACCGCCATTGTGACCGGTGCCAACGCCGGCATCGGTTGGGTCACGGCGCGCAGCTTGGCCCAAGCGGGTGCGCGGGTGTGGATCGGCTGCCGGACGCTAGCCAAAGCCCAGGCGGCCAGCGCCCAGATTCGCGCTGAAGTGCCCAATGCCGATCTTCGCCCTTGGCAGTTGGACCTAGGAGACCTTGCTCAAGTCCGTACTTCTGCGCAAGAATTCCTGGACAGCTCTGAGCCACTGGACCTTCTGGTCAACAATGCAGGACTCGCCGGTTCTCAAGGCGTGACCCATGATGGATTTGAAATCCACTTTGGGACCAATCACTTGGGCCCTTATCTGCTGACGCGTCTGCTGTTGTCGCGCCTGCAGGCCCAAGCTGCGTCGCGCATCGTGCTGGTGGCTAGTCGCGGCCACTACCGCTCCAAAGGGCTCATTTGGGGCAATCTGCAGCAACCGACTAAGACCAAAGCTGGTTTCAATGAGTACTGCGATTCCAAGCTGGCCAATGTGCTGACCGCCAAGACCCTGTCCGAGCGCCTCAAGGGCACGGGCGTGACCGTCTACAGCCTGCATCCGGGCGTAGTTGCTTCGGAAATCTGGCGCCGCGTGCCCCAGCCTTTCCGCTGGGTGATGCTGCGTTTCATGATCACGGTGGAGCAGGGCGCACAGACAAGTCTATATTGCGCAACTTCGCCGCAATTGGCTTCAGAATCAGGGCTTTATTACGATAAGTGCAAGGCCGTCAAGCCGTCGCGGTTGGCGCGCGATGCGACCTTGGCCCAAGAACTGTGGCAACGCAGCGCCCAGTGGGTCGGCCTGGAACCGTAGTAAGTCGACGAGATTGTGCTATTTCTTGGCGGGGAAGGTGTGCAGGGCAAAGAACGCGCCCTGCGGATCGACCAGGAGCGCAATGCGATCGCCACCGGCCACCGTCTCCGGGCCTCGCTCCAGTTTGGCGCCGAGCTCAATCGACTTATCAATAGCCGCTTGCAGATCAGGCACTTGCAAGTAGTGCGTCCATGCGCTGCCGGTGCATTGCGGGGGCAAGTTCGTCAGGCCGCCGATCGGTTCGCCACCCGTGCTGAACAAGCGATACTTGCCGCTGGGGCCCATGTCCATATCTTCAACGAGTTGCCAGCCAAAGGCCGTGCTGTAGAAAGTCCAGGCTGCCTCCAGATCGCTGGTGACTAGCTCGTGCCAAGTGACCGTGCCGTTGGGATTGCCGTCTGATTGCAGCATATTATCGGGCAGGCCACTTTCCGGTTGCAGTAGGCCAAACCCCGCGCCTTGGGCGTCGGCCAGCACGGCAATGGTGCCCACGCCCGCGATAGCGGTCGGCGGCATGCGCACCGAGCCACCCAGCGCAACGACTTGATCCACCGTTGCTTTCACGTTTGGACTGCCCAAGTAGCCAAGCCAGTGGCTGGGCGCACCCATGGCCGCGGCCTGTTCAGGCAGGCGCATGACGCCGGCGACGCCCGTGCCTCGAGCAGAAAAAACGGCGTAATGTTCAGGGTCTGGGGCATTGGGCATGGGGGCAACGGTCCACCCCAGGATCTGCGTATAGAAAGCTCGCGTGCCGGCCGGATCCTGGCTCATGACTTCATGCCAGAGGAAAGTGCCGAGAAGTGGTGGGGAATTGCTTGAGGACTGGCTCATGGAACGCTCCTCCCGACGTCGGTGCGGGATTGGCGGCAAGTGTGCAACGCGGGCCGTGCTCCTCGCAAGTCGATTCGAGTTTTCCCAAAAGAAATGCCGCCGCTGCGTCGCCAAGCGGGGAAAGGCGCGCTACAAGGGGAATTCCTGCACAAAAACAGCTTTCCTTATCAGTTATTGGGCGGCAGGGCGCTGCTGAGCGGTCGTACGCGAACTTCGCCGCGGCGGCAGGCGCGTAGCCGTGGCATGGGCATCGGCGGCGTCCAGGGCCTCCTCCAGGGTCTGCGCGAGAATCAGCTTGCCCGGCACGTTGACAATCCCTGATTTATCAAAGACTTTTCGTGGCTGTGGCTGCAAGCCGGTCACTACCGTCAAACACCCGTGGTTGGCCAGTTCCTCCAGAGCCGACTCAAATGCGACGAGGCCTGTCGCGTCGAGGGCGGGCACCTGGTCCATGCGCAGCACCACGGCACGGGCGCGATCCGCAATGATTCCGAGGGCGGCCATGGCTTTCTGCGCAGCGCCAAAGAACAGCGGACCGGCGATGTCATAGACCAGGACGCCTTCGCCCGGGCGCCGCGGCAAACCCTCATGAGAATCGCGGATTTCGGCATGAGTCACCTCGGCCATGCGCCGCATGAACAGCACGGCCGCCAGCATCACACCCACCGAGACTGCGACCACCATGTCAAAGGCGACCGTCAGGAAAAAGCAGGTCAGCAGCACGGTGACATCGCTCTTGGGCGCGATCTTGAGGATGTGAATAAAATGCTTGATTTCGCTCATGTTCCATGCGACTAGGAGCAGCAAAGCGGCCAAGGAAGCCATCGGCACATAGGCCAGCAGGGGCGCTAGGACCAAGACGGCCGCTAGCACCGTCAACGCGTGAACCATGGCCGCCACAGGCGATTTGGCACCTGAGCGGATATTGGTCGCCGTACGCGCAATGGCGCCGGTGGCCGGAATCCCGCCAAAGAACGGCACAATGATGTTGCCGATGCCTTGGGCGATCAGTTCTGCGTCCGGCTCATGGCGGGTACGTGCCATGCCATCGGCGACCACGGCCGACAGCAGGGACTCAATGGCACCCAACATCGCGATTGCAAAGGAACCCGGGACCAGATCGTGCAGCAGGTCCCAGGACAGCCCGACCGGATGGCCATCGGCTCCCGGCATCGACCAAGGCAACACGGGCAGAGGAGGGAGCTGGGGAATGCCATGAATAATGAGGCCATTAAGCTCGGTCTGAAAGCGCGTACCGATCGTCGAAATGGTCGTCCCCGGCACCCAGCGTCCCAAGGCGAGCGCGGCGATCGCGGCCACAGGCAGGGCCACCAACGGGGCTGGAACCTTGCGCGTGATTCGCGGAATTAGCAGCAGAATTGCGAGGGTAAGCGTGGCGATCCCGAGTTCCCACATCGAGGCCGTGCTCCGCGCCTCAATCATCGCCGCAACCCGTTCAACGTAGTGCTGCGGCTTGCTGTGCAAATGGAGGCCAAAAACGTCTTGAAGTTGAAGTGTTGCGATGACAAGTCCGATGCCTGCGGTGAAGCCTGTAGTCACTGGGTGCGGAATGTACTGAATAAAGCGACCAAAACGCAGGACGCCCATCAGCGTAAGTTGAACGCCACCGAGGAGGCCGGCAATGAGCAGGCCGCCGACGCCGTACTTGGCTGTAATCGGTGCGAGAATGACGATGAAGGCCGCGGTTGGCCCCGAGACCTGCGTGCTCGAGCCGCCCAGGACCGCGATGATGAATCCGCCGACAATGCTTGTGTAAAGACCTAGTTGCGGCGGTGCGCCCACGGCAATCGCCAGGGCCATCGCCAAAGGCAATGCGACCACGCCAACGACTAGGCCGGCGAGCACGTCGCGTCTCGCCTCTTTTGCGCCATAACCCGCGGCAAATGCTTGGCGTAACGCCCGCGCGGGCAGCGACGACAAAGGGGTAGACGCCAAAGACTCAGTCAAACGTTGTGATGGGGACATGGCTCAATCATCTGGGGAAAGGAGGCCCAGGCGGCGAGTGGGGCGAAAATCGGCCGTCCTACCCGTCCACGGTCACCATACGCCGCGCGCAGAGGTTGTGCAAAAAAAAGAAGGATCGCGGTCTACCGCCGCGGCGCGCCTCTGGCCGAGGTGTGGGAATACGGCTGGGGCTAGGGAGGTGCGTCGTGGCCGGGCTCGGGCTTGATTCGCAAACGCAAACGCCGCGTTAGGTGAAAGGACAAAGCCGCAATCGCCGCAGGGGTCACCCCGGGCAAACGACTGGCGTGGCCGAGGTGGGCGGGGCGCTGCTGAGTCAAATGAGTGCGCGCCTCCGTGGTCAAGCCGCCGACGCTTGCGTAGTCTAAACCTTCTGGAATTGCGAGGTTTTCATTGCGCTGGGTGCGGGCCTGGCGTATGGCTTCTCGGGCAATGTAGCCGCGGTAGCGAAAGGCGGTGATGAGTTCGACCTGGTCGTCCGGGCTGAGTTCCGCGGCCATCCAGGAAGGTACCCACGGCGCAATTTGTTGAAAATCTAGCTCTGGCCGGCACAAGAGCGTCGACAGCGACTGCGGAGCCACCAGAGTGCCCGCGCCGAGCGGTTCCAGGCGTGCGAGGTTTTCCCGGGTCGGCTTGACCAATGTTGTCTCTAACTCTGCCTTTGCCTTGGCCAATCGGTCGACGCGCTGCTGATGCGCAGTCCACGCTTTGTCGCCCACAAGGCCTAGGCGTCTGCCCAGAGGGGTCAAGCGCAAATCCGCATTACTTGCGCGCAGGTGCAGGCGTCCCTCAGCACGCGATGTGAACATGCGATACGGTTCGCTTGCACCACGTGTAACAAGATCATCAATCATAACGCCGATATAGCTATCCGATCGCGAGAAGACCGGGGCCGGCTCACCCCGCAGCCGTGCGACAGCGCCAAGCCCTGCTGCGAGGCCCTGGGCAGCCGCTTCCTCGTAGCCACTGGTGCCGTTGACTTGTCCGGCGAGAAAAAGTCCTGGAAGAACTTTAAGTTGCAAGTCAATGCCCAACTGCCGTGGGTCAATCGCGTCATATTCCACCGCGTAGCCAAAACGCACGATCTCCGCCCGCTCGAGGCCGGAAATACTGTGAATCATGCGCACTTGCACATCAGCGGGCAGGCTAGTTGACAGTCCATTGACGTACACTTCCTGGGTCTGCCAGCCCTCGCGCTCGAGGAACAACTGATGGCGGTCGTGGTCGGCAAAGCGCACGACTTTGTCCTCCACGGAAGGACAGTACCGGGGGCCGATGCCGGCAATCACGCCTGCGAACATCGGAGAACGATGCAGGTTTTCCCGTATCAAATCGTGGGTTCGCTCATTGGTCCACGTCATGTGGCAGGGCATTTGCGGCAGCACCGCGCCGGCCCCGTCGCGCGCCATCGGCGGTGGAGGTACAAGCCCTGGATCTAAGGGCAATCCCGCAAAATCGATGCTCCGCTTGTCCAGGCGCGGGCAGGTGCCCGTCTTGTGCCGCTGAGTCTGCACCCCGAGTAGGCGAAGCTGATCGCCTAGCCCCAGCGACGGCGAATCTCCAGCTCTTCCGCCAGCTTGGGTGCGCATCCCCGTGTGCAGTACCGCGCCTAAGAAGGTCCCGGCAGTCAGCACCACGACCTGCCCGGCAAAGGTCAGGCCCTGGTGGCTACGAACGCCGCGCAACTGCCCTTGCTCCAACCATAATCCCTGCACATCAGCCTGCTTGATCGTCAGTAGGTCCGTGTTCTCCAGGGTTTGGCGAATGGCCGTGGCATACACCAACTTGTCGCACTGGGCCCTCAAGGCCTGTACGGCTGGTCCGCGCGAGGCATTGAGCCGTTTGTAATGCACGCCAGCCTGATCGGTATTTCGCGCCATTTCGCCGCCCAAGGCGTCAATTTCAGCGACTAAATGCGATTTGCCGATGCCGCCGATCGCCGGATTGCAACTCATCCAGCCAATGCGGTCGACGTTTTGCGTCAGCAGTAACGTGCTGAAACCACACCGTGCAAGGGCCAAGGCGGCTTCACAACCGGCATGGCCGCCCCCAACGACGATCGCTGCATAGGCGGTGGGGTAGAGCGCGTACTCAGCGGTTTGGCCCATGGAGCACTCGCGCAGACGTGGCAAGAAAAGGTAATGGATTGTGCGGGGTAGAAGCTACTTCTTCGCTGGCGTCTTGGCTGGTGTCGCTTTGTCGGGGGAGACCGCTTTGTCAGCCGGCAGTGCCTTGTCCGCCGCAGGCTTTTCGCTGGGCATCGCTTTGTCGGTTGTCTGGGCCTTGTCGGCTGTCTGCGGCTTGTCGGCGGTTGGCTTTTCCTCAGGAGTTTCAGCGCTTTTCTTGTCCGACCCCTTGGCATCGCCGCTGGGCAGCTGACCTTCAGTCGAAACGCCTTCCTTGCACCGCGCCACCATCGCTGCCTGTAGGTCCTTGGCCGATTTGGCCGCCGGAAGCTTGGCCATCTCGCCGCGTAGGTACTTGTACACTTCGCCAGCCCGCGCGCATTTTCCTTGCAATTCAAGTAGATGAGCGATTTGCAGCAAGGCTTGGCCAACCACAGGCACCGGCTTGCCGCCCAAGCTGTCGTGCACGGCCTGCAGCGTCTTCATCGCATCGGCAAAGCGGAGTTCTTGTTCAGCAATTCGCGCCAGAATGACGCCACAGCTTCCGGCAGCCTCGGACTTGTCAAAGCGCTTCTGGCATTCGACCGCTACGGCTGAAGCGGTGCGAACCTCGCCTGATGCCAGCATTTTCTCGGCCATTGCGGCAAAACCAGGACCATCGGCCGGCAGATCAGACGGCAGCGCCAAGATGGCGATACCGGCTCTGTCGCGCAGATCGGCAATCAATTGGCCAAGCTTGGCCTTGACCACGTCCGCCGTCGTTTGGCTAGAAAGCGCCAATTTTTCAATGGCATCGAGGCGGTGATTGAGCAACTCCATGTCGCCACGGAGCGTCTTCATCGCCTTTTCAAAGTCGCTTTGCCGCGAGTTGGCCCGGGCCGTCGCTTCTCGCAGTTGGTCCAGCGCTTCATCAATGTTTTTAGAGAGGTTTTCGAGGCGCTGTGTTTCCCGCTGCGCTCCCGCCAGAGTCGTATTGCCGGCTCTTTCCACAGCTACAACGCGCGCTTCCACGCGATCGAGCTGAGCCGTTGTCGCCACGCATCCTAGGATGCCTGACAGCAAGACACCGAGACCCAATCGGGCCGCAACACACGCCATTTCAGCAGGGCGGCCAAGCCAAGCCAACTTGTACCCCTGCATTATTTAACCTGGAATTCGGCGCGGCGGTTCTGTCCGTGGCAGCCTTCGTTGTCATCGCTGCACAGCGGCTTGGTCTTGCCGTAGCTCTGCGTCTTGGCTTTGACCTTGGGAAACAGGTGGGCGATGTACTCTTTGACGGCCTTAGCGCGTCGGTTGCCGAGTTCCATGTTGTACGCGTCGGTACCGCGCTCGTCGCAGTGGCCTTCGATGACCAAGGTGGCCATCTTCTTTTCTTTCATGCACTTGACATTGGCCGACAAGGTGTCCTGCGATTGGCTGGTCAAGCTGGCTTCATTGAAGTCAAAGCGCACGGTCGCCAGGGCGCACTCGCCTTTGCTATTGAGGCATTTGCCGTCGGCGCATTTGAGGCCCTGACCGCAATCGGCATCGGACTTGCAGCCGCCGCCTTCGGTCACCGAACCCTGGGCAGCGCCCAAGCACGCACCATTTTGGCACTTTTGGCCGGGAGCGCAATCAGCGTCGCCCACGCATTCATTGACGCACTTGTTGGCGGCGCACTTCTTGCCCGCGCCGCAATCCAGCTTGGACGAACAGCAATCGGCCTTACGCCCGCAAGCGCCCTTGACGCAGGTAACGCAGACATCCGCGCCGGCTCCTGGGCAGTTGGCGTCGACCCGGCACTGCGCGCACTTGCTGTCCACGCAGAATTCGCCTTTGGATTTGCAGGTTTCATCGCTGACGCAGTTGGGGTACGTCGGGCCACAAGCCACTGCGCCCGTTGCGATTACGGCGACAAGAGCGGTCCGCACCCAGGCTGAGGCGCTGTGAAAAGCAGAAAAACAATCAGAAACCTGCTGGAAAGAACGATGCATCATGTACCTCTGGAAGTGGTCGGCGCGCGCCGGAAACGGCCCTTCGCCAATGGCGCGAGTGTAGAGTTAGGACCGCTGAATAGATACCGTTTGGTCGAGGATTTATGCCCAAAGCGCGGCGGCTCTGGATGAAATGGGGGCGAATAGCGGAGCAGAGAGCGGAAATAGTATTGAAGAAACAGGGCGTTTTGTCCCAAGCAGCCTTGCCCCGCCCATCCACGCAGGAGGTAACGAGGCGCTGATCATCGTGGTAGGCTCGGCAAGGCCAAGCCCGTCAACTGCGCGGAGTTGACCGATAATCCACTCCGCGTGGCTGAGAACTCAAAGGCACCCTCGTCGCCGAAACAAGCGCGAGCCCCCCTGCTCGACCCCAACGGTTCAGCGATGCCCTGATTTTCAAACGAAAGACTGTCCGCCCTTACCGCCGTCGCCGGTCAAGCGTCGGGCGGACAGTCTCCATTTCGGTGCAGAAACTGCAATAGCCGCAAGGGCTTTCCTACGGAGCGCCCCTCTTGGCACCTTTGAGCGGACTCACCCCTGCGTTCGGCCGGGTCCCCGGCTGCAAAGTCCACAACGCTGAGTCCTTTGCGGTAACCCGGAAAGCACTAAGGGTTACGTCGACCAGTACCTCAAACCCGAAGTTCCTGCCGGGTTAGAGGTACAGTGTTTGCTTCTAGTTTCAAGGGGCGCGCCATCTCCACTTTCGCCGTGCCAGAGTTGGCACGGCTCATGCGCCGCGCGCGCACCGTGGAGTCCTCTCCACGCCCGCGCGTGCGGGCTCACCCCTGCGTTCGGCCGGGTCCCCGTCCGAAAGTCCACAACCCCGAGTCCTTTCCGGTAACCCGGAAAGCACTAGGCGTTACGTGGACTAATGGCACTTGCCACCGCGGCAACGGCCGCCCGCCGAACAGTCGGCGTCCTTTTCACAACAATCGGGGGTCTTGACGCAGCCGCCGTTCTCGCAGTGTCCGCAAGCGCCCATGGCGCCGCACTGGCTCTGGTCACGGCACTGGGCGCAGGTTCCGTTGGCGCAAACTTGGCCGTGGGATGAGCAATTGGCGTCCGAGCTGCACGCTGGGTAGGCCGCAGAGACGGGGGACGGGCCTGTAGCGGGGGCTCCGCCGGACTTCTTGGGCGCCGACGAGCAGCCCGCGGCGAAGGCCAAGGTGGCAAGGACGGTCAAGAGGGTTAATAGACGGCTGGCGTTCATTGGAAACTCCTGGTTCGATAGAGGAATAGAAAAGGGTTGCGCGGGGTTCGCCTGCGGATAGACGATCCGTTGGCGCCGCGCGGCGGGAGTTATGAAGCCACAGCGCTAGGTCCTTTGTCAACGGTCAAGGCCGGCAAGCGCGCGTTCGCATTGTCCTTGCCGGTGCAATTGGCTACCGTGCGCCTGGGCCCGGCGCGGCGTCATCGCGGTAGTCCTAGGACGACAATGGCGCAACCGGTTGTTCAGCAGGAGATCGTATCCATGGGTTCCCCGGACCTTTTTGC
>CAIMEY010000097.1 GCA_903840165.1 uncultured Myxococcales bacterium | reverse complement strand
GGTGCAGGCTTGAGCCTGGAAGGTGCCGGCCGCGCAACTGCTGCAACTTGCACAGGTATCGGCGACGCCGTTGACCAGGTACTTCCCCGCGCCACAGGTGGTGCATTGCGAATCATTGGCGCTGGTGCAGCTCAGGCTGGAGGTGCAACCGGCGACGGCGGTGCAGGAAGTGCAGGTAATTCCATCGCCGAAATAGCCGGAATTACAAGTGCATGTGACGGCGCCGGGCGCGTTGCCGCAGAGGGCGTTGGCGCTGCAACCGCCGTTGTTGGTCAGGCAGAGATTGAGGTTGGTCAGCGTAAAGGTCGCTGATGTTAAGCCGCCGACGATTGTTGCTGTTACGCTGTAGTTGCCAGGTGTTGCATTGGCAACGCCCGTCACGGACGTCTTCCCTGTGGCATCGGTGACGCCGGTGGCACTGGAAAGCGTCGCGCTCGCACCCGCGGCGGGGGCCGTGAAGGTGACGACGGCGTCGGATACCGGGTTGCCGCTTGCGTCGGTGACGGAGACCACCAGAGCACTGGGGAATTGAACGCCATTGCCAGCACTTTGGTTGTTGCCGGACACGAGCGTCACGTTCTTCGCCACGCCCGGGGTGTTGGTCAACGTGAATGAAATGGGGGCGGAATTGGTCGCTGAGGCCTGTACCGTGTACGCGCCAGTGGTGGAATTCGCTGTTGGAATTGGGCTGATCGCATAGCCATCCACATCGGTCGCGGCCGTGTTGCTGCTCAGCGTCGCACCGGCACCGCCGACGGGGACGACGGTAAACGTGACGGTTCCCGGGAAGACGGGCGCGTCGGCGCTGGTCAGTAGCTGCACACGCAGGCCTTGGGCAAAAGGCGTACTGATTGCGGTGGATTGGGCGTCTCCGCTCACCAAAGTCATGTAGTTGGCACCGAGGTTGCTCAGCGTGAACACGGCCGGCGCCACAACCCCTGCGACCGTAGCGTTGACCTTGTAAGTGCCTACCGTCGCACCCGAAGTCGCCGTGATGCTCGCTTGCCCAGAGGCATTGGTCGTCGCTGTGGGCGCGGACAATGTCGCTGAGGCACCACTGACGGGCGCGGTAAACGTAACAACGGAATTGGAAACGGGATTGCCACCGGCATCGGCCACGACGACCACCAGCGGGGCGGCAAATGCTGTGGCGGGAGAGGCAGTTGCACTTTGCGGGGTTCCGCTGACCACGAAGATCGCCGCGGGTGCTCCGCTGACATTTTGTAGCGCAAACGACACGGGCGTCAGCACCGGCGAAGTCGTGTTGGCCGTTGCACTCCACGTGCCGATGGTGGAATTGGCCGTGACCGCGACCGAGGCGAGGCCATCAATGTCGGTGGTTGCTGTGGCCGCCGACAGCGTGCCCGAAGCGCCTGCGCCTGGGACAGAAAAGGCGACCGTCGCTCCAGAAATCGCGTTGCCTGCGCTGTCCGTCACTTTGACCATCAACGGGGCTGGGAACTGGCTCCCCGGGGAACTTAGATTGATATCAGGAGCTTTTCCGCCTTGGACGTAGGCGATATTGGCCGGCGGGCCGACATTGGTCAGCGTAAAGGACACCGGCGTCAAAGCCCCAGAAGTAGCTGTATACGTGTAGGTTCCCGCCTTGTTGTTGGCGGTCACCGCCAAGGAAGCGATGCCTTGGGCGCTAGTGACAACCGTTGAAGTTGCAGGCGTTGCGCTGGAACCAGCGACGGGCACAACGGTAAATGTGACGTTTTGGCCGGCTACGGGAACGCCGCTGGCATCGGTGACAAGGGCCTGCAGAGGCTTGGAAAACGCTGTGGAAACGGTAGTCAACTGCTTGTTGCCGTCGTACACATACAGTGCTGCAGGCACGATCGGCGCTACCGCGAACGTGGCGGTGGTACTGCGGTTGGCGGACATGGTCGTGATGCAGGTCGGACTCGTTGTGCAACCCGTGATTCCTGACCAGGACGTGAACGTGTAGCCCGCCGCGGGGGTCGCCGTGATCGTCACACTTGCATTGTTCGCAAATCCTGCGATTTGACTGAGACAATTGGTGCCGCAGTTGATACCCGTGGGCGCGGTAGTGACCGTGCCAGCCAGGGCCGTGCTCTTGGTGACGGTCAAGATGCGGTCGCCAATGGGCAGTGTTACACTCGCAGAATTGTTGGTTAAGTTGGGGTCGACGATGCTGCCGGTCGTGGCTGTGCTGCCGGTTTGCGTTGTCGAACCTTGTCCTGAGCCAGCGACCACGGTGGCAATAATCTTGTAAACACGCTTACTTCCGTTGGCGATCGCCTGGGAGTGAACAAAGCTTCCCGTGCCACTGGTGCCGCCGCTGCCTGAGCAACTACTTGGATTTGCGGGTAAAGTGCCGCCGGTGGAAGACAATCGGCACCAGGTTGCGCTGGCGATTTGCGCTGGCATGGTCCAGGAAGTCTTCGCCGTTACGGTGTTGGCCGAAGGGTTGTTGACAACGATGAAGAAAGTAAACTGCTGTCCCCACGTCAACGATGTGACTGCTGTGACAATTTGAACGCTTAAATCCGCAGAGTTGGCGGCGTTGGGCACTGGGACCACGGGCGTACTGACGGTGGAGCCCAGCAGGGTCGGCGCGTTGACGGCACCAATGGAGTAGTTCCCAGCTACGATTCCTAACGTCGCGGTAATCAAGGTAGTTACGCTGATTTTGAACGAGCCACTGCTGCCAGCCGGCAAGGCACCGATGGGGCAGGAAATCGTTCCGGCGGTGCCGTCCGCAGGGGCCGTGCAACCGGCGGGCAAGGTGCTGCCGGCGCTGTTGTAAACCGTTTGCGGTGGCGTGGTGAAATCGACGTGAGTTCCGATGGTTGTGACTGCAGCGCCGTTGGTGTAGTTGATCGTATAGGTCAGCGGCGAACCGGCATTGACCGAGGTTTGGTCTGCCACGGCCCAGGTGTAAATGCTGGGGACTTTGGTGCCGAAGCCGTCGACATAGACGCGCCCAAAGTGTCCGCCGAGCGAGCAGCCCGAGGCGACGATGGTCAGCTTGACCTGGTCGCCCACGCTAAGTTCGGAATTTCCCGGTGCAATATCGACTAGTTGCCAGTCCGTCCACTGCACCGCATTGCCGGTCAAGATGCTGGTCGTATTCTTCCATGGCACGCCCGCTTGGCCGGCCGTGTTGAAATCCGAGTAAAGCTTGGTGCCCTTGGTGATATTGTCTAACTCCACGAAATAATACGGTTGCTGGTTGTAGGCGTGCGCGGGGTTCTCCAGCACCGGGGCCAGGGCAAAGCGCACGTGGACTAGGCTGTCGACAGCGTCAATATCGGCGGCGTCAACCGTAATCGTCTGGGTCATCGAATTAGCGTTCTTATTCTTGCCGTTGACGGCGGGACTTAGGTAGTTGACCCGGGCGGCGCGCGACTCAAAGGCGGGAAAGCGAAAACTCTGTCCGGCACCGAGGTCAGGGTCGAACTGGCTGAGCGTAGTGCCGCCAACCACAAACGTTTCTGCAACACCTGCGCCCGGCGTGCCAAGGTTCAACGCAGTGAGCGTGGATGGCGGAACTGCAGTCGTTCCGGTGACGCCGCCGTTGAGGTATGTTGCTAAGGTCCAACTTGATGGAACTGCGCCGATATTGTCGGATTCAAAGCCGCCGTTGGTGAAACCCGCCGCCCAAGCCAGTACAGGCAAACCAAGCAACGCGATGGCCGTCAGAACCCGGGTGGCCCAACTCCGGCGGCGCAGGTTGCGGGGTAGTTGGTTCGGTTGACAGTCTGGCAATTTGGCGTCGTTCATCGGAATTCCTGTGTGCGGGCAGGGGCGCCTGCAATGGGCGCATCGTCGTCAACGGTCTTGGCTGCCCGTAGTGGTGAGGCCACAATATGGGGGATTATCCTGTTGTTCTGCGGCTATGCCGCGTCATGCGCCGGTGTCCGCGGTTGGTCGCGCCAGCTCCTAGCCCAACGTCCTGTTGACGCTCCGGCCCCTGAAAGAAAGGCCATCGTAGGTTTGCCACTGGTACCTGTCAAGGTCAAACGCGCCCAGCAAGGCCAGCGGAGCCAATTCAGCTTGAGAGTTCAGGCAGTTTGGGTGTCGCGTTCGTGTCAGCGGGTGACCGGGAATTGCCTTCGAGTCAGTCCAGGCGCAGCCCAGAAACAGCCAAACCAAGGAAGCGCTTATCGGCTCCTTTACCTAGTCTGTACAGGGAGTTGGCATCGGCAAGGCGCAGCGTCAGGACGACGTGGTCGCCTCGGTCGCTGTCCTGGATAGCGATGGTTTGGCGCACCGGTTGGCTGTCGGTCCAGACGCCACTGGCAATAACCCTTTCATTCCAAGAGATTTCATAGCGTTGACCGATAATCGACGGTTGGCCCTGCGGCATGACGAAGGCCGCTGCCTGCAACGTCAATTGCGAGGGTTTGCCGCCTTGGACGCGGAAGGCGAGCTGGGCTTTGTGCCCGCAAGTCCAGCGGAATTGACCTTCGCCATCGCACCAGCTTCCCTGTAAGTACGGCGTGGCGCTCGCTTGGCCGATGGCGATGTCGCTGTGCAAGGGCCAGTTCGGCAAAGGGTCGGGCAGAGGCCAAGGCAGGATTCCGGCTAAGAATTGCGGATTTCGCCAGTTCCATACGGCGCGGGCAGGACCTTCGGCCAGAGACGGCGAATGGACGTTCCAGGCAAAAGTCTCGTCTTCCCAGGCACCTTGGGCATTGATGGCGATGCCGATGGCGCCTAGGCTGACAAGGGCGACCCGCCGCGGACCGTGCGATTGAGCCGGGCGTCGACTCGACCAAGCGATGATGCCTAACAGCGTGAGTGCAGGCAGCATTTCCACCGACAGGCGCGCGCCGTACGCGTGCCCGCCCCACCAGCACGGATAGACGGCCAGCAACAGCAAATGGCCGACACAGGTGGCTAGAGCCAAACGCACCAGGGGATTGGCTTGCATCTCATGGCGTTGACTCCATAGCTGGGCTACTACTAGCCACGTCAGCGGCGCATAAATGAACAGGCCGCGGCTTGGGGACGCGAGGTTGCTGGCAAGGCTCATGCCGAATTCGGCCAAAGCCACAGAACCATGTTGGTAATAGTCCGGCAGCCATTGCCCCAGGGTGGCGTGGGACCACGCAAGAAACAGCAACAGCCACACGCCGCCGCATACGGCTACGCGCGCGCCCAACTGCCTATTGCGCCAAAGGATCCAGCCGGCGAGGAGGGCGATATGCACGGCAAAACTTGGGCGGCAGAACCAAGCCCAAGATAGCAATGTTGCTAGGTAAAAGGGGCCGATTTCGCGTTTGCGCTCGTGGGCTTGGGCCAGTTCGAGCCATGCCAGAGCCAGCAGCAGGACGCCCCAGGTCGAGGACCAGAGCGCCCGCGTGGAAGTGCTCCAAATCATGGTCGATAAACAGCCAAGAGTCGCTGCAACGAGGCTCGGGCCGATGGACAGGCGGGTGCGCGCGAGCACAAAGAGGACGACACCGTATAAAGCCCCGACGACCGCCGCGACGATCCCTTGTAAGTGCTCTTCGCCAAAGGCATCTGGTCGGTTGTCCGCGCCAATCGCTCGGTAAGGCGTCCATTGGTGGGCCAGCGCCACAATCGGCGCGCTCAGGACCATGGCACCCGGCGGATACCAGTGAAATACCTTCGGTTGCCCAGGCGCAACCTGTGTTGGCGCAAGGACTTGCACCTGATAGGGAAAGCCAGGCTGTCCGTGGTGCTGGCGTTCCGGCGGCGTCTGGGGCGGTGCCTGGGGCAAGACCACGTCGTCCAGGGCCAGACTGCCGTGCCTCAGGAGCTGTTCGCTTGCAACAATCGTGTATTGCGCGTCCGTCAGCTGATGCACGGGACTGACCGAGAACAGCCCCGCCAAGGCCAGTGCCAGGGCGATCGCGGCCACGGCATCGCGCCAACCAAGCAGAACTGCTTGTTTTTTCGCTGCTCCTGTCCTTGGCATGTGATTGGTCGGCCCATCGTTGCGCCTTCGCGGGCGTGTCTTCTCAGGGGCAAACCGAGGCTTTCTTGCCCGCGGGATGTCCATGTCGTGTCGAGGTAACTACTTGTCTTTCTGCTCGATTTGCAGTTCCTTGCGTGCATCGTTGGACTTGCCCTCGAGCATCCAGGTCTTTTGCAAAGCCTTGAGCACGACCACCGCTTCGCGCAGGGTCAGGGTCAGTTCCTTTGCCAAATGTGGAATTTCAGGACTGATTTTGCCCGTCTGCTCAGCCAATAGTGACACATTTTCCAGCAGTCGGGCCAGTTTTTGCTCATCGGCCAAGTGGTCTAGCGACGTGATCAATCGATCAATCCGATTGTCCGACAGCAACTTATCGGCGTGCGCCAGCAGAGACGGCAAATGCCCCTGATCCCCAGTGAGCGCATCGAGCCGGGCGAGCAGCGTATCTGCCCGTCCCAACAGATGATCCAGGCGGCGGGGCTCAAGGGCCAGTCCCGCGTTGTGCAAGGTTCGCCGGGTCGCCGGGTCGTTGAGCAGGGCATCGGCCCCGTGCACTGCGCCGAGGAGCGCCGGATCTTGTACAATGGAAACAATCGGTTGATGGAGATCGTCGATGAGCCGATCGACCCTCTCCAGTGTCGGTCCAATCTTGTCCAGAGAAGCGACCATCCGTTCAAACCGGTCCTTTTCCTCCAATGTATTGAGCAGTTTCTCGACGACTCTCAGGGCACGGCCCGAGGTCTTGACCAGCACAGTCAGGTCGAGGTCGCTGACGATCTCCATGATATCAACTGGTTCGTGCGAGGGTAGGCTTGAGCCGGGCTTGAGCACCGCCGTTTGCCCTGGAGGTGTAAGCAGTTGGATGCGCTTCTCGCCAATGCCGAGCAGGCGCTTGACAACAGCCTGACTGCCGACGTGTACACGGTTGGCGTGCTCCGCGAGGATGATGAGGTCGACGTCGATGTCCTCATCGTCGCGAATGTGCAAGTCGCCAACTTCGCCAATTTCAAAGCCGGCAAGCAGGATTGGCGAACCTGAACGCAGGCCGTCGCCGCGATCGACCTTGGTGTGAAAGACGACTTTGGGCGTTAGCCAGCGGTTGCGCACGCCGGCCCCGACGAAGTAGCCCGCGACCAGCAAGGCCGTGACCACGATAAAGATTCCAGCGGTGCGCTCGCGGGAAGAAAGAAAGATCTTCATGAGTTAGCCTGTTGTGGGCGCTGTGTCGATGTCGTTTGCCATCGCTGGACCGTTGCGCCTTGGCCGATCATCCACTGCTCGAACAATGGGTTGGCGCGACTCAGGCAGAGAACGGCGGCGCTCGCACCCTCCTGCCAAATCTGCAGCAGGGCGCGCCAAGCCGGCGTCGTCTCCAGGGTGCCCGAAAAGTCGCCGGTAGTTTCAAGAACATACCACTGTGGCCTTAGAATGGCAGCGCGGGCGGCGCAAACGGCGAATTGTTGTTCTCGGTCCAACTGGTGGGGGCGCAGATCCGCCAATGCTCTGATGTCAAAGGCATCCAGCTGTGCGTCCACCCGGGCATGCTCCTCGACAGCTAGCAGTTGTGCATGAATCGACAAAGGTAACAGGAGGTTATCGCGCACTGTTCGATTGGCAAGCAAGCCGCCCCTGCCCTGAACATAGCCTAACCGGGCGCGAAGGCGAAGCAACTCGATGTAATTCAAAGAGGAAACTGGCTGTCCCAGCAATTGCACTGTCCCTTCCGCCGCTCCCCCAAGGGAGCCAAACGCCCGCGCGAGGGCCACGGCCAATTGCGTTTCTGCCAAGCCGACTTCTGGCGTCAGCAGTAATCGTTGACCCGCAACCAACTGCAACGGCGGTAGGGTCGCTCGCCGATTTTGTACTTCAATACTAAGACCTTGGGGCAGATCAAGGATGGGCTCGGCCGTCACAGCAAGCCTCCCAGCAGAAGGCCCGCGGTTCCGTGGGGCACCAGCGTCACCACCGAGATGGTGCCGTGCAAACCTACCAGGAAGATCAACGCATTGAGCGCCGCCTTGGAAACGGCCATGGGCACTTCATTGGGCGATTCTTGCACGTCGAGCCCATGGTAGCAGCCGATGAGCACGATGCCGATGCCCCCTAGGCCAACCTTGAGCGTAAACGCAAGCAAATCAACTGGCTCTGTCGCAGCAAGCACCGCGCCGAAGAAGACGTTGGCCGGCACCTTGACCAGGAACTGCGCCAACGCAAAGCCGCCGAGAAGGGCAACGGCGCAAAACAACACAGAAAGTCCAAAGAGGGACAGCAGACCGCCGATGATGCGCGGCGTCACCAATTGGCGAATTGGCGGAATGCCCATCAGTTCAAGCGCTTCCACTTCCCGATTGACGCGCATTTGCCCCAATTCCGCAGCAATCGCGGTTACCGAGCGGACGATGACCACCACGCCCGTCAGCAGAGGCGCCACCTCGCGCAGCACGACGATGGTCACCATGCGCCCAAGACTGTCTGCATCCGACAACGCGCCAAGACCGCCCACGCCTTCAACAATTGCGAAAGAGCCCACGGCCAGCGCCAGTACGACGACGGGGCCAATGGCTTGCACCGCTGTAAAGTAGACCTGAATCAGCACTTGACTAGCGAGGTCGCGCTGTCCCAAGTGCCTGCCCACCCACAGCATTTTGCATGATAGGTAGAAAAAGGCCAGCATAAACCATAAGTAACGTAGGAAGGCCAGGGCTCTGGATCCGATCGCGTCGATGAATTTCACGTTGTCGCCGCTCCGGGCCCAAGGACCGTCGTCAAGATTCCCTGCGGGAACAGGATCTTAGCGCAGTTGATTGTGCGCTTCGACGTCATGAGCCACAGTGCCCGCCCGTTTCACCGCCGCCCATACAACGTAGGTCCGCTGTAGGCGCCTGTCAACTGCAAAATCAGCGGGTTTGCGCGCAACTGTGCGTGTTTGGGGCCCCGGCTTGAGCGCGGAGATAGCGACGGCCTAGGCAGCGTCAGCTCTGGCCAATTGCGCGGCGTTTGCGCTACGTTGACCGCCTCGGGCTGGATCGGTCGTTGCAGGCCCCGTAGCCGGTCGACTTCCGCGACAACAGGGATTGCGCGGCTTCATTTATCCTTCCGTCCCGCGCAGTTGCGGGCCTCATCCAGGAGTCTTGCCGTGAAACTGTTCTTTGCCCCCGGTGCGTGCTCCCTTTCCCCACACATCGCCTTGCGGGAAGCAGGGTTAGCCCATGAGTTGGTGCGCGTCGACTTTGCCACCAAGACCACCAGTGATGGTCGGAACTTCTTGGAAATCAACACCAAGGGGTATGTGCCTGCCCTTGAACTCGATGATGGCCAACTCCTGACCGAAGGGCCGGCGATTGTGCAATATATTGCCGATCTTGCCCCACAGACCGGTCTGGCTCCGGCCAATGGCACCACGGACCGTTACCGTCTGCAGGAGTGGCTGAACTTCATCAGCACTGAAATCCACAAGACATTCGGACCGTTGTTTCGCCCCACGACGCCGAGCGAGATCAAGGATGCCGCGCGCGCGCAACTGGGCGTGCGCCTAACCTGGGTGAGTCAGCAACTGGCGGCCAAGCCCTACCTCACCGGAGAAACCTTTACGATTGCCGATGGGTACCTGTATACGGTGCTGCGTTGGGGACGCATGACGGGAGTCGACGTGGCGCAATGGCCGAATTTGGCAGCCTTTGTGGAGCGGGTCGGGGCTCGTCCTGCTGTCGCTGCGGCCAATGAGGCTGAGAAAGCGTCGCGGGCCAAGGTCTAAGCACCTGCAGTGCCTCAAGATCCCGCCCAGCGCCCCTACGTGCTCCTGCTCCAACCCCGCTTTGGCGATTGGGAGAAGATCGAAGGGATTATGCCGCCTTTGGGGCTGCTGCATGTCGCTCGTGGCCTGCGCCCCGATTGTGACGTGACGCTGCTGGACCATCGCTGCCACGGGCGTCGATGGCCCGCGGTGTTGCACGCGGCGTTGGTGCGACGTCCGGTGCTGGTCGGACTGACTTCAATTGTCGGACCATCGATCGCTGATAGCCTTGAAATGGCTGATGAAGTCTGGCGGATCTGGCCGGGTGTCCCAATCATCTGGGGCGGCGTGGCGGCCAGTCTGCTGGCGGCGGTCGCGCTCAGGGATGCGCGCGTGACGGCGGTCGTTCACGGCCAGGGCGATGGCGTTCTGCGTGAGATTGTCCAGGCAATTGAGCTGGATCAGCCGCTCGACACCGTCGCGGGCCTAAGCATTCGCGGCCAGGATGGCGCTATCCTGCGGACGCGGGAGCGAGCGCCTGTGCAACGCAGCGACCTCGCTGAGTTGCCTTATGATCTCGTGGATATGCCTTTCTACCTGCGCCAATATCGCGGTGGCGGCTGGCTGCCGATGGTCAGCAGCTTTGGCTGTCCATGCGACTGCACGTTTTGCTACAGCCCGGGTTTGCACCATCGCCGCTGGCGTCCCGTGCCGGCGGACCGGGTAATTGCCGATGTGCAGGCGGCGATTGCCCGCTGGGGCGTGCGAAATATCCAGTTTTTAGACGACAATTTCTTCGCCGATCGCCGGCGTGCTCTGGCCATTGCCGCGGGCCTAGCGCCGCTGGGCGTGCAGTGGATGGCGCACGGCTTGACCATCTTGGATGCAAATCGCCTCACCGATGCAGACTTAGCGCTCATTGCTGCCAGCGGTTGCGTGGAGTTGGGGTCCGGGATCGAATCGGGGGCCGACTCGACGTTGACTGCGATTCGCAAACCGAATTCGGTGGAAGAAGCCTTGGCGGTCAACCGGCGTCTGGCCCGCTTACCGCTGGCCGTGACCTATGGCCTGGTGGTCGGCTTTCCCGGTGAAACGGATGCAGAGATCAAGCAAACCATTGATATAGCGCGTCAATTGATGGATGAAAATCCGCAGGCTGACGTCAAGCACATCGCGCCGCTCTTGCCATTGCCGGGCAGTGCCCTGTTTGATGTCGCCGTGGCCATGGGCTTTGAACCCCCTGAGAATTGGCGACAATGGGGCGACTACGAGGCGACAAAGGCCAAGGTGCCTTGGCTGGACGACCGGCAGCGTCGCCGTCTTGATGCACTGTTCTTCTGCAGCATCTTCTTGCGCCGCGGCAAGTTGCAGCGGCATGGCATCGGCGGGCCTTTGCCGTGGCTGGTCGATAACCTGTATTCCCCCATTGCGAATTGGCGTGTGAATACAGGAAATTACGGTTGGATGTGGGAACTCGAGGTCAAGAAAGTCGTCGAGCGCCTGTGGCCGACGCGTCAGGGATAGGAGATTGCCCTAAAACATATTGTAAATACGTTGGAAATGCCTCCCAAGTGACCCTGGACGTGGCTTCTAAGCCGGAAGCGCCGGGTGCTGAGGGCGCACCACCGTGCCCTGGCCCATATCCAGCAGGACGGGTAGCACAATCATCGGCAATCCAAGGCGTTGCAGCCGCTGCTGGACGATGAAGGCGGTTTCGTTGTGCAGGACCCGATTCCAGACGGTGTCCTCCTCGAAGACCAATTGTCCTGCAACAAACAGTGCTTGCGGGTAGCGCTGCACCAGTTCTAGGGCGACGCGCTCGGCCTCGTTCGGCACTTCGGTCCCAACTGCAAACAGGCTGGTCGCGGGAAGGCGAAGGGTGTGGGCAAAATGCTCGTATTTCACGAGGTTCTCGCCCGTTCGCCGTTCCAAGGCGACGAGTTCGCCCTGGCCCTTGAAGCTTTCGGAGTCGAGCACCGCGATACTGACAAAGACAATGCCGCGAAAGTGCCCGGGAAACATGCGCAATAGCGTGGTGACCGCGTGCCGGCCTAGGCCGCTATAGCTTCCAACCAGCAGAATTGCCACGGGAAATGCAGGATCGGGTTCCAGCGCCGTATGATGCTCCGCGATGTGGTCCGCCCGTTCGGCAAAGGCCTCGACTTCTGCCGCCATCGATTCGGGCTCCGCAGCTTCCACCAGTTCCGGCGAGGGTAGGTCAGCGTCAAGGCGCACCAAAGCATTAGAAACATTGCGATAATGCCTGCGGATGCCAAAGCAGAGCATCACCAGGGCAGCGGTCACCAGCAGCGTGACCCACCCGCCTTCTGTGAACTTCTCCACCGTCGTAATCACCAAGATTGTCAGGCACAACCCAAGGGCCAGCAGGTGGGCCGGTAAGTGTTTCCACCAGTCGCGGTGCTCGGCCCGGTGCTTGGCCCAGAACCGCACCATCGCCAGATTGGAGAGGGAAAACGTTAGGAAAACATTGATGGAATACATGACGACCAGTTTAGACACGTCGCCCTGTGTATAGATGAGCGCCGCACACGACGCGCCGGCCATGAGCATCACGCCATTGCGCATCGATAGGCGGTTGGACAATGCCGCGAAACGATGGGGAAACCAAGAGTCTACGGCCATGTTGGCCATCACGCGTGGGCCGTCCAGGAAGCCCGCCTGAGCGGCCACAAAGAGCAGTGCGGCCTCGCTCACCAGCGTGATGACGACAAAGCCGGTGCCGATGGGGAAGCTGCCCAGGTGCCATTGGCTCGCAACACGCTCTAACAACACAGCATTCATCGTCTTGTTGGCCGTAGGACGTGCACCGACCAGCAGGTACGCCAGCAGGATGCCACCGGCCGTCACCGCCAGGGAAACTGCCATCAGCACCATCGTCCTTTTCGCTGTGCGCACCTTGGGTTCGCGCATCATCGCCACGCCGTTGGACACGGCTTCAATGCCCGTATAGGTGCCGCCGCCCATGGAGTAGGCGCGGATGAAGACCTGAAACGTCGCCCAAAGTCCAAGGGTACCTGTGGTATGCGCAATATTGCTATGGACTTGCGCGCTCACAGCCCCGACATCGCCGATATGCCCGCCAATCGCCACGAGCAGGACGATGGCGTGGGTCAGCAAGAACACAGCGAAAATCGGCACCATGGCCTGCACGGATTCCTTGACGCCGCGCAGGTTCATGACCGTCAAGACGGTCAATCCGGCAATAATCAGGGGTAATTTCCAAGCATTCCAGCCCTCGGGCAAGAAGCTAAAGAGGGCGTCCGCGCCGCTGGCAATGGAAATCGTGATGGTCAATACGTAATCCACCAGCAGGGCCGAGCCTGAGACGACGCCGGCCCGGGCGCCAAGCAGCTTGCTGGCCACGACGTAACCGCCGCCGCCCGAAGGGAATTGTTCGATAATTCGCGTGTAGCCGTAGCTGATGATGAAGACGGTGAGGGCGGTCGCGACGGCCAGTAGCGCTGCGAGGCCGGTGTGTTCTCCAAGTGCGCGAAAGGACTCATCCGGACCATAGGCGGAGGAAGACAACCCATCGGCACCGAGGCCAACCCAGGCCAGCAGGGCAATGAGCGAAAGATTGTGAAAGGTATCAGGCGCTTTGATGTCCCGGGCGGGACCAAAAAGAAACGCGCGCAGGCGGCGGGGCATGACAAGCTCGACAACCCGAGGCAAAGCGCGACGGGCCCGAACACTTTGGGCGCATATCAAGATTGTGTCAAAACCGCAGACGGCGAGGCCAGTGCCGACTTTGGCCATCTTGATGCGTTCTCGCCGGCCTCCCGGGGCGCCTTGACGCCATCTTGACGGCGCACCTGCGACGATCTGGGCGCGGCGCTTGGCAAACCTCTGGCACCGCAGGCTCAAATTCGGCGATATATGGCGTAGGTAGCCGTGCTGCCCAAGGCCCCTGAGCAAAGAAAAAAGTCGTAATTACAGTGATTTGCACACTGGAATTGGTTGCTTTGGGGCCCAGTCTCTACTGGGCGTGGCAGGCGTTCGCACGAGTTTGGGTCTCCCTGCGCCGACGCCAAACGGCCAGGAATTCGTGACAATTAACGGCTCCCCGGGCGTCCTTGGCTGCCGCGGCCGCGGCTGCTGCATCATGGTCCGAGCGCAGTGGGGTCGACGTGCGCGACCTTGCCGTTTAGACTGCTGGAGCCGCCCGGTGTTGCGGTGCAAGACACAGGAATGAACGCCACCGCCGCCGCAAAATTCTTGGCTCTTATAGCCTTATGCGCGGTCGCTTGCGCCTCGCCGGTCCCTTCGCCCGGGGTCAGTGCCTGGGCCGACCTGCCTTTAGCGGACCTGAACGCCGCCGACGTCGCCTCCGCGGACCTTGGAGCTGATGCCCTTGGCACTTCGACCGATGTTGCAATCGCCGACAGTTTTGGTGCGGATGTCAATCAATCAAACGAAATTACAGAAGATACGCCGGACTCTGCTGCCGATGTTGCAGCCTCTTCGGCCTTTCGCGATTGGACAGCGCATCCGGCCATCGCCGTTCGCTCTATGGCTAAAGATCTTTGGTTTCTGGGGGATGTGCATGGGGATGCCCAGCGTCTCGATACGCTTCTGACGGCGGCCGGTCTGATCAATCCCGCGGGGCAGGGGGCCGCCGTTTGGACAGCTGGGGCGGCGGTGCTGGTGTGCACGGGGGATCTGATCGACAAGGGTAGCAATTCACTAGGAGTCATCAAGCGTTTGCAGCAAATGCAGGCCGGGGCCCTGGCGCAGGGCGGCGAGGTGGTCGTCACCCTGGGCAACCACGAAGCGGAGTTTCTGGCTGACCCGATGGCCGTTAAAGTGGCTGAATTTGCGGATGAATTGACCGCGAGTGCGCTGCCGCCCGGTGACGTTGCCCAAGGGCTGCTGGCTCCTGGGGATTGGCTGCGCAACTGTCCGCTGGCGGCCAAGGTAGGGCCCTGGTTTGCCTGTCATGCGGGCAATACGGCAGGCCTGACGCTGCCTCAACTCCAATACGCAATTGAACAATCCGCCAACGCAGGCGGTTTTGCCCACACATTTTTCGCCGCCGACGATTCGATGCTGGAGTCGCGCTTGAATCCGCCCCTATGGTTTGAACTGCCCGGCAAAGACCCTCAGACGGTACTTCAGGCTTATGTTCAGGCGCTTGGCGCGGCCTATGTCGTGCAGGGGCATCAGCCAGGGGACGTGACATTCGCCGATGGGACCAAGCGAAAAGCCGGCAAGATCTATCAGCAAAATGGCATTCTCTTTCTAGTCGATGCCGGAATGTCCAGCGGCGTCGATGACAGCAAGGGGGCTCTGCTGCATATTACCGCCAAAGGCCAAGGGTATCATGCGGATACGGTCGATCACAAAGGCAAAGTCACGCCGTTTTGGGATAGTCCTTGAACTTGCTCGGTCCTGCGCGAGAAAGGCTGCTATTTTCAAGGCATAACGACCTGCAGCAGCAGTGGCGCCTTGCTCGGGTCCAGCCATTGCAGCAGCCTCAAGAGTTCCTGCCGCGGCAGCGTCGTGCAGCCAGCTGTGCCTTGGCCACTGTCGATGTGCATGAAAATCGCTGAACCTGCGCCTGGTTGGCTCTGTGCGTTATGGGCGATGACCAGGGCGAGGTCGTACAAGCCATCGCTGCGCGCCAGAACTTCAGCTGACTTGTAAAGGGAAGGATTCTCACCACTTTGCTGCCACGTATTGTACAGCCGCGACTTTGGGTCGTCGACCCACCGCGCTTGAGCGTCCGCCTGTCGCCACGGCCACTGCACGCCCGCCGGCCTGACCCCTGTGCCAAATGCCGTCTCGAGGCGAAAGAGCCCCAGCGGACTGCGGCCATCGCCTTCACGTTTCATTTGTACATTCTTAGGGTTGCGATGCAGGCCTAGACCCCAGGCCAGGCCCGACCGCCCGACATGGACCGCGATCGCCGCCTCTACCGGTTGCCAGCCCCGCGGTGTGCGTTGCCAGCGACTCAGCCAGCCCTGGTCCGCATCGATAGTGGGCACTGTAACTAGGATAACTTGTGCCGTTTTCGCGGGGACTTCAGTCCCGACCAGTGACAGCGCGGCCCGCACCGTCCCGTCTTCTTGGGCGCTCGGCAAGCGAAATCGGTGCGTTACGGGGATGTTGGGCAGCAGGTCCATCTCCGTTGTCCGATAGCCATCGGTCCAACTATTGATAATCAAAGGCAATCCAGACGGCCCGAGCCGGTCTGAAACGATGCCAATGTGGTCCGGGCCCGGCTTGGGTAGCGTATCCATCAGGACCACGTCACCCGGCCACCAATCGGATTTAGAATTGCGGACTTCATTGGGCCGACTCTGCCAGTGGCGTTCAAAGTAGGGCAGCAGCGTCTTGACGCGGCGATGGTCGATGCTGGCATTGGCCCCATGGACCATGGGATACGCCTTAGGGGCCGCCAAAATATCTTCATGAACAAGCTGTTGCAGATCGTACCCGGCATTGCGTAGGGCGCGAATCACCACGTCCGTGCAAACCCCTTCCTCCCGCGGCACATCGCCACCAGGGTAGGATAACTGCCTGTACGGACTGCCATAAGGCGCATTGTCGAGCGCAACCTTATGCGCGCCTGCCAGCAAGTCCGCTTGGTCACCGATGCCGTCGCCGTCGCGGTCCATCGCCGGAGTCAGCCGCGCCTGGCCGTTCTCCCCCTGGGCCGGCAGCAGGGGCACGCCTTGGGCAGTCCACCACGCTTGACCTTTGGGGTCGACCCGCACCTGCAGGTTGGGCAGCCAGGGCGGCCGGTGCAAGCGCACTTTGGCGTTCAGATCTGGGAAAATGCCTGTATCTGCAACGGGTAATGGGATGCCCACCGGCTGGGACCAGGCCAGTACCGGCAGCAGCAAGCAAGCGATGAGGAGAGGCAAACGACCCAGCATGGTCCAAAGTATGGCGGAATTCCTGGAGCCGCGCAATTGTGCCCAGGGGACGTGCGCGCCACTTTGCAGAATCGTTGAACCGCGACGGACTTTGGCAAAAAGTGCAATGAAGACAAAGAACTACCGGCGAGTCCAAAGGCCCTTGACCCGGCAGGTGCGTTTGACGGCCTTGGCGCAAAGCCGTACAACCAGAGCACGCATTGGTGCGCACCGAGGTTGGCGAATATGGGTTGTTTGGCTGCAAATACTGCGTCGAAGTCCTTGGCAATAGTAACGATTATTGCTCTTGGCTTGGCTGCGGCAGCGTGCGCAGGACCGGCGGCTAGCCAAGGGGGCACCGATGCGGCGGGCAGCGACGTCGGCACCGATGATCTCGGCCTGGGAGATCTGCAGAGCCTTGATCTAACAGTAGAAATCGCGGACGACATCGGGGCAACTGCGGATCTTGCAGCCGCGGATGCGAGCAGTGACGTCGCAACTGAGGCCGGCCCAACCGCCGACGGTAGCAGCGGTGACGCAGCCTGCTCAGAAGCCGGCTGTGCATGTACGACAAATACCGATTGCGACAACGGTTTTTGCGTCGAATTTGACGCTGGCAAACAGTGCGCGGCCCTGTGTGGCTCAGGTTGTCCTACGGGTACCAAATGCAGCGCCTTGGCGTCCCAGGGAGGCGACGTAGTCAACGTCTGCACGCCCGCCTACCCGCGCCTGTGCGAACCCTGCGGCGCGGATAGCGATTGCAACAATGTCTTGGGCGGGGCCGACAGTCGCTGCGTGGCCTACAAGGACGGCTCAGGCTCGCTACTGGGCAATTTCTGTGGCATTTCCTGCGCCAGCGGCGATTGTCCGGCCGGGTACGCCTGTCAGGACAAGGTCAGCCTTGGTGGCGTGAAGTCGAGTCAGTGCGTCAAGCAAGACTTGGTGTGCACCTGCGATAACCGCTCAAAAGTATTTGGTCTTTCCACTGTGTGCAACACGACCGCCGCGGCCGGCAGTTGCTCCGGCAAGAGGGCCTGTTCGGCTCAAGGCCTGGGCGCCTGCGATGCGCCAGAAGCCAAGGTAGAGCAATGCAATTTGCTCGATGACGACTGCGACGGCCAGACCGACGAAAGCGACCCCGGCGTGTGCGATGATGGCCAGACGTGCACGTACGACAATTGCCTGTCCGGCAAGTGCCAACACCCGCCCGCCACAGGGGATTGTGACGATGGCAGCCAGTGCACCCAAGGCGATGCCTGCAACAACGGCAAATGCGTGGGCACTGCCGTAGTGTGTGACGATAAAAACCCTTGCACTACAGATAGTTGCGATGCGAGCAAAGGGTGTGTTAGCGCGCCCGCCGATGGCAGTTCTTGTGACGATGGCAGCGTTTGCACCCAAGGCGACAGTTGCCAAGGTAGTCTGTGCTTGCCCGGCGTGGCCAGTGTCTGCGATGATCAAAATCCTTGCACAACAGATAGTTGTGATGCCAAGCTCGGCTGCAAGGCCTCGCCCAATGACGTGGCGTGCAACGATGGCGACGCCTGTACCAGCGACGACACTTGCAAAGGCGGCGTTTGCCAAGGACAAATCAAAATCGCGTGCAATGACGGCAATCCCTGCACTGACGATAGCTGCGACACCAAGACCGGCTGCGTAGCCAGCGCCAACACCGCGGTCTGTAACGACAATAACGTCTGCACAGATGGAGACTTGTGCCAAGCGGGCTCCTGCCAGCCGGGCCTCGCCAAGGTCTGCGACGACGCCAACCCCTGCACCAGCGACATCTGCGACGCCAAGAAGGGCTGCGTATCGACGCCCAACGCATTGCCATGCAACGATAATAACGCGTGCACCGAAGGTGAGGCTTGCAAGGATGGCGCCTGCAGCGGCGGCAACGCCAAGACCTGCGACGATGGCAATCCCTGCACCACAGACCTGTGCGATGGCGGGAAAGGCTGCATCGGCATTAGCAATTCGGACGCCTGCTCCGATGGCAGCGTTTGCACCGATGGTGACCAATGCAGCGGCGGCAAGTGCCAGCCCGGCAAGGTCAAGAACTGTGCCGATGACAACCTTTGCACCGACGATACCTGTGATCCTACAGGTGGTTGCCAGCACACGGCGAACCTTTTGCCGTGCGATGACGTCAACCTGTGCACGCTCGGGGACGGCTGCTTTGCGGGCAAGTGCCTAGCTGGCAAGGCGATTGCCTGCAACGATGGCAATCCATGCACCGACGACAGTTGCGATCCGGGCAAAGGCTGCGTGTTTACAAACAATTCGGCCGCATGCTCGGACGGCAACGCCTGCACCAACAATGACATCTGCGAGGGCGGTGCGTGCAGCCCAGGCATTGCCAGCGTCTGTGACGACAAAAATCCTTGTACGACAGATAGTTGTGACGCCAAGACAGGGTGCCAAGAGGCAGCCAACACCTTGCCCTGCGATGACCAGAACATCTGCACCAGCGGCGACACCTGCACAGCCGGCGCCTGTAAGTCAGGAAATCCAATCAGTTGCGATGATGGCAATCCGTGCACGGACGACAGTTGCGACGGTGTCAAGGGCTGTCAACATGCCGTTAATACAGCAGTTTGCAATGACAACAACAACTGCACGGTCGGCGATACCTGCAAGGGGGGCGCGTGCGTGCCCATTGGACCCAGTGTCTGCGACGACGGTAATCCGTGTACAACCGAAAATTGCGACCCAAGTTCAGGCGCTTGCAAGGAGACGAACAACACGGCGCCTTGTTCAGACGGCTCGGTCTGCACCGTCGGCGACACGTGCAGCGGCGGCCAATGTCAGCAGGGCAGCGCCTTAGGCTGCGACGACGGCAATCCTTGCACCGATGACAGTTGCGACGCCAGCAAAGGCTGCGTCCATACAGCGAATTCCGCGGGCTGCTCGGACAACAATGCCTGCACCGTCAAGGACACCTGCCAAGGCGGCCAATGCGTGCCGGGCGGGGCGCTGAGTTGCGACGACGGCAATGCCTGCACAGACGACGTCTGCAATGCGCAAACAGCTTGTAATCACATCAATAACAGCCTTGTTTGCAGCGACGGCAACGTCTGCACCACCACCGACCAATGTGCCGGTGGCGCATGCGGGGCCGGGACTCCGCTGGGCTGTGACGACGGCAATCCCTGCACCAACGATAGCTGTGACGCCATCAAGGGTTGCCAACATTCCAACAACGGCATTGCCTGCAGCGACGGCAACATCTGCAGCACGGGGGACGTCTGTCAAGGCGGCGTTTGCACACCCAGTGGCGCGCTGAACTGCGACGACGGCAACCCATGCACCGATGATTCCTGTGTGCCTTCAAGCGGTTGTGCCCACAAGAACAACATAGCGCCCTGCAATGACGGCAGCGTCTGCACCAGCGGCGACACCTGCGCCAGCGGCAGTTGCGTGCCAGGCAAAATCACACCCTGCAACGACGGAAACGTTTGCACGGACGATAGTTGCGACGCGGTCGCCGGCTGTCAGTTCAAGAACAACACCGCCCCCTGCGATGACGGCAACGGCTGCAGTGGCCCGGACGTCTGCAGCGCTGGGAAATGCGTCGGACAATCAGGCTGTTCTGCCAACGCTCAGTGCAAGCCAGGCGCCTCCAGCGTCGCCTGCGTGTGCAACGCTGGCTATTCCGGCAATGGTTTCCAGTGCTTCGATGTTGATGAGTGCGCGGCCAACCCGAACCTATGCGGCAGTAACACGGTTTGCACCAATACGCCCGGCAGCTATTCGTGTGGATGTGCAGGGGGTTATGGCAATTGCGACGGCAACTGGGCCAACGGCTGCGAAATCAACACCAAGACCGACGTCAACAACTGCAACGCTTGCGGTAGCGCTTGTGCGGCGGTCAGCAATGCCAGCAATGCTTGCAGCAATAGTGTTTGCGCCATTGCGGCTTGCACAGCGGGGTTTGTCGATTGCAATGGCACCTATGGCGACGGCTGCGAGATCAACAAGACCAACGACGCCAACAACTGCGGCGGCTGCGGCATCAAGTGCGGCGGCGGCAGCAGTTGTGTCAACAGCGCCTGCGTGAGCAATTTGCCTGGCCAATGCAGCAGTTACTCGACACTGTCCAACGCTCAGCGCAACGTCAACTATTCTCCTACGGGGCACCATTTTCGCTGTTCCCGCGTGTTTCAAGCGGTTTCAGAGCGTGCCAGATTTTCCGCACAAACTCTGAAATTTATTTCTAAATGTCCTCAACAAGCGATTAGACTTGTGTCAGGCCGGTTCACTCCGTATCATGCGCTGCAGGGGGTCAAACGCTAGCCTAACGCTAGCCCAGAACCGCCGGAGGTCGCATGGCAACCAACGGAAAATTCACGGATCGCGGAATCGCATCGCTGAAGCCCACAACCAAACGGCGCGTCGTTTGGGAAGCCGCAGCGCATGGTCAGGGCAATGTCGGCATGCGGATCTTTCCATCCGGCGCAAAGTCATGGATTTATATGTATCGGCACGACGGAACGGCGCGCATGCTGACGCTGGGCAGCTACCCGCAGATGTCGGTTGCCGACGCTCACGCCGCAGCGGCAAAAGCAACGCTCGATCATGCGCATGGCCTCGATCCGGCGTCTAAAGTCGTGCAGGCGCGGCACGACGATCGCATCGCGCCGACGGTGCAAGCGCTAGCCGACAAATATCTCGAACTGTATGCAAGTCAAAAGAAATCCGGTGATCGCGATCGCGCGCTGCTAGCCCGCAACGTGCTGCCACACTGGGGTACGCGCAAGGCGAATGACATTTCGCGAGGCGATGTGGCAATTTTGATGGACAAAATTCAGTTGCGCGGCGCGTTGATTCAGGCGAATCGGACGCATTCGGTCATCTCCCGAATGTATAATTGGGCAGTTGAGCGCGAAATGGTCGAAAAAAATCCCGTAGTTGGGTTGCGCGCGCCGGTAAAGGAAACGCCGCGCGAGCGCTGCCTGAGCGACGAGGAACTTGGGCGCTTTTTGTCCCGACTCGATACGACGCAGTTGGCGCTTGCGACGCGATTATCTTTGCGATTTCAGGTACTGACCGCGTGCCGCCCCGGTGAAGCCGCTGGGGCGCGGTGGTCAGAGATCGATTTTGATGCCGCAATCTGGCGACTGCCGGGCGAGCGCACGAAAAACGCGATGGTGCATGTGCTGCCAATGTCGCCGCAGGCACTGCAGGTGTTGCGCGAGGCGAAGGCGCTGGACAAAGGCGCTGGCTTTTGCTTTCCGTCTCCGCGGGATTCCAGAGGAAAACCGATCAACACCAACTCGATCGCTGGGTCGGTCGCTAATAATTTGAAGATTTTCGACGTTGAACCGTTCCACCCGCACGATTTGCGGCGCACAGCCGCCACAGGAATAGCGGAACTCGGCGCGGATTGGACGGTTTTGCAGAAGATTCTGAACCACAAGCTGCGCGGGGAAACGGCCAAGTATGTGCGGCATGGCTATGCGGCTGAAATGCGGGTGGTTTTGGAGAAGTGGGGTGCGAAGGTGGCGGGGTTGGAGGGGAAATGCTGAAATCTAGCTCAGTTATTGTGAACATCGACGCGGCCGCAAGTCGCCTGTTCATGTCGCGCGAATCGCTATTGCATGCCCTGCGGTCCTATTCGGCTTTGCCAATCGTTGTGTTGAGCGTGCCCAAATGGAGCATTATTTGGACAACTTGGCAGGAGGAAGAGGCCGAGGTCGGACTCGAAGAGGATCGATTTGTCGGCGCAACTGGGGCAGCACCTTTCCATGGCGTCGCGTTTCTAAGTCGAAAGAACGTGTTTGAAATTACACGAAATGGATGTACCGACGTGCGTATTATGCGGCGGCGTGGCGCCGAACCGACAACTGGCTGGCTGACCGACGGCCCGCAGACGATCCGGTTGCAGGACGTAGGGATTTTGGAATCCGACTTGCTGGTTTTCGACAAGGTTATTGAAGCGTTCCTGCGGCCAATGCACGAAGCGAGTTTGCGCGCAGGAGAGGCCAACGGGCTTGCAAAATCGAGGGAAGCTTTCAACAAGCTTGCCGGTTGGCACGAGACGGTGCTGACGGCACTTTCTGCACTCGCTACCGATGGAAAAGGTGCCAAACGCGCGCCAGGTCAGGTGTTCGGCGAACGTGCGCCACCCGCGGACAAAGGCCTGTCGCTGACCCACGAACGATCTTTGGTGCGGACGATTGGCGCACTTCTGTTGAAGATTCGGGAAGAACGGCAAACCAGATCTGTCGCGCGCAAGCTAGATCTCAAGACAATTATTGCCGATGTCGCCAAGGACGCGGACGCACTGGCAAGACAGTTTCGTCGCGACCGCAAACGGGACGAAACCCTGCCCAACAAATTCGGCCTAGGGGACGACACTGTTCGCAAGTTGCTTAGTGCCGGAGTCGATGCAATCCTCGATGATTCTTGGTTTTCCGATCCGAAATAAACTGAGAATTTCCGATATCGGTCCGCGGGCTTGTCGCTCCGCCTAATGTGCCACCGGTCGCGCTTGTAAGCGACGCCGAGGCACACCGATGAAAACGACAACACTTCCACCGGCGATTTTGCGACGTGCTGACGTCTGCAAAGTAACCGGGCTCTCCTACTCGACAATCTGGCGGCTTGAGGCTGCCGGGCAGTTTCCGGGGCGCGTTCAACTTGCGGCAAACTCCGTTGGGTGGCACGCGGCAGAGGTCGACGCCTGGCTAGGCAACCGTGCTCGCGTTGGCGCAGCTGTGGCCGTATGAAGCGCCCAACCTGCAACACGTGTCCCTACGCTGGCTGCGACTTCGCCGCTGACGGCGATCCTGGGCCGAACCTACTGTGTCGTCTGAATCCGCCTGCATTGGCGCCGATCGGCAACGACGGTGGAAGCGCCGCGGTGTGGCCCTGGGTTGGGCACGACGACTTCTGCGGCAGGCATCCGTGTACGGCAGAATTCGTCGAGAAGTTCGGCAAGAGCTGCGGCCCGTACCACACCTTTCCCAATTGCGGCGGGCACGATGGCCGCTAATTACCTGCAAAGGCTGATTTTGCCTAGGGAAGTCCCGGCGTTGGCAGCATCGAGCGAGGCGGTGTGATGCTTGCCAAGCTTTACCACGAAGCGGCGCTTGCAAAGGCAAAACCGTCTGTCGATTGGCCAGCTTCTGAGCTAGCCAACTGGGCGGTGTCTGCCTTGCAAGCGGCTGTGTCGCCGATAGAAGCCGGTGGACTGCCGATGCAATGGACGCGGTGGCCAAGTCTGACCGACCATCTTGGCCAACCGCGCGAAGGTACATGGGATGATCTCGCCTGGGGCCTCGTTGCAACGCGGGACGCACGGGTATCGCACAAGAACCGCGTGCCGCTCTGGTCACCAGGGCGATACGACGGCAACTACGGCGACGACAGCAAGACCCAGGCGCTTTTTGCTCTTGTCCTGGACTGCGACGATCACGGCGATTGGACTGCGCTTTTGCCGGTCCTCGACAGCTTGGGCCTCGCGTATTGCGCGCATCGGACGCCAACGCATGGACTAGCTGGCAAGGGCAACGGCCCTGCGATGATCAAGTGGCGCATCGTGTTTCCGTTGGCTGTGCCGGTCGAAGGGGCCAGTTTGGCGCAGTGGACCAAGGCGTACACCGTCGCGCGCATCGTCGTTGGCGCCATCGGCGGCTGTTGGTTTGACCCGACTGGCGCCAACCCGTCGCGGATGTGGTTCGCCGCATCGACCGTTGGCGACGCGCCAGAGCGCGAGCTGATTTGGCCAATCGCGGGCCGCGCGTTGAACTTCGCGAAACTAATCGCACAAATGCCACCGCCGTTTCTATCTGGAGTGCAGGCGGTTCGCGCCCCCTATGCTATGGGAAACATGGCAGAACGTGGACGCCGGTATCTGGCTCGCATGGGGCAAGCAGCCGTAGGCGAGCGAAGTGCAACAGCTTTTCGTGGAGCGGCCTGGCTCGTCCACGACCTAGGACTATCCGACACGGAGGCATGGGGCCTGCTTGTCGAGTGGAACGGCAGCAACTTGGATTCGCTGCCGGAAGGACGCTTGCGCAGGTGTCTGGAAAACGGGCGCAAGTATGGAAAACACCGGCCACAACTGGCCGCGTAAACAGGAGATAAGTATGCAATCGCACAAAGATTCTGAACCGGAGACTCTGGAACAAGGGGTGGCAATTGCGGATGCGGCGGCTGAAACGGCCGCGAAGCAATTACTATTAGCCGCCTTGCGCGCAAAAGGCTTTGTATCTGTTGCTGAAGTCCGATGGTTGGAGCCCAACAACGACGCGCCTCCGCTGCGGCCACTGTTGACCGTCAAGACGGACACGGGCAGCGTCGTGATGTTCATGCCGACCGGCAAGGTTATCATGCTCGCGGCGCCAGGTGGAACCGGAAAAACGCAGATTCTGGTGCAGCTTGCGATTGCAATTGCGGGCGGCAAACCATGGCTCGAAACGTACGACGTGCCGACACCGGGGCATGTTCTGCTGGTTGTCGGAGAGGAGGACAATGACGAGCTACACCGGCGCATTCGCGGCGCCGTCGGTGCCACGCAGGCCTGGGGTGAATCTGACCTGATCGCCGCAAATTTACACGTCTTGTCGATACGGGGACAGGCTGCGGGCCTGACGGATAAGGATGGCGGTCCCACAGAATTCTTCAAGGAATTGCGCGGCGGGCTGGCTGCATTGCCCGGCATCGAATTCAGCATGATCATCTTGGACCCTGCCAGCCGGTTCTTAGGGCCAGAGGCGGAGATCGACAACGCGGCGGCAACGCGATGGATTGAGCACGCCGAGGAGCTGACGCAACTGCCTGGAAGGCCAACGGTTCTGTTCGCGCATCATACCAACAAGAATGCGCTCGGCGGCGAAACGGACCAAGGGGCCGCACGTGGTTCATCGGCGTTGACCGATGGCGCGCGCTGGCAGGCGAATCTTGACCGCGTAATGATTCAGGACAAGGACGAAAAGGGCCACAACAAGGGCAAGCCGTACCTGGACCCGTCGCACGTGATTTTGCGTGTAGTCAAGGCGAACTACTGCGCGATTGCACCGCCATTGCTCTTGGTCCGCGACCTGGAGCGCGGCGGATTTCTGAAGCCAGGGGCCGGGAACTGGGGGCAAAACGCGTCGGAAGGTAAGGTAAATCCCGCAAGCAAGGCGACTCGCGTGGTCAAACTGGCCGATGCCTTCTGCGACGCACAATGCGCAGCCCTAAGCGCACTTGACCTCGCAACCGAGGCTGCGGAAAAAGCCGACGCGGAAGTCGACCCAGTGGCCAAGGCAGAATTGGTCGAGTCAGCCAAGGCTGCGGCTAAGGCAGCGGACACGGCTAAGGCAGCAATGTTGAAAGCGAAGGCGAACCTGGACGTTGCGGAACGGACAGCGGCTTCGAGCAAGGCCCTGCGGCCAGACCATCGCGCAATGGCGGCGGGCACCGACAACGATGACTGCTGAATTTTGCTGTAATACTGTGCTGTTAGTTCAGCACGCGGACCTTGCCCGGTCGCTGGAGTCAGCGGCCGGGCAGGCCATGCAATCTTGGTTGGCTGGCGGGCCAGGCGTCGGCTATCTCGCGGCCGCAAAAGACGCTTTAGTCAAAGAAAACATTGACCTCGTTCGCAATCCAGACGCAGCACACTTGCTGTCGACCGCCGTTTGTGGCGCCTGCCGAGAAATTGCGCAATTATTTGCGCTTGATCCGTACCTGTGTTCAGAGAATTCCGGCGCTGTGCGCGAGCGAGATGGCAAGCTCGCATTGGACGCGGCATTAGCGGACTGGACTGCCCGGCAGGATGCGCAACGCGGCCAAGCGATTAGAGATTCAAGCCATGCACGGCTCATCAGCTTCCGTGCTGGCGGCCTGGACGCACCGGGCCTCTACAAGCTTTGGATTGACGGCGCCGGTGGAGCCCTGACGAACGTGGCGCGGACCCTTTGGCGCACACGCGTCGGAGCCCAGTTGCAACAATTGCGTGATGTTCCGCCAGCCCTTGTGCGCAACATCGCTATGGATTTGGCGCCAGTGTTGGCTGGCAGAATTGTCCTTTCAGAAGACGGCAAGCTGCGCGACGGGCAAAGGGAAATTGCCCGACTAGACGTTGCAGCAATGGATGCAGCCACCCTTGACACGGTACGCCGTCAACTTCGCCAATTCCGAACAGTTACAGCACATCGGCTGCTACGGTTGTTGGTACTGCGCGTTCATGACCAAGTGAACGCAGGCAGCCGCTTCGCGCTGCGGGTTCACTTTGACGGCGGATGGTCTGCCCTTGCCGATGAATTGCACGAAACAAGCAAGGACTTTGCGACGTTGCAAGATTTGGTCGAAGCTGGAGCACGGGTTTGCTGGACTCGCGCAACCTTTTGAAATCTTTGGCATTTTGATTATCACCGGGGCAATGCCGCTGCCCCGACCGTGCTATCTATCACGGTTGGCGAGGACCTAGCACCGGGCGAGGCCTCAAGACGGCGGCACGGACTGAAAGCAAGCGGCGACGCATCGTTAGTAGCTTGGCAGGGCATCCGGTTGGTGCCAGAGTTGCGCAGAGAACTGCCGTTGGGCGCAGCAAATCGGCAAGATCAGGGCGCTGCTTGGTTACTGGCCCGGCTGGTATTGGTCGAACTCGTCGATGCTGCGCCGGTGTTGGCGACCGAAGGCAGCGTGCCCATAGACGAACATCGTTGGCACGAGTTGGCCGACCAAGCCCTTCTGCCGAAATCAACGCTTGCAAGACTGCGAAATTCATGGATTGACCGTGAGAGCGACACGGCGCCCGCCCTGCTTGCTCAACCGGCACCGGGACGTTACACGCTGGCACAATCCCATGAACTCGAAAGAGCTTTTATCGAAGAAGGCGGTCGGCAACGCACAATACGATCCAAAGCCGGAAAATTCGCAGCTGCTTCCAGATTGCAGGGCAGTAATCGCGTAAGTGGTCATAAATGATAACGAATCCGCACTTCGTATTGGCGCTTTTGCAAGACTCTGTAAATACAAGCAAATCCGCACTTCGTATTGGAGACCGTCGCACTTCGTATTGGAACCGGGTGCACTTCGTATTGGAGCAGAGGTACATTTCAATGAAATCATGCTATTGCGCGCGCAAAAATCCAACGGAACGGAACGGTAGTGTAGTAAGGCCGATCCGTCGGCCCTTACGCCTACGGCACGGGCCACGGTCGGCTGCAACAAACAGGGCTGCACCGGACAAGCAGGCAGTGAGAAAAAGGCGCTGCACCTACCCGGCAGCTTGCAAGGTGTCGGCTTGGCGGCTGGGCTTGAACGGCGGCATCGGCGAGGTCAGCGGCGGCAGCAACAAGCGAGGTTCTCGATGCAAGTAGCCCTCTATGCCCGCGTATCTACAACGGATAAAGACCAAGACCCTGAACTCCAGCTGTCCGAGCTGCGCCAAGTCGCCGTTCAACGCAGCTGGACCATCGTCGGCGAGTTCTGCGACAACGGCATCTCCGGTTCAGTGCAAAAGCGGCCCGAACTCGACAAGTTGATGGCCCTGGCGCGGGCAGGCAAGCTCGACGCCGTGGCGGTTTGGCGATTTGACCGCTTCGCCCGCTCGACCCGGCACCTACTTGCGGCCCTGGACGAGTTTCGCAGTTGCGGCGTGGAATTCATCAGTCTGCGCGAACAGATCGACACGACGACACCAATCGGCAAGGCGGTGTTTACCATCGTTGCGGCGGTGGCAGAGCTGGAGCGCGACTTGATCCGCGAGCGCGTGCAAGCCGGTGTCGACCGGGCCAAGGCAGCGGGCAAGCATTGCGGTCGACCACGGCGCGCATTTGACCCAAGGGCCGCACGGCTACTACTCGCCCAAGGCCATGCAGAACGCCAAGTTGCGGCGATGCTCGGGATGCCACGGTCGACGCTGCGGCGGAAATTGGTGGAACTGGACCTAGCTGCCGGGTAGCTGCCGCCGGGCCGTGACAAAGTGTAACGACAACGATACAATGCCAAGGAGGGACCATGAGCCCGCGAACTGAATCGAGCGCCTATAGCCGTATTATCAAAGGAAAAACCGTCTATGTGTACGCCAACGATCACGGACCGCCGCATGCGCACGCCGTCATGAACCAAGATCCGGATGGCGTGATCCGTTTCAATCTCAAGACTTGCGATGTCTTGCCCGAATTTCACTACAATCGCGAGGCATTGCGCTTGTGGACAAGGTGGCGCCGACATGTCCAGCCATACTTGGAAGAGATGAAGATCGCCTTTGCGCGCCAGAACCCGCATCTCCACGGAGGCCAACCATGAATCTGCAAACAACTGAAGTATTCGCACCTTGGACGCATCAACTGCTGGCGCGGGCCAAGCTGTCTGCGGCTGGCCTGGACGTTTGGTTTGGCGATGGTCTGACTTGCCGGGTGCCGATGGCGGAATTGCGGCAGCGCGTCGGTCAGGTGCCGCGGGCAGTCACGCTGTCGGAGATTAACGAGGTTCTGCTGCGGGTCGCCAGCGGTGAAGACTATGCCATCCCATGGGATTTCTTTCGTTTTCGTGTGGATGCTGCCTACCGCGCGAACATGCAGGCCATCGACGCCGATTCGGACCGTGTTGTCGGTGCGCGCATCCGGGCGTGGCGTGAAGGCCGCGGTTGGTCGCAGACGGCGCTCGCAGATGCCGCACATTTATCGCGGGTTACCCTAAGCCGCGTGGAGTCTGGACGCCAAGAGGCGACTTTGCCGACTTTGCGAGCTCTGGCGACCGTTTTTGCGCTCAGCGTCGGGCAGCTGGTTGCAGGCATGGAAGATACCGGCGATCACGACGAGTAATGCCCGGCTGGTCCAAAAGCCTGCCAAACCTAACAAACACCGCACCGCGCTTTTGCCCGGACCTAATGCCCGGTCCAAAAGCGGACTGAAAGCAGGTGGTTTTGGGGCGGGCTACGGCAAGATGTGCAGGGATGGTTGCCCGAACTTCTGGTAGTGATTTCAAGGAGGATCTTCGCCATGCGCTTGCTCGTCGTCGTCGTACTGCTCGCTGCTGCCTGTTCGCGTGCAGCTGCGCCACCATCACCGTCACCGCCGACTGCACCAGTTGCGGTTGCTGCGGCGATCGCGCCAGTGGCTGCGTCGGCCCGGCCAGCGCCAGCCGCAGCTGGCCCTCTCCCGGCGCCAATGAAGACGGAATCGCCACCGCAGGTACCGCTGGCGAAGACCGCAACGTCCGCAAACGATGCGAACAACGAAGGATCTTGGGTCTTCGAGAAGAAGACAGATCCCATGACCGACAAGGTCTCCGTGGTCGCTGTGCTCAACGCGGAAGATCCGTTTGACACGTCGCTAGGCAAGCAACGGGCGAGCCTGTTTTTCCGGTGTTCGCGTGGCGCTGTCGACGTGATCTTGTACGCGAACGCGATAACCGACGGCGATTTCAATACGCCTTTGCGTGTCAGGTTTGACACGGAACCAGCCGTCAGGGTCCCCGCCGGAACGACCGTGGCCGGGAGGTCGTTCTTCTTCGACAAGCCGATGAAAATGGTAGGCCAAATGCTGCAGCATCCAAATGGCACGGTTGCAATCGAGGTGCCACTCTACCGCGAGGGAAACCAAGTGGCGAAGTTCAAGCTGCAGGGAATCGCCGCAGCCGTTGCCAGGGTCCAAGAGTTCTGCCCACTGCCGCCGCCCAAAAAGCCAACGGAGTGTGTTTGCAAGGAAACCGAGTCGTCGAATGTCTGCATGGCACGTTGTCGCCTCTACTAGGTCGTCCTGCGCCGCATCGAACGCCAGTGCGCCTCCTGCCAGATCCCACGGAGAATCCAACGGATACGCTGGCCGAACGCGACCCGGCCCTGGCGGCGCTATTTCGCAGCGCCATGCTCGGCCATCGTTCGGACGGCAAGGATGCCGGAAAGCCGCAGCGCGTGGAGTTCGGCAAAGGTGCACTGGCTATCAAGCCCAAGGGCAACAACTGTGTGCAATCACTTGGCTTTAGCCTGCACGCCAATACCACGGTGGCACCGCTGGCAAGGGATTCGCTGGAGAAGCTGTGTAAATACATCTGCCGTCCTGCGATCGCGGAGAGCCGACTACGACGCGACGCTCCAGGAGAACTGGCACGACTGAAGATCGGCTGATCGAGGCGATCGGCACAGCTCGGAGAACACCGAATTCTCCTTGTAGCGGATGGGCTTACCATTTTTTTGCGAACGGGGCCAACTTGCCCTTGACGGCGGCTTCGCGTGGGTCCAGAACGACACCGGTAGACCAGCGTCCGCTATGCGCTCAATGCTTGCGGGAATTCTTCCCGGACTGCTGCGACAGGGGCGGTTGCCTTGGCCCGAATCGCCAACGTTTCCCGGTGTTCGCGGGCTTCAGCCAGTTTTGTAAGGATAATCGGCAGGTTTTGTGACCGGGCAAAGGCCTCAAGGTCATCAAGGCTGACGTGGAAAAACTCCTTACGCATGTTCACCAGATTGGCACGATAATC